>CANQFT010000012.1 GCA_947599925.1 uncultured Oscillospiraceae bacterium | reverse complement strand
TCGGCCAGGACGGCCACGTCGTAGCCCATGTCCCGGAAGTACTCGGCGATGGTGATGCCGGTGTAGATGCTGGCCTCGCGGGCGGCCACGGGCATATCGGAGGTGTTGGCGATGAGCACCGTGCGCTTCATCAGGCTCTCCCCGGTGCGGGGGTCCTGCAGTTCGGGGAACTCCCGGAGCACGTCGGTCATCTCGTTGCCCCGCTCGCCACAGCCGATATAGATCACGATGTCCACATCGCTCCACTTGGCCAGCTGGTGCTGGATCACCGTCTTGCCCGAACCAAAGGGTCCGGGGACGGCGGCGGTGCCGCCCTTGGCGATGGGGAAGAGGGTGTCGATGATGCGCTGGCCGGAGCACAGGGGCGTCTCCGGCGGGAACTTCTTCACATAGGGACGGCCCCGGCGGACCGGCCACTTCTGCATCATGGTCAGCTCCTGAACGCCGTCGGCGGTCTTGACCTTGGCGATGACGTCGGTGACAACGTGCTCGCCGGAGGCGATGGACTCCACCGTGCCCTCCACCCCCACAGGGACCATGATCTTGTGGAGCACGACGCTGGTCTCCTGCACGGTGCCCAGCACGTCACCGGCCGAGACCTTGTCCCCCACCTTGGCCACGGGGGCGAAGTCCCACTTGCGCTCCCGGTCCAGGGCCGGGACCCGGATGCCGCGGGTGATGCAGGATCCGGCCTGGGCCATGATCTTCTCCAGGGGCCGCTGGATGCCGTCGTAGATATTCTCGATGATGCCGGGGCCCAGCTCCACGCTCAGAGGCGCGCCGGTGGTGACCACCTCGGCGCCGGGGCCCAGTCCGGAGGTCTCCTCGTAGACCTGGATGGACGCGGCATCGCCGGTCATGGTCAAAATCTCGCCAATGAGCTGCTGGGGACCTACGTGGACCACGTCAGCCATGTTGGCGTCGGCCATGCCGGTGGCCACCACCAGCGGTCCGGAGACCTTAACGATTTTTCCGCTCAAGTGTTCAACCTTCTTTCGGGTGAAATTCGCTCGCTTACAGAATGTCCGCGCCCACTGCGCGCATGATGGAACTCTCCATATTGCTCATGCCGATGCCCAGAGAGCCCTCCTTGCCGGGAATGAGGATGACCGCGGGAGTGACCGCCTCTTTGTAGCGGTCGATGTCGGCGGTCATCTCCCTGGCGAACGCCTCGGTGATATAGATGACGGCGGCGTCGCCCTTGGCCAGCGTGTGGAGGGCCTTGCGGGCGTCCTCCACATCCTGGACCACATGGACGTCCAGCCCCAGGGCCTTGAAGCCCATGACGCTGGCAAGGTCGCCAATGACGGCGATGGAGTATTTAGACATAGGCCTCACGCAGCCTTTCCCGGATCTTGTCCGTTTCGATGCCCGCCAGACGGCCCGATATGATGATCCGCAGGGCGGTGAGTTCGCTCAGCCGGGCGTAGAGATAGCCGATGACGGTCTCCACCCCAAAGGGGACCCGCCGGGCCTTGGCCACATAGGCAGTCACCGCGTCGTCACAGGCTCGCTCAAAGGCGGTCATATCCCCGCCGCCGGGCTCCAAAAGCTCCGCGCCCAGACCGGCCGCGGCCGCCAGAGCCGTATCCCGGTAGAGGGCGGCAAGGTCCTGGTTTCCGCGGGCCAGGATGTCCCTGGGCGGCACGGCGCCGCCGTCGATCAGGGCCTTTTCCAGCAGTGCCCCGTTGCCTGAGCGGTAGGCCCGGACAGCACAGCGGAGATTCACCGCGTCGATACAGGCCCGGACATAGCCCAGCAAAAACTCGCTCTTGGTGCCCTCGGCGGCGCGCAGGATCTCGCCGTAGCAGGCCCGGTCCAGCAGGAAGTCCGACTGCTGGGGGTCCTGGGTCTCGGCCAAAAGGGTCCGGGCCTGGGCCACCGCCTGTGCAAAGGCGGCGGTGTAGCCCTCCCCCATGGTCTCTTTGTCCATATCCTCCAGCATCCTCTGCCCCTGGTAGCGTCCGCCGCTGACCAACAGCCGCGCCGGGTCCTGGCCCCGCGCCTGGGCCTTGAGGATGGCCTTGGCGTTATGGTAGTCGTGCTTGACGCGAAACACATCCAACAGCGCCTCTTCTCCCTCCAGGGACTTGCCCAGGTCGGCAAAGAGGTCCCGCTGGGCAAGGGCCAGGGACTCCTCCAGGTTGGCCAGGGTCAGCGGTTGGGGCTCGGCGTAGCCGCAGTCGGCCATGATCTTGCCCACCTCGGCGTCCTCGCGGGCCTCAAGGAGCTGTTCCATGCGCTCCTTGGTCAGCATACGGTTTTCCAGGGCGTGGAGCCGCGCGGAGATGGCCACATAGTCTGTGTCCTTTTTTTTGCGAGACAAGGCGCTCCCTCCTCTCACCGCTCAGCCGGCCGGGAAGAGAAGGGCCGCCACCTGCGGGTAGAGGGCCTCCTTCTCCTGCTCCACCAGGGTCTCCAGCGCGCAGTTGACCTCCACCAGCCCACTGCGGACCACAAAGCCGCCCTGGATGGGGCGGGTCTCTTCGCTGAGGGTCAGACCGGCGCCCAGGGTCTCGTTGGCGCGGGTCACCACGTCCTTGCCCACCTTGGAGCGGTCGGCGGGGTTCATGATGACCTCCGCCTTGCCCTGGGGCGCGGCCTGAATGAGCAGATCGGACAGAAACGCTGTGTACTCGGCCTGGGGCATGGCCCGAAGCATCTCCAAAGCCCGGTCAAAGGCCGCCTGCAGAAGCTCCTGCTTGACCCGCAGAAGCTCCTTGCGGCCGTCCAGCTCCCCGGCGCCCTTCATGCGCTGGATGTGGGACAAGACCTGCTCCTCCGCCTGGGCCAGAAGCTCGGCGCGGATGTCCTGGCCGTGGCGGGCGTAGTTCTCCCGCACGCTCTGGGCCTGGGCCTGGGCGTCCTCCAGGATGTCCTGGGCCCGCTTTTTGGCGTCCTCTGTGATGCGCCCGGTGATTTTGTCAAGTCCGTTCATGGGCGTCTCCTCAGCCCACGCCGGGGATGGCAAACATCAGCAGCAGGATGGTCGCCAGCAGGGACAAGATGGCGTAAAACTCCACGATGCCGCAGAGGATGATGCCCTTGGTGGCCTCGTCGGGGCGCTTGGCGACGATGTTGATGGCGGCGGCGGCCACGCGGCCCTGGTACTTGGCCGACAGGAAGCCGCCAAAGGCGATGGGCAGGCAGGCCATGAAGATGGCGAAGCCCTGGTCCATGGTCATGGTGCCCACCAGCGAGGTGCCGCCAAAGACGCCCATCTGCAGCAACACGAAGAACCAGGCCACGATGCCGTACAGGCCCTGGGTGCCGGGAAGGACCTGGAGGACCAGGCACTTACCGAAGTTTTCCGGGCTCTCGGAGATGACGCCGGTGGCGGCCTCGCCCACCATGCCGGTGCCCTTGGCGGACCCCAGACAGCACAGCAGTACGGCCAGCGCCGCGCCCAGGACGGCGACCACGGTACCGCCCATCATGTTAAAGAACTCAACCATTTTTTACTCCTCCTTTAATTACTTCCACATAATTGGTATCTACCGCGAGAGGTTTGAAAGGCTTTCCGCCCTCCTTATAGAACCGCCCGAAGAACTCCAGGCACTGGAGCCGCAGGGTATGCACATAGCAGCCCAGCAGGTTCAAAGCCAGGTTCAGGGCGTTTCCGACCAGGGAGATCAGCACGAAGGGGATCACGCTGTTGAACGTGGCGCCCAGGGTGTTGAACACAGAGGCGATGACGCTTCCTGAGAGCATCAGGGCCATCAGCCGGACGTAGGACAAAATGTCGCTGAAGAAGCCGGACACGCCGTTGTAGATGATGCCGACGGCCCCTGTGATCTTCCCCAGGCCCTTGTTCTTCCGGGTGCCGCCCACCAGGAGCATCGCCCCGCCCAGGGCCAGCACCACCAGCGCGGGGGTGCCGCCGCCCAGGATGGCCCACGCGCCGCTGCCCAGGATGATCCACCAGCTGATCTCATCAAACAGGGCGTCCAGCGGGTCGTGGTGCCGGAACTTTTCCACCACGCTGATGGCCATACCGGTAAAGACCTGAATCACGCCCAGGACCAGAGAGCCGATCATCACCATGATGGTGTCGTCCATGGGGGTGAACAGGTGGGGCAGTTCCACGGGGTGCCCCAGGATCTGGCTCAGCTGGGGGATGAAGTCCCCCAAGAAACTGCCGGTGAGGGCGCCCCAGAAGAAGGTGCTCACGCCGCAGAGCAAAAACAGCATCATAAAGTTCCGCTGTCCCACCTTGGGCCGGGCCAGTTTGATATAGAGGGCCGTGCCCAGTACCATCAAAAGCCCGTAGGCCATGTCGTTCATCATAAAGCCGAAGAAGGTGATGAAGAACGGGGCCATCAAGGGGTTGGGGTCCACGCCGTCGTAGGCGGGCATGGAGTACATCTCGGTAATGGGGTTCATGGACGCGGTGACCGGGTTGTTTTTCAGCTGGATGGGCACCTTGTCATACTCGTCCTGGGTGGGGTCGGACAGCTCAAAGGCCATGCCGTACTGGTTCAGCACCTCCGTCACCGTCTGCTCCCGCTCCGCGGGCAGCCACCCCTCCAGCAAGAAGGTGCTCTCGCTGTCCAGCAGCCGCAATTTGGACCGCTCCAGCTCGGCGTCCTGCCGGGCCCGCTCCAGGGCCATCTGCAGGTCCTCCTGCCGGGCCATGTTCTCCTGAATGTCGGACTGGCGGCCCTGGATAAAGCCGTCCAACTCGGAGAGCTCCTGCTCCAGCGCCCTGTGGCACTCCGCCGCGGTGCCGGACCAGTTTTTCAGGTTCAGCCGGGTGCAGCCCGCGTCCAGCAGGGCGCTCTGGACCTCCTCGTCCGCCGAGTCGTGGCACAGAAGGAAGAAATACTGGCTCTCCTTGTCCGCGCCGCACCAGGTCAGGTCATAGAGTTCGGTGGCCGCGTCCAGCTTTTCCGTCACCGTCTCCCGCGGTTGGTTTTTGGGGACGGAGACGAACCAGGCCCGCGTCTGCCGGGTGCCCTCAAAGTCCAGCGGCACCGGCAGTTCCAACCAGGGCTCCAGCGCCGCCATCCCCGCCGCCAGCTTGGCCCGCTGGGACTGGTGGGCGGTCAGCTTGCGCTGGTCCTCGTTCAGCTCCCTGGCCACGGCCAGAGCCGAGCGGTAGCGGTCGGGGTCAAAGAACTCCGCCTCGGCCAGTTGGGGCCTGGGGGTGAGGAGGCCGCCCTTGCCCTTGGCGCCGTGGGTCTTCAGCACCGTCAGCGCCGCCTCCAGCTCCTGGAGTTGGGTGTTGACCCGGTCCAGGTCCTTGGGCCCCGGCGGGGCCAGGAAGTCCCAGTCCTCCGGGACATCCTCCGGCGCCCGGATCTCCACACAGCCCAGACTTCTGAGCCGTTTCAGAAGCTCCTGACGGTCAGCGGCCATGCCCAGCGCCTTCAGCCGCTTCATTTTTACGATTGCCATTAGCCCGCGCCGACCTCCTTCACCCGCTCCACGATCCGCGCCGCGGCAGCGTCCATGCGAGCCTCAGCGGCATCGCGCAGGGCACGGGCCTGGCTCTGGGCGGCCTGGAACGCCTTGTCTCCCTCGGCCTTGCCCGCCTTGTCGGCCTGGGCCAGCTTTTCCCGGCACTCGGCCTGGGCCTGGGCCCTGGCGGCCTCCAGCGCGGCGCGGCCCGCCTGCTCCGCCTCGGCCACGATGGCTTTGGCCTGCGCCTGGGCTTGGGCGATGATGTCGCGGGCCTGGTCCTCCGCCTTGCCCACGGCCTCTACTGCTTCTAACGCCATCTTGTTGCTTCACCACCTTATTTTCAGGGCTAAGACCCCAAAGTACCTTTTATTATAAATAACTTTCCCCGCATTTGCAAGGAAATTCTTGGCTTTTTTGGGCACAACCGCCAAATTCTACGGCGCGAAAGGGGAATGTTAAAAAACTATTGACAAACGCGTTTTGGTTGGATATAATCTTTTGTGCCCTGTTGCGGGGAAACATGGCGGCGTAGCTCAGTTGGCTAGAGCACTCGGTTCATACCCGGGGTGTCACCGGTTCAAATCCAGTCGCCGCTACCAAGAGCGGAAACGCGGCGCACTGCCGCGCCGCGTTTTCCTCTCCTCACCGTTTCCAACTCCGTCGCCCTCTCTCAAAAAAGGGCGTCCGCCCCAGTGGATGCGGAAACGGAACGGAGCCGTTGGCCCTTGCCTTTCAACAAAATCGGAGCTCAGCGAAGCGGGTCCGATTTTGAGAGGAAGAACGGCTCAGCGGATGTGGAGTTTTCGCCCTCTGGGCGGAAACGGAACGGAGCCGTTGGCCCTTGCCCTTCAACAAAATCGGAGCCCAGCGAAGCGGGTCCGATTTTGAGAGGAAGAACGGCTCAGCGGATGTGCAGTTTTCGCCCTCTGGGCGGAAACAGAACGGAGCCGTCGCCCTTGCCCTTCAACAAAATCGGAGCCCAGCGCAGCGGGTCCGATTTTGAGAGGAAGAACGGCTCAGCGGATGTGCAGTTTTCGCCCTCTGGGCGGAAACGGAACGGAGCCGTCGCCCTTGCCCTTCAACAAAATCGGAGCCCAGCGCAGCGGGTCCGATTTTGAGAGGAAGAACGGCTCAGCGGATGTGGAGTTTTCGCCCTCTGGGCGGAAACGGAACGGAGCGTAGCCGTTCTGACGACGGCCCGGTGGTCAAGCGGTTAAGACTCCGCCCTTTCACGGCGGCAACACGGGTTCGAGTCCCGTCCGGGTCACCATTTATATGGAGGCTTAGCTCAGCTGGTAGAGCGCTCGCCTCACACGCGAGAGGTCACAGATTCGAGTTCTGTAGTCTCCACCAAGGAAAAGCACCTGACTTGCGTCAGGTGCTTTTTCAACCCCAAACGGGAAGTTGCCTATTTCTTCTTTTTCGACTTTGGCGCTGGCAATTCCTCATACATGGCGTTGAATAAACCTGTCAAAAACTCTCTGTTGTCAACTTCCTCCACCAACAACATTTCTTTTGTCCCCTCATAGGGTAATTCATAGGTCGCCGTTGGCATATAGCTGATTGCCGCTTTTATGGGTTTTACAAGCAACCTGTCATCATAGATACCGCCTACGATTTTGCCGCGGTAATAGATGATAAATTCTCCCATCATAGCCCGATATGTAATTTCATCCAAATCGGATAATTGCCCTAAAATAAAATCTAAATATTCTTTGCTTGACGCCATTGTCCCACCTCAAACTCCGATTTGTCAGCCCGTACCGGCAAAAATTATACCACATCCATTCACGAAAAAGCAATCTGCGGTCTTGGCCAAAAAAGCCTCGCAGAGTTTCGCGCCGATGGGCGTGAAAGACGCATCATAAATTTTTTGCCAGGACATGCGCCTGGCAAAAAATACCTCTCGGCCCGCAAACGTGCGCCCCGGCCGTCCTTGTGACGACCGGGGCGTGCGCTGCAGCGGGCCGCAAAAAACTGTCAAAGAAGCGGCCTCGCCGCTTCTTTGACAGCCGCAAAAACCTTGTGGGGTCGCGAAGCGCAACGTCTGAACGGTTTACGCCAGGGCCGCGGTGATGATGGCCATGGAGTAGACCTCCTCGGCGTTACAGCCGCGGGAGAGGTCGTTGATGGGGGCGTTCAGGCCCAGGAGGATGGGGCCGTAGGCGTTGTAACCGCCCAGGCGCTGGGCGATCTTGTAGCCGATGTTGCCCGCTTCGATGAGGGGGAAGATGAAGGTGTTGGCGTAGCCGGCCACGGAGGAGCCGGGGAACTTCAGCTGGCCCACGGTGGGGGAGACGGCGGCGTCAAACTGCATCTCGCCGTCGATGGCCAGGTCGGGGGCCAGCTCCTTGGCGATCTTGGTGGCCTCGGCGGAGAGGGCTACGGTGCCGCCCTTGCCAGAGCCCTTGGTGGAGAAGGAGAGCATGGCCACCTTGGGGTCGATGCCAAAGAGCTTGGCGCACTTGGCGCACTCCACGGCCACCTCAGCCAGCTTCTGGGCGCCGGAGAGGACCACGTTGCCCTCCTTGTCCACGCTGTCCTCATAGGACAGGTTGATGGCGCAGTCGCCCATGCAGATGCGCCGCAGGGCCTCGTCCCCGGTGTCCCGGTCCATGATGAAGCAGGAGGAGACCAGGTGGGCGCCGGGCTTGGTCTTGATGAGCTGGAGGGCGGGGCGGACGGTGTCGGCGGTGGAGTAGGTGGCGCCGCCCAGCAGACAGTCGGCCACGCCCATCTTCACCAGCATGGTACCGAAGTAATTGCCCTTGGCCAGCGCCGCGCGGCACTCCTCCTCGCTCATCTTGCCCTTGCGGAGCTCCACCATCTTGGCCACCATCTCGTCCATGCCGGGATAGGCGGCGGGGTCGATGATCTCGGCCCCCGCGATGTCAAAGCCGCTCTCAGCGGCCTTGGCGGTGACCACGGCGGGGTCGCCCACCAGGATGACCTTCAGCAGTCCGTCCCCCATCAGCCGGGCGGCGGCCTCCAGGATGCGGGCGTCGTGGCCCTCGGTAAAGACGATCTTCTTGGGGTCTGCCTTGAGTTGGTCCTTGAGTTTGGTGAACATGATGTATAAACTCCTTTCAAAATAAAATGTCTTGATGTACGAAGCTCCGCCGGCAGGCGGGAGCTTTGCCGCCGTTTTCCATCGGAGGCCGCGGGCCGTTTCCGTCGGCCTCCGCCTATCCGTCCTCCGCCGCTTGGACCCGGTCCGGGTCCTGGGGCTCTGTCTGGTCAAAGGTCAGGGTCAACTCCGCCACGCGGCGGACGCCCCCAGTGGCAGGGTAGAGGGTCACGGCCACCTCCGGCGGATCGGGCGGTGCCGGGTCCTGGCCCTCAGGGTCGTTCTCCTCCGTGGCCGCGCCGTCCACCTCGGCCCACGCCTCTTGCAAGGCCGCCTGGAAATAGTCGCTCTGGTCCTCGGAGTAGGCGGTGAGGTAGACGCAAAGGCTGTCCCGGCCCTCCTCCAGCGTTCGGGCCAGCAGGGTGGCCAGCTCGCCCGGGGACGCGGCCTTGGGCAAGGAGCGAAAGACCGCCTTGTCCGCTTTGTATGTAAACATCAGCTCCACTTCGTAGTAGGCGATGATCTTGGAACTCCGCCAGGTCAAGTCCTCCAGCGCGTAGCACCCCAGCGGCTCCTCCTCCATCAACTGCCGCTTGGCCTTTTCCATGTCCACCGACAAATTGCCCGGATAGGTGGTGGGAAAGCGCAGCAGGCCCTGATCCATCCCCTCCTCCACATAGGACAGCAGGGCGTTTCTCAGCGCCGGATAGCTCTCTACCCGGTAGGCGCTGTCGCCCTGGGGCGGCGGGTCCTCCTGGTGGGGCGAGGCCACCGTGTAGTCCCGCTCCAGCAGGGACGCGCAGGAGGTCAGGCAAACCAGCGCCAGGCACACGGCAAGGGCCCGCTTCATCTTCCCGTCACCTCCCCTTTCTCCGGCGCATCCCTCAAAGCCCGTCCTGCCGGTAGTCGCCAAACCCGTCGCCCAGCACCTCGTGGGCGTCGGTGACGATCAAAAACGCCTCCGGGTCGGCCCGCTTCACCGCCGCCTTCAGCTCCACGATCTGCCGCTGTTTGAAGGCGCACAGCAGCACATCCCGGCGCCGGCCGGACCAGGCGCCGCGGCCCTCCAGCACGGTGACGCCCCGCTCCAGGTCCCGGATGATGGCCTGGGTGATGGCCTGGGGCCTGGCGGAGATGATATAGGCCACCTTGGCCGTGTCCAGACCGTAGAGCATCTTGTCGATGACGGTGGTGGAGAGGAACAGGCCCACCAGACCGTAGAGGGCGCTCTGGACGCTCCAAAAAGCGGCGCCCACCGCCACGATGACCACAAGGTCAATGCACATCAGCAGCTTGCCCACGGGCAGCCAGCCGAATCTCAGCTTCAACAGCCGGGCAAGCAGGTCGGTGCCGCCCGTGGTGGCCCGCTGTAAAAACACAAGGCCCAGGCCCACGCCCAACAGCACTCCGCCGGTGACGGCGGCCAGCATGGGCTCCATGGTGGGGAAGGAAAACAGCCCCTCCAGAACGTCGATCATCAGCGACGAGCAGGCCATGGCGTACAGCGAACCGGCCAGCACCCCCGCCCCCAACAGCTTCCAGCCCAGGAGAAAGAGGGGAATGTTCAGGAGGATGACCACAGCGCCGATGGGCGCCGCGGGCGCGAAGTGGTTGACGATCTGGGCAAGGCCGGTGACGCCGCCGAAGCCGATGTGATTTGGGTCGTAGCACCAGGCAAAGGCCAGGGCGTACACCAGCGCGCCCAGGGTCATCAGCGTGTAGGCTTTCACATAGGGCCAGGCTTTTTTGGCCATAGGGCCTCCTTTTTCAGAGGGTCAGCTGGGCGTCCATCACCTGGTCCTCCGGCCGGAGCAGGGCGCCGGCGGCGGGGAGGGACCGGCCCCGGAAGCGGGCGGGGTTGGAGATCCCACTGCGGCTCAGCGGTTCCGCGGCGCGGAGGGTGTGCTTTCCCTTGAGGGCGAGGACGTTGACGCCCTGGGTGTTGCGGGTGGTCTTGGGGTTGAGGGACGCTGTGTGGAAGACCAGACAGCGCCCGTCGGTGGAGTGGACGGCCACCTCTATATCTTCCCGGACCACCAGCGCCGTCACCAGAGGCGACTTGTCCGAGTAGGCCCCCGTCAGCTTCCTGCGCTTGGTCTGGGTGGCGTAGGACCCCATCTCCACCCGCGCCACCTTGCCGTTTTGGAAGAAGAAGAGGATGTGGGGGATATAGTCCTGGGCCAGCGCGGTGAACACCACGCTCTCGCCCTGGTCCATGCCCAGCTTGGTGGGAAGGTAGTCCCCCAGCACGCTGGCCTTGGCGTCGTCAAAGTCGCTCAGCCGGGCCTTGTAGCACTGCTGTTTGTCGGTAAAGACCAGCAGTTCTTCCCGATTGGTGGTCTCCCAGTATTGTGCCGGGCCGTCGCCCTCTTTATACTTCTGGTCGCTGGCCATGCGGAGGGACTGGGCCGTGATCTTCTTGAAATAGCCCTCCCTGGAGACAAAGACGTGAACGGGGTAGTCGGCCACCTCTTCCGTGAGGTCCACCTCCTGGGCGGCCTCGAACTCGTATAATATCTCCGTTCTGCGGGGCGCGGCGAACTTCTTCTTCACCGTCCGGAGCTCGTCGGTGATGACGCCCTTGATGCGGCTGGGGGAGTCCACCAGGTCCCGCAGGTCGGCGATCTCCTTTTCCAGCTCGTCGGTCTCCCGCACCCGCTTGAGGATATACTCCTTGTTGATGTTCCGCAGTTTGATCTCCGCCACGAACTCGGCCTGCGCGGTGTCGATGCCAAAGCCGATCATCAGGTTGGGGATGACCTCGGCGTCCTCCTCGGTGTCCCGGATGATCTGGATGGCCCGGTCGATGTCCAGCAGGATCTTCTTGAGCCCTTTGAGCAGGTGCAGTTTTTCCTCCCGCTTTTTCAGCGTGAAATAGACCCTCCGGCGCACGCAGTCCATCCGCCAGGCGATCCACTCCTCCAGGATCTCCCCCACCCCCATGACCCTGGGCGTTCCGGCGATGAGGATGTTGAAGTTGCAGGGGAAGGAGTCCTGCAAGGTGGTGGACTTGAAGAGCTTTTGCATCAGCTTGTCCGGGTCGGTGCCCCGCTTCAGGTCGATGGTGAGTTTGAGACCGGACAGGTCGGTCTCGTCCCGCATATCGGAGATCTCCTTCACCTTTCCCGCCTTGATGAGCTCGGCCACCTTGTCGATGATGGCCTCGGTGGTGGTGGTGTAGGGGATCTCGTAGATCTCGATGAGGTTGCCCTCCTTGACGTAGCGCCACCGGGCCCGGACCTTGAAAGAGCCCCGGCCGGTCCGGTAGATGTTGGCCATCTCCTCGCCGTTGTATAAAAGCTGGCCGCCGGTGGAAAAATCCGGGGCTTTCAACACAGCCAGCAGGTCCACCCCAGGGTCCTTGATGTAGGCGATGGCCGCGTCGCACACCTCGCCCAGATTGAACCCGCACAGGTTGGAGGCCATGCCCACGGCGATGCCCTGGTTGGCGGAGACCAGGACGTTGGGGAAGGTGGTGGGCAGCAGGGTGGGCTCCTGCATGGAGCCGTCGTAGTTGTCCTGAAAGTCCACCGCGTCCTGGTCGATGTCCCGGAAGAACTCGGCGGCGATGGCGTCCAGCTTGGCCTCGGTGTACCGGCTGGCGGCCCAGGCCATGTCCCGGGAGTAGACCTTGCCGAAGTTGCCCTTGGAGTCCACCAGCGGGTGCAGCAACGCGCCGTAGCCCCGGGAGAGGCGGACCATGGTGTCGTAGATGGCGGCGTCGCCGTGGGGGTTGAGCTTCATGGTCTGGCCCACGATGTTGGCCGATTTGGTCCGGGCGCCGGTCAAGAGGCCCATCTTATACATGGTGTAGAGCAGTTTGCGGTGGCTGGGCTTGAAGCCGTCGATCTCCGGGATGGCCCTGGAGACGATGACGCTCATGGCGTAGGGCATATAGTTGAGCTCCAGGGTCTGGGTGATGGGCTGTTCCATCACCTCGCGCCGCAGTCCCATGACGTTCGGGTTGTCCCGGTGCTTTCCGCTCTCTTCCGTCCCCTTCTTCTTGGCCATGTGATCAATCCTCGTTGTTAAAGTAGGCGTTCTTCCCGCCGTTTGGGACCTGGCGCCATATCCGCCAAGCGGCACGGCGTCACGCCCCATCCCTCCCATTCCCCGGCCGGGCCGGGGAACGGGGGCGGCACGGGATGGCGCCGTGACCGCTTGCGGCTATTATAGCACTTTTTCACCCGCTTCGCAAGGACCCTCGGTCCTCACAGGCGGGTAAAGTCGATCCTTGTGCCGTCGTCCAGGGTGAGGGTCAGCCCGCCGGAGGCGGTCCGGACCGTGGCGGCCTGTTCCGCCGTCCAGAGGGCAGGGCGGTTGAACTGGAGCAGCATCTGCCCGGCGGCCTGGGCCATGCCGTCTTCAAAGAGGGTCTCAAACTGGGCCTGGAAGCTCTGGCGGTCCATGCCGTTCTGGGCCAGAGCCTGGTCCAAGGAGAGGCCCATGGTCTCCTGGAACTGGTCCTCGGCGTAGTCCATCATGCCCGCGACAAAGGCGGCTCTGACCTGGGCCAAGGCGGCGTTGAAGTCCTCTTCCAGCAGGGTGATGGTGTACTGCCCAGTCCTGTCGGCGGTGAGAGCCACTGGCGCGGCGGCCCCGTCAAAGCGGAAATAGTCCCGCAGCTGGGGCTGGCTGTCCGCGGCCGCGGCCAGGGCAGGGGACAGGTCCAGCGTCCCCGTCCAGGTCCCGGCCAGGGCCGCCACATCGGTCCGGCTGGCGCCGGAATAGACCTTGGTGGTGTCGATGAATACGCCCCTGCCCTCTTCCCAGTCCACCAAAAAGCCCAGGCAGCTGCCCAGGTCCCGGAGCTTATAGTAGGTGTAGCCGTTGCCGTTGTCGTCGTAGAGGCGGATGGCGGAGATCGCCCGGCGCTGGCCGTCCACAGCGGTGACCTCTTCTGGGAGATAGTAGTCCCGGTCGCCGGAGTAGGGGGTGGACATCTCGGTGCCGTCGGCGGTGTAGCTCTGGCCGGTGGCGATGGAGACGCCCCTTTGGGCGGACCAGTCCACCGCGAACCCCGCGTCAGTGCCCCGGAGCACCCAGGCCACGTCCCGGAGCTTGGCGTAGTTGGTGGGGTAGCCGTTGGCGTCCAGCAGGGCGTAGGTCTCAAATTCCACCGCCACGCCGTCCACCTCCACGCTCTGGGTGGTGGACACGGCCACCCCCTCCGGCTGGACGCCGGGGGCGGCCTCCGCCGCCGCCGCGCCGTGGGGCCACAGCAGGGCGATGCCCAGCGCGAAGCTCAACAGTTTTTTCATGTTCGCTCCCTCCCTTTCATGCGAGGTCTCACTCCTCGTCCAGTTTCAGCACAGCCATAAACGCCTCGGTGGGCAGCTGTACCGTTCCCAGGGTCCGCATTTTCTTCTTGCCCTCTTTTTGCTTTTCCAGCAGTTTCTTCTTCCGGGTGATGTCGCCGCCGTAGCACTTGGCCAGCACGTCCTTCCGCATGGCCCGCACCGTCTCGCGGGCGATGACCTTGCCGCCGATGGCGGCCTGGACGGGCACCTCAAAGAGCTGGCGGGGAATGTTCTCCCGCAGTTTTTCGCACATCCTGCGGGCCCTGGGGTACGCCTTGTCCTTGTGGGCGATGAAACTCAGGGCGTCCACCTGGTCGCCGTTGAGGAGCAGGTCCACCTTGACCAGTTCGCTGGGCTTGTAGCACTCCAACTCGTAGTCCAGGCTGGCATAGCCCCGCGTCTTGGCCTTCAGCGCGTCGAAGAAGTCGTAGATGATCTCGCCCAGGGGCATGGAGTAGTGGAGCTCCACCAGGTTGGTGTCCAGATACTGCATATCCTTGAACTCTCCCCGCCGCTCCTGGCACATGGGCATGATGTTGCCCACATAGTCCGGCGGCGAGATGATGGAGACCTTGGCGTAGGGCTCCTCGGCCAGCGTGATCGCGCCGGGGTCGGGGTAGTTGTGGGGGTTGTCCACCATGACCACGCTGCCATCGGACTTGGTGATGCGGTAGATGACGCTGGGCAGGGTGGTCACCAGGTCCAGATCGAACTCCCGCTCCAGCCGCTCCTGGATGATCTCCATGTGGAGCATCCCCAAAAAGCCACAGCGGAAGCCAAAGCCCAAAGCGGCGGAGGACTCCGGCTCAAAGGACAGCGACGCGTCGTTGAGCTGGAGCTTCTCCAGAGCGTCCCGCAGGTCGGGGTATTTGGAGCCGTCCTCGGTGTAGACCCCGCAGTAGACCATGGACTGGGCCGGACGGTAGCCCGGCAGGGCCTGGTCGGCGGGCCGGTCCCGCTCGGTGATGGTGTCCCCCACGCGGGTGTCGCTCACCGTCTTGATGGAGGCGGTGAAGTACCCCACCTCCCCGGCGGTCAGCTGGTCGCAGGGCTCCATGCCCAGGGGCAGGAGGTGGCCGCATTCCAGCACTTCATAGCTGGCGCCGGAGGCCATGAGCCTGACGGCCATGCCGGTCCGCAGCGTGCCCTCCATCACCCGGAAATAGACGATGACGCCGCGGTAGGGGTCATACTGGCTGTCGAAGATCAGGGCCTTCAGCGGCGCCTTGGGGTCCCCATGGGGCGCGGGGATGTTCTGCACGATGTCCTCCAGCACCGCGGGGATGTTGATCCCCATTTTCGCGGAAATTTCGGGCGCGTCCTGGGCGGGCAGGCCGATCACGTCCTCGATCTCGTTCTTCACCCGCTGGGGATCGGCGGCGGGCAGGTCGATCTTGTTGAGGACCGGGCGGATCTCCAGATCGTGCTCCATGGCGAGATAGGTGTTGGCCAACGTCTGGGCCTCGATGCCCTGGGCCGCGTCCACCACCAGCACCGCCCCCTCGCAGGCGGCCAGAGACCGGGAGACCTCGTAGTTGAAGTCCACATGGCCCGGCGTGTCGATGAGGTTGAGCTCATAGGTCTCCCCGTCGGCGGCCTTGTAGTTCAGCCGCACGGCCCTGGCCTTGATGGTGATGCCCCGCTCCCGCTCCAGGTCCATGTTGTCCAGCAGTTGGGCCTCCATCTCCCTCTGCTCCACCGCGTTGCACGCCTCGATGAGCCGGTCGGACAGGGTGGACTTGCCGTGGTCGATGTGGGCAATGATGCTGAAGTTGCGAATTTTCGATTGGTCGGTCATAGTTCAGTCACCTCTCGCGGTTCTTGTGCAGTTCCAGTTGGGCGCCCCTCGGCCCGCGGCGGTCCGGCGCCTCGTTCTACCCGCGCGCTTCCTCTTCCGCCATGCGCGCCCGCAGGTCCAGTTCGTCGTTCACCCGCCGTCCGGCGGTGTGGACCACCTGCAGAAGAGACTGGTACACGCCGGGGTAGGCGCGGGCCAGCGCGTCGTGGGACAGGTCGGGGAAGGGCGTTTTCTCCCGGACGGCGGCGTCCAGCGCGTCTTGAAAGTCGCACTGGGAGAGGGTCATGTCCGCCGTGGCCACGCCCAGGTCGAAGTACCGGCCCGGCACGTCGAAAAAGTCCTCGCTGGCCCCGGCTGCCCGGTGGAGCCGGCGAAACAGCTGATAGACGGCCCCGCCCAGGTATTCGCCGGCGGCCTGGACCGCCTTTTTGCTGCCCAGGGCGCCGAGGAGGTCAAACAGCAGTCCCGCGGCGTTGACCACCAGCTTTTTGGTCAGCACGGCCATCACGCTGCCCCGCAGCTGGCCGGGCCGCTCCTGGGACGCGTCGGGCAGGGTCTCCTGGTCCAGAATGGTGGTGCCGTCCCTGGACAGAGACAGCCCCAGCAGGAAGTCGGCGGATACGTTGTAGTACCGGCAAGCCCGGGCCACAAAGGCCAGGCCCGGCTCCCGCGCCCCCTTTTCGTAGTGGCTCAACAGCGCCTGGGAGATGCCCAGGTCCTTGGCCACCGACCGCTGGGAGAGGCCCCGCTCCTGCCGCAAGAGCGCCAGGGACCTGCCCAATGCCTCGTTCATATCCAACACTCCCATCTCTCTTTTTGGAAATACAATAGGTATATTATAGCGCAAGCTATACCGATTGTAAAGACACTTTCCCGCCCACGAAACCGCCTGTCCAGAGCGGGGCAGGGCCGCCCCACCGGAGGCGGCCCTGTCAATTTGTCAAAAAGCCTCGCAGAGTTTCGCTGCGGTGGCCGGGCCGTGCGCTGCAGCGGGCCGCAAAAAAAACATTGTCAAAGAAGCGGCCTCGCCGCTTCTTTGACAATGCAGCGTTCAGTCCAGCTGGAACTGCCCGGTGTAGAGCTGGTAGTAGCGGCCCTTGTTGGCCAAGAGCGCGTCGTGGTCGCCTTTCTCCTCGATCTGGCCGTGCTCCAGCACCACGATGCAGTTGGAGTTTCGCACGGTGGACAGGCGGTGGGCGATGACAAAGACCGTGCGGTTTTCCATCAGCGCGTCCATGCCCGCCTCGATGTGCTTTTCCGTGCGGGTGTCGATGGAGGAGGTGGCCTCGTCCAAGATCATCACCGGCGGGTCGGCCACGGCTGCCCGGGCGATGGCCAGCAGTTGGCGCTGGCCCTGGGAGAGATTGGCCCCGTCCCCGGTGACCATGGTCTGGTACCCCTGGGGCAGCCGGCGGATAAAGCTGTGGGCGTTGGCGGTCTTGGCGGCCTGGATGCACTCCTGGTCCGTGGCGTCCAGCCGCCCATAGCGGATGTTGTCCATGACGGTGCCGGTAAAGAGGTGCGTGTCCTGCAAGACCATGCCCAGGGAGGCCCGCAGGTCGTCCTTGGCGATGTCCCGCACGTCGATACCGTCGTAGGTGATGCGGCCCGACTCGATCTCATAAAAGCGGTTGATGAGGTTTGTGATGGTGGTCTTGCCCGCGCCGGTGGAGCCCACGAAGGCGATCTTCTGCCCCGGCGTGGCGTAGAGGGAGATGTGCTTCAAAATGGGCTTGCCGGGCACATAGGAAAAGCTCACGTCCTCAAAGCGGACGTCGCCCTTCAAGGGCACGAGCTCTCCC
Organism: uncultured Oscillospiraceae bacterium; assembly: GCA_947599925.1. Classification (GTDB taxonomy): domain Bacteria; phylum Bacillota; class Clostridia; order Oscillospirales; family Oscillospiraceae; genus MGBC124762. The sequence continues at coordinate 35,160 of CANQFT010000012.1, read as the reverse complement.
TCCGGCGTTTGCCAGGCCCACGCCCGCTCGCCCACGCGGGTCAGGCGGACCTTGCCCTCGTCCACCTCCGGCCGGGCGTCCATCACGGCGAAAATACGCTCCGCGCCCGCCAGGGCGGAGAGGATGGCGGTCATCTGCTGGGACACCTGGTTGATGGGCTGGCCCACCTGCTTGGAGTAGTTCAGGTAGACCACCAGCCCGCCCAGGTCAAAGCCCTGGAGGACGGACAAGATCCCGCCCACGCAGGCGGTGAGGGCGTAGGAGACATTCATCAGGTTGTGGTTCACCGGGCCGATGATGCCGGCAAAAAATCCCGCCTTCCGCGCGGCCTGGCGGTACTGCTCGTTGAGGACTTTGAAGTCGTCGATGGCGGCGGCCTCGTGGGTGAAGGCCTTGACCACCCTCAGCCCCTCGATGGTCTCCTGGATGTTGCCGTTGAGGGCGCCCAGGACGTTCTGCTGCTGGATATAGTAACTGCGGCTTCGCTTGCTGATGGCCTTGAAGATGAGCATGGTCAGCACCAGCACCAACAGCGTCACCAAAAAGAGCCGCCAGTTGATGGCCAGCATCAGCACCACCAGCCCGACGAACATAAAGGCGCTGGAGAGCATGGACACCAAGCTCTGTTCCAGAGCCATCTGCACGTTGTCGGCGTCGTTGGTAAAGCGGCTCATCAGCTCGCCGTGGGGGTGCTGGTCAAAGTAGGACAGGGGAAGGTCCTGGAGCGCGTCAAAAAGCTCCCGGCGCAGGCGGTTGGTGCCCTTCTGGGCCAGGCGCACCATGGCGGCGGACTGGACGTAGCTGGCCAGCGCGCCGGCCAGGTAGACGCACACCAGCCGCAAAATGCCCAGCCCCAACCCGCCCAGGTCCCCAAACCGCGGTCCGTTGACGTCCAGAAAGTCGTTGATGATCCCGCGGAGCATATAGGACCCGCCCAGGTTGGTGCCCACCGAGGCGACCAGGCACCCCACCACCAACAGCAAAACAAAGGGCGAGCGGGTGAGGTAGCCCAGCAGACGCAGGATGGTCCGGCCGATGTTCTTGGGTTTTTGGTAGCCGCCTCGCGGCGCGCGGTTCGGTCCGGGCATTACTCGCTCACCCCTTCCTGCTGGGACTGGTAGATCTCCTGGTAGATGGCGTTGTCCGCCAAAAGCTGGTCGTGGGTGCCCTCGCCCACGATGTGGTCGTCCTCCAGAATGACGATCTTGTCGGCGTAGCGCACCGAGGAGATGCGCTGGGCGATGATGAGCACCGTGGTGTCCTTGAGGTTTTCCGAGAAGGAGCGGCGGATGGCGGTCTCGGTGGCCGAGTCCACCGCGGAGGTGGAGTCGTCCAAAATCAGCACCGCGGGCTTTCTCAGCATGGCCCTGGCGATGCACAATCTCTGCTTCTGGCCGCCGGAGAGGTTGACGCCCCCTTGCTCCAGATGGGTGTCAAAGCCGTCGGGCAGGGACATGATGAAGGAGTATGCCTGGGCGTCCTTGGTGGCCCGGACCAGGTCCTCCTCCGTGGCGTCCGGGTCGCCCCAGAGGAGGTTTTCCCGCACCGTGCCGGAGAAGAGGACGTTGTTTTGCAGGACCATGCCGATGCGCTCCCGCAGTTCTTTCAGCGGGTAGTCCCGCACGTCCACGCCGTCCAGCAGCACCTGCCCGCCGGTGACGTCGTAGAACCTGGGGATCAGGTTCACCAGGCTGGACTTGCCCACGCCGGTGCCGCCCACGATGGCCACGAACTGCCCCGGCTCCACGGTCAGGTCGATGTGGGCCAGCACATCGTCCCCGGTGCCGGTGGCGTAGCGGAAGGAGACGTCCCGGAACTCCACCTTGCCCCTGGCCGGCGGCAGTTGGGCGGGCTGGGCGGCGTCCTGGATGTCGCTCTGGGCGTCCAGCACCTCTTGGATCCGCCGGGCGCTGGCCTGGGCGCGGGACAGCTGCAGCAGGGACATGGCCACCATCATCACGCTCATCAAGATCTGGGCGATATAGCTGATAAATGCCTGGAGCGAGCCCAGGTCGAACTCAAATCCCATGACCATCTGCCCGCCAAAGTAGAGCAGGGCCACCGTCGCGCCGTTCATGCACAGGGTCATGACGGGCATGATGGCCACGATGCGAAGGCCGACCCGCAAAAACGCCTCGGTCAGCTCGTCGTTGCTCTTCTGGAATTTTTTCTTCTCAAAGTCCTGGCGGACAAAGGCTTTCACCACGCGGATGGCCACCAGATTCTCCTGCAGCGCCTCGTTGATGGCGTCCACGCGGCGCTGGACCAGGCCAAAGAGCTTGATGCCCACGCGCATGATCAGCGCGATGACCACCGTCATCAGCGGGATGACCACCACCAGCACCAGCGCCAGCCGCGCGTTGAGCCACAGGGTGATGGCCAGCGCCACCAACAGCATCACCGGGGCCCGGACCATGATGCGAAGACCCATGGTGAGCATCATGGTCATGTTGTTCACGTCGTTGGTGGTGCGGGTGATCAGGCTGGCGGAGGAAAAGCGGTCGATGTCGGCAAAGGAAAAACTCTGTATCTTCCCAAACAGCGCCAGGCGCAGATTGGCCCCAAAGCCCTGGCTGGCGTTGATGCCCAGCTTGGCCCCCATCACGCCGCAGAACATGGAAAACAGCGCCAGGGCCACCATCATCGCCCCAAGGCGGTAGATGGCCGCGCTGTCGTTGTCGGGGATGGCCCTGTCCACGATCTCCGCCATCAGCAGGGGCATGATCATCTCGCAGATGACCTCCAGGACCATGAACACCGGTCCCGTGGCCGCCTGGGCGCCATAGCCCTTCAAGTGGGTGCGGATGAGCTTGATCACCAGACATTCCTCCCAGGATCTTCATTATAAAAAAAGTATATGCCCCCATAATTTTAATGTCAATGAATAAATTGTAAAAAGTTTAGAACAATCGTTTGACAATTCAGAACAGATGTGCTATACTGACCTCACCAAACACCTTGGAGGTGCGTTATGATGAAAGCCCTGACTCCCAAGCAGCAGGAGATATACGACTTCATCGTCTCCTTTTCCGAGGTCCACGGCTATCCGCCCTCTGTGCGGGAGATCGGCCAGGCCGTCGGGCTGAAGAGCCCCTCCACCGTCCACTTCCACATGAAGGGCCTGGAGAGCGCGGGGGTGCTCACCCGCGCCGCGGGCAAGACCCGCGCCATGACGCTCACCGATGAGCAGGAGGGCGCCCGCCGGGACAAGATCCCCGTGGTGGGCAACGTGGCCGCCGGCTCGCCCATTCTGGCCGAGGAGTGCGTGGAGGAATACCTCACCTACGACACCGACGGTCTGGTGGGAGAGCACTTCGCCCTCAAGGTCCGGGGCGAGAGTATGCGCGACGCCGGCATTTTGCCCGGCGACCTGGTCATCGTCCACCAGCAGCAGTCCTTCCGCAACGGCGACATCGTAGTGGCCCTCTTTGACAACGAGGCCACCGTCAAGACCTACCGCATGGAAAAGGGACACCTCTGGCTCATGCCGGAGAACCCCGACTACCAGCCCATCGACGGCGAGGGCTGTGACCTGCTGGGCCGCGTGGTGGCCGTGGTCCGTCGGTACTGATCCCCACCGCCCCATCCCTTTGCGTGCAAAAGCCCTGGCAACCCACCGTTGCCAGGGCTTTTTTTCACAGTTCCCGCTCCACCACCGTGTGGACCCGGCGGGCCATGTCCGCCGTCTCCTGGGCCAGCTGGGTGTACATCTGGCCCAACTCCTGGTCGTCGGTCCGGGCCAGGTCTTCCAACCGGGTCCTCAGCCGCCCTTCCGCCAGGTAGCGCTCCCGCAGTGTGGCGAAAAAGCTCTGCCCCGGACCGGGCTCCTGGGCGGTCTGGGGCCAGTAGCGCACGCCGGAGCGGAGCAGGTAGGCCGCGCTGAGGCGCCTGGCCTGGGCGGTCTTTTGGTCCCGGAGGGCGGCCAGCTCCCCACCGCTTCGGCGGGCCCGGCGGGCCAGGGCCCGGTAGGCCTCCGCCCCCTCCAGGCACGTCTCCACCAGTTCTTGCAGCGCCGTCCCCTCCGGCGGGGTCTGGGCGGGCCCAGGCCCCGGGACCGGCTCTATGACCCCCGTCCCCTGGGCGTCTACCCGGCTCCACACCTGGGCGAAGGCTTCCCGGTCCAGCATCGCCAGTTCATCCATATCAAAAACGCCTCCTTGCCATAGGTCTCGGTCCAACCTATGCCAAGGAGACGTATTTGGTGCCAAAAGCAGGCTATTTCTGCCGACAGCACAGTTCCAGGGCCCTGGGGATGTTTTGGATCTCCGCCTGGGCGTGGCTGCCGCCGCACTCCCCGTCCAGGGTCCACTCCAACTCCTGCTGGCAGAGGAACCGGGCCCTGGCGGTACGCAGGCCGATGACCGGGCCGTCCGGGGTGGTTTTTTGGGACATGAGGGCCGTCAGAATGCCCTGCAGTTCCACAGGGTTTCTGGGTTTGCGGACCAACAGCAGTTCGAACTTCCCGTCGTCCAGGGCCACCTCCGGCACCGGCAGGTTCTGGAAGCCGCCCACGGAGCGGGTGTTTCCCACCATGCCGAAGATGAACTCCCCCTCCAGCGTCCCCTCGTCGTGCTCCACCGTCACCTCCCAGCTGTGGATGTTCCCCAGCCGGCCTACGCCCTCCAGGATGTAGGCCATGTGACCAAAGAGGTTTTTGAACTTCTGGGACGTGGCGTAGCTCACGTCGGCAAAGAGGCCAAAGGCGGCCACGTACACAAACGGGTTTCCGTTGAAGCGGCCCATGTCGCACCGCATGGTCTCGCCTCCGGCGGCTACCTCGGCGGCCCGGCGCATATTTTTGGGCAGGTCCAGGTTCCGGGAGACGTCGTTGGTGGACCCGGCGGGGATATAGCCCAGCACCGGCGGGTCGGACAGTTCCATCAGGGCCTCGATGACCTCGTGGAGCGTGCCATCCCCGCCGCAGCAGACCACCCTGCGGTAGTGCCGACCGATGCCCCGCACCAGTTTGGTGGCGTCGCCGGGGGCCTGGGTGGGGTAGACCGCGGGCAGATAGCCCTGGGCCACAAAAGCGTCCAGAATGTCGGACAGCTTTTTGCGGACCTTGCCCTGCCCGGCGCGGGGGTTATAGACAAAGAGCATTCTTTTCATGGAACAAAGCGCCTCCCAGATGGGGACTTAGGGCTATTATATCCAACCGTTCCAGAATTTGCAAGAGGCCATTTGCCTTTTGTCCCAGGTTGGTATATAATATATGATTTGAACGAAGCCTGACAGGAGGCCGCCTATGATTTTTTCCTCGTACCGCTTTCTCTTCCTCTTTCTGCCTGCCGCCCTTGCCGGATACCACGCTCTGCGCCTCTGGCTGGGCATGACGGCGGCAAAGGTTTGGCTGGTGGCGGCGTCGCTGGTGTTTTACGGTGTGGGCCAGCCCGACTTTCTGCTGGGCTTTTGCGCGCTGGCTGTGGGGAACTATCTGCTGGCCCTGGCCCTGGGCCGGTGCGCCCACTTCCGCCGGCTCTTCATGGGCCTGGCGGTGGTCTGGAACCTGGGCGCCCTGTTTGTCTTCAAGTACCTGAACTTCTTTTTGGAGGGCGTGGGACTGCTCACAGGCCGGGACTTCCCCGTCATCGAACTGCTCCTGCCCATCGGCATCTCCTTCTTCACCTTCCAAATGCTGGCCTACGCCGCCGACGTCTACCGGGACCCCGGCCATCTGGACGGCCCCTTGGACTACGCGGTGTTCATCTCTTTCTTCCCACAGCTCATCGTGGGCCCGGTGGTGAAGCGGCCGGAGCTGATGCCCCAGCTCAAGGGCCAGCGGCTCCGGGTCTTTGACCGCCAGAATATCTGCCGGGGCCTGATGCTCCTCAGCGTGGGCTGCGCCAAAAAGACGGTGCTGGCCGACCCGCTGATCGCCTTCGCCCGGAGCTTTTACGGCGGCGATGTGTCCGCCAGCTCCTGGCCCATGGCCTGGTGCGGCGTGCTGGCTTTCACCTTTGCCTACTACTTTGACTTCTCCGGCTACATCGACATGGCCCGCGGCATCGGCCACCTCTTCGGCGTGGACCTGCCCATCAACTTCGACTCCCCGTACAAGGCCAGAAACTTCGCCGACTTCTGGCGGCGGTGGAACATGACCATCTCCCGCTTTTTCAGCGAGAGCGTGTTCAACAAGCTCTTTCACTTCGGAGACCGGACGGGCAAGCTGATCCTGGCCACGCTGGCCACCTTTCTGGTCTCCGGACTGTGGCACGGCGCGGACTGGCACTATCTGGCCTGGGGCCTCGCCAACGGCCTGCTGGTGTGCGCGGCCAACCTGATGACCCTGCACCGGAAGTCCCTGCCCAAGCCTCTGGCCGTGACCATGACTTTCGTGGCCTCCGCTCTGGTGCGGGTGCTCTTTGACTGCTCCGGGATGACCCAGGCCGCGGGGGTCTACAAGGCGCTGGTGACGCCGGCGGCGGGGTCCCTGGCCGCCTTCGCCGCGGCCAACTGGTATGTGCTGGCCCTGCTGGTGGTCAGCGGGGTGATCTGCTTCTGCCTGAAAAACTCCAACGGCATCTCCAAAAAGACGGTCTTTACCGCCAGGGACGCTCTGCTCTGCGGCGCCCTTATGGCCCTCAGCCTGGTCCACATGAGCCAGGTGTCCGGCTTTTTGTACTTCAACTTCTGAGGAGGTGGGCAAGTGAAGCTCTGGAAATGGCTGGGCCTTTTCCTGCTGGGCGCGGTGGCGGCCGGCGGGCTCTACGGGCTCTTCAACGCCGGGGTAGACCCTTTCGGCGTCTTTGGCGACCGACTGCTGGACGACTACGCCTACGACATGACCCAGAATCCCCGCGTGGCCAAGATCGCCTACCTCCAAAACCACTTTGACGACTACGACAGCTACATCATCGGCTCGTCCAAGGTGGCCTCTCTGTCCTGCGAGACCTTTGGCCGCTACACCGGCGGGCAATACTACAACCTGACCTGGTACGGCGGCAAGCTGGGGGACGAGCTGCGCTGCGCCAGATACCTTCTGGACCACGACCAGGTCAAGCACATGGTGCTTATGTTTGAGCCCCAAAACGCCCTGGACTTCTCCACCGACACCACAGACCTGAAAGAGCGGATGCACTGGGCCGCCGACGGCTCCTCCCCCTTCGAATTCTACGGCGCGTACCTCTTCTCCCACCCCCAGTACGCCGTGGACAAGCTCACAGCCCAGCTGACCCGCGGCTATCTGGTGACGCCGGAGGCGGTCTATCTGCCGGAGAGCGGCGTGTACAACAAACAGCGGCGGGATGTGGAGCGCATCGGCTCCCTGGAGGACTACCTGGCGGAAAACGGCTACCAGTTCCCCGACCACGGCTCCATCGGCGCCCTGCCCATGATCGACCCGTGCGTCCAGGCCGTGGCGGAGATCCGCAGGCTGTGCGCGGAAAAGGGGGTGGACCTCACCGTCTGCGCCGCCGCCCAGTACGCCGAGGACCTGCGGAGCTACGACAGGGCCGACATCGAGCGGCTCTGGCGGGCCATGGCCCAGACCGGGCCCTTCTGGGACTTCAACGGCCTCTCCTCCATCTCCGGCGACCCCCGGTATTTTTACGACGCCAACCACTTCCGCAACCCCGTTGGCGACATGATGGCCGCGCGCATCTTTGGCGACGACTCCATCTGGACGCCCCAGGGCTTCGGGGTCTATGTGACGGCGGACAACGTGGACGCCCGGCTGGAGGAGCTGTACCGCCCCTGTGAGGAGACCCTGAGCAAAAAGGTCCCCATCCTGATGTACCACTCCCTCACCGACGACCCCGCCCAGACAGACGCCTACACCGTGCTGGCAAGCGACTTTGAAGCGCACCTGGCCGCCCTCTCCGCCGCCGGGTACCACAGCGTGGGCTACGACGACCTGGCGGACTACGTTCTCCGGGGCAAGGACCTGCCGGAAAAGAGCGTGGTCATCACCTTTGACGACGGCTACGCCAACAATCTGACCCTGGGCGCGCCCCTCTTGGAGCGGTACGGCTTCCAGGCCCAGATCGCCGTCATCGGCGTGTCGGCGGGCAAGGACAGCTACAAGGACACCGGCCGACCCATCACGCCCCACTTCTCCATCCAGGACGCCCTGCCCTGGGTGGAAAAGGGCGTCGTCCGCCTCAACTCCCACACCTACGATATGCACCAGGTGGAGGAGCTGGACGGGGAGACCTGCCGCCAAGGGGTCCAGCCCTTGCCCGGAGAGAGCGACTGGGACTACGCCGCGGCCCTGCGGGCCGACTTTGACGCCGTTCAGACCCTGCTGGCCCCGGCCAGAGCGCCGGACCAGAGGGCGGTGGTCGTCACCTACCCCTACGGCCTCACCGGGGAACTGACAGAGGTGGTCATGGCCGAGGCCGGGGCCGACGTGACCGTCACCACCGCCCCCGGCACGGCGGAGATCGTCCGGGGCCTGCCCCAGAGCCTGCGCCGTCTGCCCCGGCACATGATCTCCCACACCACCACCGTCCAGGAACTTCTGACCTTGATAGAACAATAACAAGGAGGAATATCATATGGAAATTCAACAAACCGTTTTGGACTTTCTCCGGGAAAAGACCGGCGGGGCCCAGATCGAACCGGACACGGAGCTGTTGAAAAGCGGCCTGGTCAACTCCCTGTTCGCCCTGGAGATCGTGGTCTTTGTGGAAAAGACCTTTGGCCTGAAATTGGGCCGCAAGGACATTTCGCCGGAGAACTTCTCCACCGCCGCCAGCATCACCGCGCTGGTGGAGCGGCTGGGCGGCAAGGGGTGAGCGCCGTGGACCAGCGGGAGCGGCGGCAGGTGAAGTGCCTGGTGTGGGACCTGGACAACACCTTGTGGGAGGGCACCCTCTCCGAAGGGGGCGGCCAAGCCCTGCGGCCTGGGGTGGCGGAGGCCCTGGCCGAGCTGGACCGGCGGGGCGTCCTGCTCAGCGTAGCCAGCAAAAACGAGCCCGGCCCCGCCATGGAGAACCTGGCCCGGCTGGGCGTGGCGGACTATTTCCTCTGCCCGCAGATCTCCTGGGACGACAAGGGCGCGGCCATGGGCCGGATCGCCCAACTGCTGAACCTGAAGCCGGAGGCCCTGGCCCTCATTGACGACAGCCCCTTTGAGCGGGACGCGGTGGCCCACCTCTGGCCCCAGATGACCCTCTACCCCCACACGGCGGTGGACAAACTGCTGTCCCTGCCGGAGCTGACGCCCCGCTTCGTCACCGAGACCTCGGCCCGCCGCCGGGCCATGTACCAGGCGGACCTGCGCCGCAGGGAGGCCAAGGCGGAATTTGTGGGCACCGACGAGGGGTTTTTGGAGAGCCTGGGCATCCAGGTGACGGTGGCCCCGGTGACGGAGGAGGACCTGCAGCGGGTGGAGGAGTTGACGGTCCGCACACACCAGCTCAACTCCACCGGCTACACCTACTCCTACGAGGAACTGGCGGCTCTGGCCCAGGACCCGGGGCACCTCTTCCTGGTCTGCTCCCTGCGGGACAAGTACGGCGACAGCGGGAAGGTGGGCCTTCTGCTGGCAGGGCTGGAGGGGGACGTGATGCGCCTGAAACTGCTCATCGTCTCCTGCCGGGTCATGTCCTACGGCGTGGGCGGCGCCCTGCTGAACTACGCGGTGCGCCTGGCCGCGCGGCTGGGCAAGCGATTGGTGGCCGACTTTTTGCCCACCGAACACAACCGCGTCATGTATATCACCTACAAATTCGTCGGCTTTGAGGAGGCCGAGGGCGAGGGCCCCGGCCTGCTCCTGGAATACCGCGGCGACGGCGCGCCCGCCCTGCCGGGCTACCTCTCCTGGGACGACAGCGCCGTCTCCCTGCCCACTGACAAAAAGTAAGCGAAGAGACGGTCCCTTGCGGGACCGTCTCTTTTCTTATTTTTCGCGGTCCGCCGCAGCGCACGCCCCGGCCGCAGAGCGCCCTGCTTTTAACTCCGGGACGCCCGGCGCAGCAGGGGAAAGAGCACGCCGCCCACGGCGTTGCCCGCCGTCATCAACAGCAGCCAGACCAGGGTCTTGCCGCTCCAGGCGGAGGCCACGGAGAAGTAGTACATATTGGCCACGCAGTGTTCAAAGCCGCAGAGGATGAACACCGCCACGCCCAGGAACAGGGCCAGGTACCGGCCCAGGTCGTGGGGCGCCGCGGCGAAGCCCTCCACGGCGATGTAGATCATCACGTTGCAGAAAACGGCCAGGACAAAGACGCTCAAGGGCCCGTCGGCCAGCTTGGTCCGGCACAGGGCCGCCGCCTTCTCCGCCAGGGCCGGGCCCACGCGGGTCAACAGCAGGGCCTGGGCCGCCAGAAAGGTCCCCGCCAGATTGCCCAGCCAGATGAAGGGCAGGTCCAGGGCGTAGGACAGGTCCCGGTCAAAGACGTAGCACACCTTGCCGGTGAAGAGGTGGAGCTTGAAAAGGCAGATGACAAAGAGCCCCACGGTGAAAAACAGAGCCCCGGCCAGCTTGCTCTCCAGGGATAAAAACGCTGTGCCGCCCAGGGCGATGCAAACCCCGGCCAGCAAAGCGGACAAAAAGACCTTGATCCGGTCCACAGACCCCACCTCTTTCTCTCAGGTTGCGGATAGGTGCGCGTTGCACACCGAGCACGGACATTGTACCACATCCGCCGGGATTTTCCAACCCCAAAACCACCCCTTGCCATTTTTTCCGGGTGTGCTATAATGTCCAAAAGGCAGATGGGTCCCGCCGTCTTTGCGGCCCGTGTCCCGCGCCATTCCCAAAAGGAGGCAAACTTCCATGAAGCCCACCATTTCCGACAGCGTGGTCTACGTTGGCGCCGACGACCACGACATCGACCTCTTCGAGAGCCAGTACCCCGTGCCAAACGGCGTGTCCTACAACTCCTATGTGATCCTGGACGAGAAGATCGCCGTGCTGGACACCGTGGACCGCCGGGCCACGGACACGTGGCTGGAAAACGTGGAGACCGCCTTGGCCGGGCGCCGGCCGGACTATCTGGTCATCTCCCATCTGGAGCCCGACCACAGCTACAACATCGCCCTGCTGTGCGACCGCTATCCTGAGATGCAGCTGGTGGGCAACGCCAAGACCTTTTCCATGCTGCCCCGCTTCTTCGGCCCGGACCTGGCCAACCGCCAGCTCACCGTGGGCGAGGGGGACCAGCTGTGCCTTGGGGCCCACACCCTCACCTTCTACATGGCGCCCATGGTCCACTGGCCGGAGGTGATGGTGAGCTATGAGAGCGCGGAAAAGCTCCTCTTTTCCGCCGACGCCTTCGGGAAGTTCGGCGCCCTGGACTGCGAGGAGCCGTGGACCGACGAGGCCCGGCGGTACTACCTGAACATCGTGGGCAAGTACGGCGCGCCGGTGCAGGCCCTGCTGAAAAAGGCGGCGGGTCTGGACATCGCCAAAATTCTGCCCCTCCACGGCCCTGTTTTGGAGGGGGACCTGTCCCCCTACCTGGAAAAGTACCAGGTCTGGTCCAGCTACGCGCCGGAGGAGCCCGGCGTGGCCCTGTGCCTGTGCTCCATCCACGGCAACACCGGCCAGGCCGGGCAGATGCTCCGGGAAATGCTGGAGGCGGCGGGGGTGACGGTGGCCTTCTTCGACCTGGCCCGGTGCGATATGTCCGCGGCGGTGGCGGCGGCCTTTCGGTACGACCGGCTGGTGCTGGCCGCCCCCACCTATGACGGCGGGCTGTTCCCGCCCATGGAGGACTTCCTGGCCCATTTGAAGAGCAAGAACTTCCAGCGGCGCACGGTGGGCCTGGTCGAAAACGGCTCCTGGGCGCCCGCGGCGGCCAGGCTCATGGCGGCAAAGCTGGGGGAGATGAAGGAGATGACCGTGCTGGAGCCGGCGGTGAGCGTGCCCTCCACCGTCACCGCCCAGACCCGGGCGCAGCTCCAGGCCCTGGCTAAACAATTAGAGGGCTAAGACCCCGCTTTATCAAAGAAGCGGCGAGGCCGCTTCTTTGATAATTTTTTGCGGCCCGCTGCAGCGCACGCCCCGTCCGCAGAGCGGCCAGGGCGCACGTTTGCGGGCCGAGATGTATTTTTTGCCAGGCGCGTGTCCTGGCAAAAAATTTTTATGACCCTTTCGCGCCTGGCGGCGCGAAACTCTGCGAGGCTTCTTGGACAATTTAAAAAGAGACGGTCCCACAAGGGACCGTCTCTTTTTAAATTGTGGCTTATTCCGCCGGGGCCGGGGCCAGCTCCGCCGCTTTTGCGGCGATGGCGTCCAGCATCTGCTGGCCGGTGGTCTGCCAGTAATCGGCTTTCTGGGCATAGCCCTCAAGCATATCATAGGCGGTGAACCTGCCCTGGCCGTCCACGAGGAAGGCGGTCTGGTCCTTGTCGGTCTTGCCCAGCACCTGGCTGGGCGCCTTGACCGCCTTGGCGATGGTCATGTCGCTGTTCTGAATGGCCTTGGCCACCAGACCGGCCCAGAGGAAGCCGCCCAGCTTGTTGTTGTGGGTGCCCTCCGTCTCGTTGCTCATGAGCTGATGGCCGTAAGTGCTCTTGTCGCTCTCGTTGCAGGCTTTGTAGGCATTGGTGAAGAGGTCGGCGGTGAGTTGGTAGTTGTCGATGAACACCACCTTGTAGCCGCCCCGGGCCACGGCCCAGTCGTAGACCCACTTGACCGCCTTGCAGTACTCGTTGTCGCTGGTGCCGTCCACCGCGGTGGCGTCGTGGTGGGGCTTGATGGAGCCGTCGGCGGTGTTGTATTGCATCCGGGCCACAGGGGTCATCAGCACGGCGGTGGCGTTGTGCTTCTTCGCGACCTCCAAATACTGCTTGAGATACCCGGTGTAGGTGGTGTGGGTCCCGGCGGACAGGAGGAGCGTCTCCCCGTTGAACAGGTCGCTGGCGAGGTTTACGGTGTCGGGATAGCTCCCGCCCTCGGCGTAGCTCTTCTGGGGTTCGTTCTTGGCGATGCCCAGCGGCACATAGCGGTCGTCCCCGGTGTAGCAGTCGTTGTGGCCGAACTGGATGAAGAGGAAGTCGCCCTCCTTCATGTTTTCGTCGATCTTCTCCAGAGACTTATCCTGCTCGATGAAGGAGCGGGTGGTGCGGCCGCCCTGGGCGTAGTCGACCACGGTGACCTTGTCGTCCAGGAACTTCTGGAGCCACTCGCCCCAGGAACCCTCGACCTGGTTCACGCCCTTGGTCCACATCCCGTTGACGGAGTAGTCTTTCACGGTGGAGTCCCCGGCCAGGAAGATGTTCACCCCTGTGCCCAGGACCGGATCCACCGGGTTGCTTGGATCGTCATAACCGTCCAGGACGGTTTTCTTCGTGGTGGTGCTCTTGGCCTCGCCGGTCTGGCCGCCGATGGTCCGCGGGGTGACGGTGACCTTGATCTGGGCCCCCACGTCCTCGGTCTGGATCTGGTAGGTCTTGTCGGCGGAGGCGGCGGCGGTCTTCACCAGGGTCTCCGCACCGTCCTTCACCCGGTACCACTGGATGAGGGAGTCGTCGTTGGCGTTGTTGGCCTCCGGGGTGAGGGTGTAGGACACCGTCAGGGTGTGGCCCGGATAGGGCAGGTTGGGGTCGCCGTTGTCATGGATGGCGGGCGCGGCGTCCAGGGCCACGCCCTCAACCTCGGCGGCGTAGTAGGTGGGGGTCCAGTCGCCGAAGTAGTCGGCGGGTTTCTCGGTGGGGGCCTCGGTGCGGACCGTGCCGGTCACGCGCTTGCTGGTGTCCACGGCGGTGCTGCCGTCGGCCAGGGTGGTGTTGTACTCGCCAAACTTGGCGTCCGCCGGCTTTTTGCCGTCCATCTCGGCCCAACCGGCGTCGGTGATGAGGCCCGCAGAGGCCAGCCTGGTGTTCACAAAGAGCGCGGCGGCGTCGGCCCCGCTCCAGGGACGGCCAAAGGCGCCGGCGCCCAACTTGCCGGCGGAGTTGCCGGTGATATAGCAGTTGCGGAAGAGGTAGCCCTTCTCGGTCGCGGCGGTCCGGGGCGCGGTGAGGTAGCCGCCCATGTCGGAGTCGGAGTAGCCCTTCCAGTTGAGGACGCAGGTGTCAAACACCACGTCGCCGGGGCCGCAGATGTAGTCGGTCATCCCCTCGATGTAGCAGTCCTTGAAGTACATCCGCTTGCCGGTGCCCACGGTGTCCTGGCTGGAGTAGAACTTGCAGTTCTTGAACTCCGCCATATCGCTGCGCTTGTTGGTGGAGTCCATCCAGATGGCGGCGGCCCGCTCGGTGGCGGCCTTGCTGGTCACGTCCAGGTCGTATTCGCGCTTGGCGGCGATGGACTGGGTACCGGCCAGCTCCACGCCGTCGGCCAGCTCCTCGTCGGTGATGTAGCGGTTGAAGGAGTTTTCAAAGGTGATGCCCTCGGCCTGGAACCCGGCGGCCCGGACCCGGACGGTGGCGCCCCAGCGGGCCACGTCCATGGCGGGCTTGGCGAAGCGGTCAAATGCCAGCTGGGGATCGTACCAGCTATCGGTGCCGGAGACGCCGCTGGCGCTGTAATAGGTGTACCCGATGCCGTAATACCAGGTGAGCTTGACCTCCTTGGAGGGGTCGGTGTTCACGAAGGTGACGTTGGGGGTCTCCACGGCGATCTGTTCCCGGTAGGTCCCCGGCGCGATGTGGACAGTGACCCGCTGGCCGTCGGTGCGGGTCATGCGGGAGATGTAGGCCAGGGCGCCGGTAACTGTGTTGAAATTCACCTCGCCCTTGCTCTCGTCGCCCACGTAGACATCGGCGGCGTAGCTCACCGCGGCGGGCGTGCCGGTGGTGACGAAGAGCAGGTCCTTTTCCGTGGCGGCGTCCTCCACCACCACATGGGTCTTGGTGGCGTAGCCGTCCACGGTGGCCTTGGCCAGATACGCACCGGCCCGGAGGCTCACAGTGTAGCCGCCGTCGGCGACGGTGGCGTCATAGGTGTACCCGTCCTCCACGTTCTCAAAGGTCAGCTTGGTGACGGAGGCGTCCAGGGCGTCGTAGGTGCTGTCGTCGTAGAGGGGCGCGAACTGGTCATCCTCGTCCAGCGTCACAAACTTGCCCGTGGCGGCAAACGTGGGCTTGGGCTCCACCACGATGGTCTGGCCGGTGAGGGCGGTCCCCTCGGAGGTCACAGCCTCCGGGCTCTTGACCTGGTAGTCGTTCACGCCGGCGAGGGAGACGGTGTAGTTGACCCCCGGCTCCAGCGTGGCGGTGAAGTTCATGCCGTCCAGGGTCAGCTCCACGGGCTCAGAGCCCTGGGCGGCGGAGTCCGCGTCGGGCTCCATGGTGACGGCCAGATTGGATGTGTCGTAGCCCTCGGCGAAGCCGGTGATGGCGCCGGAGTAGGTGTAGGTGGATTTCGCCTCTATGGTGATGTCATGGGTCTGCCCGGTCAGGACGTCGGCCTCCGCCGGGGTGACGTACTTGGTGCCGCTCGCCCCGGTGGTGGGGCCGTAGCCGCCCACACCGGACAGGGCGATGCCGTAGGTGTAGCCCGGCGCCAGAGCGGCCTCATAGGTGGTGGCCCCGGCGGCCAGAGCCACCTCAGTCACCGCCTTGGTGTCCTGGTTGGTGAACTTCAGGGAGAAGGGCTGATCCTTGGGGAAGTCCGCGGGCAGCGTGATCTTGCCGGAGACTGCCACGGCGGGGGTCACCGTCACCCGCAGGTAGCCGGGCTTGCCGCTGCTGGCAAAAATCTTGTAGTCCCCCTCCGTGGGGGCCACAAACTTCAAAACGCCAAAGCCTTTTTGGGCCACGGACACCGTGGGGATCTCAGGGTGATTCGCCACCGCGTAGACCACGTCCGACTGGTTGTTGGACAGATACGCGCTCACCAGTTCACCGGCCTTCACCGCCTTGACGGTGATATAGCGGCGGTTGCCGCTGCCGCAGTCGCCGTTGGTGATGAAGCCACCGGCGGAGGTGTAGCCGTCGTCAAACGTGTGGGCGTGGGTGGCCGTGGCGT
Source organism: uncultured Oscillospiraceae bacterium (assembly GCA_947599925.1). Taxonomy (GTDB): domain Bacteria; phylum Bacillota; class Clostridia; order Oscillospirales; family Oscillospiraceae; genus MGBC124762. Next base: position 19,298 of record CANQFT010000012.1, on the reverse strand, counting down.
TGCCCCCGGCCAGCCCCGCCAACTCAGCGATGTTGGAGAAGAACTTGTCGTTGTTGCCCGCGGTGAACACCACGCCGCCGAAGTCGGTGCCGTCGCTGGTGTTCTGCGGCGTCTTGATGGTGCCGCCCTCGATGACGGCGCCGCCGCTGGAGAGCTTGGCGTTTTTCAGGGTGTCAGGGGTGATGTTGTTGGTGTAGAGATCGGTGTTCTCCTCCACCTTGCCGCCGAAGTCCCAAACCTGCACGGGCCCGTTGCCCTTGTCGTCCGGGTCCACCGGCGCCACGCCGCTGGTCTCGGAATAGGCCTCCTTATACGGCGTCATGCTGGTCTTGTTCACCACAAAGACCTTGGCGGTCTCGCCGCCGTTCATGGGCAGGTCCACGGGGATGTTCCCGTCGCCGAGGGCGACGACCTTGAGCCCCGTCATCTTGCCCTTCACATCGTACACCGCCACCAGGCCCATGGCCCCCGGCTCGTTGCCGGACAGCGCGCCGCTGATGGCGGCCAGCTTGCCGCCCTCCACAGCCGTCTCGCTGCTCTTTCCCTCGGCGTCAGTAAACGTCAGCCCGTTGGTCACAAAGTCAAAGGGCTCCTCCGCCGCGGTGGTGTCGCACAAGGTCACGCCGTCAACTGTCAGCACGATGTTGCTGAACGTGACGTCAAAGCTCCGGGCGCAGAACATTCCGACGTATACATACTCAGAGTCCACGGCGGTCAGCGGGAAATCGTACCCCGCGGACTGGGGCGCCTCGTCCCCAAAGGTGCAGGTGTAGCCGTCGCTATTGGAGACGATGGACAGGTCGTAGCTCTTGCCCACCTCAATGGGAGTGGACAGCGTGGCGGGCTTTTCCAGCGTGTTGCTCTTGCGGCGGAAGCAGTTGGCCGAACTGTCGCCAAAGGTCCCCGCGACCACATAGTCGCTGTTCAGGGTGTCGATCCGCTTGTCGATGTGCATATCGTCCCTGGCCATCAGGCCAAAGGCCGCCTGGTTGGGGTTGGTGGTGCCAACGCCGTTCACTTTGGCCCTGGCCGAGAGGGTAAAGGTCTTGCCGGCGGGGACCGCGTAGTAGTACATCGCGATGCCGTCAAAATCGCCGGTGATCTTACCCTTATCGCTGTTCACTTTGATGTGCATATTCCCGTTGCTGTCCGTCTCGCGCACTTGATTCGTGGCGGTGGGGGTGCCGCCCAAATTGCCCATGGCCGTCCCTTTGAAGTGAACGTCTCCGGCCACATAGTCCTCGCACTGGGTGCTGGAGGTCGTGGGCGGCTCATAGGACGTTTCCTTATAATCGGAGTTGGGCTTCAAATCGCCTTCCTTGGTGGGCGCGTCGCCCAGGACCACATGCTTGGCCAGCTCGGTGTCGTTGTCTTTCTGCACGGCCTCCAGCAAGGCGCGGGCCACCACCTTCGCGCCGTAGACGTTCAGGTGGGTGTTGTCCACCGAGGTCTCCTTGGAGCTGGTCCAAGCGTGGAGGTAGAGGGTCTCGGCAGGGGTCAATTTATCATAGAGGTCCTTGGTGATGGTCGTCAGGTCCACCACCGTCACGCCCGTGGCCTTTTCGTCAGTGGTCAGGTCGCTCAGCATGGTCTTGATGGCCTCTGGGTAGCTGCCCCCGTTGGCCACGTGGAGCGTGTTGTTGCTCCAACTGCCGGTGGTGCGCCGGACGATGGGGGTGCAGACGATGACCTCCGCGCCCGCGGCCCGGGCCTTCGAGATGTAGTTTTCATAGAGGCTGTGGGCAAAGGAGCCATCGGTCTTGTAGTTGCCGGTGGGCGAGGTGTACCGCGCCGGGTCCTCGGCCTTCTCGTCGTTGTGGCCAAAGCCGATGATGAGGGTGTCGCCCGCTTTGATGCCCTTTGCCGGGTCAAAGAGGGTGGTGTAGTTTGAGTTTGCGTTGGCGGTGAAACTCTTGGAACTGGTGCCGGATACGGCCAGATTCTGCACGGCATAGGTGTCGTCCAGATAGTTGCCGATCTGGGTGCCGTAGCCATAGCGGGGATAGTAATAGCTGTCATCAAAGGCGCTGACGGTGGAGTCCCCCACCAGCCAGACCGTGTGCTCCGCGGCGGACGGCTCCGCCGGCTCCTCCTCCGCCGCGGCTGGGATCACCAGCAACGACGCCAACAGCACCGCGCTCAAAAGCGCCGCAAGGACCCGCCGGACATTTCGCTTCATACCTCTTCCTCCTCGATGATTTTTGACCTTTGGTCATGTTGCAAAAATACCCCTGAGAATATCTGATTTATTGTAGCACATTTTCCAAAGCCCTGTCAACACCATATCCCCGCGCTCCATCGAAAAAAATCAGCGGTTTTCCCCCGCGCCTCCGCCCAAGGGGACGCGCGAGACCGCGCAGGGGAGAGGACCCGCCGGGCCCATGCCCGCAGACGCGAAAGAGCGGGGCCCTGCGGCCCCGCTCCTTTGACGATTTTTTGCGGCCCGTCGCAACGCGCGCCCTGGCCGCCCATCCCTTTCCGGTCAGATCCCGCCGCCGTCCATCGTCTGCCGGACCTCGCGGCGAAAGTCATCCATGCTCTTGCCGAACTTGGGGAACCAGTGGAGCACATCGGCGTGGTTGGACGCGATGCCCGCCCTGGCGCCCTCGGCGTGGCAGATGACCACGCCCTTGGCCAGCGGATCCAGGCCAAAGGTCCTGCACAGGTAGGCGGTCAACTCCACCGCCTCGCGGTAGACGGCGGCAAAGTAGGCCCCGTCCGCCAAATCGTCTTCGCAGATCTCAAACCCGATGTGGTCTCTGTTGGCGCTGCCCTTTGGCCCTTTGCCGGCGTGCCAGCCCACATAGTTCCAGGGCAGGGTCTGGTAGGTGGCCACACTGCCGTTTTTGAGCTTGCCAATGAAGGCGTGGACGCACACCTCTTGCCCGTTGGGCTTTGCCGTGTTCCAGTGGTTGGGCCCAGAGCCCAAAACCCCGTCGTCCGGGCCCACATAGCGGCCCAGCCGGGGGTTGTTGGCCCCGGTGCTGTGTACCATGACGCCCGCGGGGACCATGGTCTTTTTTGCGATGTAGCACAGATTCTTGGTCAGATACAGTTGGTGCAGATCCATTGTCCGCTCTCCTTTCACGTCTCGCTGCCGAGCTGTTTGCCCACCTGGTGCGCGCCGGTGGCGGCCAGGCCGGAGGCGATGCCCACCCCCAGCGCCGTCAGCGGGTCATCCCCGGGGAAGTCGGGCACCCCGGCGCAGAGGGCCACCAGCCCCAGTGCGGCCCCACAGCACCCGCACAGCACCGGCAGCCATTTTGTGTCCAGGGCGGTGGCTTTCAGCGCCTGGGCCACCAGGTAGCAGATGGCGGTGATGGAGGCCACCCCCACGATCCCAAAGTCCATAGTTCCTCTCTCCTCTCCTGTCACTTCGCCTGGGTCTGGAAGCGCCGGCTGTCCACGTTGGCGTAGGTAAAGGTATCGCTGGCCCAAAGGCTCTGGCCGTCGGCGCCGTAGGCCACCAGGTTCCCGTCGTCCTGCATGGCCAGAGAGACCGCGCCCGGCCGCTTGCTGGTCCAGGCCCGGTCCACCCCCGTCAGGGCGGCGGGGCCCCGCCCGTCCAGACGCAGCCGTCCCTCCCCCTTGGCACCCTGCGTGCCGGAGGACCACAGCTTCCCCTTGGAGTTGCAGACCACCAACTCGTTGGCCCGACTGAGCAGGGCCACGAATTTCCGGTTGGGACTGACCAGGTATTCGCCCCGGCCCAGGGACTCCCCGGCGCGCAGACAGGCGCCCCGGCACGTCCGGCCCTCCACAAAGCGGGTGGTGGCGGGAGCCCGCAGCATCTCCTCCACCTTTAAAAGCGCGTCAAAGCACTTCCGCACCGCCGCCAGGTCCCCGTCGGCGTGGCCCAGCCGCGTGTTGGCGTCCTGGCACACCTGCAAAATGCTCCGCCACAGGTTGATCTGGTCGCCCAGGCTGTTGATCTCGGCAGTTACCTGGGAAATGCGGCCCTCGATGGTGGTGATCGTCCGGGTCAGCGCCGCGGAGGTCTCGCTCTTCTCCCGCTCCCGCGCGCGGAGACGGGCCAGCTCGTCATTCAGCGCGGCGGCGTCGGCCTGGAGCCTTTTGATCTCCCCGCCCAGGACCTTGGCCTTGGCCGCGTACTCGTTGTCCACATCCGCCTTTTTCACCGCCATGCCGATGTTGGCAAAGGGGATCCAGAAGGTACACCAAAAGGCGGTGTTCCAATCCTTCTGCTTCTCCTTGCTCTGGCGGAGCTTCTCCTGGTTCTCCTCCACCTGTTTCCGCTTCTGGGCGATCTCGCTGTCGATTTTTGAGATCTGCGCGGTCAGGCCGATGATCGCGGCGCCCACCTCGGAGAGCCGCGCCTTCTCCGCCTCCACCTCGCTGTAACGCCGGGCGCGGTCGGCCAAGAGCCGGCCATAGGCGTCATTTTGCTGGTCCAGCTCCCTCCGGCACCGGGCCTCGCTGGTCTGGGCCTCCTGCTGGAGCCGGTCGATGATGGGCTTGAGGAGGCGGACGTTTTCCATCCAGTTTTGCGGGCTGAGCCCGCCCCCGCTCTCCACGGCGCGGTAGCTCCGCGTCGCCAGGTCCAGGCTCTGCCGGATGGCCTCATAGACGTCGCCCACGGCGACCCCTCCTTCTCCACCGGCGGTCACAGCGCGGCCGCCTCCTGATTCAACTTTTCGTTCAGGGCCCCCGCCATGTTGCTGGCCAGCTTCCACTGGACCTTGCGGTCCGGGGACAGGGGCTGCTCCATGGCCTTGCCCATGCGCTGGGACACAGCCATGAGGCTGGTCTGGTACGCATGGAAGATCGCCTGGAGCGCCTTCCACTTGGCCATGAGCCCCAGATAGCCCACCACGAAGATGCGGTTTTTGAAAAACACGGCGCACTTTTCCGGCGGATAGTCCTTCTGGCTGGCGATCATGTCGGTGAGGGCCTTGTTGGTGGACAGATTGCCGCAGAAGGTCTCCACATTCATCCAAAACAGCTTGATCTCCTGCAGGTAGGTCAGCACCTTCCGCAGACACCCGATGGCGATGACCAAACACTGGATGGCGCTCTCCAGGGAGTTGGCGTCCATGACCATGTTCTGCATCTTGGCCGTATCCTTGGCCAGCTCCACCAGGTTCTTCCGCTCCAGCGCCTTGAGCTCGTCCCGCTTTTTGCGGACCTCGTCGGCGCGGGCGGACAGGGAGTCGGCCTGGTCCTGGATGTCCTGGGCCATGGCGCGGGTCTTTTCCGACACCTGGTCCACCGCCACGCCCAGGCCCCTCAGGGTGTTCTCCAGCGTGCCCTGTTCCCCCTTCAAGCCGTCCAACTCCTGGGCCAGCTTCCCCTTCTGGTCCACCGCGCTCTGCTTCTCCTGGCGCAGCTCATCGCCGGTCTTTTTGGCGTCGGGGTCGTCGGGGTCCATCTCGTCGCTGTGGGCGCCGCCCTGGTAGAGCTCGCCGTCCAGCACCTGGTCGATGCGCTGGATGCGCTGGTCCAGCTTTTTCCGCTCCGACTGGATGGCGGCCTGCCGCCCCATGTTCTTGGCGTAGGACCGCATCGCCTGGTCCTGGGCGGAGGTCTCGCCGGTCACGCTCTTGGTCTCCCGCTCGGCGGCGTCCCGCTCGGCCCCGCCGCCCATGATCTGGCCGGGGATCCCCAGGATGCTTCCCAGCGAGCCCAGGATCATGGAGGCCAACTGCATCCCAAAGGCCCGCTTTTCCGCCTGGATCTCCCGCTGTTGGAGCTTCTGGTACTCGCTGTCCATCTCCTGGATGTCCGCCGCCAGCTCCTCTTTGAGCTGTTCCATGGCCTTGATGGAGCCCTCCAGCTCGCCGATCATGGCCCGGGTCTCCTCCCGCTTCTTCTCGTCGTCGGCCCGCTCGTCCATCACGCTTTTCAGCACGGTGTTGGTGTAGTCGGTCAAACTCTGGTAGGTGCCCACCAGCTTGTCGGCCAGTTGGACCATCCTGGCGGCGGTGTCCTTGGTCCCCGTCAGCAGCCCCAGGGCGGGCTCCACCTCGCCCTCGATCAGCATGGCGTAGGCGTAGATACACGCCACCAGCGCGTCGTGGGCGGACAGCTGAAAGTCCAGGGCGGTCTGGTTGCTGCTGTTCATGGCGTCAATAAACCGGTTGCTCAACTCCTGGACCTGGGGCTGAACGGCGAAGCCGTCCACCGCGTTGTAGGTGATCTGGAGCAGGTCCACGCAGTTGTGGAGGTTGCTGAGCATCTTCTCCAGATTCAGCTCGCCCAGAACGGCCTTTTTCCCCTCCTGGACCAGCAGACAATCCTCTGCCGGCTCCTGGCTCATGTCCAGGCTCTGGGTGATGTTCCGGTCGGATATTGTGACCAGAACGGTACCATCCTTGGGGACGATTTGATATTCCATGGTTTTCCGCATCCTTTCTGTTCCTTGTTCGCCGGGGCCGCGCCGCCTCACCAGAGTTCCAGCACCCGCCCCAGCTTGGTCATAAACGAGCTCTCGTAGGTCAGCGCCTCCAAAAACACCTCCGGAAGCACCCGCTTCTCCACATCTCCCCATCCGCTGAACCAGCCGCTGAGCAGGGGTTTGTTTTTCAGGGCGGCCAGTTTTTCCGCGCCCAGGGCATAGCACTGGAGCACATATTCCCGCCAGGTGTTCCGAATGTCCTCCTCCGTGCCCTTGGGAAAGTTCCAGTTGTCGCCCCGGCCCAGATGGGTGGCGGTGGCGTTCTGCCCCATGGCCGCCATGAGCAGACTGCACGGGATGCAGGAGGCCACCTTGCAGGTGGCCCGGCCCAGGGCCAGCTCAAAGCGGACCGAATGGGTGTCCGCATCCCTGCGGGGCGAATACCGCTCGATGGCGCGGGTCATCCCGTGGACGCTGGCGAACAGGCACCCCTCTCGATAGGGCTCCCTCACCGGCCGGCACTCCTCCTGGACGAAGCGGACATACTTCTTCACAAAGGCGTGGCGCTGGGACAGGCACTCGGCCACGGCGTTGGTGACGGCCCGCGCCCCCTCATAGGCCGCCTGGAGCTCCCGGCGGCAGGCCACCGTGTCCTCCGTCCGATAGGTGGGGGCGTATTGGAACAGATCGGATACCCCCAGCACCTCGGTCTTGCCGATGGTGTGATACCCGCCCAGATAGGCGCCCCGCAGCGCGCCCTGCGCGGTCCTGTTGATGGCGCTCTCCAGCGCCTGGGCCCAGGTCCGCATATCCCGCTGCAGCCCCTCCTGGGCCCCTCTGGTCAGCTTACGGGTCTTAGCCATGATAAAGGGGGTCTCCCCCTTGTCCGGCGGCTGTTTGAAATCCACAGCTATGTCCACCTTGGCAAGCTCCCGTTTCAGGATCTCATACTTTTCTGCCTCCGGCCCCTCCTCGCGGATAAAATCCGTAACGTCGTTGGTGGGGCGGCCCGGCACGGGCGTCATCCGCCCCATAAAGCCGCAGGCGATCACGGCGCAGAGCGCGTCGGCCCGGTCCCGGTTCAGTGTGTGCATCCTTTTCCCTCCTCCTGTTGGCCCTCAGGCCACCGCGAAATCTCTCCCGCCCCCTCCGCGCCGCTCTCGCGGTGGGCGGCAAGGATACTCAGGACCTCGGCATAGCGTATCTCGTACCAGGACTGCTTTTCATCCGTCCAGTCGTAACACTCCTGCCAGAGCAGCGGGCCGCTGTAAAGCTCCGCCGCCCTCCGGCAGCAGCGGATGTCCTCTCTCCCGGCGTAACAGCGGTCAAATTCCTCCAGGTCGGTGGACAGGGCCTCTCCCCGCAGGGACACGCTCTCCCTGGCCGCGTCCAGCCCCAGCAGCCCGCCCAACTCCGGCTCGGCACGCAGCCAGGCCAGGGTCTTGTAAAGGCAGTCCCTGGCCCTCTCCAGGTCCACCTCCGGCCACAGCACGCTGGCGATGTACCGCTTGGATAGGGGCCCGCCGGCCTCCACCACCAGCAGGGCCAGCAGTTCCCGCGCCTTCTTGCGCCGGATGGGGACCTGCCGGCAGTCCCTATACAGCGCGAAGCGCCCAAAGCACTGGAGCCGAAAGCCAGGCGCCGCCCGCTCAGCGGGGAAAGGGGCCGTCGCCGCTCCCGGCCCGGCTCACGCTGACCTCGGCCAGATCGCCGGCCCGAATGCCCTCTTTCTCCAAAAGCTCCGGCGGCAGCTGCACCCAGCCCTGATGGAACACCTTGAGTCGCAATATCGCTCCCCCCTTTCCTTTCCGTCTTGCGAAACCGCCTCGCCTGGTCCCTTGCCCCAGAGTATAAGACGGCGGATCGGAAAAAAGTTGGAATGCTTCCACCGCGGCGGCGACCGCCGAACAAGCGGAAACGGCAGCCCGCGCCATCCCCCTCTCTCCTCGCCGTCTGTCGGCAAGGCCAGCAGAGCGGGCGACCAAACCCGGCAAAAGACAAAGAAAGTGGCCGTTTCCAAAAGGAAACGGCCACTTTATGGTTGCGGGGGTAGGACTTGAACCTACGACCTCCGGGTTATGAGCCCGACGAGCTGCCAACTGCTCCACCCCGCGATATTTGGTGCCGGAGACCGGGGTCGAACCGGCACGTTCTTGCGAACACGGGATTTTAAGTCCCGGGCGTCTGCCAATTCCGCCACTCCGGCATCCCAGCTCCTTTGTGAGAGCCTTAATAGGATACCACATTCCCCTTGTCCTGTCAAGTCCCGCCGGGGCAAAACTTCTCCCCTCCCTTCGGCACACATCGCCGCCGGGCGAGCATATACTGGGAAAACCCCACTTGCAAAAGGAGCGAGCACATATGGAACAAAAACCCGTGGACCCTGGAGATGTGGACGATCTGGTTTTCCAGGGTCAGGACCCCGGTCCATCCCAGCGGTAGAAAAGAGGGGCTCTCCGTCCAGGGCGGCGGAGGGCCCCTTTTTCGCGCCGGGCTCAGCCCTTCCGGGCGGCGTTGAAGAAAAAGTAGCCCAGAGGCGTGTAGCAGACCCCATCCACCTGGGGCCGGAGGAGATAGGTCTGGGTGTAGAAGTAGACGGGGCAGAGGGCCCAGTCCCGGCCAAGGAGCATATCCTCGGCCTGGTGCAGCAGTTCCATGCGCGCCTGCGCGCCGTCCTGGGCCTGGGCGGCGGACAGCAGGGCGTCGAAGTCGGCGTTGGCGTACCGGGCGTCGTTGCCCGGCGCGCCGGTGCGCCACAGCTCCAGGAAGCCCATGGGATCGTCGAAGTCGGCGGTCCAGCTGCCACGGGCGATGGAGTAATCCCCATCCCCGCGCAGCCGGAGAAAGGCCCCCCACTCCTGGCCGTTGAGGGTGACGGCAACGCCCAGCTCCCTCTGCCACATCTCCGCCAGCGCCTGGGCCACGGCCTGGTGGTGGGCGCCGGTGTTGTAGAGATAGGTCACCTCCGGGAAGCCCGCGCCGCCGGGATAGCCCGCCTGGGCCAGCAGTTCCCTGGCCTGGCGGCAGTTGGCCTCGTAGTCGTCGCCGGTGGGGCCGTAATAGTCCCCGCCGACGGCGCGGAAGTCCTGGCCGGCGGGACCGTCGGCGTCGGAGATGCCGGCGGGCACATAGCCTCCGGCCTCGGTCTCCCCGCCGCCGGTCACCTGCTCCACGATCTGACTGCGGTCTACGGCCAGCGCGAAGGCCTGGCGGACCCTGGGGTCGTCAAAGGGGGCCTTTTGGGTCTGGAAGCACAGGTAGTAGGTCCCCGCATAGTCGGCGGCGGCCATGGTGCCGTCCGCCAGAAGCGCGGGGACCTGACCGGCGGGCGCGGCCAGGGCAAAGTCCAGCCGCCCCTCCTGGTAGGCCGAGAGGATGAGGCCATCGTCGTCCTGGAACGCGAAGGTCAAAGCGGGGGCGACCTGGCGGGCCGGGTCGTAGTATTGGGGGTTTTTCTCCACGGTCAGCTGGGCGCCGTAGGTCCAGTCGGTCAGCCGGTACATCCCGTTGGTGACGATGGTGTCCGGGCTGTACGTCCACTGGCCGGCGCCCTGCTCCACCACGTCCTGCCGGACGGGGAAGGTGGCGGGGAAGGCGCACAGCTCCAGGAAGTAGGGCACGTCCTGAACGGTGACGGCAAAGGTGGACCCATCCACCGCCTGGACAGCCAGCTCGCCGGGCTCCTTGGCGCCGGAGCGGACGTCGGCGGCGTTGACCACGCAGTCGATCATATCCCCGTAGACCGCGCCGGTGGCGGGGTCGGCCAGGCGCTGCCAGGCGTAGACAAAGTCCTGGGCGGTGACGGCCTTTCCGTCGGACCACTTGGCCTCCGGCCGGAGGCGGAAGGTGTAGGTGGCGGTGCCGTCGGCGTGTTCTGTCCGGTCATAGCTCTGGGCCTGGCCGCAGGTCAGTTGGGCCCGGTAGACCCCCTCGCCCACGGTCTGACCGCTGGGCTCCCAGCGCATCAGCCCCTCGAAGAGATGCCCCAGCAGCGCGGCGTCGCTCCGGCGGCGGACCAGCGTGGGGTCCAGGGAGAGGGGCTCCTCTCCCAGACAGAGGGTCAGCCCCACCTCCTCCGGCTCCTGGGAAGGGGAGGGGGAGGGGGAGGGGACCTCCTGGGCGTCGTTGGCCTCCGGGCTTGGTGCGGCGGCCTCCTCCGGGCCGCAGGCGCACAGGGCCAGGGCCAGCCCCGCCGCCAGCAGTCCGGCGGCCAGGCGCGTTCTCTTTTTCATGGCGTATGCCTCCTCCATCCCGCGGTTCAGCTCCGGCCAAACTGCTTTTCCAGCTGTTTTTTTGTCAGCTGCGTGGCCACAGGGCGGCCGTGGGGACAGTGGGTGACCTCCCCGGCCATCACCGCCTGGGCGATGGCCACCAGCTCCTCCGGGCCGTTTTTCTGCCCGCCCTTGACGGCGGCCTTGCAGGCCATGGTGTGCATCAGCTCGTCCCGCTGGGCTCCGGGGTCGGCGGTGCCCAGGGCGTACTTGCCCGCCAGCTCCTCCAGGGTGGCGGCGATGTCCTCATAGGCCAGGAAGTCCGGCGCGGCCCGGACCGCGACGGCATCGCCCAGGTCCTCCAGCTGGAAGCCAAACTCCTCCAGCTGGTCGGCGTGGCGGAGCAGGATCTCCCGGTCCTCCGGCGCGCCCTGAAAGGCCAGGGGCTTCAACAGCTCCTGCATCATGGGCCGGTAGTCCTGGGCCTTGAGGCGGTCAAAGCCCATGCGCTCATGGGCGGCGTGCTTGTCGATGAACAGGAGCCTGTCGCCCTGCTCCACGATGATGTAGGTCCGCAGGGCCTCGCCAATGACCCGCCAGGGGACCTCCGCCGCCTGACCGGGCTCCGGCCCGCTCCGGCCCGGCGGGGCAAAGGGCTGGGGCGGCTGGGGCCGGACGGGCGGCGCGGGCATCTGAAGCTGTTCCGGCGCGGCCTCCTCCGCCGTGGCGGTCTCAGGTGCGGTCTCAGGCGCGGCGGTCTCAGGTCTCTCCGTTGGCTCTTCCGCGGGCAGGGGCGGCAGGTCGGGCCGGGCGGCTGGGGCCGGGGCGGTCCACGTCTGGGCGGGCCACGCCGCCGGCCTCGGTCCGCGGGGCTGGACGGCGGCGCCGGGAGAGCGGAAGGTCACGGCGCTCTGGCCCATGGGGGACAGGGCCGGGGCAGAGAGCGGGGCAGGGGTGAGGTCGGGCCGGTCCAGGGCGCCGGACAGGGCGCTCTCCACCGCGTGGTAGACCCTGCCAAACAGGGCCTTTTCATCCACAAAGCGCACCTCGGTCTTTTCGGGATGGGCGTTCACATCCACCTTGTCCAGCCCCATGCGGATGTGGAGCACGGCGATGGGGAACTTCCCCACCATCCGCTGGTTTTGATAGGCCCGCTCGATGGCGGCGGTGAGCAGTTTGGAGCGGATCCACCGGCCGTTGACAAAGGTGAACTGCCCGGCGCGGCTGCCCTTACAGCGGGTGGGGCGGCTCACATACCCCGTGACCTCCACTCCGTCGCCCAGGGCCCGCACCTCCAGCAGTTGAGCGCCCTCGCCGGGCAGGACCATCTCGACGACGTTGCACAGACTGCCGTCTCCGGCGGTGGAAAAGACCTGCTTGCCGTCCCGCACCAGGCGAAAAGCGACCTCCGGATGGGCCAGGGCTTGCCGCTGGACCACGGTGTGGACGGCGGTGCCCTCGGCGGCGTCGGTTTTCAGGTATTTATACCGGGCGGGCACGGAGAAAAACACGTCCCGCACCACCACCGTGGTGCCGTCCGGACAGCCCGCGTCCCCCTCCTCCAGCGGCTCGGAGTTCTCCACAGCGTAGCTGTACCCCAACGCCTGGTCCCTGGGCTTGGTCAGGATCTGCACATAGCTCACCGCCGAGATGGCGGCCAGGGCCTCGCCCCGGAAGCCCAGGGTGCCGATGTGGTCCAGGTCCTGGGCGGAGCGGAGCTTGCTGGTGGCGTGGCGCAAAAAGGCGGTGGGCACCTCCTCCTTGGGGATGCCGCAGCCGTTGTCTGTGACCCGGATGTAGGTCGCCCCGCCCTGGCGTATCTCCACGGTGATCTCCGTGGCGGCGGCGTCGATGGCGTTTTCCACCAGCTCCTTCACCACGCTGGCCGGACGCTCCACCACCTCGCCGGCGGCGATCATGTCCGCCAGCTGTTTGGGCAATACCTGGATATGGGGCATGGGGGAACACCTTCTTTCCCGGAAGATCTGTTTGGCGGGGCTTATCCCGTCACCACGGCAAAGGCCAGAAAAGCCCCTTGCAGGGCCATGCGGAGGGCCATGGGGGTGTAGACCGAGCCGCTGACGTCATAGCTCCAGGCCGTCACCAGTCCCAGGGGCAGGTATTGCAGGGCCAACAGCAGGGCCGCCGGGCCCAGCTCCGGGTCGGCGGTGTGCTGCCAGACGCTGCCCAGGGCGAACAGCCCGGCGGAGACGGCGTAGGCCAGCGCCCGGTGCCCTTTGCGGAGGGAGCCAAACAGGAGCCCGCGGTATAAGATCTCCTCCACCGCCGGGCGCAGTACCACCACCACGGCCCAGGTCGCGGCGGCGGCCATGTAGTGCTGTTCCCGGTAGCCCTGGATGGCGGGATTCTCCACCCCCGTGGGGATGGCGGCCATGAGGCACGTCCCCGCCAGACCCGCCAGCAGTCCGACGCCGAAGATGAACAGGCTGGGCCGGAAATTCTCCCGCAGGATCTTCGCCGCGTGGCGGAGGAAGTCCCAAAACACCGCCGCCACCAACAGCAAAACCACGGCGTAGTAGATGGTGTTGGTCTGGGCCAGGGTCAGCTCCAGGGCCAGCCGCTCGTCCAAAAGCCGCAGTACGCCGCCCACCAAAAAGGGGAACACGAACAGGTAGAGGGCAAAGAAGCACCACCCCACCCGCTTTTCCCAGCGGGTCAGCTGGGGACGCCAGTTCTGGTTCACTTTTCCGGCCAGTTCCATTTCCATCCCGCTCTCTCCGTGTGCTGTTTCAACTGGTACACCAACTGCAGCGCCTCCATGGGCGTCAGCCGGTCCGCGTCGATCTGGTCCAGCTGGTGGAGCACGGGGAGGGCGGCGCCGTATGTGTCCACGATGAAGCCCACGTCCTTGGGCCACCATTTGGTCATGTCATACTTCACCGTCTCGCCCCGCTCCTGGGCCTGGCGCATTTTTCGCAGTTCCTCCATGACCTCCGCGGCCCAGCCGGGGTATTCTCCCGGCCCGTCGGCGGTCTGGGCCGCCGCCGTCTCCTCCGGGCTCTGCGACTGCCGGGCCCGCTCCTGGACCGGCCGCTTTTCCAGTTCCGCGTCCTGGAGAAGCTGTCCGGCCCGGGCGATCACCTCTTGGGGCACCCCCGCCAGGGCCGCCACCTCCACGCCGTAACTGCGGCTGGCGGAGCCGGGGACGATCTTGCGTAAAAAGACCACCTTGTCCCCCTGCTTTTGGGCGGCGATGTTGAAGTTCATACAGTACGGCGTCTGGGCGGCGGCGTCCCCCAGCTCGTGGTAGTGGGTGGAGAAGATGGTCTTGGCCCGCACCGTCTGGGCGCAGTATTCCATCACCGACTGGGCGATGGACAGGCCGTCATAGGTGGAGGTGCCCCGGCCGATCTCGTCCATCAACAGCAGGCTGCGGGAGGTGGCGTGGGACAGGATATAGGCCACCTCCATCATCTCCACCATGAACGTGGACTGGCCGGAGGCCAGATCGTCCGAGGCGCCGATGCGGGTGAACACCTGGTCCACCACCCCCACGCGGGCACGCTTGGCGGGCACGTAGGACCCCATCTGGGCCATGAGGACCATCAGCCCCACCTGGCGCATATAGGTGGACTTGCCCGCCATGTTGGGCCCGGTGATGAGGGCCACGGTGATGTTCTCCCCGTCCATAAAGGTGTTGTTGGGGACAAAGAGCCCGCTGTCCAGGGTCTTTTCCACCACCGGATGGCGGCCCCCCTCGATGTCGATGATCCGGGAGTCGTCCACCTTGGGCCGCACATAGCGCTCGCTCTGGGCCAGGTCGGCCAGGGCGCACAGCACGTCCAGCTGGGCGATGGCGTCGGCGTTTTGCTGGATGGCCCCGGCCGCGTCCACCGCCAACTGCCGCAGGCGGCAGAATATCTCGTACTCCAGCTGGGCGTCCCGCTCTCTGGCGTTGAGGATCTCCTCCTCCAGCTCCTTCAGCTCCGGGGAGATGTACCGCTCGCCGCTGGTGATGGTCTGGCGGCGGATGTACTCTTCGGGCACCTCCCCTTTGTAGGCGTTGGAGATCTCGATGTAGTAGCCAAATACCTTGTTGTACTTGACCTTCAGGTTGCGGATGCCCGTGCGCTCCCGCTCCCTGGCCTCCAGGTCCATGACCGCCTGGCCGCCGCCGCGCAGCAGGGCCTGGTAGTGGTCCACCTGGTCGTCGTAGCCCGGCGCGATGATGCCCCCGTCCCGCACCGAGACCGGCAGGTCGCCCTGGCCCACGGCCCGGTCCAGCTCGGCGGTGAGGGCGTCCAGGGCGTCCATCTGCCCCAGCAGGTCCCGGCAGATGGGGGCCTTGGCCTGGCCCAGCAGCTCCATGATCCGGGGCACCGGGCCCAGCGCGGCGGCCAGGGCTTGCAGTTCCCGCGCGTTTCCGTCCCCCACGCCCAGGCGGGAGACCATGCGCTCCAGATCGCCCACGTTGGCCAGGGTCCGCCGCAACTCCTGGCGCAAGGGCGCGTCCTTGAGCAGCGCCGCCACGCCCTTTTGCCGGTACTCGATGGCCCCCACGTCCACCAGGGGCCGCTCCAGCCAGGCCCGGAGCCGCCGGTGGCCCATGGCCGTGCGGCAGCGGTCCATCACCCACAGCAGACTGCCCTTCTTCTCCTTGCCCCGCAAGGTCTCGGTGAGTTCCAGATTGCGCCGGGCCGTCCGGTCCAGCTCCATGTAGGTCCGCCCACTGCGGAGAGAGAGGGTCCGCAGCGTGGGGATGTGGGTGGCGCGCTGGGTCTGGTAGAGGTAGCTCAACAGGCCGCCCACGGCCCGCGTCGCCGCCTCCTCGCCCTCGTCGTCGGCAAGGGCGCCCTCTACCCGGGCAAACTGGGCCTGGACCAGCTCGCGGGCCCGCTGGGGAAAGAAGCCGCTCTCCTCGCCCCGCTCGCAGTGACAGCCCAGGCGCCGGCCCAGCTCGCCGCTCAGGGCGTCCCACGCGGTCTGGGCAAAGACCATCTCGCGGGGCCGGCGGCTCTCCAACTCGCTGTACAGCCGGGAGCCCTCCTGGGGCAGCCGGGCCGCCAGGGCCTCAAACTGCCCGGTGGACAGATCGCAAAAGGCCAGACCCGCCCAGTCCTGGTCCAGCCAGAGGGCGCAGAGGTAACTGTTGGCGTCCTCCTCCAGCGCCTCCGGCTCCAGCACGGTGCCTGGGGTGACGATCCGGGTCACGTCCCGCTCCACCAATCCCTGGGCGGTGGCCGGGTCCTCCATCTGCTCGCAGATGACCACTTTATACCCCTTGGCGGTGAGCTTGGAGATGTAGTTTTTCACCGCGTGGTAGGGCACGCCGCACATGGGGGTGCGCTCCTCCGGCGGCTTGTTGCGGTCGCGGGTGGTGAGGGCCAGGTCCAACTCCCTGGCGCCCACCGCCGCGTCGTCAAAGAACATCTCGTAAAAGTCGCCCAGGCGGAAAAAGACCAGGCAGTCCGGGTAGCGCTCCTTCACGGCCAGATATTGCCGCAGCATGGGCGTCAGCTTTTTGTCTGCCATTTATCCTTCCTCCTCCAGACGGCCAAAGAGGGCCCAGGTGGTGGCGTCGGTGATGGTGACGTCCCGGAACTGGCCGACGAGGTCCTCCGGGCCGGAGAGGTGGACCAGGCGGCCGGAGTTGGTCCGGGCGGTCAGGTTGTTGCGGCTGTCCTTGCCCACGCCGTCGATGAGACAGCGGAAGGTCCTGCCGATATAGCCCTGGTGGATGGCGTGGGAGATGGCGTTTTGGGCGTCCACCAAGCGCTGGAAGTTGGCCTGCTTTTCCTCGGCGGTGAGCACATCGGGCAGCTTGGCCGCCGGCGTGCCCTCTCGTGGGGAGTAGATAAAGGTGAACAGCGCGTCAAAGCGGACCTCCTCGATGAGCCGCAGGGTATCCTCAAACTCCGCCGTGGTCTCGCCGGGAAAGCCGACGATGACGTCGCTGGTGAGCACGATGTCGGGGATGTAGGCCCGCAGTCTGCGGACCAGTTCCAGGTAGCCCGCGGCGGTGTAGCGGCGGTTCATGGCCGCCAGCACCCTGTCGTTGCCGCACTGGAAGGGGAGGTGCAGATGGTGGGCAATTTTGGGCTCGCGGGCCATGACCTGAAAGAGCCGGTCGGAGGCGTCCTTGGGGTGAGAGGTCATAAAGCGGACCAAAAACTCCCCCTCCACGGCGCACACCCGCTCCAACAGCCAGGGGAAGTCCACCCCTTCGCCCAGGTCCTTGCCGTAGGAGTTCACGTTCTGGCCCAGCAGGGTGATGTCCCGGCAGCCCGCCGCCACCAGCTCCTTCACCTCGGCCAAAATGTCCTCCGGCCGCCGGGACCGCTCCCGGCCCCGGACGTAGGGCACGATGCAGTAGGAGCAGAAGTTGTTGCAGCCGTACATCACGCTGACCCAGGCTTTCAGCGTGCCCTGCCGGGCCACAGGAACCCCCTCGGCAATGGCGCCGTCGCCGCCGGGGGTATCAAAGACCCGTCCACGTCTTGTGATAACTCTTTGTAATAATTCCGGGAATTTCCACAGCGCGTGGGGGTCAAAGACCAGATCGACGTGCCGGTAGGAGTCCCGGATCTTCTCCACCATCCCCGGCTCGCCCATCATGCACCCGCACAGGGCGATGATCTGGCCGGGCTTTTTGCGCTTGGTGTGGACCAGGGCACCCACGTTGCCCAGCACCCGGTCCTCCGCGTGGCCCCGGACGGCGCAGGTGTTGACCACGATCACATCGGCCAGGGCCTCGTCCTGGGTGAAGGCGTAGCCCATCTCCCGCAGGTAGCCCCGGAGCCGCTCGGAGTCCGCCTCGTTCTGCTGACAGCCGTAGGTGTCCACCAGGGCCAGGGGCTGGCTGGGCCGGGCGGCGTTCCCCTCCGCGATCTGGGCGCAGATGGCCATCTGGCGGTCGATCTCTTCACTTGTCAGGCGCGCGGTGGCCATGTGCGTCCCCCCATACAAAGCGGCGTGGTTTCCATTCCCGCCTATGATACCATATTTTTTTATCCAAAACAAGTGTTCCGGCGGCCCCAACTGTGGTATACTACCGAATAAAAGGGGGGACCGCCATGATCGAGATGAGGCAGACCGGACCCAGAGAGGTCACGCTGTGGGTAGACGGGGCGGTGGCCGGCGGCGCGGCCTGGACCTGGGACGCCCTGCGCTGGGGCAGGGAACAGGTCACGGTCGCCCGGCTCACCCGTCTGGATGCCCAGCCGCGGGACCTGCCCGATTTGTGGGCCTATCTGGAGCACCTGTGGCAACCCCTGGCCGTGGCCGCCGTCCAGACCCCGGACGGGACCCTGCGGTGGTTCCACCGGGCGCTGGAGCGGAGCTGGCAGGAGGCGGGTAGCCCCGGCTTTCCCATCGTCTGAAAACGCGGCCCTGCCGTACAAAAACGCCCTCTGATGTACGCTTACACCAGAGGGCGTTTTGCTGTCCGCTTTTTCCGGCCCGGCGTTCCGGGCGGGGCTTTTGTCGGCGGGAGAGGGAGGACCTCACGCCATCAGCTCAAAATCGCTGGCGGGGTGCTTGCACAGAGGGCAGACGAAGTCGGCGGGCAGTTCATCTCCCTCGTAGACGTAGCCGCAGACCTTGCACACCCAGCGCTTCTTGGCCGTGGCCGCCGCCGGAGCCTGGGGCTTGGGCTTGATGTGCGCTTGATAGTAGGCGTAGGTGGCGCTGGGAACGTCGGAGAGCACGTCGCCGTCGGTGACGTCGGCCAGAAAGAGGGTGTGGGTCCCCAGGTCGGTGGTGGAGAGCACCCGCCCGCCGATCCAGGCGTTGGAACCTCCGCTCAGACGCATGACGCCGTTCTCACCCCGGACCGCCTGGTCAAAGCCGGCGAATTTGTCCGCCGTCCGGCCCGACTGAAAGCCAAACCGCTGGAAGAGGCCAAAGTCCGCCTCCTCCGAGAGAACGGAGAGGGTAAAGACCCGGCTGTCCAACAGCATATCGTGGGTGTGGTTGGCCTTGTTTACGGTAAAGACCACGCGGTTGGGCTCGGTGGTCACCTGCATGGCCGTGTTGATGATGCAGCCGTTATCCTTGCCGCCCTCGCGCACAGCCAGGACGAACAGGCCGTAGCTCAGGGCGTACATCGCTTTGCGGTCTTTCATGGAAGCACCTCCTTGGCCTCAGTGGAGAGTATCCCCCTCTCACTTGATCTCCATGCGCTCCACCTCGCCGCGGAGCAAGGCGGCGAAGTCCGCCAGGCTCATACCGCCCAGGTCCTGGCCGGAGCGGTGGCGCGGGGAGACGGTCTGGTTCTCCACGTCCCGGTCCCCAACCACCAGCAGGTAGGGCACCTTCAACAGCGTGGCCTCCCGGATCTTCTTGCCGATCTTCTCGTTGCGGGTGTCCACCTCTACCCGGAAGCCCTGCTTGTCCAGGTCCTGGGCCACCTGCCGGGCGTAGTCGTCGGCCCGGTCGGTGACGGTGAGCACCTTCACCTGCACCGGCGCCAGCCAGGCGGGGAAGGCCCCGGCGAAATGCTCGGTGATGACGCCGATGAACCGCTCGATGGAGCCCAGGACCACGCGGTGGATCATCACCGGCCGGTGGCGCTCCCCGTCCTCGCCCACATATTCCAGCTCGAAGCGCTCAGGCAGCTGGCTGTCCAACTGGATGGTGCCACACTGCCAGGTGCGGCCCAGGGAGTCGGCCAGATGGAAGTCCAGCTTGGGGCCATAGAAGGCGCCGTCTCCCTCGTTGACCACGAAGTCCTTGCCCATGGAGGTGATGGCGTCTTTCAGGATGTCCTGGTT
>CANQFT010000011.1 GCA_947599925.1 uncultured Oscillospiraceae bacterium | reverse complement strand
GCCACCGAGGTGGCCGGGCCGCACGTTTGCGGGCCGAGAGGTATTTTTTCCGACGTACACGCCGCCGGAAAAAATTTTTTATGACCCTTTCGCGCCTGGCGGCGCGAAAGGGTGCGAGGCTTTTTTGAGGCGGGGTCAGGACAGGGTCAGGTCCCCGTCCTTGATCCAGCCCAGCCGCCGCAGGGCCAGGCCGAAGAGCCAGGTGAGCACGGCGGGGAGCACGAAGGAGATGAGCACCAGCCCGGCCCAGTCCATGGCGGCGGGGACGATGGCCTGGGCGCCGTTGGCGATGGCCTTCTCGCTGGGTGCCAGCCAGCCGGTCCACACGCCGATCTGCCCCACCAGGCCGCAGGTGCCCATGCCCGCCGAGACCGGCGCGCCGTTCATCTCCAGGTGAAACAGGCAGGTGGACAGAGGGCCGGTGATGGCGCTGGTGAGGATGCTCGGCAGCCAGATCCGGGGATTTTTGATGATGTTGGGCATTTGGAGCATGGAGGTGCCGATGCCCTGGCTCACCAGGCCGCCCCAGCGGTTTTCCCGGAAGGACATGACCGCGAAGCCCACCATCTGGGCACAGCAGCCCGCCACCGCCGCGCCGCCGGCCAGGCCGGTGAGCCCGATGGCGGCGCAGATGGCCGCCGAGGAGATGGGGAGGGTGAGGGCCACGCCCACCAGCACGCTCACCGCCATGCCCATCCAGAAGGGCTGCAGCTCGGTGGCGCGCATGATCAGCTGGCCGAAGGCGTCGGCGGCGGAGCCGATGGGCGGGGCGATGAGCTTGGCCAGGGCCACCCCCACCAGGACCGTCACAGCGGGCGTGACCAGGATGTCGATCTTGGTCTCCTTGGAGACCAGCTTGCCCATCTCGGCGGCCACGATGGCGATCAAAAGCACCGCCAAGGGTCCGCCCGCGCCGCCCTCGACGTTGGCGGCGTAGCCCACGCCGGCCAGGGAGAAGAGCACCATGGGGTCGGCTTTCAGCGCGTAGCCGATGGCCACGGCCATGGCGGGGCCGGCCATGTCGGAGGCGTACTGGCCGATGTCGATGAGCGGCTGCAGGGCAAGCTGCTGGCCCAGGGTCTTGATGATGGTGCCGATGAGCAGGGAGCAGAACAGCCCCTGGGCCATGGCGCCGAGGGCGTCGATGCCGTAGCGCCTGGCGGAGAACACGATGTTTTTCCGCTTGAGAAATGCCTTGAACTTCTCCATATCGTTCTCTTCCTTTCCGCCCTGGTCAGTCCAGCACTTCCCGAAAGTCCGGGCACAGGTTGGGCCGCTTGGGGTCTATCGGCCCCAGGGCCTCGTGGGCGCGCAACAGCTCGTGGAGCTCGTCCATGCCGTATTTCAGCTTAAACTCGATCTCCTCTTTGTAGCAGGGGACCACCTGGTAGAGCATGATTTGTTGGCCGTCCTCCGCCGTGAGGGAGACCAGCTCCTCCCGGCTCCAGACCAGCACCACGCCGCCGAAGCCCACGCTGTCGTCCAGAGGGGCGTAGTCCTCCCCGTTGGGCACCGAGTGGCCGTAGGACAGCCAGGTCTTGAACCGGTGCGGGAACCGGGCCAGATAGAGGAGGGTGGCGAGGGGCCAGAAGGCGGAGGCGGGGAAGTCGCCGACTTCCCGGTCCAGGGGCCAGTCCCCGGGGAGGAACAGATAGAGCTCCGCCCGGGACAGGTCCGCCTTGGCGGTCTTGGCCACCTGGGGCGGCAGGGCCATAGGGAGGTCGCTCATGCCGGTGGTAAAGACCACAAAAAAGGGCTGGGACGGGGTGGGGTCCAGGACGTGGAGGGTCACCTGGACGTAGTCGTCGAGAAAGTCCCGGCAGCTCCGATGCCTCCGGCCGGGAAAGAGCTGGGTGAAGTGGGCCTCCACCGCCGCGGCGTAGAGGCCGATCTGGTCGGGGAGGTGGAGCTTGTCCGCCTCCTCCGGCTCGCCGTAGCGGTAGACGGTGGAGCCGCCGGGGGAGACCTTCCGCCCCTTTCCCTTGAAAAAGTCCAACAGTCCCATGTTCCCGCCCTCCTGTTTTCCCCATTTTTCAGCATTATGACAGCCTGGCGGCGGAAAGTCAAGGAAAAATCATATTTGTCCCACCTGTGGCATAGTCTCCAGGGAAAGGGGAGAGCGCCATGGAAAACACGTTGCCGCTGGGCGGCCACAAGGTCACGCTGTTGGACAGGGACCGGCTGGAGATCACAGGCGTGGAGGAGGTGGAGAGCTTTGACGAGAACACAATTATTATGTCAACCAGTCGCGGGGAGCTCACCGTCCGGGGCCAGGGGCTCCACATCGGCACGCTGAGTCTGGAGGGGGGCGCGCTGAAGGTGGACGGCACGGTGGACGCCCTGAGCTACGAGGACGCGCCGGAGGACCGGGGCGGTCTGCTGAGCCGACTGTTTCGATGACGCCGGAGGAGGCCCTGGGCAACGTGCCGGTGGTCCAGGCCGCCGCCTTTGGCTGGGCGCTGTGCCTGGGGGCGTGCGCGGGGGCCTTTTACGATCTGCTGCGGCTGTTTCGCCTGGGCCGGGGCAGCCGGGTGTGGGCGGCGGTGGTGGACAGCCTGTTCTGGTGCGCCGTCTGCGCCGCGTTTATGGGCTACACCCTGGCGGTCACCAAGGGCAGAGTGGAGGTCTACGCCCTGTGCGCCGGAGCGCTGGGGGCGGCCGTTTACTTCGCCGTGTGCAGTCCCCTGGTGCGGTGGGCGGAGGGGCTTTTGTTCCGCCTGGGCGGGTTTTTGTGGGGACTGCTGGCGGCGCCGTGGCGGTTTCTGGGCCGTCAGGCAAAAAAATTTTGGAAATTTTGCAAAAAACACTTTTCTTTTTGTGGAAGTTGGTTTACAATAATGAGGCAACTTGGGTCCAGGTTCAGAAAACCGCGGGAGAAGAGACGAGAGAGAGGGGGCCGAGGCTGGTATGAGAATGAAGCGGGCGGGGATGCTGACCAAGCTCCTGATCCTCATTCTGCTGGTCGCCACCCTGACCACCTACCTCAACCTCCGCAGCGAGCTGCGGGCTCTGGCCGCACAAAAGACCGTTCAGGAGCGGCAAAACGAGAGGGTGCGGCAGGAAAACGAGGCCCTCTCCGCCGCCATCGCCCAAAAGGACGACCCTGAGCGCATCGCCGCCGTAGCGCGGGAGCGGCTGGGGTATGTGGCCCCGGGCGAGATCGTCTTTTATGACAGCGGCAACTGAACCGGACCGGGAAAATTCTTTGGGAGAGAGGATCAGTTAGAACGTATGGAGTTTGGAGTGGGTTCTATCGTAGAGGGCAAGGTGACGGGCATCACCAAGTTTGGGGCCTTTGTCTCCCTGCCAGGAGGAAAGTCGGGACTGGTACATATCTCGGAGATCGCCTACGCCTATGTCAATGAGGTATCGGAGCATCTGAGCGTGGGCCAGGACGTGAGGGTGAAGGTCATCGGCATCGACGAAGCGGGCCGCATCAACCTCTCCATCAAAAAGGCCATGGCGCCGCCGCCCCGTCCGGCAGGGACCGGCGGTCAGTCCGGTCCCCGCGCCGGCGGTTCGGGCTACACGCCCAAGGCCGCGCCCGCCGCGCCGACCTCGTTTGAGGACCGCTTGAAGCAGTTTATGCAGCAGAGCGACTCCAAGCTGTCGGAGATCCGGGCCGCAGACCGCCGCAACACCCGCCGTGGCGGTGGCGGCCGGGGAAGATAACACGGCTGGTCCAGGGAGAGGCTTGTCCTCTCCCTGTTTTTTTGCTACAATAAAAAGGAGCGTGGCCCCTGGGGACCACGCCCGATGGAGGCGGCGCCTCCAAATGGGAGAATGGAATGAACGTGGGTCACAGGACCCATGGGAGCAGTGTACCACGCCTTGGAGGGAAAAGTCAGGGGAAAGCGGTCGAGGAGGAGAGGGATATGGTCATCGTAAACGGCGTTGTCCACACAGTGGACGGACCGGTCATCCCGCGGGGCTTTGTGGCCTGGGACGGCGGGCGGATCACGGCGGTGGGGCCTATGGAGGCCCTGCCGGACGGGGATATGGGCGAGGCGCTGGACGCCCAGGGCGGCCACGTGACGCCGGGCTATATCGACGCCCACTGCCATCTGGGCGTCTTTGGGGACGGTCTGGGCCTTGAGGGGGAGGACGGCAACGAGGGCACCGACCCGGTCACGCCCCAGCTCCGGGCCCTGGACGCCCTGAATCCGCTGGACCGCTGTTTTGGCGAGGCGCTGGCCGGAGGGGTGACGACGGTGGTCACAGGCCCCGGCTCGGCCAACCCCATCGGCGGGCAGATGCTGTGCGTCAAGACCTGGGGCAAGGTGGCGGACGATATGGTGGTCCGCGCGCCGGTGGCCATGAAGATGGCCACTGGGGAGAACCCCAAGGGCGTCTACCGCCAGCGCAAGGAGGGCCCCACCACGCGCATGGCCACCGCCGCCATCATCCGCGGCGCGCTGGAAAGGGCCAGGGCCTACGCCGCCAAGCGGCAGAGGGGAGAGGGGGAGTACGACGCGAAGCTGGAGGCGCTGGTCCCCGTTGTGCGACGGGAACTGCCGGTACACTTCCACGTCCACCGGGCAGACGACATCGCCACCGCCCTGCGTCTGGCGCGGGAGTTTGACCTGGAACTGGTGCTGGTCCACGGCACGGAGGGGCACTTGATCCCTGAGGCCATCGCCCGCGCGGGGACGCCGGTGATCACCGGGCCCAGTCTCACCGACCGCTCCAAGCCGGAACTGGCAAACGCCACGCTGGAGACCCCCGCCGCGCTGTGGCGAGCGGGGGTGAAGGTGGCTATCTGCACCGACCATCCGGAGGTCCCCATCCAGTATCTGCCCCTGTGCGCGGGACTGGCGGTGCGGGGCGGGCTCGGCCCGGAAGAGGCGCTGGCCGCCATCACACTGTGCCCGGCGGAGATACTGGGCCTTGGGGACCGGCTGGGGTCGCTGACGGCGGGCAAGGAGGCGGACATCGTGGTGACGCCCGGCGGACTGTTCTCCGCCGCGGACGCGCCCAGGGCCGTGATATTGGGCGGAAGGCGGGTGATCTGATGCGAGAGGTGGATGTGAGAGAGCTGACGGGGCTGGTGGCACGGCTGTGCGTGGAGGCCAACACCCAGCTGCCGCAAGACCTCCGGGAGCGGATCCTGGACGCGGAGCGGACGGAGGAGAAGCCCCTGGCCAGGGCTATTTTGGGCGATATGGAGGCCAACTTCACCTTTGCCGGAGAGCGGGGCCTGCCCATCTGCCAGGACACGGGCATGGCGGTGGTGTTTTTGACGGTGGGGCAGGAGGTCCACTTCGTGGGCGGCGGCGTGGAGGAGGCGGTGAACGCCGGCGTCGCCCAGGGCTATACCCAGGGCTATCTGCGCTGTTCGGTGGTGGCCGATCCCCTGCGCCGGGTCAACACCGGGGACAACACCCCCGCGGTGCTCCACCTGCGGCTGGTCCCCGGAGACAGGGTGCTGGTCACTGTGGCGCCCAAGGGCTTTGGCAGCGAGAATATGAGCCGGTTGCGGATGTTCACCCCCGCCGCCACCCAGCGGGACATTGAGGACTTCGTGGTGGACTGCGTCCGGCAGGCGGGCTCCAACCCCTGCCCGCCGGTGGTGGTGGGCGTGGGCCTGGGCGGGGACCTGGAGAGCTGCGCCCTGGCCGCCAAGGAGGCGCTGTGCCGGCCGGTAAGTTTACATAATCCAGACGAATACTACGCGGACATGGAGGGGCGTATCCTGGAGCGGCTCAACGCCCTGGACATTGGGCCCCAGGGGTTTGGCGGCGCCGCCACCGCCCTGGCGGTGGCCATCGAGCCCCGGCCCACCCACATCGCCGGGCTGCCCTGCGCGGTGAACATGGGCTGTCATGTGACCCGCCACGCCTCCGGGGAAATTTGAACAAAAACTTCCAAAAAAGACGTGACTTTTTTGGTCATGTGTGGTATGCTGATGGCAAGGGAGAGATCCCCCAGGCTATCACAAAGGAGTTGACGGACCATGAAGTTCACCTACACCGACAAGAAGGTCAATCTTCCGGCCAGCGTCCACGCCTACGCGGAGAAGAAGGTGGGAAAGCTGGAGCGCTACTTCAAGCAGGACACGGAGGCCAATCTGGTCTTTAGCGTCCACAAGGGCCAGAATCAGGTGGAGTTGACCATCCGCTCCGGCGGGACCATCATCCGGGTGTCTGAGTCCACCTCCGATATGTTCGCCACCATCGACGCCGCCGTCGCCTCGGTGGAGCGCCAGATCCGCAAGAACAAGGCCCGGCTGGAGAAGCGGCTGCGCCAGGACGCCTTTAAGGTCGCCGAGGAGCCCACCTCCTTCGCGCCGGAGGAGGCGGAGGATGAGCTGACCATCGTGCGGACCAAGCGCTTCCCCTTGAAGCCCATGACCGCCGAGGAGGCCGTGCTTCAGATGAACCTGCTGGACCACGCGTTCTTCGCCTTCCGGGACGTGGACCAGGGCAGCGCCTTCTCCGTGGTCTACAAGCGGGCCGACGGCGGGTACGGTCTGATCCAGGACCAGGCGGACTAAAATTTTCTATAAGTCTTTCGCGCCGATGGTCGCGGGACTCCGCGCCGCTTCTTTGACAGTCTCAGCCGGGGCCTTGGGCCCCGGCTCTTTTTCGGGGCAAAGGGCGGTATTTGGTAAAATTTTCCTTGTAATCCGGCGGGGAAAAGGGTATAATGGTCCCCAAGGATGGAGAGAAGCATTTCAACACAAGAGGTCAGGTGAGAGGAAATGGCACAATTTGACGCCGTGGTGGTCGGCGCCGGTTTTGCCGGGGCAACGGTGAGCCGCGTGCTGGCTGAGGCCGGACAGCGGGTGCTGCTGCTGGAGCGGCGGGACCACATCGGCGGCAACGCCTACGACTACATCGACGACGCCGGGGTATTGGTACACAAATACGGCCCCCACATCTTTCACACCAGGGACAAGAGGGTCTTTGACTTTTTGAGCCGCTTTACGGCCTGGCGGGACTATCAGCACAGGGTGGTGGCCAATGTCCACGGCCAGCTGATGCCGGTGCCTTTCAATCTCACCAGTCTGGACATCGCCTTTGAGGACAGGGCGGGGCGGTTCGCCAAGAAGCTGACAGACACCTACGGCGAGGGCAAAAAGGTCACCATTCTGGAGTTGCGCCAAAGCGAGGACAAGGAGCTGGCGGAGCTGGCCGACTATGTCTATGAAAACATCTTCAAGGTCTACACCATGAAGCAGTGGGGCCAGAGGCCGGAGGACATCGACCCCGCCACCACCGCGCGGGTGCCGGTGTTCATCTCCCGGGACGACCGCTATTTCCAGGACCCCTATCAGGGTATGCCCCAGGACGGGTACACCAGCCTTTTTGAAAAGATGCTGGACCACCCCAACATCACCCTGCGGCTGAACACGGACGCGGCCCAGCAGTTGACGCTGACCCAGGTGGGCACCACCCTGCTGGGCGGCGAGGCATTCAAGGGCCCCATCGTCTACACGGGCCCGGTGGACGACCTCTTTGAGCGGCGCTTTGGCCGGCTGCCCTACCGCACGCTGGATTTCGTGTTCGAGACCCACGGCGTGGAGTGGTACCAGACCCACGGCACGGTGAACTACACCGTGGACCAGGACTACACCCGCATCACCGAGTTCAAGCACCTGACGGGCCAGACCCTCTCCAAAAAGACCACCATCGTCAAGGAGTACTCCAAGGAATACACCGGCCAGGACGGACAGGAGCCCTATTACGCCATCATCAACGACGAGAACCGGGCCCTCTACGCCCGCTATGCGGCGCTGGCGGCGGAGTATCCCAACCTGCGGCTGTTGGGCCGCCTGGCCGAGTATCAGTATTACAACATGGACGCCATCGTGGGCCGTGCCCTGGATCTGGCGGAGAACGAAAGAAAGGGGCGGACCACATGACGCAAAAACTCATCACCTTCGCCGTGCCCTGCTACAACTCGGCGGACTACATGGACCACTGTGTCCAGAGCCTTCTCTCCGGCGGCGAGGACGTGGAGATCATCTTGGTGGACGACGGCTCCACCAAGGACGCCACCCCCGCCATCTGCGACCGCTACGCGGCGGAGTATCCGGACATCGTCCGGGTCATCCACCAGGAAAACGGCGGCCACGGCGAGGGGGTGAACCAGGGCCTGCGAAACGCCACAGGGGTCTATTATAAAGTGGTGGACTCCGATGACTGGCTGGACGAGGAGGCTTTGGCCAAGGTGCTGGACAAACTGCGGGAATTTGTGTCCAAGGGCCATCCCCTGGACATGATGATCGCCAACTATGTCTACGAGCACGTGGAGGACGGCAAGCAGAAGGTCATGGACTACAAAAACGTCTTTCCCGTGGGCAAGGTGTTCACCTGGAAGGACGTGGGGCGCTTCGGCGTGAGCCAGTATCTGCTGATGCACTCGGTGATCTACCGCACGGAGATGCTGCGGCAGAGCGGCGTGGAGCTGCCCAAGCACACTTTCTATGTGGACAACATCTTTGTCTACCAACCCCTGCCCTTTGTCAAGACCCTCTACTACATGGACCTGGACCTCTACCGCTACTTCATCGGCAGGGCCGACCAGTCGGTACAGGAGAGCGTGATGGTGGGGCGGGTGGACCAGCAGGTGCGGATCACCAAGATCATCATCGACGCCCACGATCTGGACGACGTCAAGGCCCGCAGTCCCAAGCTGGCCAAGTATATGTTCAGCTATCTGGCCATGATGATGACCATCTCCTCTGTGTTTCTGATGCTGGACGGCTCCAAGGAGAAGCTGGCGGAGAAGGACGCGCTGTGGGCCTACCTGAAGGAAAAGGACGCCAAGCTCTACCACAAGGTGCGCTACCGGTCCCTGGCTATGTGCGGCGGCTTCCCCAGGTTCATCACCATCCCCGGCTACCATCTGGCCCAGAGGATCTACAAGTTCAACTGAGCAAGGCGCGGAGAAAGAAAGGGGCGGGGCGCATCACGCGCCCCGCCCCTATTGTTCACTCTTGCCTCACAAGTTCTCCGGAAAGCAGGTCAAGTTGGTATTTGTCCGCTGAGGTGTCGAGAGAAAGCGTATCACTGTCCACGACAGATATGCGCAGCGCCTTTGGGTCTACCGAGCGGGGTACAGATACAGCTCGCATACCCCCTGTCTTATAAAAAATATAAAATCTATCATAAGGATCCCCGTGAGGAAGGCCGCCATAATGGGCGGATGTCAGCAACACCGCGTCATTTTCGTAGAGTGTAGCAGATGACACAAAAAAGCCACCGTGGGTAGCCAAAATATCCTCCTCCAAGGACGCAAACGGGGCTACGTTCCCCTTGGCGCGGCTGACCGGCATATTCTGGAAAAGACGGACAAATGTGCAGAAACATTGCTCCCTGGTACAGAAATCGTTTGGAGCGAACCGCTTTTCTCCTATCCCCTCCATGACCTGAGCCCTGGCCAGCAGGGCGACGGCGGGGCGGGCCCATGGGCTGATGTCGTCAGGATCGGAAAAGGCGAGAGAAAGATATGGGTCGTCTAAAACCATTGTAGAATCGGCTTCGGCATAGATTTTATACACGCGCGCCAGCATCGCCGCGGCCTCTTGGCGGGTGATGGGGTCCTCCGGCCCAAAGGTCCCATCTCCGCGTCCGTTGACGATCCCCAGCACAAAGGCTGTGTTGAGATAGAGACCCGTACCCGCGGCCACGTCAGAAAATGGCGCGATATGGTGGAGCAATGTATCCCACGACACAGTGGATCCCGGCGCATGGAGTTCGGGAAACTCAGCGGGCAGCAGCTCCGCCAGCTGCTCTTTGGAGTAGACCGCGGCCTTCTGCCCCTTTGACGAATCGAGGAAGATCGGCAAAAAGACCGGCAGGTCATCAGAGCCATATGCGCCATAGAAATCGTACTGGGCGCCCAGGAAACGGACCGCCAGTTCCGCAAATTCGCGGCGCGTCATCTCACGCTGATAGGCGCCTTGCATCTCCTCCGTGATCAGGCCGAGGGAAAAGGCGCGCTCAACTTCCCCAGCGGCCCAATCAGAGGGAGGGAGAGACGCGCCGTCGGAAGGGTCGGCGGCCAGGGCAACGTCAGCGGCAAGGAAGACAGCCAAAAGAAGCGATACGAAACGCATACGGCCATGTCTCACGGGTATCCCTGCTTTCGTATAAGTTTGAAAAGTTGCTCTGATTATATCATAGGTGTCCATGTCTGCCAAGTGGAGATCGGCGGGCAGGACCTGAATTGTGACACCCGCATGGGCGATCACACATTTGGCATATTTTTCATATGCGAAAGAAAGGGGCCCTGGTTGACAGGGCTCCTTTTTTGTGGTAGGATAACACTACACTCCAGGGGAGTGTTATTTGGGACGAGAGGAGCGTTTGCCCATGCAAGCTGACCATGGCCGGGTCCAGCGGCTGTTGAAAACCGCCAGGGGCCAGATCGACGGCATTTTGAAGATGATCGAGGAGGACCGCTACTGTCTGGACATCTCCCAGCAGGTGATGGCCTGCCAGGCCATGCTGGGCAAGGTGAACCGGGAGATCCTGACCGCCCATCTGACCCACTGCGTCAAAAACGCCCAGACAGACGCCGAGCGGGAGCAAAAGGCGGAAGAATTGACCGCCCTTTTGGGCAAACTGATCCAGTGAAGGAGGGGGCGGCATGAAGGAGAAGTTCACCGTCACCGGCATGACCTGCTCCGCCTGTCAGGCCCATGTGGACAAGGCGGTGCGGCGGCTGAGCGGCGTGGCGGAGGTCAACGTGAACCTGCTGGGCGGGTCTATGACCGTGGAGCACGACGACGGCGTGAGCGCCCAGGAGATCGTGGAGGCTGTGGTCAAGGCGGGGTATGGCGCGGCCCCGGTCCAGAGCCAGGCCCCGGCCAAGGGGAGAGAGGTCCGGCGGGCCGACCCCATGGAGGGGGAACTGCGGGACATGAAGCGGCGGTTCGTGGCCTCGCTGTGCTTTATGATCCCCCTGTTCTACCTCTCCATGGGCCACATGATGGGTCTGCCCGTCCCGGCTGTTTTCCACGGGCTGGAAAACGCCTTTTTGCTGGCCTTTACCCAGTTTTTGCTCACCGTTCCCATCATGGTCATCAACCAGAAATACTACCGCGTGGGCTACGGCAGTCTCTTTCGCGGCGGGCCCAACATGGACACCCTCATCGCCGTGGGCTCCACCGCCGCGGTGGTCTACGGCGTGGCCGCCCTCTACCAGATCGGCTGGGGCATGGGCCACGGGGACTGGCAGAGGGTGGAGCGGTGGTCCATGGACCTGTATTTTGAGTCGGCGGGTACCATCCTGACCCTCATCACCCTGGGGAAATTTCTGGAGACCCGCTCCAAGGGAAAGACCGGCCAGGCCATCGCCCGGCTGATGGACCTGACCCCCAAGACCGCCTGCGTGCTCCGCGAGGGCGGGGAGGTCCAGGTGCCCATCGAGGACGTGCGGGTGGGCGACCGCGTGGTGGTCCGGCCCGGCGGCAGCGTGCCGGTGGACGGGGTCATCGTGGAGGGGGCCTCGGCCCTGGACGAGTCGGCCCTCACCGGCGAGTCCATCCCGGTGGACAAGGCCGTGGGGGACGGGGTCATCGCCGCCAGTCTCAACACCTCCGGGGCCTTCACCATGGAGGCCACCAAGGTGGGCGCGGACACCACCCTGGCCCAGATGATCGCCTTGGTGGAGGAGGCGGGGGCGTCCAAGGCCCCCATCGCCAAGCTGGCCGACAGGGTGGCGGGGGTGTTCGTGCCGGTGGTGATGGGCATTGCTCTTGTCACCGCCGCGGTGTGGCTGGTCACGGGGCACAGCCTGGAGATGGCCCTGACCTCCGCTGTGGCGGTGCTGGTGATCTCCTGCCCCTGCGCCCTGGGCCTGGCCACGCCGGTGGCGATCATGGTGGGCACGGGCAAGGGCGCGGAAAACGGCATTTTGATCAAGTCCGCCGAGAGCCTGGAGACCCTGCACAAAGTGGACACGGTGGTGCTGGACAAGACGGGGACAGTGACCCAGGGCAGGCCCAGAGTCACGGATGTGCTGACACCGCCGGACGTGGAGCGCGGGGAGCTGGTGGCCCTGGCCGCCGGGCTGGAGGCCGGGAGCGAACACCCCTTGGCCAAGGCGGTGGTGGCCTACGCCGCCGAGCTGGGCGTCCAGGCCGCCCCCGCCGCCGATTTTCAGGCCCAGCACGGCCGGGGCGTCACCGCCACCGTGTCGGGCAGAGCGCTGCTGGGCGGCAGCCGGGCCGCCGTGGAGGACCAGGGCGTGGACGTCTCCGGATTGGCGGCGGCGGCGGAGGAGCTGGCCGGGCAGGGCAAGACGCCCCTCTACTTTGCCGCCGACGGCGCCCTGCTGGGCGTCATCGCCGTGGCGGACACGGTGAAGCCCACTTCCCGCCAGGCGTTGGAGGAACTGAAAGAGCTGGGGCTGGAGGTGGTGATGCTCACCGGGGACGGCCCCCGCACCGCCCAGGCCATCGCCGGGGACCTGGGCATCGGGAAGGTGGTGGCCCAGGTGATGCCCGCGGACAAGGAGCGGGAGATCGCCCGGCTCCAAGGCGAGGGCCACAGAGTGGCTATGGTGGGGGACGGGATCAACGACGCGCCGGCCCTGGTCCGGGCCGATGTGGGCCTGGCCATCGGCGCGGGGACCGATGTGGCCCTGGAGAGCGCCGACGTGGTGCTGATGAAGAGCGATCTGCGGGATGTGTCCACCGCCATCCGGCTGAGCAAGGCGGTCATCCGCAACATCCGGGAAAACCTCTTCTGGGCCTTTTTCTACAACTGCGTGGGGATCCCTCTGGCGGCGGGGGTGTTTTACCCGCTGCTGGGTTGGCAGCTGAGCCCCATGTTCGGCGCCGCGGCCATGAGCCTGAGCTCGGTGTGCGTGGTGTCCAACGCCCTGCGGCTGCGGTTTTTCAAGGCATCCAACAGGGAGAGCCCTGTGGAGGAGCAAACCATTCAAAAGGAGGAAGCAAGTATGACCACACTGAAGATCGAGGGTATGATGTGCAACCACTGTGTCTCCCACGTCTCCGCCGCGCTCCATGGCGTGCCCGGCGTGGAGAGCGTGGAGGTGAGCCTGGAGGGGAAGTCCGCCAAGGTGGGCGGCTCCGCCGACGTGGAGGCGCTGAAGTCCGCCGTGAAGGGCGCGGGCTACGAGGTGGTGGGGGTGGAGTGACCCACCCAAAGAAGCGGCAAAGCCGCTTCTTTGACAGCCTCAAAAAAACGGCACGGGCCAGCTGGCCCGTGCCGTTTTTTGCCGTTTTTTTACTGCACTGTGACGCCCAGCACCGGGGCCAGGTCGGTGAGCTTATAGAAGGTGTAAGCCCCGCCCTGGGGATCGGTGTAGCACAGGCCGTCCAGGTTCACCACCGCACCGTTGACGCTGGTGGCGTAGGGCACGGAGAGGCCCAGGGCCAGGCCGGAGACCAGCTCGGCGCTCTCCGGGCCGGAGGGGACGTAGCTCTCGCCGGGGACCAGGGAGACGCCGTTGTCCCAGATGATGTTGAACTTGGCGTCGGTGTCCGCCAGGGCCTTGGCCACGTCACGGATCCAGACGTAGTCCTGGCCGTCAAAGGTGGAGAGGGCCACGGTGACGCTCTGGCCGCCGGCGAGGAGGGTGGCGGTCCTGCCGCCGGCGCGGAAGGTGGAGAAGTCGCGGGGACTGAGGTCGAGGGATCTGCTGGCGAAGGCGTCCCAGCCGTTGAGCCAGGTCTTGGCGTCCATGGCGGTGCCGTCGGCGGTCACGGTATCGGCAAACTGGGCGGCCCAGGAAGCCCGCTGGGACAGGTCGGGGGAGCCGGTCTGGTCAGCGGGGAGGCGGCCATCCACCGTGCCGTACTCGCCGCACAGGGCGGAGCGGCCGCTGAGGGAGTCCAGCCAGCCCTCGGGCAAGATCAGAGCGCCCTCGGATCCGTAGGAGGGCTCCACGAAGGTGTTGACAAACACGGCCTCGCCGGTGGCGGCCTGCCAGGGACGGCCAAAGTAGCCCGCCTTGGACACCAGAGTGGAGGCGGTGTCGGTGCTGGGGGTGGTGGACTTCACCGTGCAGCCCAGCAGCAGGAAGCCGCGGGTGGCGGTGTGGCGCGGGGCGGTGATGTAGCCCCGGTCAAACTCGTGCTCGCTGGTGTTGAACACCAGGTCGCACTTGGCGAATACGGCGGTCATGGGGCCGTAGATGTAGTCGGTGGAGCCCAGGATGGCGCAGTCGTAGAAGGCGGCAAAGACGCCGTCGCCGCCGTAGAGGGTGTCCTGGCGGCCGATGAACTTGCAGTTTTCAAAGTACATACCGGTGCAGTTGTCGGTGATGGCCAGGGCCCCGGCCCGCTCTTTGTAGGTGTAGTCCTGGACGGTGGTGTCGCCCACGGTCTTCATCTGGGCGCGAGGGGCGTCCTTGTTCTCCTTGCACTCGGAGTTGGGGACGATCACGTCCTCCACGCTCTTGGGGGAGACGTACTGGTTGAAGGAGTTTTCAAAGATGATGCCGTAGCACTGGATGCCGCTGGCCTTGAGCAGTACGGTGGAGTTCCAGTAGCTGTCGTTGTCCACGCCGTCTCCGGGGTTGACAAAGGACTCATAGCCGTTTTCCCTGTTGACCGCCAGCAGCTCCGGGTCGTACTTGCACTGGTCGTTCATGGAGTAGTAGTTGTAGCCGCAGCCGTAATACCAGGTGACGCGGACGGCGTTGGGGTCGATGTTCACGCCCTGGTCGATGACTTTCAGGCTGGGGGTGGCGCTGGCGTTTTTCAGCGTCACATTGGGCACGTCCACCACCAGCATCTCCTCGTAGTTGCCGGGGTCGATGGCGATGGTGACCCGCTGGCCGTCGGCGCGGTCCATGGCCCGGACCGCGGCCACGGCGTCGCTGATGGTGGCGTAGTCCTTGTCCGGGCCCACGGTGACGGTGTCGCGGTAGGGCAGGGCCGCGGGAGCGGCGGCGGACTTAAAGGCGATGGCCTTGGTGACAGGCGCGCCGCTCACCTTTAGGTTGGAGGTGAGGGCCTGGGCAAAGCCCTCCACGCCGGAGACCTTCACGTCGTACTCGCCGTCCCGGAGGCGGATGTCGTCGGCGCCGGTGAAGGTGTAGGTGTAGGGGTAGAGGTTCTGGGCGTTATAGGGGACCAGACGGGCGTCGCCCTTTTCGCCGGCCTCGTTCAGATTGGTGAAGGTGAAGGTGGCGCCTTTCAACTGGTCCGGGGTGATCCCGGAGGGGGCCACGGCGATCTGGTAGGTGGGCTTGGCGGCAAAGGTCACGTCGGCGGCGGCGTCGGCGGTGTAGGTGACGGTGCCGGCGCTGGAGAGGTCATAGTCGTTCACGCCGGAGACGCTGACGGCGTAGGTGGCGCCCTGCTCCAGAACGGCGGTGTAGCCATCGCCGTTTACAGTGACCTGGGGCTGGTAGATGGCGTCGGCGGTGAAGGCGAGGGTCAGGTCGGCCAGGGCGCTCTGGCTGAGGCCGGTGATCTTGCCGGAGACGGTGACCAGGGGCACGGCGTTGACGGTGATGGGGAAGTCCACGCTGGTGGTCTGGCCGTCCAGGGACAAGGCGGCAAAGGCGGAACCGGCGGCGTCCACGACGTAGCCGTTGGCGTTCAGCAGGGACACGTCATAGGTGAAGGGGGCGGGGAGGACGGTGGAGTAAGTCCCCGCGGCGCTTACCTCGGCGGCGGTGACGGCGCCGTTGGTGGTGTTGGTGAAGGCGATGGAGTAGCCGCTCAGCCCCGCCGGAGCGGACACCTGGCCGGAGACGGTCACGTCGGTGGCGGCCTGGCGGTAAATGCGGGCGATGACCAGCTTCTCCGTGGCCGACCAGAACTTGTAGAGGCCGTTTTCACGGGGGTAGAACACCATGGTCTGGGCGTTGCCGCCGCCGCCGGTGAAGTTCTGGGCGTCCTCGTCCCCGTCGGGGCCGGTGAAGGTGATGAGGCTCTCGCCGCCGTTGGAGCCGGCGATGACGGTGACTTTGTCCCCGGCGTTGAGCTCGATGGCGAGGTACACGTCCGGGTTCTTGCCGGAGTTGGAGTAGATGTAGCCCTGGTAGACCGTGCCGTCCTCCCCCGTCAGGCTTTTGGCGTCAAAGCGGGTCAGGGCCTCGTTCATGGTGCGGACACGGTGGGTGTTGGGCTTGCCGCCGTCGTTGAAGGAGATGCCCGTGGCGCTCTCAAAGCTGGGCAGGGTGTTGCTGGGGGTGCCGGGGGCGGTGCCGGCGGGATACCAGCTGTTGATCTCGTCCACGGTGAGCTTGTTGTTGTAGATGCTCTCGTCCAGCTGCTCCGCGCCGAAGTCCCAGACGTCGATCTTGCCGTCGTCCGCCGCGGCGGTGGCGGCAGGGACCAGGGAGAAGAGCATGACAAGGGCCAGGGCCATGGACAGAAGTTTGCGGGTCTTGCTCATGGTGCGTACCTCCAACATTCATAAATTTTCGCCGGGGATTTGACAGTATACTGTGTAGATTGTACCACAACAAGGCCCCTGGCGCAAGGGGCCCGGACAAGTTTTTCCTCCCCTACGCCGTGGCCACCGCCTCGGCCACCCGGATGCCGTCGGCGGCGGCGGAGGTGATGCCCCCGGCCCAGCCCGCCCCCTCGCCGCAGGGGTAGAGGCCCCGGACGGGGGACTCCAGGCCGGTGCCGCGCAGGAGCCGGACCGGGGAGGACGAGCGGGTCTCTACCCCGGTGAGCAGGGCACCGCCGTCGTCAAAGCCCCGGAGTTTTTTCCCCAGGAGAGGGATGGCCTGGCGCAGAGAGCGGCTGACAAAGGCGGGGAGACAGTCCGAGAGGCGGGCGGCGGCCACGCCGGGGCGGTAGGTGGGCTCCAGAGAGCCGGACAGCGAGGGCGTTTTTTCCGCCAGGAAAGAGGACAGGTCCTGTCCCGGCGCCACGAAGCCGCCGCCGCCCAAGGCGTAGGCCAGCCGCTCCCAGTGGGACTGGAAGGCGAAGCCCGCCAGCGGGCCGGGCTGGGGAAAGTCCGATGGGGACACGCCCACCAGCAGTCCGCCGTTGATGGCGTCGCCGTTCCGGGCGCGCAGGCTCATGCCGTTGGTGACCACCGTCCCCGCCTCCGAGGAGGAGCAGATCACCTGTCCGCCGGGGCAGACGCAGAAAGAGAACACGCCGCGGCCGTTTGGCAGATGGCAGGAGAGCTTGTAGTCGGCCGGCGGCAGTTTTTCAAAGGCCGGGCCGTACTGGGCCTGGCTGATGGCGGCCTGGCGGTGCTCGATGCGGACCCCCAGGGCGAAGGCCTTGGCCTCCATGGGAACGCCCCGGCGGTGGAGCATGGCGAAGGTGTCGCGGGCGGAGTGGCCCGGGGCCAGGACCAGGGAGTCGCAGGGCAGGGAGTAGGGCCCCGCCGGGCCCGTCACCGTGATGGAGCGCAGGGCGCCGCTCTGGATCTCCACGTCGGTGAGGGCGCTGGAGAAGCGGACGTCACAGCCCAGGCCGAGCAGTTGGGCGCGGAAGTTTTTCAGCACCTGGTGGAGCACGTCGGTGCCCACGTGGGGCTTTTGGACGTACAGGATGTCCTCCGGCGCACCCATGTCCACAAAGGTCTCCAGCACGCGGCGGACCCGCGGGTCGTGGATGCCGGTCTGGAGCTTGCCGTCGGAGAAGGCCCCGGCCCCGCCCTCGCCAAACTGGACGTTGGAGGCGGGGTCCAGGGCCCCGCCGGACCAGAGGGCGGCCACGTCCCCGGTCCGCTCCTCCACGGGCCGACCCCGCTCCAGGAGGATGGGCGGCAGACCGGCCTGGGCCAAAAACAGCGCCGCGAACAGCCCCGCCGGGCCCATGCCGACCACCACCGGACGGGTCGCGGAGGCGGGACGGGTGGGGGCGGGGAAGCGGTAAGGCGTCTCGGTCACCGCCGTCACCTTGTCCCCGGCGCGGCGGAGGATGGCGGCCTCGTCGGGCAGGGCACAGCGGACGGCGCAGACGTAGTGGACGTCGCTCTTGCGCCGGGCGTCCACGCTCTGGCGGTGGAGGGTCAGCCGGGGCAGTTGGCTCTCCGGCAGGCCCAGGGCCTTGGCCGTCTTGGCCCGGAGCTCGGCCATGCCGCCGTCCAGGGAGATGTTCAAATTGGAGATCTGCAACATGGTGACATCAGCCTCGCTTCAAACAAAAAGCGCCGGTCCAGAGACCGGCGCTTTTCTTCTTGTCGTAGAGAGTTTCTTACAGCTTCTCTTCCAGCTTGGCGCTCTTGCCCACGCGGGAACGGAGGTAGTACAGCTTGGCCCGGCGGACCTTGCCGTGGCGGACCAGCTCGATCTTCTCCACGGCGGGCGCGTGGACGGGGAATACCTTCTCCACGCCGACGCCGAAAGAGACCCGGCGGACGGTGATGGTCTCGGCGATGCCGCCGTGCTTCTTGGCGATGACGGTGCCCTCAAAGACCTGGATACGCTCCCGCGAGCCCTCTTTGATCCTGACGTGGACCCGGACGGTGTCGCCGATCTGGGCGGTGGGCACGTTGTCCTGCTTCATGTTTTTTTGGTTGAAAACGTCCAGCTTGTTCATGGGATGACCCCTCCTAAGTTTATAGGCGTTCATGGGCGTTTTGACGCAAACCCCAGAGGACCACCCTTTATTGAGACCATGACATCATACCATAGGCCCTGGGAAAATGCAAGCAAAATTTTCAAAAGGACGAAAAAAAGAGGGGGGATTGACACCGCCGGGCCATCCGGGTATAATGGGGCCCGCGCGAGAGCGCGCGAAACTGTATCACGAATTTGGAAAGGAGATTATGGATATGGATATGGATTTTTATCGGTACGGGTTCCACTCCGGCCCGGACACCATGACGGTGCTGAGCGTTCTGGCCTTTGTCGCGGCGGTGGTGTGTACGGTGCTGCTGATGGTGCTGGTGACGCCGGAAAAGCGCCGGGCCAAGCTGAACAAGTTCTTCCGGGCCGTGGCCGACATCTGCAACTTCAAGGGGTTTTTGGTGGAGTACATCGTCCGGGCGCTGTATATCTTCCTGACCCTGTTCTACATCCTGGTGGGCTTTTTCACCCTGTTCGTGGATCCTCTGACCGGCCTGCTGGTCATGGTCCTTGGGCCCATCGTCCTCCGCGTGGTGTTTGAGCTCACCATGATGTTCATCGTGCTGGTGAAGAACGTCATCCAGATCAACAAAAAGCTGCCCGGCCAGGCCGACGACGCCGTGAAGCCGGACGCCCCCGCCGGGACCGACCCGGCCCCCGCCACGGAGACGGTGTTCTGCACCCAGTGTGGCACCCCGTACGACCCCTCCAAGGGCGGCTGCCCCAACGGGTGCAAGGAGTGAGATACCCCGCGGGCCAAGCGCGGAAAACGGACCTGAGAGAGCCCTCTCAGGTCCGTTTTTTTGCCGCTGGGCGTCAATACTGCAAGATCAGGTCGTCCACGTCCCGCAGGTCGCTCTCCTGCAGGGTGTAAAGGCCCTGGCTGTCTGCCGACACCAGCACCAGCTTGGTCACGGTGGGGCCGGTGGTGAGGGCGTCCAGCCGGGCGTAGAGGTAGTCGTACACCGTCTGGGCCCACAGCGCCTGGCGCCGCCGGTCCGCCGCCGCGTCCTGGGCGCTGTCCCCGGTCTGGTCCGGCGGGGCATGGAGGGCCTCAAACTCCGCGCGCAGGTCCTGGAAGCCGTCGGCGTAGGCCCCGGCGAAGAAGGTCACGGGGGTCACTGTCAGCTCCACGCAGTAGCGCCCGCCGTCCAGGGCGGTGGCGGTCTTCACCGCGTAGTCCGCGCGCTGGTAGACCCGGTCCAGCAGCTCCAGAAAGTCCGATCGAAGCTGCCGGGACATGGCCTGCTCCTCCAGCTCGAAGCGGGGGCACACCCGCTGGGACAGCTCCGATTCCAGGTTGGTCTGAAAGGCGTCCTGGGCGTCCTGGGCGGCGCGGCCTGTGAGGGCTTGGTAGCTGTCGCCGGTCTGGCCGGTGTAGGTCTCGTCCAGCACGCCCTGGACGTACACCACGGCGTTGTGGAGGCTCATCTGGCTGTCGGCGGTGGTACAGCCGGTCAACACCGCCAGGGCCGCGGCCAGGGCCGCAAGTCGTCTTTTCATGTCGTCACTCCCCGCGCGGTCCAAAGACGGCCTGGGTGCGGAGTTTGGCCGCCGCGAGGAGGGAGAGGGGCGCCGTGGGCCCCGGTCCCTGGGCGGTCAAAACAGGCGTCCGTCCGCGCTTGCTTTGGTATGGTGGGTCTCGCTCAGGCGCCGCCCTCTTCGGCGGCCAGCTGGTCCAGGTATTTGTAGACGGTGTAGCGGGAGACGTGGAGGCTCCGGGCCACAAAGGGCACGGACTTGCGGTAGGAAAAGGCGCCTTTCTGCTCCAGCAGGGCCACGACGCGGACCCTGTCGCTCTTTGTGAGGGCGCTCACCGGCTTGCCCACCGCCGCCAGGCACTCGTCAAAGAGCTGCTGCAGGCCGTTGTCCGGGTTCTCCCACAGGGCGCTCTGCAGGTCGGCGTCGGCGCTCATCAGGTCCACCAGAATGCGGTTGGCGAACACCAGAGAGGAGTAGTCAAAGTCGATGCCCAGGGCCAGGTTGTAGCCGTCGCCCATCATGTGGAAGGTGGAGGATTTCAGCTGGGCCCCGGCGGGCGTGGTGGCGTAGAGGTTGACAAAGTCGGTGGTCATGGCCGCCTTGTCAATGAGGCGGGTGGAGCCCATGATGTCGGCGGTGGAACCCACTTCCCGGCCGGAGACCTGGCCGTTGTAGATGGCCAGGATGGGGTGGCTGGGGTCGGACATATCCTGCACCAGCGTCTCGCAGGACGAGCCGAACATCTCCGCGATGCCGCGGGCCGTGCGGTCCAAAAACTCAAAAGCCTGGTCGCGGGTCACGGCCATCCCTCCCTATCTTTTTATCCGCGCCGCTCTATCATACAACAAATCGTCAAATACTTCAAGTACCTGGGGAGACAGGAGCAGCAGGGCGGTGAGATTGGGCAGGGCCATGAGGCCGTTGAAGAGGTCGGCCAACTGCCAGACCGCCGTCACGTCCGCCGCCGCGCCCAGGGCGACCCCGGCCAGAAAGGTCCAGCGAAAGGCGGCGGTGAACCGCCGCGTGCCCGTCAGATGGCACAGGGCGCGCTCGCCGTAATAGCTCCAGCCCAGCAGAGAGGTAAAGGCGAACAACAGCAGGCAGACCGACACCGTGGCCGGGCCCAGTTTGCCCAGACTGACGGCAAAGGCCCGCGCCGACAGGGGCGCGCCCAGCATGGCGTCGGTCACGGCGCCGCCGCGGATGGCGGCCCAGGCCGCCTCCGGCGCGTAGACCCCGGAGGTGAGGATCACAAGGGCGGTGACGGAGCACACCACCAGCGTGGCGAAAAACACCTCCACCATGCCCCACAGACCCTCCTGGCCGGGGCTCTGGGCATCGGAGGCGGCGTGGGCGATGGCGGAGGAGCCCAGCCCCGCCTCGTTGGTGAACACCCCGCGGGCCACGCCGTAGCGCAGGGCGAGGCCGGCGCTGTACCCGCCGAGGGCGGCCTGGGGCCGGAGGGCACCGTTCCAGATGGCCCGGAACGCCGCGGGCAGGGCGGCGCGCCGGAGGACCAGGCACACCGCGCCGGCGGTCAGAAAGAGCCCCGCCATCACGGGTACCAGCCGCTCGCTGAGCCGGCCCACCCGCCCCACGCCGCCGAAGATGACAGCGCCGGTCAGGGCCGCCGTCACAAGTCCCACGGCCCACGGGGACAGGCCGAAGGCGGCCTCGGCGGAGGCGGCGATGGAGTTGGACTGGACCAGGGCCCCGCCCGCCAGACTGGCGGGGACGGCGAACAGGGAGAAGAACTTGGCCAGGATGGGACCGAGTGGTTTACATAATCCTTGCTCCATGTAGACCATGGGCCCGCCGGAACAGCCGCCGGGTCCCCGGCGGCGGTAGCGCACGGCCAGAGACTTTTCCGCGAAGCCGGTCATCATCCCCAAAAAGGCGGAGGCCCACATCCACAGCACCGCCCCCGGTCCGCCCAGGAAGATGGCGGTGGCTACCCCGGCGATGCTGCCGGTGCCGATGGTGGAGGCCAGAGCGGTGCAGAGGGCCTGGGTCTGGGTGAGGCCGCCCCGCGCCTTTGGCCGGTCCCGCCCCAGGGAGCCCACCGTGCCTTTCCACCAGGTCCGAAGGCGCAGCTGGAAGAAGCCGGAGCGCAGGGTATAGTACCCGCCCACCGCCGTGAACAGGGCCAGCAGGCAGGGGTTCCACAGCGCGTCGGATAGTTTACATAAAAAATCCACGCCCGCCACCTCCCATAGAAAGAGGTATGCGGGCGTGTCCGGTTTTATTTCCCCGGGTTCAGTCCCGGTCCCGGGTCAGCCACCGAGGGGTCTTCCAGGGCAGGAAGCGGTGTTGGATCAGGCCCATGGACTGGAGGATGGGCATCAGCGCGGCGAACAGGGCGCAGAGCGCCACGGTCTGGACGGGCAGCATGACGGCGTTTTTTACCAGGCTGGTGGAGGCGTAGTAGAGGTAGCCCTTGCCGTACAAAATGGCGCTCCAGAGGGCGCCCAGGGTCACGTTCAGGACGTTGGTGAGCAGTTTGCCGAAAAAGACCCGCAGAGGGGTGACGTCCGCGCGGTAGAGGAACAGGGCGTAGAGAAAGGTGCCCAGCATGGTGGTGAGCATATAACCTGGGAAATAGGGGCCGGTGGGGTGGATGAGGAAGGTGATGGTGTCCTCCGCCGCGCCGAATACCAGGGCGTTGAGCGGTCCGCCCACCAGGGCGCACAGGGACCGGGCCAGGAAGCCCCAGGTCACCCGCACCTTGTCGCCGATGGGGAGAGAGGGCACGTAGGACAGGGCCACGCAGGCGGCGATCATCAGAGCGGAAAAGACCAGGACGCGGGGATTTTTCATATCCCGGAGGGCTAGGGACCAGTAGGAGCGGGAAAAGGGGGTGAGGGACGGGGCGGTTTGACGGGGCATAAAAAGACCTCCTTGTGATGCGGCAGGGGCCGCACAACAGGAGGTCAAAAAGGCGTCCGGCTATGCGGCAGCGGGATGCGGACGGCGCACTGCAGACCTACGGCCATTCGTCCGGCGGACAACTCCCCGTCCCGCCGGCACTGACGCCCCCAAAGGGGCAAACACGCGCTGTCCTACTCTGCCAGATGATAGGGGTATTGTAACCCATGGCGGAGAAAAAAGCAAGCCCTATTCCACGGTGACGGATTTGGCCAGGTTTCTGGGCTTGTCGATGTCGCAGCCGCGCTGGAGGGCCACATAGTAGGCGAACAGCTGCATGGGCAGCACCTCCAGGCTGGGCAGCAGCAGGGGATGGGCGTCCGGGAGAGGGATGATGGCGTCCACCTTGGGGGCCAGCCAGCCGGTCTGGGCGGCGGCGGTGACGCCGATGACGTCGGCGCCACGGCTCTTGACCTCCACCACGTTGCTCAGCAGTTTTTCAAACAGCGGCGCGTACCCCGCCAGGGCCACCACCAGCGTGCCCGGCTCGATGAGGGAGATGGTGCCGTGTTTGAGTTCCCCGGCGGCGTAGGCCTCGGAGTGGATGTAGCTGATCTCCTTCAGCTTCAGCGACGCCTCCAGCCCCACGGCGTAGTCCAGGTTCCGGCCGATGAAGAACATGGAGGAGTGGTTGAAGTATTTGGAGGCGAGGTACTGGATGTAGTCCCGGTGGTGGAGGATGGCCTCCATCTTCTCCGGCAGTTTCTGGAAGCCGCGCAGAAGCTCGTCAAACTCGTCCTGGGCCAGCGTGCCCAAGGTCTGGGCGAAGGACAGGGCGATGAGGTAGACCAGGGCCAGCTGGGTGGTGTACGCCTTGGTGGTGGCCACGGCGATCTCCGGCCCGGCCCAGGTGTAGAGCACCTGGTCGCTCTCCCTGGCGATGGTGGAGCCCACCACGTTGACGATGCTCAGCACCGTGGCGCCCAGGCGCTTGGCCTCCCGCATGGCGGCCAGGGTGTCGATGGTCTCCCCGGACTGGCTGATGACAAGGGCCAGGGTCCGGTCTGTGACGATGGGGTCGCAGTAGCGAAACTCCGAGGCCAGCGTGACCTCCACGGGCTTTCGCAGGAGTTTTTCCATGATGTACTTTCCCGCCATGCCCACATGGTAGGAAGAGCCGCAGGCGATGACGTAGAGTTTGTCGATGTTCTGGAGGTAGGACTTGTCGAAGTCCAGGCCCTCCAGCACGATCCGGCCGTCCTGGATGCGGGGCGAGACCGTGTCCCGGAACGCCTTGGGCTGCTCCATGATCTCCTTGGCCATGAAGTGCTCGTAGCCGCCCTTTTCCGCCGCGGAGATCTCCCAGTCGATGTGGCAGATCTCCTTGTCCACCGGCTGGAGGTAGCGGTCGTAGACGGCGACGCTGTCCCTCGTCAGCACGGCGATCTCCCCGTCGTCCAGGTAGGAGACCTCGCGGGTGTATTTGATGACGGCGGTGACGTCGCTGGCCAGCATATGGAAGCCCTGGCCATGGCCCAGGATCAGCGGCGAGTCCTTCCGGGCCGCCACCACGCGGTCGGGCTGGTCCACGCAGAGGATGCCAAGGGCGTAGGCCCCGCGGATGCGGTGGAGGACCTTGGTGACCGCTTCCAGCAGGTCGCCTTTATAGTAGTAGCCCAGCAGTTGGGCCACCACCTCCGTGTCGGTCTCCGAGATGAAGCCCACCCCTTTGCGCTCCAGGTAGTCCTTGATCTCGGAGTAGTTTTCGATGATGCCGTTGTGGACCACGGCGAACTTCCCGTCCTGGCTCACCTGGGGATGGGAGTTCACGTCCGAGGGCTGGCCGTGGGTGGCCCAGCGGGTGTGGCCCAGGCCCAGAGTGCCGCGGATCTTCTTCCCGCCGTCCAACAGGTCGCTGAGGACCTGGAGGCGGCCCTTGGCCTTGTCCACCTGCAGTCCAACCTGGGGATGGTACACCGCCACGCCCGCGGAGTCATAGCCCCGGTACTCCAGACGGCTCAGGCCGTCCAGCAGGATGGGGCCCGCCTCTTCCCGGCCCACATAGCCCACGATGCCGCACATATGCCACGCAGCTCCTTTCCAAGAAAACGGGAAATATCTTTTACCATCATACAACCACCGCCGGGCAAACGCAAGAGCGCAGACGAAATTTTTCCAGCCCGGCGGTCTTGCTTTTGTCCGGCGGGGCCGCTATAATG
Source organism: uncultured Oscillospiraceae bacterium (assembly GCA_947599925.1). GTDB lineage: Bacteria > Bacillota > Clostridia > Oscillospirales > Oscillospiraceae > MGBC124762. Next base: position 33,025 of record CANQFT010000011.1, on the reverse strand, counting down.
GGACGTGTCGAAACGTGTCGGGAGCTGTCCGGTCTCCCGGGAAATAAACCAGGATAGAACAGGAGTTTTCTTATGAAAATGCGCCGTTTTTTGCCGTGGTTGTGGGCCGCGGCGCTGTCTGTGTGCTGCTGCCTCTCCGCCTCCGCCGCCGACTACCCGGACCTGCCCCAGAGCCACTGGGCCTACGCCTACATGGACCGGGCCGCCCAGTACCGCATCCTGCTGGGCATGGGCGACGGCCGCATGGCCCCGGACGCGGAACTGACCTGGGCCCAGTGCCTCACCATCGCGGCCCGGACCTTCGCGCCGGAGGCCTACGCCGCCGCCGAGGGCCAGAGCTGGGACCTCCAGGCGTACAACGCCTGTCTGGAGGCGGGCATCCTGCTGCCGGAGGGACAGGAGTTCCTGGACGTGTCCGGCCAGGCGGAGAGCCTGGCCCGGCCCATCACCCGGCAGGATACCGCCGTCATCCTGGCCCGGGCCATCCCCCAGTCGGTGACAGGGCGGCGGGTCGCCTATGACCCCGACACCTGGCAGAGCGTCACCTTGGTGGCCAACGAGACCCTGGCCGACTATTACAGCGCGCCCCAGACCCACTGGGCCTCGGTGGACCGGCTGTTCGATCTGGAGATCCTCCAGGGCTCGGCGGCTCTGGACTGGGAGGGCAAGCCCATCACCCTGCTCAACGGCGGGGACGTGCTCCGCCGGGCCGACGGCGCCACCCTGTTCATCCGGGCGCTGGACAGGGCCGACAGGGCCCGGTATGGGGAGAAAAAGACCGTCACGGTCCACATCGTGGACGGCCAGGGCACTCCGCTGATGGAGCCGGTGACGGTGGAGACGGGCATCGGATACGACCTGGACAGCGCGGTGGCGGCGCTGCCGGAGAGCGCCCAGGCGCTTCACTACTACACCCTCTACCCGGAGGACCAGCTCTTTGAAAGCCAGCCCCAGACCGTCTCCGCCGCCTGCGGGGAGTACACGCTGGTGTACTACCCCATGAACGAGATGGAGCGGGCCAGGGTGGACTTTGTGGACGGGGTGCTCCGGGGCGAGCTGAGCTACGAGGACTACTGGTGGCAGCCCTTCAACCGCTACGAGCTGGGGGAGAACGAGTATAAGCACAACATCCTCTTTGGCGACAGAGGGATCCGGCGCTACGCCGACCAGAACGAGGCCAAGGCCCACCAGACCACCGTCACCGTCCCGCTGTGGCGGATCAACAGCAGAGGGGAGAAGTACGCCACCCAGGGCTCTTTTCAGGTCAACGCCGCCGTCGCCGATGACGTGGTGGCCATCTTCACCGAGATATTCAACGACCCGGAGCAGTTCCCCATCAAGGACCTGGGCGGCTACGGCTGGCGGGGCGACAGCGCCACCGGCGAGCACAACTGCGGCACCGCCATCGACATCAACCCCACGGAGAACTACCAGATCCGGGACGGCCAGATCTTGGTGGGGAAGTGCTGGGAGCCCGGCGTGAACCCCTACTCCATCCAGCCCACCGGCTCGGTGGTGCGTATCTTCGCCAAGTACGGCTGGTCCTGGGGCGGGGACGCCTGGGCGGCGAGCAGCGACGCCTCCTCCGGCTACCACGACTATATGCACTTTTCCTACATGGGCGGGTAAACGCAAAGCGCTCCGGCGTGGCCGGGGCGCTTTTTGTGTGAAATTGGCCTTGCCAGAGGCGGAAGTTATTGGTATAATATCCAACGTATGGTCCTACTGGGCTCTGGCGCGTGGCGCCGGGCCCGGAGAGAACGGCGCGGGACCGTCCGCGGAAGGAGGCGTTGGCGTGAGGACCGATGTGCTGGGGGTGGCGTTTGACAACGTGACCATGGCCCAGGCCGTGGAACGGGGGCTGGAACTGGCCCGCGGGGACGGCTTTTCCTACGTCGTGACGCCCAACCCGGAGCTGGTGATGATGGCCCGCCGGGACCCGGCCTACGCCCGCGCCCTGGACGGCGCGGCACTGACCCTGCCCGACGGCATCGGCGTGATCTACGCGGCGAAGATCCTGGGCCGCCCCCTCCAGGAGCGGGTCCCCGGCGTGGACTTCGCCTGCGGCGTGATGGAGGGGCTGGCCAGGACCGGCGGCAGGCTCTTTCTGCTGGGGGCCAAGCCCGGCGTGGCCCAACAGGCGGCGGACCGCCTCCGGAGCCGATACCCCGGCCTTGTGGTCTGCGGCGTCCACGACGGGTATTTTCAAGAGGACGCCCCTGTGGTGGAGGCCGTCCGGGCCAGCGGCGCGGACGTGCTGTTTGTCTGCCTGGGCGCTCCAAAGCAGGAGAACTGGATGGTCCAAAACGGCGCCGCCGCCGGGGTCCGTCTGGCCGTGGGGCTGGGCGGGTCGCTGGACGTGTTCGCCGGGACGGTGAAGCGGGCCCCGGAGGGCTGGCAGAAGCTGGGGCTGGAGTGGCTCTACCGGCTGTGCAAGGAGCCCAGGCGCATCACGCGGATGATCAAACTCCCCGGCTTTTTGTGCAGGGCCCTGTGGTGCAGGATCCGAGGAACGTGACGACGGCGGAGACGCCGGGATCATAAACGTAGGAGGTAGGGTAGAATGGTATACGTGCTGTTGGGAGAAGGGTTTGAGGAGTCGGAGGCCATCGTGCCGGTGGACCTGCTGCGCCGGGCCGGGGCAGAGGTCAGGCTGGTGGGGCTGAAAGGTGATACGGTCACCTCGTCCCACGGCGTCGCCGTGAAGTGCGACTGCGGGCTCAAGGAAGTGGACGAGCACAAGACCCAGATGCTGTTTCTGCCCGGCGGGCTGGGCGGTGTGGAGGCCATCTCCGGGGACGAGGCGGCCCTGGGCCTGATCCAGCGCTGCGCCGACAGGGGCGCCTACATCGCCGCCATCTGCGCCGCGCCCACCATCCTGGCCCGGCTGGGCCTGTTGGACCGCCGCCACGCGGTGGTCTATCCGGGCATGGAGGAGCAGATGCTCTCGGCGGTGGTCCAGCCGGACAAGGCGGTGGTGGTGGACGGCCACCTCATCACCGGACGGGCGGCCGGGTCCGCCTTTGACTTCGGCCTCAAGTTGGTGGAGGTCCTCAAGGGCAAGGACGCCGCCGACGGGGTGTGCGCCGCGGTCCACTATCAGCGCCGGAAATAAAGAGATGGGCGAGGCCCGAAGGCCCCGCCCGCCGTGCTTGCCGGGATAAGTACCTCAGCAGCAGCCGTCGTTGCAGCCGCAGCCGTTGTTGCCGCAGCCGCAGCCGCAGTCGTTGCCGCCGCCGCAGCAGCACATCAGCACGATGAGAATGAGGATGATCCACAAGCACCCGTTGTTGTTATTGCCAAAGCACATATCTGTTCACCCCTTTCCTGTGCCCCATCCTATGCCGGGACCCAAGGGTGGGTGAGCCTTTTGTGGGAGGAAATTTGCCATGGCTGAAACAAGACCTGCCAACCGCGCGGAGCCCCAGCGGCCCCGCCGCTCCAGCGGCCGCTCCCGGCGCTCCCGCTCCAGCCGCCGGGCCGCCAACTGGGTCCTCTACGCGGCGGTGGTGCTGGGGGTGTCGGTGCTGTTGGCCGCTGTGGCCTGGGTCCTCGCCGGAGATGTGCTGGCCCTGAACAAGACCCCCCACACCGCTGTCGTCACCCTGCCGGCGGAGATCTTCACCGATGTGGAGACCACCGTGGAGACCACGACGGCGGAGGGCCAGACCGTGGAGGAGACCCGGACCGTCAAGCGGGCCGACATGGGCGAGGTGGCCTCCATCCTGAAAGAAAACGATCTGATCGAGTTCAAGACCCTCTTCCGGCTCTTCGCCTCCTTCACAGGCTCAGGCAAAAAGATCGTGCCGGGGACCTACGAGCTCAACACCGACATGGACTACCGGGCCATCATCTCCAGTATGTCCGCCGGTTCCGCCAGCCGCACGGAGATCTCCGTCACCATCCCGGAGGGCTACTCCGTGGACCAGATCTTCGCCTTGTTGGAGGAAAAGGGGGTGGCCACGGTCTCCGATCTGCGGGAGACCGCCGCCGACCACGACTATCAATTCGATTTTCTGGAAGGGGTCCCGCTGGGGGACTACCACCGTCTGGAGGGCTACCTCTTCCCGGACACCTACCGCTTTTATATCGGCGAGGACCCGCTGTATGCCATCAACAAGATGCTGGTGAACTTCACCAACATGGTCCCCAGGGAGACCAGGGACCAGTTGGCGGAGGAGGGGCGGGACCTCCACGAGCTGATCACCGTGGCCTCCCTCATCGAAAAGGAGACCGACGGCACCGACCAGGCCCTGATCGCCTCGGTGATCTACAACCGGCTGAACAACCCCTCCGTGACCAACGGCTATCTGCAGATCGACGCCACGCTCGCCTATATCAACGGCGGCAGGGTCCCGGTGGAGGAGGACAAGTCCATCGACTCGCCCTACAACACATACCTCTACACCGGGCTGCCGCCCGGACCCATCGCCAACCCCGGCTCCGAGGCCATCTGGGCCGCCATGAACCCCAAGTCCAGCGACTATTACTACTACGCCCTGGGCACCGACGGCCTGCACCACTACTCCCGGACCTATTCCGAGCACCAGGCGTTCCTGAACTCCCTGCCCAAGAACTGAATCCAAGGCGGGCGAACACCGTTCGCCCGCCTTTTGACACGGAAACGAGGTGAAAGCCATGCCGGTGGAGCTCCTGTCCCCGGCCGGAGACGCCGAGCGCCTGGCCGCGGCGGTGGCCTACGGCGCGGACGCGGTGTACCTGGCGGGAAGCCGGTTCGGTATGCGGGCCTTCGCGGGGAATTTTGACGGCCCCGGCCTGAAACGGGCCATCCAGTTCGCCCACGACAAGGGCGTGGCCGTCCATGTGGCCGTCAACACCAATCCCAGAAACGATGAACTGGACGGTCTGCCGGAGTATCTGGAAGAGCTGCGCGAGTGGGGCGCGGACGCCCTCATCGTGGGCGACCCCGGCGTGTTCCTGCTGGCCCGCCGCCACGCCGCCGGGGTCAAGCTCCACGTCTCCACCCAGGCGGGGGTGACCAACTACGCCGCCGCCCAATACTGGCACGACCAGGGCGCCAGCCGGGTCATTCTGGCCAGAGAGCTCCATCTGGACGAGGTGGCGGACATCGTGGCCAAGTCGCCCAGGGAGCTGGAGGTGGAGGCCTTTGTCCACGGGGCGATGTGCGTCAGCTGGTCAGGGCGGTGCGTGCTGTCCAACTACATGACCGGCCGGGACGCCACCAGGGGCGCCTGCGCCCAGCCCTGCCGGTACAGATACGCCCTGGTGGAAGAGAAGCGCCCTGGGGAGTATTTCCCCGTCTTTGAGGAGGGTGGCGAGACCTTTATCCTGAACTCGCGGGATATGTGCATGATCGACCACGTCGCGGAGCTGATGGACATCGGCCTGGCCAGTTTGAAGATCGAGGGCCGGGCCAAAAGCGCCTACTACGCCGCCATCGTCACCGGGGCCTACCGCCAGGCCATCGACGCCGCCCGGCGGGGCGAGGCCCTGGACCCGGTCTGGCGCGACGAGGTGGAGAAGGTCAGCCACCGCCACTACTCCACCGGCTTTTGGTACGGCCAGCCCGGGCAGTACACCCAGGACGCCCGGTACATCCGCGCGTGGCAGGTGGCGGCCCAGGTCCTCTCCTGCGACGGGACGGGGCGGGCCCTGTGCGTGCTCCACAACAAGTTTTCCGCCGGGGACGCTATGGAGGTGGTGGGGCCCGGCGCCCGGCCCACCGCCTTTGTTGTGGACGGGCTGTGGGACGCCGCCGGCGCCGCCGTGGACCAGGTCCGCACCCCGTCCAGCCGCTTTTGGCTCCAGCTGCCGGGCCAGGTCCCGCCTCTGAGCTATCTCCGGCGGCAGACAGCGCCTTGACACCCTTTCAGGGCCGTGATAGTATACTATATTGATTTTTCTCCCCATATCAGGAGGCTGCCATGACACGTTTGGGCGAAACCCTGCGGGCCTACCAGGCCCGCGACCCAGCCGCACGGAGCAGGTTGGAGATCTTCCTCTTATACCCCGGCGTCCACGCCGTCATCTTCCACCGGGTGAGCCACTGGCTGTGGCGGCACCATCTGCACTTTTTGGGCCGTCTCAACTCCCAGCTGTGCCGCCACTTCACCGGCATCGAGATCCACCCCGGCGCCCAGATCGGCCGGCGCCTGGTGATCGACCACGGCATGGGCATTGTTATCGGCGAGACCGCGGTGGTGGGAGACGACTGCCTGATCTACCACGGCGTCACCCTGGGCGGCACCGGAAAGGAGGGGGGCAAGCGCCACCCCACCATCGGCAACAACGTGATGATCGCCTGCGGCGCCAAGGTGCTGGGGCCCTTTAAGGTGGGCGACAACGCCCGCATCGCCGCAAACGCCGTGGTGCTCCAGGAGGTGCCCGACGACGCCACCGCCGTGGGCATCCCCGCCAAGATCGTCCGCATTGCCGGAGAGAAGCCCCACTACGCGGAAAATGTGGACCAGATCAGCGTGACAGACCCGGTGCAGAAGGACCTCCAAGCCCTGGCCCAGCGGCTGGAAGAGCTGGAGAAAAAGGTCTCGGAAAAGGAGTAAGGATCCATGAAATTGTACAATTCCGCCAGCCACACCAAGGAGGAGTTCGTCCCCCACCAGCCGGGAAAGGTGGGGATGTATACCTGCGGCCCCACCGTCTACCACTTCGCCCACATCGGCAACCTGCGCTCCTACATCATGGAGGACGTGCTGGAAAAGGCCCTGCGGTGGGAGGGGTATGAGGTGACGCGGGTGATGAACATCACCGACGTGGGCCACCTCTCCTCCGACGCGGACACCGGCGAGGACAAGATGCTCAAGGGCGCCCAGCGGGAGCACAAGAGCGTGATGGAGATCGCCCGGTTCTATACCGACGCCTTCTTCGCCGACTGCGAAAAGCTCAACATCAAGCGCCCCGACGTGGTCCAGCCCGCCACCGGCATGATCGACGAGTATATCAAGGTCATCACCAAACTGCTGGACACGGGCTACGCCTATGCCGCCGGGGGCAACATCTACTTCGACACCTCCAAGTTGGAGCGGTATTATATCTTCAACGACCACGACGCCGAGGACCTGCAGACCGGCGTGCGGGACAGCGTGGAGGAGGACGAGAACAAGCGCAACAAGGCGGACTTCGTGCTGTGGTTCACCAAGAGCAAGTTTGAGGACCAGGCCCTCAAGTGGGACTCGCCCTGGGGCGTGGGCTACCCCGGCTGGCACATCGAGTGCTCCTGCATCTCCATGAAGTACCTGGGGGAGTACCTGGACCTGCACTGCGGCGGCATCGACAACGCCTTCCCCCACCACACCAACGAGATCGCCCAGAGCGAGGCGTATCTGGGCCATCCCTGGTGCAAATACTGGTTCCACATCCACCACCTCAACACCAACAGCGGGAAGATGAGCAAGTCCAAGGGGGAGTTTTTGACCGTCTCACTGTTGGAGGAGAAGGGATACGACCCCATCGCCTACCGCCTGTTCTGCCTCCAGAGCCACTACCGCAAGGCGCTGACCTTCTCCTGGGAGAATCTGGACAACGCCCAGGGGACGTATGAAAAGCTGGTGCGGCGGGTCGCGGCGCTGGAAAAGGCGGACGGCGCGGTGGACGAGGGGGCCGCGGCCCCCTTGCGGGCGCGGTTCCAAGAGGCGCTGGACAGCGACCTGAATACCTCCTTGGCCGTCACCGCCCTCTACGATGTTCTGAAGGCCGAGGTGAACGACGCCACCAAGCTCTCCCTCCTGGACAGCTTTGACCAGGTGTTGGGACTGCGGCTCTTGGAGCGGGCCGCCCAGTTCCGGGAGAAGGAGGCGGCGCCGGCCGCCGCCTCCGGCGAGGACACCGCCGCGATCCAGGCCCTGGTGGACCAGCGCGCCGCGGCCAAACGCGCCAAGGACTTCGCCACCGCCGACGCCATCCGCGCCCAGCTGGCCCAGATGGGGGTGGAGGTCACCGACACGCCCCAGGGCCCGGCGTGGAGGAGGACGTGACATGGCCCGGAACATGATGAAAAAGCGGGTGCTGAAACTCCAGTTCAACGCGCCGCTGATCCTGCTGTTCGCCCTGGCGTCCCTGGCGGTGCTGGTGGTGGACTACTACACCGGCGGGGCAGGAGACGCGCTGGGGGAGTCCACCCGCCGGTTTTTCAGCGTCTACCGCTCGTCCTGGACGGACTTCTGGTCATATATCCGGCTGTTCGGCCATGTGCTGGGCCACGCCAACTGGAGCCACTACATCAACAACATCATGCTCCTGCTGGTGGTGGGGCCGCCCCTGGAGGAGAAGTACGGCAGTTGGACCCTGCTGTGGGCCATGTGCGTGACGGCGGTGGTATCCGCGCTGGTGTTCCTCTTCTGGAACAGCGGCGGCGTGTTGCTGGGGGCCAGCGGCATCGTGTTCATGTGCATCATGCTCTCCTCTCTGGCTGGGATGCGGGACGGGGCCATCCCCATCACCCTCATCCTGGTGGCCATTCTCTACCTGGGCGGCGAACTGTGGGCCGCCTTTTCCGGGACCGATTCGGTCAGCCAGCTGACCCACATCATCGGCGGGCTGTGCGGCACGGCCATCGGCTTCTTCCTGGCCCGGCGGCGGTGATGGACAGGGTCATCGTTGTCTGCGGGCCCACCGCCACGGGTAAGACGGCCCTGGGCGTGGCCTTGGCCAAGGCCCTGGACGGTGAGGTCATCGGCGCGGACTCCATGCAGATCTACCGGGGCATGGACATCGGCACGGCCAAGCCGACGCCGGAGGAGATGGAGGGCGTGGTCCACCACATGATCGACGTGGCCGACCCCGCCGAGGACTTCTCCGTGGCCCGGTATGTGGATATGGCCGTCCCCATCGTGGAGGACGTGCTGGCGCGGGGCAAGCGGGCCCTCATCGTGGGCGGCACCGGGCTCTACATCGACAACCTGCTGGCCGGCAGGACCTTCGCCGCCTTCTCCGGCAAGACCCGGAGAGAGCTGGAGGCCCGCTGCGTGGAGCAGGGGTTGGACAAGCTCTATGAGGAGCTGGGGCAGGTGGACCCGCGGCGGCAGAGCCAGCTCCACCCCAACGACAAAAAGCGCATCCTGCGGGCGCTGGAGGTCTATTACGAGACCGGCAGGCCCATGTCCGCCCTGGACGCCGAGAGCAGGGCCAGGCCGCCCCGGTTCGAGGCGGCGTATCTGGTCCTCAACTTCCGGGACCGGGCCGATCTGTGGCGGCGCATCGACAGGCGCGTGGACGATATGATGGCCGCCGGGCTGGTGGGAGAGGTCCGGGCCCTGCTGGACCGGGGCATCCCGCCGGGGGCCACCAGTATGCAGGCCATCGGCTACAAGGAACTGGCCGCCGCCCTCCGCTCCGGCGGGGACTTCAAGGCCGCGGCGGAGGAGGTCAAACTGCGCTCCCGGCAGTACGCCAAGCGGCAGCTGAGCTGGTTCCGGCGCTATGGAGGGGCCCACTGGGTGGAGTGGGATAAAAAACCAAATTTTTCCACCGCGCTCCAGGATACGACAGCTTTCCTCACCCAAAGGGGTATATGATACTGCCTGCGTAGGGATATACGCCAGGCCATATGCCAATTTGAAGAGGGAGCGTGTACAAAAATGAAAAACACAAAAATCTTACAGGACGCTTTTTTGACCCGTTGCCGCACCGCCCGGATGCCGGTGACCATGTTTCTGATGAACGGCTTTCAGATCCGGGGCTGCATCACCGGCTTTGACCCCTTCGTGGTGGTGGTCCAGTCCGAGGAAAAGCAACAGGTCATCTACAAGCACGCCATCTCCACCATCGTCCCGGAACGGCGGATGGAACTGGAGGCGGCGACGGCGGAGTAAACAAAGGCGTCCTCCGGGAAGGAGGCAGGGCTACATATGAAACAGGGCACGCTGGTCACGCGCGCGGTCATTTTGCTGCTGTTGGCGGCGGTGCTGGTCTACCTGGGCGTGTATATCTTCCAGGGGTTTTCCGAACCCTACCAGCTGGTGGTGACCTACTCCTACGAACTCTATGACGATGTGCCTCTGGACGGCGTTGTGGCGCGGGAAGAGAGGGCGGTGCCCGGCGCGGTCCGGATGGCGGAGGTGCTGCCCCAGGAGGGGGAGCGGGTCAGCGCCGGCGCCGCGGTCGCCCGCATTTACCAAAACGAGACCGCGCTGGCCGACCACCGCCAGACCCAGGAGTTGGAACTGGAACTGGAACAGCTGCGCTACGCCATGCGCCGGGGCGACGCCGTCAGCGACGCCAAGGAGCTGGACGCCCAGCTGGTCACGGATCTGGCCAAGCTGAAGAGCCAGCTCTCCACCGGGGAACTCTCCCAGCTGGCCGACCAGGGACTTTCCATCCGCTCACTGGTGGTCAAGCGGACCTCCGACGCCGCTACGGGCGCGGACAGCGTGGCCCGGTTGCAACAGGCGGCCCAGGATGTGGAGGACCGCCTCAACGCCCTGACCGCCGCCTCCGCCCAGGGCACGGACCTGGTGACGGTGACGCGGGGCGGCGTTTTTTCCGGCATGGCCGACGGGCTGGAGGAGACCCTTACCCCGGAGCGGCTGGAGAGCCTCACCGTCTCCGAGTTGGAGGGGCTCCAGAGCCAGGGCGCCCAAGCGGATGAAAACGCCCTGGGGAAGCTGATCACCGACTCCACCTGGTACTACGTCGCCGCCGTGGACGACGCCACCGCCCAGCGGCTCACCGAGGGCCAGGACTGCCAGCTGGCCTTCTCCGGGGATTTCAACCGCCAGATGTCCATGACCCTGGAGCGGCTGGGCCCCGACGAGGAGGGCCGCCGCGTGGCCGTGTTCTCCTCCGACCGCTATCTGAACCAGGTGACGCTCTGCCGGTTTTTGAGCGCCCGGCTGGTCTTTGAGACATTTTCCGGCATCCGGGTGCCCGACAAGGCCCTGCGGGTCAGGGAAAACGACGACGGCACCACCACCACGGGGGTATACACCCTGGTGGGCCGCCAGTGCGAGTTCAAGAAGGTGGAGGTCATCCGCGAGGGCGAGGGCTTTTACCTGGTGAAAGGCGCCGACGTCAACCGCAAGGTCCTGCGGCCGGGAGATACCATCGTCCTGTCCAGCCGGGAACTCTATGATGGAAAGGTGGTGGCCTGAGATGGAGACCCTCATTCGGGCCAAATTGGAGCAAGCTCTGGCCGGTATCGCCGCCGCCGCCAGAGAGGTGGGCCGCGACCCGGCGGAGATCACCCTGGAGGCGGCCACCAAGACCCAGGACGCCGCCACGGTCCGGGCCGCCATCGCCGCCGGCGTCACCGTCTGCGGGGAGAACCGGGTCCAGGAGCTGACCCAGAAGTTGGACCAGTTCGCCTACGACGGGGCGCGGGTCCACTTCATCGGCCATCTGCAGACCAACAAGATCAACAAGGTGGTGGGCCGGGTAGACCTGATCGAGTCCATCGGCTCGGCGCGGCTGTTGGAGGGGGTCAACGACTGCGCCCTCCGGCTGGGACGGGTCCAGGACATCCTGCTGGAAGTGAACATCGCCGGGGAGGAGAGCAAGTCCGGCTTTGCCCCGGAGGAGCTGCTTTTCGCCGCGGAGCGGGCCATGGAACTGCCCGGCGTGCGCCTGCGCGGGCTCATGGCCATTCCCCCTGTGGCACAAGATGTTGGGGACAACCGAAAATTTTTTCACAAAATCTATCAATTTTATGTTGACATAATTCAAAAAATGGGGGATAATAAGGGCACTATCAGTTGTCTCTCCATGGGGATGAGCCGGGACTACGCCGACGCGGTGCGGGAGGGCGCCACGCTGGTGCGCCTGGGGACCGCGCTCTTTGGGCCCCGGAGTTGACAGCGCAAGCCGCTTGACAAAAGAGCGAAAGGGGAAACAGAGCTATGAATTTTATCGCCGAGCTGAAGAAGCTGACCCGTCCCTACGACGACGAGGAAGAGGAGTTTGAGGACTTCGAGGACGGGGCCAAGACGGAGAAGCGCCGCGAGCGCGCCGAGCGGCCCCAGCGGGACGACATGGAGGCCTCCATCTACGACGCCCACTCCGACCGCCGGAGCAACAAGGTGGTGAACATCCACACCACCACCCAGCTCCAGGTGGTGCTGGTCAAGCCGGAGCAGTTCGACTCCGCCCCTGAGATCGCCGACCATCTGCGGGAGAAGCGCACGGTGGTGCTGAATCTGGAATCTGTGAGCAAGGACATCGCCCGGCGTCTGCTGGACTTCGTGGCCGGTGTGGCCTACGCCAGCGACGGGAAGGTCAAGAAGGTGGCCGCCTTCACCTACATTGTCACCCCCTTCAACGTGGACATTCTGGGCGATCTGGTGGGTGAGCTGGAGAACAACGGGCTCTACAATTTCTAAAGAAAGAGGGGAACGGCAATGCTCACCCCACAAGAGGTGGCCCAGCGCTCCTTTGGAAAGGCCTCCTTTGGCGGCTACAATATGGCCATGGTGGACGACTTTCTGGATGAGTTGACCGCCGACTATGAGGCCCTGTTCAACGAAAACGCCCTGCTCAAGCAGAAGCTGGGCGTGCTGTCGGGGAAGATCCGGGAGTATCAGGCCACTGAAGAGGGGATGCGGAAGGCCCTTATGACCGCCCAGCAGACCGCGGACAGCATGGTCAAGGAGACCGAGGCCCAGTGCGCCAAGCTCCTGGCCGACGCCGAGGAGAGCGCCGGGGCCATGAAAGAGGACATCGCCAACCGTCTGGCTGCGGAGACCCAGAAGTTGGAGCGGGCCAGGGCGTCGGTGGAGAGCTTCAAGCAACGCGTGGCCTCTGTGTGCCAGCAGGAGATGGAACTGCTGGCGCAGCTGGACGCGATCGTCCCGGAGCCCGCGCCGGAAAAGAGCGGCATGGAGACCACCGTGGAGGCCATCCGGGCAGCGGTGGAGCGCACGGTGGCCAAGGAGGACCAGGGGCCGTCCCAGTCTGAGGCGGAGCCGGAGGAGCAGGACCCCCAGCAGGTGGAGGAGAGCTCCGTGGCCCTCTACGAAAAGCTCATGGCAGACCGCAAGGCCGCCCAGGGACAGGAGGAGGAACCCGACCCCACCGCCCCTACCCGCCGGGTAGAGCGCAGGTCCCTGGAGTTTGGCAAGGACTTTGAGATCGACTGAGACAGGCGCGGCGAGAGGCGGTGTGCGGGGAGCACACCGCCTTTTTGTGCCGCGGGACGGCGCGGGGAAGAAAGGAAGTTTTCATGTCCATCCAACTCTCTGACCACTTCAACTACAAACGGCTGGTGCGGTTCTGCCTGCCGCCCATCGCGATGATGATCTTCACCTCCATTTACAGCGTGGTGGATGGTTTTTTCGTGTCCAACTGGGTGGGCAAGACCGCCTTTGCCGCGGTGAACCTCATCTACCCCTTTGTGATGATCCTGGGCGGCGTGGGCTTCATGCTGGGCGCGGGCGGTTCGGCGCTGGTGGCCAAGACCCTGGGCGAAGGGGACCGCCCCAGGGCCAACCGCTATTTCACGATGATGGTGATGGCCACGGTGTGGGCCGGGGTGGTGCTGTCCGCGCTGGGCATCGTCTTTCTGCGGCCCATCGCCGTGGCCCTGGGCGCCGAGGGCGAGATGGCGGACGACTGCGTGCTCTACGGGCGCATCTTACTGGGCTTCAACACCTGCTTCATGCTGCAAAACCTCTTTCAGACCTTTCTCACCACCGCGCAAAAGCCCAAGCTGGGGCTTTTTTGTACCCTGGCGGCGGGGGTGACCAACATGGCGCTGGACGCCCTCTTTGTGGCGGGGTTCCGGTGGGGCATCGCCGGCGCGGCGGTGGCGACGGGCATCAGCCAGACCGTGGGCGGGGCGCTGCCGCTGGTCTACTTCCTGCGGCCCAACGACAGCGTCCTGCGCCTCACGGCGACCCGGATGGACTTTGGCGCGCTGGCGCGGGCCTGCGGCAACGGCTCCAGCGAGCTCATGAACAACATCGCGGGCTCGGTGGTGAGTATGCTGTTCAACTTCCAGCTCATGCGTCTGGCGGGGCAGGACGGCGTGGCGGCCTACGGGGTGTTGATGTATGTGAATTTCGTGTTTTTGGCCATTTTCATCGGCTACACCATCGGCGCCGCCCCCATCATCAGCTACCACTATGGCGCGGAGGACTCCGGCGAGGTGCGGGGCCTGCTCCGCAAGAGCCTGCGGCTGATGGGCGGGGTGGGGGTGGCCATGACCCTGCTGGCCTGGCTGTTGGCCGGGCCGCTGGCCAAGGTGTTCGTGGGCTACGACGGGGCGCTGATGGCCATGACCCGCCATGCCTTTCACATCTGCTCGCTGATGTTTTTGGTGGCGGGGGTGAACATCTTCACCTCCTCCTTCTTCACCGCCCTCAACAACGGCCTTGTGTCGGCGGTGATCGCCTTTTTGCGGGGACTGGTGTTCCAGTGTCTGTCCGTGCTGGTCCTGCCGGTCCTCCTGGGGCTGGAGGGCGTGTGGTGGGCGGTGGTGGTGGCCGACGTGTGCTCTTTCCTGGTCAGCGTGTCTTTCCTGGCGGTCAAGCGGAAACAGTACGGATATTGAGGTTTGCTCTTGACATTTGTGGGGAAAGTGGATAAACTAAGAGAGTTCAAACGCGGAGAAGAGGACGAGTACCCTCCTTGGACCTCCCAAGAGAGCCGCCGGCGGGTGCGAGGCGGCGGGGCCGGGCAGGGGAAGATCACCTCGGAGCGATGGGGCTGAACAGACCAGTAAGCCCCGGCGGGGCGTCCCGTTACAGGCGAAGCGAGGGGCCGGGCGGCTGCGCCCGGCAAGAAGAGTGGTACCGCAGAGGTTCGCGCCTTTGTCTCTTTGTGGAGACAAGGGCGTTTTTTATGCCCCCGCGGGCCGCGCCGTCTTTTGATCCGGCAAAAACACTTGAGTGAGGAGAATATGCCATGGACTTCAACCAGACCGTACACCTTCCCCAGACCGATTTCCCCATGCGGGCGGGTCTGCCCCGCCGGGAACCGGAGATGCTGGCGGGCTTTGAGGGGCTCTATGAGAAGATGGTGGCCCGCAACGAGGGCAAGCCCCGCTTCGTCCTCCACGACGGCCCACCCTACGCCAACGGCAACATCCATATCGGCACCGCCATGAACAAGGTCCTCAAGGACATGATCGTGAAGATGCGGAACATGACAGGCTATCAGGCCCCTTACGTCCCCGGCTGGGACACCCACGGCCTGCCCATCGAGTCGGCGGTGCTCAAGGACAAGAGCGTCAAGCGCGAGGAGATGACGGTGGCGGAGTTCCGCATCAAGTGCCGGGAGTACGCCGAGAGCTACATCGCCAAGATGACCGAGCAGTTTAAGCGCCTGGGCGTGCTTGGCGAGTGGGACGACCCCTATATCACCCTCCTGCCGGAGTTCGAGGCCCGGCAGATCGAGGTCTTTGGCAAGATGGCGGAGAAGGGGCTCATCTACAAGGGCATGAAGTCGGTCTACTGGTGCCCCCACGACCAGACCGCCTTGGCCGAGGCGGAGATCGAGTACGCCGACGACCCCTGCACCACCATCTTCGTGAAGTTCCCTGTGAAAGACGACAAGGGCAAGCTGGGCCAGTACGGTCCGCTGGACAAGACCTTCTTCGTCATCTGGACCACCACGCCCTGGACCATTCCGGGCAACACCGCCATCTGCCTCAACGCCGGGTTCGACTATGTACTGCTCCAGGCGCCCAACGGCGAGCGGTATATCATGGCCCAGGACCTGGCGGAAGGGGTGTGCAAGCGCGCGGGGCTGGACTATGGCGCCTGTCAGGTCCTGGCCGCCATGAAGGGCAGCGAGTTCGAGCTGATGGTGGCCAAGCACCCGCTGTTGGAGCAGGATTCGGTGATCCTCAACGGCGAGCACGTAACGCTGGAGGCGGGTTCCGGCTGTGTCCACACCGCCCCCGGCTTTGGCGCGGAGGACTTTGACATCTGCCAGCGGTATGACAAGGCGGGGCTGACCCACATCGGCGTGCCCGTGCCGGTGAACGCCAAGGGCGTGATGACCGACGAGCGTTACAACGGCCAGTATTACGCCACGGGCAACGACATGGTGGTGGCCGATCTGGAGGCCGAGGGCTTCCTGCTGGCCAAGGAGCAGATCGTCCACTCCTACCCCCACTGCTGGCGGTGCAAGCACCCCATCATCTACCGGGCCACGGAGCAGTGGTTCTGCAGCGTGGACGCCATCAAGGACGCCGCCGTCAAAAGCTGCGACGGGATCTGGTGGAAGCCCGACTGGGGCAAGGAGCGGATGATCTCCATGATCTCCGAGCGCAACGACTGGTGCATCTCCCGCCAGCGGGTGTGGGGCGTGCCCATCCCGGTGTTCTACTGCGACGACTGCGGCGAGGCCATCGTCACCCCGGAGACCATCTCCCACGTCGCCGAGCTGTTCCGGGAAAACGGCTCCAACATCTGGTTTGACAAGACCGCCCAGGAGTTGGCGCCCCAGGGCCTCGTGTGTCCCAAGTGCGGCAAGGCCCACTTCTCCAAGGAAAACGACATCATGGACGTGTGGTTCGACTCCGGCTCCACCTGGGCCGCCGTGGCCGACGTCCGGCCCTATCTGAAGTACCCCGCCGACCTCTATTTGGAGGGCGGCGACCAGTACCGGGGCTGGTTCCAGTCCAGTATGCTCACCTCCATCGCCGTCAACGGCGTGGCCCCCTACAAGCAGATCGTCACCCACGGCTGGACGGTGGACGGCGAGGGCAAGGCCATGCACAAGTCCCTGGGCAACGCCGTCAGCCCCGACGAGGTCTTGAAGGACTACGGCGCGGACATCTTCCGGCTGTGGGTGGCCAGCACCGACTACACCCAGGATATGCGGATCTCCCAGGACATCCTCAAGCAGCTGGCCCAGACCTATCTGAAGATCCGCAACACCGCCCGGTATATGCTGGGCAACCTCCACGACTTTGATCCCGACAAGGCCACTCCCGCGGCCGACATGGTGGGGCTGGACCGCTGGGCGGTGGCCCAGCTGGGCAAGCTGGCCAAAACCTGCCGGGCCGCCTATGAGGTCTACGACTTCCATGTGGTCTACCGCGCTGTCTACAACTTCTGCGTGGTGGATCTGTCCAACTTCTATCTGGACGTGATCAAGGACCGGCTCTACTGCGGCGACGCCGCCGGCCGCCAGAGCGCCCAGAGCGCGCTCTACACCATCCTGGACGGGCTGACCCGGCTGCTGGCCCCCATTCTGGCCTTTACCTCCGATGAGATCTGGCGGGCCATGCCCCACGCCGCGGGCGTGAACGCCGAGAGCGCCCTGCTGAACGATATGCCGGACTTCGACCCCGCCCGCGCTCTGTCGGAGGACGAGGAAGCCCGCTGGGCCCAGCTGATCGCCCTCCGCGACGAGGTCAACAAGGCCCTGGAGCTCCAGCGGGGCGAGGGCGGCGTCAAGAAGAGCCAGGACGCGGCGGTGACGCTGGCGCTGTCCGACGGGCTCTACGCCGACTATGAGGCGGGCAAGTTCCTGCCGGGCTTCGACGCGGCGGACCTGGCCACGCTGTTCATCGTCTCCCAGGTCGAGGTGGACAGGGGCGAGGCCGGCTACGCCGCCGAGGGGCTGGAGGGCCTTCATGTGGCCGTCGCCCCCGCCAGGGGCGAGAAGTGCCCCCGGTGCTGGAACCACCACGAGGGCGCCGACAGCCGGGGCCTGTGTCCCCGCTGTGCCGCCGTGCTGGAGCAGGAGGGCTGAGTTGGAGACGAGACATCGCAAGTGGCCGTGGTATACCCTGGCGGGCGCCCTTATCGTGCTGGACCAAGTGGTGAAGGGCCTGGTCCGGGCCACCATGGCCCTGGAGGAGCGGCGGCCCCTCATCCCCCATTTCATCGAGCTCTACCATGTGGAGAACACCGGCGGGGCCTTCTCCATCCTGGAGGCGCACACCTGGGTCCTGACGGCGCTGTCGGCGGCGATCACCCTGGCGCTGGTGCTGTGCATCTGGAAGGACTGGCTGGCGGACGCCCCCGTGCCCCGGCTGTGCGTCGCCCTGGTGCTGGCTGGGGCGGCGGGCAATCTGATCGACCGGGTCAGCGTGGGCCGGGTCACAGATATGTTCAACTTCACCTTTATCACCTTTGGGGTGTTCAACGTGGCGGACATCTGCGTGGTCTGCGGCGTGTTTGGCTACGCCCTGTGGCTTTTGTTCGCCCAGCGGCCCAAGGGCGGGGGAGAGGATCGCACCCATGAAGCTGACGCTGACTGTCCCTGAGTCCGGTCTGCGGGCAGACATATTTCTGGCCGGCGCGGTGGAGGGGCTGACCCGCTCCGCCGCCCAGCGGCTGCTGGAGGCCGGGGCCGTTTCGCGCGGAGGAAGGCCCGTGGGCAAGAGCGAGCGACTCCCCGCGGGCGCGGCGGTGGAGGTGGAGGTCCCGGAGCCCGCGCCGCTGGAAGCCGTGGCGGAGGATCTGCCTCTGGACGTGGTCTACGAAGACGGAGACGTGATCGTGGTGAACAAGCCCGTGGGCATGGTGGTCCACCCCGCGCCGGGGCACCCCGCGGGGACGGTGGTGAACGCCCTGCTGTACCACTGCGGCGGCAGCCTTTCGGGCATCAACGGCGTGTTGCGGCCCGGCATCGTCCACCGCATCGACAGGGACACCTCCGGCCTGCTCATCGCCGCCAAGAACGACAGGGCGCACCTGGCCCTGGCCGCCCAGCTCCAGGACCATACCCTGCGGCGGGTGTACCACGGCGTGGTGGTGGGGAAGTTGCGGGAGGACAGGGGCACGGTGGACGCGCCCCTGGACCGTGACCCCAAGGAGCGAAAGCGGATGGCCGTGGTCCCGGGCGGACGGGAAGCGGTGACCCACTACGCGGTCCTGGAGCGGCTGGAGGGCTATACGTACGCGGAATTTCACCTGGAGACGGGCCGCACCCACCAGATCCGGGTCCACATGGCCCATTTGGGCCATCCCCTGCTGGGGGACCGGGTGTACGGCAGTCCCAAGGGCTATCCGGGCCTGGCGGGTCAGTGCCTCCACGCCAAGGAGCTGACCTTTGTCCATCCGTCTACCGGACGGGAGATGACGGTGGAGTGCCCTCTGCCCGACGATTTTACCCGCGTTCTGGCCAAACTGCGCCGGCGGCGCGGAGGAGAGGGGGAGCAAGCGTGAACGACACCCGCGGGGGCGTCCACATCCTGGTGGTGGAGGACGACCCGGACATCAACCGATTGCTGTGCGCCATCCTGGAGGGGGCGGGCTATGGGGCCCGCCCCGCCTTTTCCGGCAGCGAGGGACTGCTGTGGGCGGAGAAGTACGACTACGATTTGATCCTGCTGGATCTGATGCTGCCCGGCCTTTCAGGGGAGGAGTTCATCCGGCGGGTCCGGGGCAGAGGGACCATGCCCATCCTGGTGCTGTCGGCCAAGGTAGCGGTGGAGGACCGGGTGAACGCCCTGGACCTGGGCGCGGACGACTTCATCCCCAAGCCCTTTGACAACCGGGAAGTGCTGGCACGGGTAGAGGCCCAACTGCGGCGGAGCCGGGACTTCTCCGGCCCCGCCGCCCAGGGCGCGCTGGTGTGGGGGCCTCTGCGCCTGGACCGGGAGGCCCGCGCCGCCAGCGTGGACGGCGCCGAGATCCCCCTCACCGCCAGGGAGCTGGACATCCTGGCCCTGCTCATGGCCCAGCCCAAGCGGGCCTTCTCACGGGCGCAGATCTACGAGGCCGTGTGGGGGGAGGCGTACATGGGAGACGAGAACACCGTCAACGTCCACGTCAGCAACCTGCGAGCCAAGCTGGCCAGGGCCGGGCTGGACCGGGAGTGCGTCAAGACGGTGTGGGGCGTGGGCTTCAAGATGGGCGCTCTTTAGACTTTCTTCACACTTTCTTTCCGGGGATTTGAAGATCGGGGCGTATGCTTTGGACGACCAAAAGGAAAGGAAGGGATCCAGCATGGACGACATTGTACTCTCCACCCACGGCCTCACCCGCGCCTACGGCCGCGCCCTGGCCCTGGACGGGGTGGACCTCACCGTCCGGCGCGGGGAGATCTACGGCCTCATCGGGCGAAACGGCGCGGGCAAGAGCACCCTTTTGCGCCTGGTGTCCGGCCAGAGCGTGCCCACCTCCGGCTCCATCTGCCTCTTTGGCAAGACGGGGGCGGACCTGCGCCGGGAGCGGGCTCGGACGGGGGTGATCTTGGAGGCCCCGTCTTTCTCCCCCTTTTTGGGGGCCAGGGAGAATCTGGAATACTACCGCATCCAGCGGGGCATCCCCGGCCAGGACGCGGTGGAGGAGGCGCTGGAACTGGTGGAGCTCACCGACACCGGCTCCAAGAAGTTCAAGAACTTCTCTCTGGGCATGAAACAGCGCTTGGGCCTGGCGCTGGCCCTGATGAGCCGCCCGGAGTTTTTGCTGTTGGACGAGCCCATCAACGGCCTGGACCCGGAGGGAGTGGCCCAGTTTCGGGCGCTGTTCCGGCGGCTGAACCAGGAGCGGCAGACCACCATCCTCATTTCCAGCCACGTCCTCTCCGAACTCTCCGCCGTGGCCACCTGTTACGGCTTTTTGGAGCGGGGCAGACTGCTGGAGGAGATCACCGCCCAGGCGTTGCGGGAGCGGTGCCAGGTCTGCCTCCGCCTTCAGGTGGACGACGCGGCCAAGGCGTCGGTGATCTTCCACATCAAGCTGGGCACCGACGCTTTCAAGGTTTTGCCCGACAACACTTTGGAGCTCTACGACCACCTGGACTGCCCTCAGGTGGTGTCCCAGGCCTTGGCGGAGGAGGGCGTGTTTCTCCAGAGCATGGAGCGCCGGGGCAGCGACCTGGAGACCTACTTCCTGGATCTGATCGGAGGTGGGCAGAATGCTTAACTACATCCGTGCGGAGCTCTACAAGCTGGCCCATCGGAAGGGGTACTGGATCTTCCTGGGCGTGGTCCTGGCGCTGGAGAGCTTGCTGGTGTTGGGATTCTACATGGCCAACGCCAGCGGCGGCCGGCTCTGCTTTGAGGACTGCGTCCTCTCCGTGGTCCCCCAGGCCCTCTCCTTTGGGGGTTACTTCGCCATCGTGGCCGGAGAGATGGTCTTTGCCGGGCAGTATAAAAACGGCACGCTGAAAAACGAGGTGGCCTTCGGTCTGCCCCGGTGGAGGATCTACCTGGGCAAGCTGATCGTCCAGCTGACGGCCTCGGTGCTGATGTGCCTTGTCATGGTGGGGTATTACGTCATCGCCTGCCGTCTGGCCACGCCGGAGGCGGGCAACGCCCCGGTGATGCTCCTGCTGGGCAAGAGTCTGCTGGCCGCCCTGCCGGTGTGGGTGGGGGTGCAGGGCATGATCTGCGCCTGTTGTTTCCTCATCCGGGGAGAGGCGGCCCACACCATCGCCGCCGTGGGGCTCTACTGGGGTCTGCCCAATCTGCTGTACTTCGTGGGGATCCTGTTCTACCGATACCCCGCGGGGAAGTGGATGATAGAGGTCTCGGAGTGGATGCCCGCCAATATGCTGACCGATACCAACCGCTATTTGCAGGAGGGATTTGCCCCGTGGCTGGGCTGGATGTGCCTGGTGGGCGGGGTCTGGCTGGCAGTCTCCACCGCCCTGGGGCTGTGGCGCTTCCGCCGCAAGGAGATCAACTGAGGGGAGGCCGGGTATGGGGATCGCCGTGATCGTCGCGCTGGCGCTGGTCTGCGCCGCGCTGGCGGGGTATTTGGCCGTTTTGGACCGGGGCCTGGCGCGGGCCGGACGGCGGTTGGAGGAGCAGATGGACGCCCCCTCCGCCCGCCGGTTGGAACTGCCCTGCCCCAACGCCGCCGCCGAGACGCTCTTGGCGCGGGTCAACGACATTTTGGAGCGCCGCCAGGCCGAGCGGGACGAATACCACCGGCTGGAGGAGGACCTGCGCCGCCAGATCGCCGACGTGTCCCACGACCTGCGGACCCCCTTGACCTCCATCCTGGGCTATTTGCAGCTGTTGGAGGACGACGGCCTGACCCCCGACCGGCGCCGGGAATACCTGGCGGTGGTCCAGGGCCGGGCCCTGACCCTGCGGACCCTCATCACCGCCTTCTACGACCTGTCCCGGCTGGAGGGCGGGACCTGGACGCTGGAGCGGGAGCGGCTGGACCTGGCGCGGCTGGTCCAGGACCAGCTGGCCTCGGCCTACGAGACGCTGGAGCGGGCGGGGCTGGACCCCACGGTGGAGGTCCAGCCCGGTCTGCCCATGGTGTGGGGGGACCGGAAGGCCACGGTCCGGGTGGTGACCAATCTGCTGACCAACGCCCTGGCCCACGGCGCGCCGCCCCTGGCCGTCCGCCTCCGGCGGACGGAGGCGGGGGTGGAGGCCGCCTTTACAAACGGCGCCCCCGGCATGACCGAGGAGGAGGCCCGCCGCGTCTTTGAGCGGTTCTACACCGCCGACCCCGCCCGGAGCGGTCCCAGCACCGGCCTGGGCCTGGCCATCGTCCAGGCGCTGATGGAGCGCATGGGGGGCTCCGCCTCCGCGCGGCTGGAGGGCGGGCTGTTCACCGTCCGTGTCGTCTGGCCAGAGGCGGGGGGTTGACCGGGCGGGGAAAGGGTGGTATAATCCCTCTTGACCGCAGCGCAACTGAACACAGGGGCGCTGGACGCAAGTCCGGCTGTGATGCGAGAGGTAGCGCCCTCTCCGGTCCCTTCTGAGCTGATCCGGGTAATGCCGGCGTAGCGAGTGCTTCGACATAGTTTGTCGTTCCTTGTACCACGCCCAGTTGCTTGGGCTGCGGTACATTTTATTTTGGAGGTACGACAAACCATGGAAACCAACCAACGCTCTCACCTGATCCTGCGCGCGCTCATCGAGGCCGGCCTGATGCTGGCGCTGTCCTACGTGCTGGACAACTTCGTTCCGCCCTTCTATCGCTTCCCACAGGGCGGCTCCATCGACCTCTCCCTGCTGCCGATCCTGATCTACTGTCTGCGCTGGGGCCCCAAGTGGAGCCTGCTGTGCTGCCTTGTCAACGGCGTGTTACAGTACTTCCTGGGCGGCGGGATCGCCATAACCTGGCAGTCCATGCTGCTGGACTACGTGGTGGCGTACACCCTGGTCTTCCCCTGCGGCTTCGCCTCCGGCAAGCGTCTGGGCTGGCTGTGGGGCACGCTGATCGCCACCCCTGGCCGCTGGCTGAGCCTGACCCTCTCCGGCGCGCTGCTGTGGTATGAGTATATGCCGGAGTCCTTCCTGGGTCTGCCCATGACCAACCCCTGGGTGTACTCCGCCCTCTTCAACGGCGTATTTTGTCTGCTGGTGCTGGCCGTGGATCTGGTGGCGCTGGGCGTGTTGCAGAGCATCCCGGCGGTGCGCCGGCAAATTCTCGCGAAACAAAACTAAGGATGGATGCGTATGGCCCTGGGCAAGTTTGACGGCGTTTTGCTGGTGACGGACTTTGACGACACCTACTTCCCTGAAAACGGCGCGCTGCCGCGGGCGAATCTGGAAGCGGTGGAGCGCTTCCGGTCGGAGGGCGGGATCTTTACCGTGGCCACCGGCCGGGCGTATACCACTTTCGCGCCCAAACTGCCGCTGGCGCCGGTGAACGCCCCGGTCATCCTCTCCAACGGCGCCCAGCTCTACGACTTCGCCGCCGGGAAGATGCTGGTGGAGCGGACCGTCCCCACCACCATCGCCGGGGATCTGCTGGACCTGGTCCGGCGGGTGCCGGAGGTGGGGCTGGAGGCCTATCACGGGGAGGACGCCTACATCTGGAATCCCAACCGCTGGACCTGGTACCATCTGGAGAAGGCGGGCATCGGGGCCACGGAGTGCCCCATCGCCCAGATGCCCCAGCCCTGGGGCAAGGCCATCTTGCACCAGGAAAACCCCATCCTGCTGAGGGCCCAGGCCGACCTGCTGGCCCGGCACGGGGACCGGTACGAGGCCATCTTCTCCAACTTTCATATGCTGGAACTCACCGCCAAGGGCGCCACCAAGGGCGGCATGGTGCTGGAACTGGCCCGGCGGCTGGGCATCGACCGCGCGCATATCTACTGCGCCGGGGACAACCAAAACGACATCCCCATGCTGGCCGTGGCCGCCGTGGGCTACGCGCCGGAAAACTGCGCCCAGGCGGTGAAGGACTGGGGCGCGCGCCTCCTCTGCCCCTGTGAGGAGGGCGCCATCGCCCAGCTTATCGACGATCTGGACAGGAAATACTGAAGTCGTCAAAGAAGCGGCGAGGCCGCTTCTTTGACGATTTTTTTGCGGCCCGCCGCAGCGCACGACCCGGCCACAGAGCGGCCGGGTCGCACGTTTGCGGGCCGAGATGTATTTTTTCCGACGTACACGCCGCCGGAAAAAATTTTTTATGTGTCTTTCGCGCCTGGCGGCGTGAAACTCTGCGAGGCTCCTTTGACAGTCTCAATGTGCCCTCTCTTGCATATTTTTGGTTTTCAGGTATAATGGGAACCATCGGGACCGGTTTTCGTCTGAACAGTTTGAGATCACGAGGAAAAGGGGAGTACCCATGAGGAAATTTTCGCGCCGCCTTGCCGCCCTTGGCCTGAGCGCCCTGATGCTGACTGCCTCGGCCATGGCCCTGACCCCGGACGAGCTGGGGACCATTTTGCGAAACGAATATGTGGGGCAAGTCCCGGAGCAGGTATGGGACCAGACCACGGTGGAGGGGATGCTGGAGGCCCTGGGCGATCCCTTCAGCCGGTATTACACCGCCCAGGCCTACGCCGCCTTTCAGTCCGCTGTGGACCAGCCCGGAGGCGCGGGGAGCGCGGTGGAGACCTCGGTCAGCGGCGGCGTGGGCACGATGCGGGTCCACAGCTTTGGGAGCGAGACCTATGACCGCATGGCCCGGAGCGTGACGGAGAACAGGGCCGTGGAGCACTGGATCGTGGACCTGCGGGGCTGTCCCGGCGGGGAACTGCGGGCCACGGCGGACGCTCTGAGCGTCTTTGCCGGAGGGGGCGAGCTCATCTATCTGCGGGACAGAGCGGGCACGCTCTACTCCGCCAAGAGCGACCACAGCAAGCTGACCATACACCCGGCCATCGTGCTGGTGGACGGCGCCACCGCCTCCGCCGCCGAGCTCTACGCCGGCGGCATCCGAGACAGGCAGGCGGGCCTTGTCATCGGCAGCCGGACCTATGGCAAGGGCGTGGCCCAGAGCGCCTTTGACCAGACAAACGCCACCTACGGCGGGGCCTTTGCCGACGGCTCGGCCCTGCTGTTGACCACGGAGAAGGCCTTTTCCGACAATCTGGCCAGCCCCAATATGATGGGCGTTCTGCCCCATCTGGCGGTGGAGCCCGGCCAGGCCGAGGCCGTGGCCCGGCTGCTGTGTGCCCAGGCACCCAGCGGGGATACGGCGGGATACCTCCGGCTCCATCTGGCCCGCTGGCGGTGGTATGTGGAGCTGAAAACCGCGGACAAGGCGGCGCTGAAGGCGCTGCTGGAGGCGTTGCCGCCCCAGGCGCTGCTCTATGTGGGCTACGGCGGCGAGGACCACTGGCGGGAGACCTCTCCCGCGGATGTGGCCGCCGGGCAGGGCATCGCCCTGGAGCCCCGGACCTTTGCCGACGTGGAGAACAGCCCCTATGCCGACGCCATCCTCGCCCTGCGGACTTACGGCATCGTCCAGGGCGATGGGACGGGGAATTTCAGGCCCGCGGAGGGCCTGGACCGGGCGTCGCTGTGCGCCCTGCTGGCCCAGGCCATGCACTTTCCCCAGTCCGCCGCCGCCCCCGCCTTTGCCGACACCCCCGCGGACGCCTGGTACACGCCCTACGTCACCACGCTGAGCGCCCTGGGCATCGTCAACGGGTATGGCGACGGGCTGTTCCACCCCAACGACCCCATCACCCACCAGCAGTTTATGACCGTTCTGGCCCGGATCGTGGCCGGCGTCAACGCGACCAGCGCCAGCGCCATGGCGCTGGGGCCTGACGCGGAGGACCTGGCCTCCGGCCAGTACGCCGCCTACGACGACTGGGCGGTGACGAGCGCGTGGCTGTTGGACGGGGCGTGGCACGCCCCGGCGGTGGACATCGACCCCAGGGCGGTGACCACGCGGGAAGAGGCGGCCTACGACCTCTGGTCCGCCCTGTCCACCATGGGGCTTCTGCCCGCGTGAGGCCGGCGGCGCGCGGGGACGGAACGGGAAGGGAGGACACGCCATGCTCTACCGGCCTGACCGATGCGGCAAGCCCATCTCCCAGCTGGGCTATGGCTGTATGCGCTTTACCAAAAAGGGAGGCGCCATCGACTACGAAAAGGCGGAGCGGGAGGTCCTGCTGGCCATAGAGCTGGGGGTCAATTACTTTGACACCGCCTACATCTACCCCGGCAGCGAGGCGTGCCTGGGCCGCATCCTGGCGGAAAATCACTGCCGGGAAAAGGTCTATATCGCCACCAAACTGCCCCAGTATATGCTGCGCTCCCAAAAGGCCATGGACAGGGTCTTTGACGAGGAGCTCTCCCGGCTGCGGACCGACTACATCGACTATTACCTCATGCATATGTTCACCGACTACGCCGAGTGGGAACGGCTCCAGGCGCTGGGCATCGAGGCGTGGATCGACCAGCGGAAGCGGGACGGGCGCATCCGCAACATCGGCTTTTCCTACCACGGCGGGACAGAGATGTTTTTGAAGCTGTTGGACGCCTATGACTGGGACTTCTGCCAGATCCAGTACAACTACCTGGACGAGCACGCCCAGGCCGGCAGGCGGGGGCTTCAGGCCGCCCAGGACAAGGGGATCCCGGTCATCATCATGGAGCCCCTGCGGGGCGGCAAGCTGGCCGACCCGCCCCAAGAGGCCAGAAAACTGCTGGCGCGCAGCGGCGAGGGACGTTCCGCCGCTGAACTGGGCTTCCGCTGGCTGTGGGACCAGAGCGGCGTCACCTGCGTGCTCTCCGGCATGAATTCAGAGGAGATGGTGCGGGAGAACGCCCAGGCGGCCTCCCAGGCCCAGCCCGGGTGCGTGAGCCAGATAGAGCGGGCGCTGGTGGAGGACATACGGGGCATCATCCGCCAAAGGGAGAGGGTGGGCTGCACCGCCTGCGGGTACTGTATGCCCTGTCCCAAGGGCGTGGACATTCCGGGGAACTTTCACTACTACAACCTGATGTTCATGGAGGGGCGGAAAAAGAGGGAGCCCCGGATGGAGTTCGCCCGGAACCTGGGACTGCGAAAGGAGAGCGGTTTCGCCTCCCAGTGCGTGGGCTGCGGCAAGTGCGAGCGGCACTGTCCCCAGCACCTGCCCATCCGCCAGAAGCTGAAAGAGGCCGACCAGGCCCTGCGGCCCCTGCCCTATAAGATCGGCATCCATATCGCCCGGAAAATCATGGTATAATTCACAGAAGCGGCAAAGCTCTTTCTGTGGATGATACCACATCGCGCCAGCGGTGTGGTATCATGCGCCATCCTTTGCGGTTTCCGGCGAAGCCGGGGAGCAAAGGCGGCATCAAAGGTATAATAGCCGTCTTGCGGCTATTATACCATATTTGCAAAAATGGATACCAAATTTGCAATGGCGATCTTTTTGGAAGAAATCGCTGATAAAATGGTCACTGTCGGATCCCAACGTTTTTTGCCGATCGCAAAAAATGTTTCCAGGGAGACGTGCCTGCGCCGTTCATCGGCTCGGAGGCAAAGGACTTCGACCCAGACAAAGGAGGAATTATTTGTGAACGCCTGTGACAACAACAGACCCTGCCCGTGTACCTATGACTGCCCGCGCCATGGGAAGTGCTGCGCCTGCGTGGCGCACCACCGCGACAACAACGAGGGCGTTCCGGGATGCTTCTTTTCAAAAGAAGCGGAGGCGACCTACGACAGAAGCATTGAAAACCTGGCCAGGGATCACGGGCTCCTGTAAGCGTTTGGAGGGAAGCGCGCGGATACACGGAGGAAAACCGACCGATCGGAAAAATTGCAGAGAGGAATCCTGATATGAAATGGCCTTGGAAAAAGAGAACACTTTCCTTTGATGAAGCCGCGAAATTCAACTGGGAATTGGATACGAACGCTGAATTGAGGCAAAAGCTGGATGAGCTCGCAAAACAATACGCCGATTTGAGCGAAAAAGAGTACCGGAGGAAACTCCTGTTGTTATTTCGGGAAAACGGACTGGTCATCGATTCAAATCAGTTGGATATGCTGCTGCTTCTGAGACATAAAACAGATCAGATGCTGTTGAGAAAGAAGACGAACGATGATGAAGAAACAACGTAGGTTTTGGATGGCTGTGTTTCTGCTTGTGATGGTTTTGACCTCCTGTGGGCAGAAAACGAATACCATGGATGTTTCCCGGTGGCAAATGGCGGTGAGCGACGCGGTATTCGCCGAGGATGAGGAGATCTATCCCCTTGTCACCCTGACAGCTGAGGACAGCCGGGTGATCTGGGACGACGCCGGGGAAAGGGTCCTGCTCTTGACATGGCATGATTATCCAAGCGCGTGCGATCCCGGAACATCCATCGGGGAATACGGCGATATTTGGGCGACTTCGCTGGGCGAGATGGAGAGCTGGTTTGCGGAAAACGAAGAAAAGATAACCGATTGGGAACTTCGGTTTTCACAGCTTCTCGGCGTACATGAGGATGAGGGATACACCAGATTTACCGCCTTCTGGGTATTGCCGCGGGATGTTGTACGTCCGGCTTTTGTCACGGACGTGACGGCGCAGATGGTAAATGATTACAGCCTTGTGGCCGGAGAGTGGAAGGAATGGTTTGATTCCAACATTCTGTTTTCTTATTTTGAAAGCGACTACCCCTGGACAAGACTGGGCTACACCTACGACTGGGGCGGAACGCGGGAATACGGGCTGACGGAATTTCTGGTGCGCGATCCATCGCGGACGCAGATCGCGTTTACCTTAACAACGGATGAGTTTGTCGAATACTTAAAGGACCATGAAGGAGATCAGAGATGAGAAAAGTAATTGCGTTATGCATGGCGGCCATCCTGATAGCGGCCTGTCTGACCGGCTGTTCCCAAAAGAATAACAGCAAGAGCCCGGTGGAGGGGAAAAAGGTGGCGTATATCATGTATATGTCCTCCTCGCCCATTTTTGAGCTGTGGTCGGAGTCCTTCACAGAGACGGCGGAGGACCTCGGCATGGAGGCGGACACCTTTTTCTGCGGGGACAGCGACGAGGAGTGGAAAGACAGGATCTTGCAATGTGCAAAAGACGGCTATGACGGACTGCTGGTATCACATGGCAGAGTGGACTATGCGTGGGAATTCCTGACGGACGTGTTGGAAGAATACCCGGGTCTGAAGATAGCGACCTTTGACACCTCTTTCAGAGACAAGGACGGGGAGACGAAAACGATCGACGGTGTGGTTCAACTGTTCCAGCGGGATTCCGGACTTGCGGCGGACCTGGTGGAAGAGATCCTGGCCATGTATCCGGACAAAGCGGCGAAAAATGAACCGGTCAATATCCTGCAGGTGCAGGAGGAAAACTACATCATTGCGTTTGACCGCCGCCAGGCCGGGTATCAGCGCTATGAGACGGCGGGGCGGATCAGGACCCTGGGGCGGATGGCCCCGGAGGATCACCTGGACCCGGTCTCTTCCATGCGGGAAGCGGCGGAGGACATGATCGGAACATACAAGGACGGTGAAATAGACGCCATATGGTGCTGCTATGACGCATATGCCAGGGGAGTGTATCAGGCTCTGCGGGAATTGGACAGCGATATTCCCATGGTATCGGTAGATATTTGTGACGAGGACATTCAGCTTATGGCGGAGGGCAAAAACTGGAAGGCCTGCGCCACGACCAACTGGACGCTGAACGGAGAGTTCGCCTGCCGGGTGCTGGCTTTGGAGATGGCCGGACAGTATGACGACATCAAGGCGGCCTCCAGCTATGATGAAAGCCTGGGAATGTGGATGGAGATCCCGTCCGTGGTGGTGACGCAGGAGCAGGTCATGTCCGGACGGGATATTACAGTGAGAAATCTCTCGGATGTGGCAGATGACGCCTATGCGGACGACAGCTTTATGCCGTCCTGCGGCTGGATGGAGTCCGCCCTGAAAGGCCGATCCAATGGATCTGTTATGGCGGCAAAACCATGAACAAGCAGGGTGAGACGCGGCTTGAAAATGCGAGTGAAGCGGTCATGGAAGCGTTTGATGGCGCGGGCCTTTCAGACAGTTTAACGACCGAGCAAGCTCTCTTTTGAGAGGAGGCGCTTTATGTTATACATACAGCTTGGGCTGGCGGCGCTGTGTCCGGCCATAGTGTCCGCCGTGTTCTATTGGAGCAATAAAAAAGCGGGCTTTTCAAAGCTGCCCCGGAAAACAAAGCAGGTCGTGTATGGCGTTGCCTTTGGCCTGCTTGCCGTTTTGAGCACGGAGTTTGGCTCCCAGGTGGACGGGGCCGTCATCAGCGCCAGGGACGCCGCGCCACTGTGCGCCGGATTGGTTTTTGGCGCGCCGGCGGGCGTCCTTGCGGGTTTGATCGGCGGCGCGTGGAGATTTTTCGCGGCCATAGGGGGCGAAGGGGTATACACCGGCCTGGGCGCCAGCCTCACCACCATCCTCGCGGGAACGCTGGGCGCGGCGCTGAGGAAGTGGATGTTTGACAACAAGCGCCCCTACTGGTGCTACGGCCTGGCGACGGGGGCCGTGGTGGAAGTTGTAAATATGCTCATGGTGTTCCTCATCAACATGGAGGATGTTCACACGGCCTTTGCCCTTGTGGAGAAATGCACGCTTCCGATGGTCGTCCTGAACGCGGGGGCGGTGACGCTGGCCATGCTGGTGGTATCCGCTCTGGCGGGCGAGTTGAAAAAAACCAGGGAAAAAACCAGGTATCAGCTTGCACAGACCTTTTCACGGTGGCTGCTCCTCTGCGTCGTTCTGGCGTTTTTGGTGTCCAGCCTGTTTGTATATGTGCTGCAGACGAGGCTCGCGATGAGTGACGCGGAGACGATGCTCTACCTCTATATCGAGGACGTCCGGGCAGATATTAACGACGCCTCGGACAACAATCTTTTGAAGCTGACAAGGGAGATACGGGACGCTCTGGATGAGACCGGAGACTATGGGGAACAGGCCCTTTCTTCCCTCCTTGAGACCAACAACGTATCGGAGATCAACATCATTGACGAAAATGGCGTTATTATTGCCAGCACGACGCCTGAGTATCTTGGATTTGACATGGCAAGCGGCGAACAGTCAAACGAATTTATGGCGCTGCTTCACGGAAAAACGGAGCTTGTGCAGCGGTATCAGCCCATTTCCCACAACTCGGGTGTTTCCATGAAATACGCGGGAGCTGTTTTGGCCAACGGCGGTTTTGTGCAGGTGGGGTACAATTCAGGACGGTTCCAAGCGGACATTGGCGGGCAGGTGGTCGGGCTCACGAGAAACCGCCATGTGGGCGAGGAGGGATCCATGCTCATCGCGAACGAGG
Source organism: uncultured Oscillospiraceae bacterium (assembly GCA_947599925.1). Taxonomy (GTDB): domain Bacteria; phylum Bacillota; class Clostridia; order Oscillospirales; family Oscillospiraceae; genus MGBC124762. Next base: position 1,720 of record CANQFT010000011.1, on the reverse strand, counting down.
ATCTCCGTCTCGTGAGCGATCCGGGCGGACACGAGGGGATGTCTCTTGATGTGACAGGGATCCGGCTGACGCCGGATGAGGATACCTATGACGTTTCTTCCGGAAAATTCGGGAGAGAGTGGCAGGTGCTCACGCAAACGGTTTTCGGGGAAAGCTGTTATGTGATGTACGGCGTCACGGAGGGATATTACATCATCGGAGCGCTGCCAAAGTCAGAGGTCGTTTTTGGCCGCAATATGCAACTATATACCACGGTGTTTATTGAGATCATGGTATTTGCGGCGCTGTTCGTATTGATATACTTCCTGGTAAAGAAGCTGGTGGTAGAGAATATCCAGAAGGTCAACCGCTCTTTGGAAGAGATCACGGGCGGAAACTTGAACGTGACCGTGGATGTGCGGGGCAACGAGGAATTTGTGTCGCTGTCCGATGACATCAATTCCACGGTGCAGGCGTTGAAAGGATATATCGCGGAGGCCGCCGCCAGAATCGACAGGGAGCTGGAATTCGCCAAGACGATCCAGGTCTCCACACTCCCATGCGTATTTCCACCATATCCGGACAGGACGGATATTGACATCCACGCGACCATGGATACGGCCAAAGAGGTGGGAGGAGATTTTTACGACTTCTATCTGCTTGATGAAAACCGTCTCGCGTTTCTGATGGCGGATGTGTCCGGCAAGGGAATATCCGCGGCGATGTTTATGATGAAGGCGAAAACGCTTATCAAGAGCTTTGCCGACCAGGAGAGCGACGTGTCAAAGATCCTGACCAGGGTCAACGCGGACTTGTGCGAGAACAACGAGGCGGGAATGTTCGTGACCTGCTGGATGGGGATCCTGGATCTAAAGACATACACGGTATATTTTGCAAACGCGGGACATAATCCGCCGCTTGTGAGGCGCAAAGACGGAGGGTTTGAATATTTTAAGAGCCGTCCCGGCTTCGTTCTGGCGGGCATGGAGGGCGTGAGGTACAAAAGCGGTGAACTCAAGCTCATGCCGGGGGATGAAATATTCCTTTATACGGACGGCGTGACCGAGGCGACGGACGCCCACGACGAACTCTACGGCGAGGACCGGCTAAAGGCCGCCCTGGACAAGCTGGAAGGCGCGAGCGCGAAAGAGATCTGCCTGGGCGTGAAACGGGATGTGGACGCCTTTGTGGGGGAGACGCCCCAGTTTGACGACATGACGATGCTCTGCCTTCGTCTCACGCCATAAACACAGCGTCACAGTGGACCTGAGTGCGGGCCGTGATGGCCTTTCGCGGAGGAGACGCTTGGGGAGGCTGAAGCGCCCGTGAAAATCGCCGCGGAGATGGACAACGCGGCGGATGAGAGGGAGACCGGCGGACTTGGCGTTTTTATGGCAAAGGAAACATGGATGATATGACATAGGAGTACTCGGAGGGCATGAACCGTTTGACGCGGGAAAAGAGTTGGGAGGTATAAAATGGTGACACGATCGAATCAGAAGCGCTGCCTTGCCCTGGCCTTGCCGGTCCTTCTGATCTGCCTGCTCCTTGGGGGCTGCGGGACGGGCGGCGGGAAGGACGCGCCGATCACCGATGTCCGTCAGTTGGACGGGCAGGCCATCGGCGTGTTGACCGGCTCCAGCTTTGACGTACATACCGACGATCTGATCGAGGACGCGGACAAGCAGTATTACGACAAGGTCCCGGATCTGGCTCTGGCGGTGGAACAGGGGAAGATCGC
>CANQFT010000010.1 GCA_947599925.1 uncultured Oscillospiraceae bacterium | reverse complement strand
ATTTTACCCTATATGGATGAAAATTGCAAGGGTTTGTTTTCCAATTCTCAGAGTCAGAGGATGATAAGCTCTTTGGGGGCCAAGGTGATGTCCCGGCAACCGTCCCGCTCCATGACCACCACGTCCTCGATCCGGACCCCAAAGCGACCGGGCAGGTAGACCCCCGGCTCGGCGGAGACCACGGCCCCCACGGGCATAGGGGTCTCGTCCCGGCTGTTGGCGTTGGGGCCCTCGTGGATCTCCAGGCCGAGGCTGTGGCCGTAGCCGTGGCCAAAGAAGGGGCCGTAGCCCCCGGCCTCGATGACCTGGCGCGCGGCGGCGTCGATGTCCCGGCCCCGGACCCCGGCCCGCGAGGCGGCGATGCCGGCCCGCTGGGCCGCCAGGACCAGGCCGTAGACCTGGGTCATCTCCTCTGTGGGGCGGCCCACGGCCACGGTGCGGGTCATGTCGGAGCAGTAGCCGCCCCATTTACAGCCAAAGTCCATGGTGACGAACTCGCCGGTCTGGATGGGCCTGTCGCCGGGCACGCCGTGGGGAAGGCTGCCGTTGGGCCCGGAGACCACGATGGGGTCGAAGGAGTTTTTCTCCCCGCCAAAGCGGAGCATATCGTAGGTCAGCTTGGCGGCGATCTCCCGCTCGGTGACGCCGGGTCGGATGAACGGGAGTATCTCATCAAAGGCGCGCTCGGCGATCCGCTGGGCGCGGATCATGCAGTCGATCTCGAAGGCGTCCTTGGCCCCGCGCAGGTCCAGCACCATCTGCCCCGCCGGGACCAGCTGGGCGTGGAGTTGTTCCGCGTAGAGGCGGTGGGTCCGGACGCTCATGTCGTTGTCCTCGAAGCCCAGCTTGCGGACGCCGTGCCGCGCCAGAAATTCGTTGATCTGGACAAGGTAGCCCCTGCCCCGCTCCACCATGTCCACCGTGGCCCCGGAGACCACTTCGCGGGCCTTTTCGATGTAGCGGGAGTCGGTGATATACGCGCTCTCCTCCGGCGCGATCAGCACCACGCCCTCGCCGTGGAAGCCGGCGGCGTAGAACTCCCCGGCCTCGCTGGTGAGCAGCATGGCGTCCAGGCCGTACCGGCCCAGTCCGGCGGCGATCTGCTTGAAATGGTTCATAGAGTTCACCTCTCCAGGGCGTTTTGGTAGAGCTGTTTCATGGTCAGAGCATCCTCGGCCTGGGTGCCGGCGGATTCGCAGATGAAAGTGGGGCTCCAGCCGCGCCGGGCCACCAGGTCCATCAGGGGCGCCGGGTCGGGGCCAAAGCCGCCGTGGTCGGCGAAGGTGCGGTGGCACTTCTCGCCGCCGTTGGGGGTGAACTCGATCCTGGAAAAGTGGCTGTGGAAACGGCCGGCCCGGTCCTCCCCCAAGGTGGCGGCCAGCTTGTCCAGGACGCGGGCGAAGGCCTCGGGGCCGTCGTCTCGCCCAAGGCTGCGGGCGTAGAGGTGGCCAAAGTCCACGCAGGGAATGAGCCGCCGGTCCAGCCCGCACAGCTCCAGCACCTCGTCCATGTCCCCAAGCTGGTTGATCTTGCCCATGGTCTCCGGGCACAGGGTCAAATCGCCGTAGCCCGCGTCGTCACAGGCGCGGATGACGGCCAGCAGGCTGGTTTTGGCGACGTCCAGGGCCTGGCGGCGGGTGCGCTTCATCAGAGCGCCGCTGTGGACCACCACGCGGTCCGCGCCCATCCAGCGGGCGGCCCGGCAGGCTTGCAGGAGATAGCCGGTGGTCCGGGCCAGGGCCTCCGGGTCAGGATTTGCCAGGTTGATGAAGTAGGGCGCGTGGAGCGAGAGGGTGACGCCGGACTGCCGGGCCCGCTCTCCAAGCCGGCGGGCGGCGTCCTCGCCGATGTGGACCCCCTTGCCGCACTGGTACTCGTAGCAATCCAGGCCCAGCGCCGCCAGCCACGCGGGGGCGTCCAGAGAGGAGCGGTGGGTCCTGGCAAACGCGTCGGCGTTGCCCGCCGGGCCAAATTTCGCGCTCACGCCATCACCCCTTCCAGCGGCGGCCACGGCTGAGCCAGCGCAGGGGCAGCTCGGCCCAGTAGCGCAGATACCGGCCGGGGTTGCCCGCAAGACGGATGGGCCGGATCAAGATGGAGCGGACCCCGGCCCGGTTCGCGCCCAGCACGTCGGTGAACACCTGGTCGCCCACCATGGCGGTCTCCCCCGCCGCCGCTCCACAGCGCTCCATGGCGCGGAAAAAGCCCCCGGTCTTGGGCTTGCCCGCGTGGGTCAGGCAGTCGATGCCAAGGGCCTGGGCGAAGCGCTCTGGCCGCTGGGGTTTGCGGTTGTTGGAGAGGAGAAACAGGGTGACCCCGTGGCGGGCCAGGTCGTCCCGCCAGTCCAGCAGGGCTTGGGTGGGCTGGGACTGGGCGTATGGGATGAGGGTGTTGTCCAGGTCGGCCAGCAGCAGGGCGATCCCCTGCCCGGCCAGGGTCTCGCCGGTGAGGTCAAAGATCGACCGGGCCTGTCGCCAGGGAAGGAGAGAAAACAACACGTCACCCCCGTTCTGCCTCCGCCAAAGGGCGCATAGGCTTTGTCATGTCAAAGGCTAGGCATCAAATCGGTATCTGCGGCTATGATACCACATCCGCCGCGGCGGGGCAAGGGGGAAAGGAAATGGCTTTACCGGAACGGTTCACGCTCTTTTTGGTCACGCCGCCGGAAAAGGCCCAGCGGGCCGCCAGGTACGGGCTTCCAGGCGCTCAGCTGGCCTATCATGTGGGAAACGGGCCCCATCTTTTTCGCACCCAGGGCACGCTGACCCGGTCAGGCGGCGTACTGGTGGCCCACCACGACGGCTTTGACGGACGGGGCGAGGCGGAGGGGCTGTGCCAGGAAGTGACGCGGGAGTGCGCCGCCAGAGGGTATCAAGGGGCGTTTTTTGACTTCGAGGGGCGGGTCTTTCCCGTTCTGCGGAGGGCTGTGGAGCTGTTGGGTCCCGCCTTTCAGCGGCGGGGCTGGACGCTGTATGTCCCGGAGGAGTACGTCACCCCCTGCCCCAGCGTGAAAGCGGTCATCTCCACGGCGCTGTCAGGCGGGTCGCTGAAACAGCGGCTCGCCCAGGTCGCGGAACAGCTGGGGCCCCAGCGGGTCGCCCTGGGGCTGGAGTGGGTGGCGGAGGATTTTACCCTGCCCGCACCGGAGGGGGCCGGGGTCCATCTCTCCCAAGAGGAGCTGGAGCAACTGCTGGAGCGGCGAAGTCCGGCGGTGTACTTTGACCAGGAGCTTTGCGCCCACTATTTTACCTATATGCACACCGGCCAGAGCGCCCACTTTGTGCTCTACGACGACCCGGCCTCCATGGTCAAAAAGCTGGCCATCGCCCACGCCCTGGGGATCCAGGAGGGGTTTTTGCCCCTGCCGGAGCGGGAGGAGCATCTCCAGACACTGCTGAAAGGGTGAGGCCCGGCCAGCGCCGGGCATGGCGCCGCGGGCGAACTCTCACGGCTTTGAGGGCGGAAAAAATCCCGGCCTGGGACGCAGGCCGGGATTTTTTTGTTTTAGTAGAACTTTTTCCGATTCTTGCGGGCGGCTTCGCTCTTCTTGCGGCGCTTGACGCTGGGGCTCTCGTAATGCTCACGCTTACGAACCTCAGCCAGCACGCCAGACTTGGCGCAACTGCGCTTAAACCGCTTCAGGGCGTTTTCCAGGGACTCGCCCTCCTTGACGCGGACTTCCGACATTTGTTTTCCCCTCCCTCCGATACGGCCAGTGGATCAGGCCGCAAAAGGGCCATAAACGATGGCTTTAACATTTGTATTATATGCGCGATCCAGCGCTTTGTCAAGGACAAGTTTTCAGCCGGTCACCCCTTGGGCTTGAAAATCAGGTTCACCAGCTTGTTTTTGACCAAAATGGTCTTGACCAGGTCCATGCCCTCGGCGGCCTTGGCCACCTTGGGGTCGGCCATGGCCGCGGCCACCACCGCGTCTTCGGGGCTGTCGGTGGGGACCTGGACGGTGGCTTTCATCTTGCCGCCCACCTGGACGGCCACGGTGACGACGCTGTCCACCAGCTTGGCGGGGTCGTAGGCGGGCCAGGACTGTTGGCAGGCCATGCCGGAGGCGTTGAAGCCCAGGGTCTCCCAGAGTTCTTCGACCATGTGGGGAGCGAAGGGCGAGAGGAGGAGCAGAAGGGTCTTGTAGTCCCCCTTGGAACAGCCGTTTTGGTAGAGGTCGTTGACCAGGGCCATCAGCGCGGCGATGGCGGTGTTGAATTTCAGGGCCTCGATGTCCTCGGAGACCTTTTTGATGGTCTTGTGGATGGCGCTTTCGTTGGCGGGGGTGTAGGCGGGGCTGTCGGTGAGCTGGGCGGAGAGGTTCCACACCCGGTCCAGGAAGCGGCGGCAGCCCTTGACGGCGTTGTCGCTCCAGGCGGCGGCCTTTTCAAAGTCGCCGATGAACATGATATAGGTCCGCATGGTGTCCGCGCCGTACTGGGCGATCACGTCGTTGGGGTTGATGACGTTGCCGCGGGATTTGGACATTTTCTCCCCGCCCTCGCCCAAGATCATGCCGTGGGAGGTGCGCTTGGCGTAGGGCTCTTTGGTGGGGACCACGCCGATGTCGTAGAGGAACTTGTGCCAGAAGCGGGAGTAGAGCAGGTGCAGGGTGGTGTGCTCCATGCCGCCGTTGTACCAGTCCACCGGAGACCAGTAGTCCAGGGCCTCTTTGGAGGCGATGGCGTCCGGGTTCTGGGGGTCCATATACCGGAGGAAGTACCAGCTGGACCCCGCCCACTGGGGCATGGTGTCCGTCTCCCGCTTGGCGGGGCCGCCGCAGCAGGGGCAGGTGGTGTTGACCCAGTCGGTCATCTTGCTGATGGGGCTCTCGCCGTCGTCGGTGGGCTCGTAGCTCTCCACCTCCGGCAGCAGCAGGGGCAGCTGGTCCTCGGAGATGGGCTGCCAGCCGCATTTTTCACAGTAGACCATGGGGATGGGCTCGCCCCAGTAGCGCTGGCGGGAGAAGACCCAGTCCCGGAGTTTGAAGTTCACCTTGGGATGGCCGTATCCGGCCTCCTCCACGTGCTTTTTCATGGCGGGAATGGCCTCTTTGACGGTCATGCCGTTGAGGAAGCCGGAGTTGACCATGACGCCGGTGTCGTCCTTGAGGACGAACGCCTCCCGGGTCACATCCCCGCCCTTGACCACCTCGACGATGGGCAGGCCAAACTTCGTGGCGAAGTCCCAGTCGCGCTGGTCGTGGCCGGGCACGCCCATGACGATGCCCGTGCCGTAGCCCATGAGGACGTAGTCGGAGACGAAGATGGGGACCTGCTTGCCTGTGGCGGGGTTGACGGCCTCGATGCCCTGGAGCCGGACGCCGGTCTTGTCCTTGTTCAGCTCACTGCGCTCGAAGTCGGACTTGCGGGCCGCCTCGGCCTGGTACGCCTCCACCTCGGACCAGTTTTGGATCTGGTCCTTCCACTTTTTGAGGTAGGTGTGCTCCGGGGACATGACCATGTAGGTCACGCCAAAGAGGGTGTCGCAACGGGTGGTGTATACCGTCAGGACGTCACCGTTGGTGGCGGTGAAGTCGATCTCCGCTCCCTCGCTGCGGCCGATCCAGTTCTTCTGCTGGGTCTTGACCCGGTCGATGTAGTCCAGCTCGTCCAGGTCGTCGATGAGGCGCTGGGCGTACTGGGTGATCCTGAGCATCCACTGGGACTTTTCCTTTCGGATGACCGGGGCGCCGCAGCGCTCACAGACGCCGTCCACCACCTCTTCGTTGGCCAGCACGCACTTGCAGGAGGTACACCAGTTCACGGGCATGGTGGCCTTGTAGGCCAGGCCCTTTTTGTAGAGCTGGAGGAAGATCCACTGGGTCCACTTGTAGTAGGCGGGGTCGGTGGTGTTGATGACCCGGTCCCAGTCGAAGGAGTAGCCCAGCATCTGGAGCTGGCGGGTGAAGTTGGCGATGTTGTCGTGGGTCACTTTGGCGGGATGGATGTGGTTTTTGATGGCGTAGTTCTCCGTGGGCAGGCCAAAGGCGTCATAGCCCATGGGGAAGAGGACGTTCAAGCCCTCCATGCGCTTTTTGCGGGCTACAACGTCCATGGCGGTGTAGGGCCGGGCGTGGCCCACGTGGAGGCCCTGGCCGGAGGGATAGGGGAACTCCACAAGGGCATAAAACTTCCGGCGGTCGTCCCCGTTGACGGCGGCAAAGACCTTTTCGTCCTGCCATTTCTTTTGCCACTTTCCTTCGATGGCGCTGGGATCGTACTTCATCTGGTCACACTTCCTCGCTTGGGTTTGGGGAAAATCGTCCTTCCCGCTGAGAAATCCTGTTTATTATAACGGAACGGGCGGAGGATTGCAAGGGATTTTCGTTTTATTGCGGGGCGAGGACTTGGGAGAGGTCCAGCTCCGTGGCGTCGGCCCAGAGGCGCTCCAGGTCGTAGAACTCCCTGGCCTCGGGCATGAAGATGTGGATGACGACACTGACGTAGTCCAGCAGGACCCATATCCCGCCGCGGTGCCCCTCGATGTGGTGGGGCTCCTCCCCCAAGGCTTTCATGGTCTCCTCGCACAAGTCGCTGAGGGCCTTGACCTGGGTGGAGGAGGTGGCGGTGCAGATGACGAAGTAGTCGGCAAGGGTTGTCACGTCGGTGGTCTCCAACACGGTGAGGTCGCCGGCTTTCTTGCTGTCCAACGCCTTGGCGGCGGCCAGGGCCAGTTCCTTTGGGGTCATAAGACATCCTCCTTATCTGGTTTGTGTGGCAAGTGGTTTGGCGGGTCAGTCCATGGGGATGCCCAGGTCCGCCGGGTCCCGGCTGGGGGCTGGTTGCGGGGTGTCCGCCGGGGCCGGGTCCGGGCTGGGTTCCGCCGAGGGCGGCGGGGAAGGCTGGTCGTCGGCAGAGGGCTCCGGGCTCTGGGCGGGGCTCTCCTCCGGGTCGGAGGAGGGGCGGCCGCCGGAGGGCTCCGGGCTGGTAGGGGCGGGGCTCTCCTCCGGGGTCTCGGAGGGCTCCGGCTCCGCCGAGGGCGCGGCGCTGGGGGAGGCGGAGGGCGCGCTCACCGTGGCCTGGGCGGGCTTGACGTCGGAGGAATAGGTGGGGGCGGCGCCGGTACCGGTGCCCTGGTAGACGTAGTAGCCCTTGGAGCCCCACTGCAAGATCCGCAGTTCGCTCATATCCAGGTCCTTCAGGTAGGGGTTGAAGCTCTCGTTGAGGATGCCCAGCAGTTCCTCCGGCTCGGCCTGGACCGTGCCACCGTTGGCCGCGCGGTTGGGGAGGGTGGTGAAGACCACGTTGTCCATGGTCAGGCCGCCGAAGATGGCGCGCTGGGCGAAGGCCAGCAGATTGCCCACGGTCAGGTCGGTCTCCACTTCCTCGGTGAAGATCTCGGCGAACTCGGTGATCTTGGTGATGTTTTCGATCTGGAGGCACTTTTCGATGATGGCTTTCATCAACGCCTGCTGGGTGCGGATGCGGCCCAGGTCGGCGTCGGCATACTGGACGGAGAAGGAGTTGTTGTGCCGCCAGCGGACCACCTCCATGGCGTCCTCGCCGGTCAAGTGGCGGTAGCCGGCGGGCTGGTCGATATAGAGGTCCTGGGTGGGGTCGGAATACTTCATGTCGAAGGGGACTTCAAAGTCCACGCCGCCGATGGCGTCCACCAGACGGCCAAATGCCTCCCAGTTGACGATGACGTGGAAGTCCGGGGTGATGCCGGTCATGTCGCCCACGGCCTCTTTCAGATAGTCCACGCCCTCTTTTTTGCTGTCGCTTTTCGCGTAGTAGAGGCCCAGGTTCCAAACGCCGTTGATGCGCTTGTTTTTGTCAGGATGGCGGGCGTCCACGATGGTGTCTCTGGGGATGCTCATAACGGTGAGCTTTTGGTTGGGGATGTCATAGGAGCAGAACATGATGGTGTCGGTGTTCCCGCCGCCGCCGGTGTCCCGCCCCACCACGAGGAAGGTATAGAACTCCTGCTTGCGCTTGGAGTCGGCCTCGGAGCGGATGGGGCCGTCCAGCGTGGGGTCGCCGGCGTCCTGGTAGGCCGGAACGGAGGGCAGGCCGTTCAAAAGGCCCCCCTCCCCGTGGAGATCGTCCCACACCTTCATGCCAAGGGCGAAGATGATCACCAGGGCCGCCAGCACCACAGCGGCGATGAGGATGATCTTCCGGTTGCGGCTCAGGCCGGGCGTAGGGGCGGCCGGTTGTTCGGCGGCGGATCGGGCGGTCCCGGACTCGGCGGGAGAGGCAGTTTGGGAGGAGAGGTTCTTTTCCAGATGGGCTCCGCCCCGTCTTTCTTTCTTCATGTTCCCATTCCTTTCAGTGTTGCAGTGAGGCCAGCGCCATGAGGGTGTTTGGGTGGATCTCTCTCCCCTTTTCATTCATCTCTTCAATGGACATCTCACAGCCCAGGGCCACCGCCGCGTCCAGGTCCACGTAGGCCAGCTCCCGCAGCCGCTCCACGCCGGGGAAGTCGCGGTTGGGTTCCATGTAGTCGGCGATGTAGATGATCTTGTCCAGCAGGGTCATGTCCCGCTTGCCGGTGGTGTGGCAGAAGATGGCGTCAAACACCTGGTCGCTCTGGCCAAAAATGTGCCGGGCCACCAGCGCGCCGGTCTTGGCGTGGAGCAGTTTTTCCGAGGTGAGTTCCAGCGGGTCCAGGGGCAGTTTGTACGCCTCGCAACAGGCCAGGTGACGCTGGGTGGACCAGTATTTGGTGCAGTCGTGGAGGATGGCGGCGCGGCGGGCCAGGGTCTCGTCACAGCCCCAGCGCTTGGCCAGCTTCACCGCCTCGGCCTCCACGCCAAGGATGTGGGCGTGGCGCTTGGCGTATACCATGGAGAGGGCGCAGGCGCGAAGGTCGTCATCGCTGAGGTGGGTCAGGTCACGGTGTACGCCGTAGAGCCCGTTTCGCAGGATATAGCCCCACACCGAGGGGAGGAGGTGGGCGCCGTCTCCCTGCCGGCGTATCTCTGTGGAGGAGACGTCGTAGACCTGGGGCAGCTCCAGGACGCGCACCTGGGCGCCAAAGCGGTCCTCCAGCAGTTTTTTTTGGCGGAGGAAAGCCGCGGGGCTGTCCGCCTCGGTCCGGGCGAAAGCGGCCACGCCAGCCAGGGAACAGATGGTCTGGCTCTCGTGCCAGGTCTGGAGGGTGAGGAACATATCCGTGCCCATCAGGAGCCACAGCTGGTCTTGCGGGTAGCGTTTGCGGAATTGGCGGAGAGTATCCGAGGTGTAGCTCTTTCCCTCCCGGTCCAGCTCCAGCTCGTCCACCGAGACCCGCTCCGGCGCCAAGAGGCAGTCGGCCATGAGACGGGTCATGGCCAGGCGCTGTTCCGGCGCGGCGCTGTCGTCCCCCAGGGCCTTGTGGGGCGGCTGTTTGGCGGGGACAAAGATGAGCTTGTCCAGTTCCAACAGGGCCATGGCCGCCCGCGCCGCGCCCATATGGCCGAGGTGAGGCGGGTCGAAGGTGCCGCCGTAAATGCCGATGTTCATACCGTTCCCCCCCTTGCGGCGCTCACGAACCTTTGGCGGGCTTGCACAGGACGATCTTGTCTTTCTTTTCCTTATTGTGGCTTGGACGATAGAGGACGAATTTTGTTCCGATGACCTGGACCACCTGGGCCCGCGCCGCCACAGCCAGGGTCTCGGCGGCCTCCCGCGGGGTCAGCGTGGAGTTTTCCAGCACCCGGCCCTTGATGAGCTCCCTGGCCTCCAGAGCGTCGTTGGCCTGGGCGATCAGGTTTTCGCCGATGCCGTCCTTGCCGATGTGGAGAATGGTGTCGATGCCGTTGGCGAGGCCACGCAGCTGGGCCCGCTGTTTACTGGTCAAGTCCACGCAGGTATCCCTCCAGTTCTGTCTTGAATTTCTCCAGGGCCCTGCCCCGGTGGGAGATGGCGTTCTTCTCCTCCGCGGTCATCTGGGCGAAGGTCTTGCGGAGGGCGGGCACGAAGAACACAGGGTCGTAGCCAAAGCCGTTTTCGCCAAGGGGCGCGTAGGCGATCGTGCCGGGGCACTCGCCGCGGGCGGTCAGCACTGCCCCGCCGGGAAAACAGGCGGTGACCACCGAGACGAATTTGGCGCCCCGGTCCAGCTGGCCCCGGAGGGCCTCCAGCACCAGGCGGTAGCGGTCCTGGTCGGACAGGCCCTCCCCGCCGTAGCGGGCGGAGTAGACCCCAGGGGCGCCGCCCAGGGCGTTGACGCAGAGGCCGGAGTCGTCGGCGATGGCGGGCAGGCCGGTGGCCTCCATGACAGCCTTGGCTTTCAAAAGGGAGTTCTCCTCAAAGGTCTCCCCCGTCTCCTCCACATCCACGTCCGCCCCTACGTCAGACTCCAGGACCACCTCTACCCCCAGCCCGTCCAGGATGCGGCGCATTTCGGCCAGTTTGTGGTCGTTTTTGCTGGCTAAGACAAATTTCATATCTCTTGGCCCCCTTCTCCGTTCAAGGCGCTGGCGCCGCTCCGGGCAGGTCTTTCGCGAGCGGCGGCGCGTTCCCGCGGGTCTTTCCGATCCATGGCAGGTCCTATCTCTTAAATCAGCGCCTGGGCGAAGGCGGCGGGGTCGAAGGGCATCAGGTCGTCCACGCCCTCCCCCACGCCGACGTATTTGACAGGGACGCGCAGTTCGTGGGCGATGGCAAGGACGATGCCGCCTTTGGCGGTGCCGTCCAGCTTGGTGAGGACGATGCCGGTGATGCCGACGGTCTGCTGAAACTGCTTGGCCTGGATGAGACCGTTTTGCCCGGTGGTGGCGTCCAGCACCAGCAGGGTCTCCCGGCTGGAGGCGGGGCACTCCCGGTCGATGACGCGGCTGATCTTGCCCAGCTCGTTCATCAGGTTTTGCTTGTTGTGGAGCCGCCCGGCGGTGTCCACCAGCACGGCGTCACAGCTCCGGGCCCGCGCGGCGGCGAGGGCGTCATAGACCACCGAGGCGGGGTCGGCCCCCTCGTGCTGTTTGACGATGCCCGCCCCGGAGCGCTGGCTCCAGACGGTGAGCTGGTCGGCGGCGGCGGCCCGGAAGGTGTCCGCGGCGCAGAGCAGGACCTTTTTGCCGTCCCCGGTGAGGCCGGCGGCCAGCTTGCCGATGGTGGTGGTCTTGCCCACGCCGTTGACGCCGATGAAGAGCACGATGGCAGGGGCGTTGGCCAGGTCCAGGGTCGTCTCCCCCACGCACAGCATTTCGGCGATGATGTCCCGCAGCAGCGCCCGGGCGCCCTCGGCGTCCTTGACCTTGGACGCCTTGGCCCGCTGGCGCAGGGCGTCCACCACCTCTATGGTGGTGTCAAACCCCGCGTCGGCGAGGATGAGGGTCTCCTCCAACTGGTCGTAAAATTCGTCGGTGAGTTCCCCGGCGAAGAGGTTGTCCAGGGAGTGGCCGATGGTTTCCCTGGTGCGGGTCAGACCCGTCTTGATCTTTTCAAAAAATCCCACAGTCATGCTCCTTTGCGGTGTTTACTGGACGAAATTTTCCAAGTGGAGTTCTTTTTCCATGTTGTTGAGGTTGATGGTGAGCACACGGCTGACGCCCTTTTCCTGCATGGTGACGCCGTAGAGTACGTCGGCCTCCTCCATGGTGCCCCGGCGGTGGGTGATGACGATGAACTGGGTCTTATCGCACATCCCCCGCATGTACCGGGCAAACCGGGCCACATTGGTGTCGTCCAGGGCGGCCTCGATCTCGTCCATGACGCAGAAGGGGGTGGGCCGGACCTTGAGGATGGAGAAGTAGAGGGCGATGGCCACGAAAGCCCGCTCGCCGCCGGAGAGGAGGGTGATGGTCTTGAGCGCCTTGCCCGGCGGCTGGGCCTTGATGTCGATGCCGCAGTTGAGGATGTCCTCCGGGTCCTCCAGCTCCAAGGTGGCCTTGCCCCCGCCAAAGAGTTCCAGGAAGGTCTGGGAAAAGGTCTCGCTGATGAGCTTGAACTGGGTGGCGAAGATGGTCTCCATCTCCCCGGTGATCTGGGCGATGATGTCCTCCAGTTCCTTTTTGGAGCGGGTGACGTCGTCACGCTGTTGGGTGAAGTAGGTGTAGCGCTCGTTGACGCGCTGGTATTCCTCGATGGAGTCCAGGTTGATGTTGCCCAGGGCCGAGATGGAGCGCTTGAGCTCGCCGACGCGCTTCTGGGCGGCGCGCATATCCTCGATGGGCTGTCGCTGGGCCTTGGCGGCCTCGTGGGAGAGCTCGTAGCTGTCCCAGAGTTTGTCCAGGATCTGCTTTTCCTCCATGGCGGCGGAGAGCTTTTTCTGCTCCAGGATGGAGACCTGCCGCTCCATGCTCTGGAGCTGGCCGGCCTTGTCCCGGCTCTCCCGGTCGGCCTGGTTGCGCTTGCCCTCCAGTTCCAGCTTTTCCTGGGCCAGCTTGCGGATGCGCTCGCTTTTTTCCCGGCTGCCGTCCCGGATGGCCTGAAGCTGGCGCTCCTTTTCCGCGATCTCCTGCTGGTGGGCCTCGTTCTGCGCCTCGAAATCGGCGATCATCTGAAGCCGCTGGGCCCGGTCGCCGGCGATGTCCCGGTGGAGGGCCTGCAGCTGGGTGAGCGCGGTCTCCGAGGCCGCCTTCTCCCCCTCCAGGGCCGCCAGCCGCGCATTGCCATCGGCCATCTGGCGGCTGAGCTCGGCCAGGGTCTGCTGGAGCCTGGTCTGGCCCTGGGCCTTGCTCTGGGCCTGGGCCTCGATGGCGGCGGCGGAGCCCTCCAGGGCCTCGATGCGGTCCTTGGCCTGCTGGGTATCGGTCTGGGTCTGGGCGCCGCGGGATTGGAGCTGGTCCAGCTCCCGCTGGAGCCCGGACTGGTGCTGTTGGGCTTCGGAGAGGGCGCGCTGGGCGGCTTCCAGCCGCTCGGTCAACTGCAGGATCGCGTTTTCGTGCTCCCGCTCCTGGCCCTGGGCGGCCTCCAACTCGTAGGCGGCGGCGGTGCGCTCCCGGTTGGCCTCCTCCAAGGCTTTGGCGCTTTGGCGGAGCTTTTCCTCCAGGGCCGTCATCTGCTCGCCAAGGCGCTGGAGCTCGTTGGCGCGGCTCAAAATGCCCGCGCTGCGGGAGACCGAGCCGCCGGTCATGGAGCCGCCGGGATTGACCACCTGGCCGTCCAGGGTGACGATCTTGAAGCGGTAGCCGTACTTGCGGGCCATGTCCACCGCTCTGTCCAGGTCCTTGGCGATGACGATGCCGCCCAGGAGACTGGAAAAGACGGTCTGGTATTGCTTGTCGAAGGTGATGAGCTCGTCGCCCAGGCCGATGAAGCCGGGCTCGTCCACCACCGCCTCGTCCTGGAAGGTCCGGCCCCGGATGGCGTTCAAGGGGAGGAAGGTACACCGCCCGCCGTCCCGCCGCTTGAGGTAGCCGATGGCTTTTTTGGCGTTGTCCTCGGTGTCCACCACAAGGTTCTGCATGGCGTTGCCCAGGGCGATCTCAATGGCGACGGCGTATTCGTCGGGGACCTTCAAAAGTCCGGCCACGGGGCCGTGGATGCCCTGGAGACTGCCCCGCTCGGCCTCGGCCATCACCAGCTTGACGGATTTGGAGTAGCCCTCGTAGAGCTTTTCCATCTCGGAGAGCATACGGATGCGGGATTGGAGGTTGTTCTGGTCCATCTGGAGGCCGCGATGGGTCTCCTCCGCGTCGCGGGCCTTCCGCTCCCGGCTCTGGAGACGGAGGGTGTAGCCGGAGATGACGTTGGCCAGGGAGTCCTTGTCCTCCTGGGCCTTGTCCAGTTCCTCCCGCACGCCGTCCCGGTCGGCGGAGAGCTGTTCCAGGCGCTCTTTTTGGGCGATGAGCTCCTTGCCCACCGCCTCCTCCCGGTCGAAGATCTCCTGGGCGGCGGCGGTGAGGGCGGAGAGGAGGGCCCGGGCCTCGGCGGCGGAGGCGGTCTCCATGGCCTGCTTGCGGCGCAGGGTCTCCAACTCGTCGGCCAGGGTGCCGGCGGTGCGGCCGGCCTCCTCCGCCTCCTGGGCGTGGCGGTCCAAGGTCTGGCGCAGGGCCGCCATGTCCCGGACGATGGCCTCGATCTTGGCCTGGCCCTCGGCGATCTGGGCGTTGATGGAGCCCGCCCGGCCCTCCTGCTGGGACAGTTCCTGCTGGATGCGCTGGGTGTTTTCGATGTTGTTTTTGATCTGGTTTTTGATGACGGCCACGGCGCTCTCCATCTCGCTGACGTCGGTCTCCTGGCGGGAGAGTTCAAAGCGGACCTGGTCGGTCTCCAGGTCCTTGTCCCGGATGGCGGCGGCGAAGCCCTCGGCGGCCTGGTAGAGCTCCTGCAGCTCGGCCTGGGCTGTTTCTTTGTCCCGGACGGCGGCGTCAAAGTCGCTGAGGACCTTGAGGCTGTTGACCCGGATCTTCTCCAACTGTTCCAGCCAGACGGAGATCTCCAGGCCGCGGAGCTCGTCCCGGAGGATGAGGAACTTCCTGGCCTTTTCCGACTGCTTTCGCAGGGGCTCCACCTGGAGCTCCAACTCGTCGATCTTGTCCTTGACCCGCAGGAGGTTTTCCTCCGTGCGGGCCAGCTTGCGCTCGGCCTCCTCCTTGCGGTGGCGGAAGCGGGAGATGCCCGCGGCCTCCTCAAAGACCTCGCGGCGGTCGGCGGACTTCACCGACAGGATCTCGTCTATCTTGCCCTGGCCGATGTTGGAATACCCCTCCCGGCCAAGGCCGGTGTCCATGAAGAGCTCGTTGATGTCCCGCAGACGGGCGGCGCGGCGGTTGATGAAGTATTCGCTCTCCCCGGAGCGGTAGTACCGCCGGGTCACCATGACCTCGGTCTCCTCCAGGTCGAACATATGGCTGGTGTTGTCCAGCACCAGAGATACCTCCGCAAAGCCCATCCCCTTGCGCTTGGCGGTGCCGTCAAAGATCACGTCCTCCATCTTGGTGCCCCGCAGGGCCTTGGTGGACTGCTCCCCCATGACCCAGCGGATGGCGTCGGAGATGTTGGATTTGCCGGAGCCGTTCGGCCCCACGATGGCGGTGATGTCCTCGCCAAAGGTCAGGACGGTCTTTTCGGGAAAGGACTTGAAGCCCTGTATCTCAAGCGCTTTCAGGTACAAAAGGACACACCTCCCCTTCCCGCATTCAAGAATTGATTCATTATACCAAATCAAAACAAATAATGCAATTCTTTTCTTGGCCGCGCCGCGGTTCTAGTCCGGGCCGGGCCGGCATAGGCTGGGGAAGAAAGGAGGGGGCGCGATGAAATGGGCCAAGCTGTCCCGGCGGGTCGCGGCACTGCTGCTGGCGGGCATGGGCATTTTGTGTCTGGCGGGGATCTCCGGGTCGGAGGCGGCGGCGGATCTGGCGGCCGCCGGGCCCTCCGACGGCGCCACGGCCCTCTGGGAACGGCTGCTGGTGGGGCAGTCGCCCTATTTGCGGCATGGCAAGGTACTTACCTTTACAGGCGAGGCCGCCCAGGTCCAGCCCACGGACGGGCCGGAAAACGTCTCAGAGCCCCTCCCCTCCCAGGTCCCGGAGCCGGAGGAAGAGGAGAACATCCCCGCTCCGCAGGGCCAGGACCAGCGCGTGGTGGCGCAGACCATTTCGCCGGCGTTGGACGGCTCCTATCCCTCTGCCGGCGGGGTCTTTCTCTACAACCCCACCAGCCAGGCCGTGGACATGGAGGCTCTGGCCCAAGAGCCGGTGGTCCTCTCCGGTGAGGGCAAGGGGCCGGAGATCCTGATCGTCCACACCCACGCCACCGAGAGCTACACCCAGTCTGGCCAGGACCTTTACAGCGAGAGCGACCCCTACCGCACCACCGACGACGCCCACAACGTGGTCCGCGTGGGGGACGAGATGGCGGCGGCCTTCGCCCAGGCGGGGCTGAACGTGCTTCACGACCGCACTCTGCACGACTACCCCAGCTACAACGGCGCGTACACCCGCTCCAGGCAGACGGTGGAGGAGTATCTGGCGGCCTATCCCTCCATCGGCGTGGTGCTGGACGTTCACAGGGACGCTCTGGCGAGCGGCGAGGGCACGGTCTACAAGGTGGTGGCCGATCAGGAAAGCCTGCCCGACTGCGCCCAGGTGATGCTGGTGGTGGGCACCGGGGAGACCGACGGCACCCACCCCGACTGGCGGAAGAATCTGGCCCTCGCCATGGCGCTGGAGCGGGAACTCAACGGGCGCTCCCCTACCCTGGCCCGGCCCATCACCCTGCGAAAGTCCCACTACAACCAAGATCTCTCCCCCGGCAGTCTGCTGGTGGAGGTGGGCAGTCACGGCAACAGTCTGCAGGAAGCCCTGACGGCGGCCAGGACCTTCGCCCAGGACACCGCGCCGCTGCTCCTGACCCTGCTGGGGCGGCAGTAGAGGCGGGTGCGAAAAGAGCGCCCCGGCCACTGGGAGAGGTGGCCGGGGCGTTCTTTGAGGGGCGGATGGGGCACGCGGGGCCGGTCAGACCGTCAGGGCCACGGCCTCGCCGGAGAGGGCGGAGGCGTATTTGTCCAGCACGGGCCGGACACAGCGGGCCAAAAAGTCGTCTACCTGCTCCGGGCAGCGGCCGATGTAGCGGCTGGGCTCCATGTGGGCCATCAGCGCTTCCCGGTCCAGGCCGAACATGGGGTCGGCGGCGACGCGGTCGATGAGGTCGTTGGGCTTGCCCTCGTCCTTGACCTGCTTGCCCGCCTCGATGGACAGGACGCGGATGCGCTCGTGGAGGGCCTGGCGGTCGCCGCCCCGCTTCACCGCGTCCATCATAATGTTCTCCGAGGCCATGAAGGGCAGTTCCTCCATGACGTGCTTTTCGATGACCTTTTCGTGGACGATAAGACCGCCGGCCACGTTTTCGTAGATGTTCAGGATGGCGTCCACGGCCAAAAACGCCTCCGGCACGCTGAGGCGCTTGTTGGCGGAGTCGTCCAGGGTGCGCTCGAACCACTGGCTGGAGGCGGTGACGGCGCCGTTCATCACGTCGCACATCACATAGCGGGCCAGGGAACAGATGCGCTCACAGCGCATGGGGTTGCGCTTGTAGGGCATGGCGGAGGAGCCGATCTGGTTTTTCTCAAAGGGCTCTTCCACCTCTTTCAAGTGGCACAGCAGCCGCAGGTCGGTGGCGAATTTGCTGGCGGACTGGGCGACGCCGGAGAGAGTGGAGAGAATGTTGTAGTCCACCTTGCGGGAATAGGTCTGGCCGGAGACGGGGACCACGCCGGCAAAGCCCATCTCGCGGGCGATCTTCTCCTCCAGGGCCTTGACCTTTTCGTGGTCGCCGCCGAAGAGCTCCAAAAAGCTGGCCTGGGTGCCGGTGGTGCCCTTGGAGCCCAGGAGTTTCAGGGTGGACAGGCGGTACTCCACCTCGTCCAAGTCCATCAGCAGTTCGTTCATCCAGAGGGTGGCCCGCTTGCCCACGGTGACCATCTGGGCGCTCTGGAAGTGCGTAAAACCAAGGGTGGGCAAGGCTTTGTACTTGTCGGCGAAGGCGGCCAGCTTGTCCAGCACCCGGACCAGCTTGTTCCGCACCAGAAGCAGGGCCTCCCGCATGAGGATCACGTCGGTGTTGTCCCCCACATAGCAACTGGTGGCGCCAAGGTGGATAATGGGCATGGCCGTGGGGCACTGGACGCCGTAGGTGTGGATGTGGGCCATCACGTCGTGGCGCAGTTCCCGCTCCTTCTGGGCGGCCAGGTCGTAGTCAATGCAGGAGGCGTCCGCGTGGGCCTCCAACTCGTCCACCTGCTCCTGGGTCACCGGCAGGCCCAGTTCCATCTCTCCGCGGGCCAGGGCCACCCACAGCCGCCGCCAGGTGGAGAACTTCTTGTCCGGGGAAAAGATGTACTGCATCTCCCGGCTGGCGTACCGGCCGGACAGCGGGCTCTCGTAGCGGTCCTTCATGGTGTTCGACCTCGTTTCTGTGGTGTATTTCATGCTAATCCTACCATAAATTCCAGCCGGGCACAACCCCCATTTGCCGGGGCTTCGGGCGCGGGGCGACGGACGGGCGGAAAATTTTTTGCTTCCTCGTCAGAAAACGACAGACAGGAGCGGAGAAATCCTGTATGATCATAGAAAAAGACGGAGGAACGAGGAGGAAAAGCGCATGAATGGGGCGAATTGGGGAATGTTGGAAGGCCGCCGGGGACAGGCGGAGAAGCTGTGGCGGTACGGGCTGGTGAGGGAGAGCATCGAGGTGGAGGGGGTCCGGCGGGAGAGTTACGGCGTGGATGTGATCGACTGCCGCACCGGAGAGAGATCTCGCCGCCGCCATGTGACCACCAGCGGTTTGGACGCGGCGGCGCTGCTGGACCTGCTGGAGCGGGGCCAGGTCTCCCCCGCCACACTGGACGACGTGCTGGAGGACTGGCTGGGCCGCTGAGGGAGTTTGGTGGCGGAGGGGCCATTCAAGTGGTCAGGCCGTATTTGGTCCGGATCCGCTCCAGCTTGTCCAGCATGGCCTCGCCGCCCAGGAAGAGGAAGAGAAAGGTGGACAGGGCGTGGACCAGGTCCATGGGAAAGCCCACGGCGATGGCGCTCCAGAGGATGCCGGGGGTGACGGTGTGGCTGACAAAGAGGGCGGACTGGACGTTCAACAGTCCGCCGTAGAGCGTCAGCGCGGCCAAGGCGCCGTAAAGGGCCATGGGCCAGCGCTTACGGGGCAGCGGTCCCCGGCGGAAGAGCGCGCCGGCCAGGAAGCCGATCAGACCCATGGCGAACATCTGCCACGGCGTCCAGGGCCCCTGGGCCAACAACATATTGGACAAGAGCATGGTGGCGGCTCCCACCAGAAATCCCGCCTCCCCGCCCAGGGCCGCGCCGGAGACCACCGTCAGCGCCGCCACCGGCTTGCACTCGGGCAGCATGAAAAAGGCGGCCCGGCCGGCGACCCCCAGGGCGCAGAGGGTGGCCAGCAGGACCAGTTCCCTGGCCTGGGGCCGCCGCCCCTCAAAGGCCACGAAGAAGGGCACCATGCACTCCAGCATCACCAAGAGGGCGGTGAGGTAGAATTTCCGGCTGTCCAGATAGAGCTGGCCCAGCACAAGGGTCACGGGGACCAACAGCAGGAAAAAGAGCACGGAGAGGGCGGAGCGTCTGGACAGAGGGCGTCTGGGGCCAGGCGGCGGGGCCGGAGGCGACGGCGGCGCGACGTTTTCCGGCGCAGGGGGACCCTTCCGCGCCGGGCCGCCGGGCTGGGGCGGGACGCCGCCGCAGGCCGCGATCAGGTCGGGCACCGTCACAGCCTGGGGCAGAAGGTCGCGGGCCATGCGGTTGGCGGCGGTGGTATAAAAGCTGTTGCCGGAGAAAAAGGTCCGGGGCGGGCCCTCCGCCACGATCTCCCCGTCAAAGAGGAGGGCACAGCGGTGGGCGTATTGGGCGCAAAACTCCACGTCGTGGCTGACCATGACCAGGGCAACGCCCCGCTGGGTCAGGCGGCGCAAGGTCTGGGCCAGGGAATGCTTAAAGGCGGCGTCCAGGCCCTTGGTGGGCTCGTCCAGCAGCAGGATGTCCGGGCCTGTCAGCAGGACCTTGGCCAGCGCCGCGCGCTGCTGTTCCCCGCCGGAGAGGTCGTAGGGATGGCGGTCCAGCAGGGGCTCCAGCTCACACAGCGCCGCCACTTCCGCCAGGCGGGACGGCCCGGAGGCCACCTCCAAAAGCTCCTGGCGCAGTGTTTTTTTCACAAACAACGTCCTGGGGTCCTGGGGCAGCAGGCCCACGGAGCCGGAGGCGGTCACAGCGCCGCGCTGGGGCCGCAGAAGTCCCGCCAGCAGCTTGAGGACGGTGCTCTTTCCCGTGCCGTTGCCCCCCAGGAGCGCCAGGAACTCGCCTCTGTGAACTGTAAAGGACAACTCCTTTACAATATCTTCGCCGTCTTTCTCGTAGCGGAACCAGAGGGAATCCGCTGTAATGGCGATTTCCTTTACAGATGTTGGGGCGTCTTGGGCGGGCACCTCTTTCAGACCCCGGCGGCGGGCGTAGTCCGCCAGCCAGGTCCTCCCCTCCCGGACGGTGATGGGGCAGTTCTGCCCCGCCTCCTCCGCCGCCGCCCAGACCCGCGCGGGCACGGGCATGGCGGAGAACATGGGGTGGTTTTCCGCCCGCAGAGCCAGGCACACCGCCTGGGGCGTTCCGGCGGCCAGGACCCGGCCCCCGTCCAGCACCGCCACCTGGCCGGCCAGGGGCAGGGCCTCCTCCAGCCGGTGCTCGCTGAGGAGGATGGTGGTGCCCAGGTCCCGGTTCAGCTTGCCCAGGGTCGCCAGAAAGTCGGCGGCGGCGATGGGGTCGAGCTGGGCGGTGGGTTCGTCCAGGATCAGCGCCTGGGGTTGGAGGACCATGGCCGCGGCCAGGTTCAGCAGTTGCTTTTGTCCGCCGGAGAGCTGGGAGACGTCCCGGTGAAACCAGCTTTGGATGCCGAAAAACGAGGCCATCTCCGCCACCCGGCGGCGGATGGTGGGGGTGTCCAGGCCCAGGCTCTCCAGTCCAAAGGCCAGCTCGTGCCAGACTTTGTCGGTGACGAGCTGGTTGTCCGGCGACTGGAGCACGAAGCCGATGGACTGGGTCTGGGCCCGGCGGTCCCACTCCCCCAGGGGCCTGTCCCGGAAGAACACCTGGCCTGTGGCCGCGCCGTGAGGGGTCAGGTCTGTTTTCAACTGGCGAAGGAGGGTGGATTTGCCACAGCCGGAGGGCCCGCACAACACCAGGAACGCGCCGGGCTCGATCTCCAGGTCCACCCCGGCGAGGGCCGGGGCGCTCCGGCCGGGATAGGTGAAGCCCAGCTGCCGCAGGGAAAACAGCGCCATCACGCCACCGCCTTTCCCCGGTCCCACCGCCGCCAGCGCAGCCCGTCCCAGGCGTTGAGGGCCAACGGGGTCAGGCAGAGGGCGAGGTAGAGGGCAAAGAGGGCGGCGCCAAGAGGTGTGAGGGCGGTTCCCTTTACACTTGGGAAATACCGCCAGCGAAAGCCCCCGGCGGCCCAGCCTGCGAGCAGGAGGGCTCCGCAGGTCAGGAGCCAGGCCAGGACCCGCCAGTCCCGCCGGGTGAAGCGGTAGAGGGCGAAGGAGGTGCGGCCCGGCAGACCGTAGCCCCGGCTCTTCATGGAGTCGGCGGCGTCCACGGCGTTTTCCAGGGACCAGGAGAGGACGGTGCCCAGGCAGGCGGCGGCGGAGCGGAGGGCCCGGAGGGGGCCTTTCCCCGCCCGGTCCAGGCCGAGGCAGGTCCGGGCGTCCCACACCGCCCGGAACTGGCGGGCGAAGCGGGGCACGAAGCGGAGGGCCATGGTGATCACCAGCGACAGCGCGGGGACCAGCCGGCCAAAGAGACAGATCAGCTTGTCCGAGGTCATCACGGCGCTGAAGCAGACGAACCACAAGACCACCGCCCCCAGCATCCCCGCCGCCGCGAGGCCGTAGAGCACGCTCTCAAGGGTCAAGGGGTTGCCGCTGGGCAGGTAGGCCAGCACGGTGACCCCGGCGTGGTTGAAGGCCGGGTTCAGGATGGCCGCCAGGAGCATCATAGGCGCCAGCCAGACAAGCCGCCGGGCCAGGGCGCCGGGGCCCTCCAGTCCCGCGGCACAGCAGAGGGCGCTCACCAAGGTGACGCCCAGGGCGATGGGGTGGAGCAAAAACATGGACAGGAGCAGGACCAGCGCGAAGTAGGCAAAGCTCACTGCCGGGTGCAGTCTGGAAAAGGCGGTTTGGTCCCCCATGCCGGTCCCCCCTCTCTCTCTGGTCAAATGGGCGGCGCTCAGTCCAGGTCCTGGCCCCAGTCGCAGGAGTAGAGGAACTCCACTTTGTCGCCGGGCTGGAGCTGGTAGTCCGAGCAGGTCACGTCGGGTGACTGGCCGTTGACGTGGTAGAGCCAGCCGGAGCGCTGGCCGCAGTCAAATTCGTAGAGGTTGCCGATGGCCTTGATATAGGCGGAGTTGTAGCCTGGGGTGATGGAAAAGTCCAGATGGATGCCCTGGTCCCGGCAGAGGCGCCGCAAGAGGTCGAAGGCGGTCTCCCCGTCGGCGAAGGCGGCTTGGGTCTCCGGCAGAAGGACCCCGTCGGCGGGGATCAGCTCCCGCTTGTCGGCGGCCAGGCTGTCCAGGTCGTTCAGCACGGCGTCACAGCGGATGGCAAGGGTGCAGGCGCTCTCCCCCGCGGGCGCGGTCTGGCGGGGCCGGAGGGTCAGCCACAGGGCCGCCGCGAGAGCGGCGGCCAGGACCACGGCCAAGGCGATGCGGGCGGGACGTTTCCAGCGTTTCATCTTCAGAGACCTCCTGTGTGGACAAAATAAAGCCCGCGCCGCCAAGATACACTGGCGGCGCGGGCGAGGGACGGTTCAACTCCAGTGTAGGCAGAGTCCAGGGGCCGGGTCTGGCGTATCTGGCTCGGCCCAAAGGCCACACAGTTACCCACTAGCAGAGGGTTCGCACCTCTTTCCGCCGCGAGGGTCTCACCCCCGCGCGACCCGTCCTGATTCACTTTTCTTCGCCTATTCTACCCCGCTTGGATGGAGAAATCAAGGGAATTTTTGTCGGCCCGGAAAACGCTCCCGGCCCCGGCGGGGTCAGATCTTGGAGAAGCCAAAGGTGTTGACCACCGCGTCGATGGGCTGTCCGGCCTTGCACATGGGGCAGTCCTTGGGAGAGTGAGAGGCGTAGTCCCGGATGGTGTTGGTGTCAAAAATGGAGACCACGGGCAGGTCCTCCAGCTCGTGGATGGCGGCGTAGATGGCGGCCACGCCCACCACGCTGCCGCCGTAATACTCCACGCTCCGCTTGCCCTGGAGCGCGGTGGTGCCGGTGGTGAGGGAACACATGAGGATGAGGACCTTCTTGCCCTCCAGCATGAAGCGGGCGTTGTCCCGGAAGATCAGGTTGCCCTTGCCGTCCAGCTCGCCTTTGATGATATACATATCGTCCCCTTCGCTCAGCGAGCGGCCGCCCTGCTGGGTCAGCTTGCGGGCCAGGCAGGCGCCCACGGCGCTGGTGCCGTCCATGCAGAGGATGGAGTCCACCTGGAACCGGTTCTGGAGGCGGTTGGCCAGCTCACGGGCCACGGCCCGGCAGCCTTTGAGACTGTATTTCTGGGCGGTGACGTCGATGAAGTAGTTGATGTGGCTGTTGCGGGTGGCGAAATGGCCCTTGGCCGCCAGGAGCGGCACGCCGCCGATGTCCAAAAGTGGGAAAAATTTCGGTTCCATAGTTCATGCCTCCTTGTTTGGGTATGTGCAATCCGACGAGTTTTGACGTTCCGAGCCCAAATCATTTTGGGCAAATTGATTATAACAGAAGGGCGGGGACTTGGCAAGAGGCAATTTCCATCACTTCCAGTGGAGGGCGGCCTCGGCCCGGACGGGGTTTTCCGGGTTGCCGATCATGGCGATCCCGGTGTCCAGGGCCCGCAGGTCGTCCAGTTCCTGGTCGCTGAGGGAGAAGTCGAACACCTGGATGTTCTCTTGGATGCGGGAGCTGTGTACGCTCTTGGGGATGGGGACGAAGCCGGACTGCATGAGGAAGCGGAGCATGACCTGGGCTGGGGTCTTGCCGTATTTTTGGGCGGGGCCGGTCACCTGGGGCAGCTGGTACATCTCCTGCCGCCGGGCCTGGCCCAAGGGCGCGTAGGCCATGGCCGCCACCTGGTATTTGTCCATCCACTCCCGGCAGACCTTCTGCTGGCAGAAGATGTGGGCCTCGATCTGGTTGATGTGGGGCGCGGTGGCGTTATAGTTGATCAGGTCCACCAGACGGTCGGCGTGGAAGTTGGACACGCCGATGGAGCGGAGCAAGCCCTGGTCGTAGAGGGTCTCCAGCTCGCGCCACGCGGTGTAGTAGTCGTTGAAGGGCCAGTGGAGCAACACGCTGTCCAGGTAGTCCACCCCCAGCTTCTCCATGGACTCCAGCACGGACCGGCGGCACTGGTCGGGCCGGAAGTTGCGGAAGTGGACCTTGGTGACAAGGAAGAGGTCTTGCCGGGCCACGCCGCAGTGGGCGACGGCGGCGCCCACGGCCTGCTCGTTGCCGTAGCCCTGGGCGGTGTCGATCAGGCGAAAGCCGACGCCGATGGCGTCCAGCACGCACTGCTCGCACTGGGCCAGGTCGGTGATCTGATAGGTGCCAAAGCCGATGCCGGGCATCTCTACCCCGTTGCGAAGGCGGATGGTCTCCATGGATGGTCTCCCCTTTCCAGCGTTTGAAGATGGCGTTCCAGGGCCATTATACTATGCCGCAGGGGTCTCCGCAAGGAAAATTTATGACAGGGCGGCCGGTCGGGAGCGTTAGATCGTCAAAGAAGCGGCTTCGCCGCTTCTTTGACAATTTTTCGCGCTCTTCGGTGCGAAACTCTGCGAGGCTTTTTGACAAACGGAGGCCGCCGACGCGGTGGCCGGCGGCCTTCATTCGGTTCAGGTCAGGCGTCGGCGGGGACGATGGTCAGCACCGGGCTGTCAGAGGCGGGGGCGCTCTCCTGGATGGGGGTCTCCCCGGCGGTATCCTCCCCGGGCAGGAAGGGCTCCACCAGAGCCTGGGCAGCGGCGGGGTCGGCCAGGCTCTCGTCCAGAGGCAGGACAAAGAGGGCGTGTTCCTCCGGGTAGTCCTGGGCAAAGGCGATGGAGCCGTCCCCGGCCACGGTGAATTTTCCGGCGGAGGGAGGGGCGGCTCCCTCGTAGAAGGCCAGATAGACGGTGTGGTCGGCGAAGGCGCCCAGCTGTCCCGCGTCCAGCAGGAAGTACCACGTCCCGTCCGCTTCCAGAACGTCCACGGAACAGCCCAGGGTCCAGTTGTTCACCGCCCAGGGGTCATAGCCGGACACCAGCGGGGTAACGGTATAGTCGGCGCCCGACGCCACCTGTCCCATGGGGGCGCCGTCCAGGCGCTCCAGGGCCACCACAGCGTAGGTATGGTCCACGTCCAGGTCGGCGTTCAGCTCGTCCAGGTTGGCCCCGGAGGTGAGGCCCATCAGCGTCACGGCGTAGTCCCCGGTCTGGACGGTCTCGTTGACGGCCACGGCGTTGTTGTCCTCGAAGGCGGCGGCCAGGGCGGTCCGCCCCGTCCGCTCCGCCACCTGAGAGGCGGACAGGCGCAGGGCCACGGCGGAGGCCGAGACCACCAGCAAAGCGGCCACCGCGGCGGCCACAACGGGCTTTTTGATGAATTTCACAGAGGATCTCTCCTTTTCTTGTTCTTGGGCGCGGCGGCGCAGCACGGCCTCGGTCCTCTCCCGGAAGTCCGGGGAAAACGAGAGGGCGTCCAGCGCCTCACGGTAGGCTTTCCAGTCCATTTACGCATCCTCCTTCAACATCTGCCGCAGCCGCTCCCGGCCACGGGCCAGTCGGGTGCCCACCGTGGCGGCGGGTAGGGCCAGCAGTTTCGCGGTCTCCTTGATGGAGTACCCCTCGTAATAGTAGAGGTGGAGGACCGCGGCGTACCGCTCCGGCAGGGCGCGGACGGCGTCCAACAGCTCCGGCCCCGGCTCCGGCGGGGCCTCCACCTCCACGATGGCGTCCAAGGGGGCCTCCCGCGCCCGCTTGCGCCGGATGTCGGCGGCGCGGTGAAGGGTCGTTCGGATCAGCCAGGCTTTCTCGTGTTCGGCGTCCCGGAACACGGGGCGGGCGTCCAGCAGTTTCAGGAAAACCTCCTGCACCGCGTCCTCCGCGTCGGCGGCGGAGGGCAGGCGGGCCGCCGCCAGCCGCAGCAGCATGGCGCTGTACTGCTCCACCACCCGGCTTATGGTCTCATCGGTACCAAACGAGGCCAACTTCCTCACTCCCTTCACCTCCAACACGTTTGAAGCGGGCGGGATTTTTCGTTCAAATCCCATTTTGCCAGAATATTTTGGCGCTGTCCACCTCCGCGGGGCGGTTGCGTTTTGTGGAAAAAAGGTCTATAATCACCATAAGTCCACCCAGAGCGAACCAACGGAAGGAGCGAACACAGCATGAAAAAGAAATTCCTGTCCCTGGTGCTGGCCGGCGCCCTGCTGGCCCTGCCCCTCACCGCCCTGGCCGCCGAGCCCGCCTCGCCGGGCGCTCCCGTCTTGGCGGCGGACGGCGCGTCCTTTACCTACCAGGGCCGGAGCGTGGCCCTGGGCCCCCACGCCTTTTATGTGGACGGTCGCCTGACCGACGCCCAGGCCGCCCAGTACCCCTACGTCTACAACTCCTTCGTAAGCGCCGTGGCCGATCTGACAGACGGCACGGAGGCCGAGCCCATGGAGCTCTACCTGGCCCCCTACGTCTACTGGCTCCACGATCCCCAGGCCCCGGAGGCCCAGAACATGACGGGGGACTACCAGATGGAGATCGCCTGCCAAAACCTCCACATCACCGGCCTCGCCGACGACCCCAGGGACGTGGTGGTGGCGGCCAACTTCGGCCACGACGTGGGCTTTCTGGGCTCCAACTACACCATGTTCCACATCACCGGGGACGGCCTGACCCTGGAGAACCTGACCTTTGGCGACTACTGCAACGTGGACCTGGTCTATCCCCAGGACCCCGCCCTCAACGTCCCCGCCAGGGCCCCGGGCAACATCACCCAGGGGCAGATCGGCGTCTATGACGGCGACAAGCTGTTGGCCCGGAACGTCCGCTTCATCAGCCGGCTGAACATGATGCCCTTCAACAGCGCCCAGCGGGCCCTCTACGTAAACTGCCACATGGAGTCCACCGACGACTCCCTCAACGGCTCGGCCCAGGCGGTGTATCTGAACTGCGACTTTGAGTTCTACTCCTCAAAACCCTGGTACACCTCCAGCGGGGTCACCCTGCTGGACTGCCGGATGAAGATCGTGCCCATCAACGCGGGCGCGGACACCGCCTCCGCCACCCAGTACCTGGTCAAGAGCGCCGGGCCGTTCACCGTGATCGACAGCTCCTTTGTCAGCGACATCCCCAGCGCCGACATCGGCTGGAGCGACGTGTTTGACGAGACGTTCAAGAGCTACTACGCCAACGTGGACTTCAACGGCGCTCCCGTCACCTTCTCCGCCGGGGCCCGCCCCGACGCGGGGGTGGACCTCACCGGCAAGGCCGCCCTGCGGGCCTTCAAGTTGGAGGACGGGACCTATAATGTCTATAACCTCCTCCGGGGCCAGGACGACTGGGACCCCCTGGGCCAGAAAGCCGCCGTCACCGCCGCCGGAGCGACTGACCTGCCCACCTCTATGACCGCGTACATCTCGGACGATCCCAGCGCGGCCGCCGCCACGGTGGAGTCGGGCAAGGACGCACTCACCCTGGGCTGCGCCCTCACCGGTCCCCAGGCGGACACCGACTACAACGCCGCCGCCCAGGTGACATGGTCGGTGCAGGAGAGCGACAGGCAGTATGTGAAGCTCACCCCCAACGCCGACGGCACCTGCACGGCGGAGGGGACCAACACCACCGAGGAGACCGCCCTGGTCATCGTCACCGCACGGGACGCCTCCGGGCTGGAGGCGGCGGTGGCCCTCACCGTCCGGCCCAGCGTCCTCCCCGCCCCGGTCTTTGAGCGGCTCCCCGCCGTCAGTCAGACCGGCGACGGCGCCGCCGCCGTGACCTACGCCTACACCTCCGCCTCCACCCAGGGTCGGGCCGACCTCGCCCGGATCACCTGGTATGTCTGCGACGACGCCCAGGGGACGAACCCCGTGGCCGTCGCCGTGGGACGGGGCGATACCCCCCTCACCTCCATCCCCCTCACCCAAGCCATGGTGGGCAAGTACCTGATGGCCACGGTGGAGCCCAAGCACATACGCTCCGACTACGGCCCCGCCGTCTCCGCCCTCTCCCCCGCCCCTGTCGTCCCGGATGGGATCCCGCCCTTCTCCGGCGCGCTGGAGGTGGACCTTGCCACCTTCCCCACCGCCACCCAGGGCCAGATCCTCCCCGGCTTCTGGACGGTGGACAGCGTAAAGCCCGCCGACGCCCGGCCTGAGACGGGCAACTTCCCCGGCGGCTGGACGGCGGAGTGCGACGGGCAGTCCAAGTGGGACTACGGCACGGGGGTGAAAAACGGCACCGCCGGGGTCACCGGCCTCTTCAACACAGATAGGGGCGCGCGGCTGATGTACGCGCCGGCGGAGGGCGGGGACAGCGACATGGCCCTCACCCTCACCCTGGCCCCCGGCAAGACCGCCGGGCAGGGCTTTGGCTCCAACAACCAGTACATGGACTTTATGGTCAAGTATGACCCCGCCGCCCACACCGGCTACGGCCTGCGGATCTACCGCGCCTCCAGCAGCGAGTGCGGCTTCGCCCTGGCAGCCCACACCGCCGACGGGGGCTCCGCCCTGCTCACCCAGCCGGTGATCTCCGGTATGTTCCTCACCGAGACCACCGTCCAGGTCTACACCCGCGGCCAGCGGCTCTACGCCGCCGTGAGCTCCACCGCCTCGGAGGAGAAGATAGCGCTGTCCGCCTATGTGCCCGGACTGGACACAGAGACCGCCGGAGGCGTGGAGATCAACCACACCGGCACCGCCGGGGACAACGCCATCTACGTGACCTCCCTCCAGATCCAGTGGCCGGAGCGGGTCCCGCTCCTCACCAGGGGCGATTTTGTCAAGGCCCTCTACAACGCCTATCTGGAGCGGGGCGGCACGCCGGTGGAGCAGGAGGCGGACTTCCAGCGCCCCAGTCAGGACGGCCTGCCTGAACCCGGCGGGCTGGGGACCTACCTCGTCTTTTCCGACGTGTCCACCGCCGACCGGGACCTGTATCACGCCACCGCCTGGGCGGAGCGCCACGGCGCGGCCAAGGGCGTCGGCGGCGGCGCGTTCGCCCCGGAGCGGGAGATCACCCGGATGGAGGCCGTCGCCATGGCCTACCGGCTGGCCTCCGCCGCGGGCTTCCAGCTCCCCGGCGGCCCCGCCCCGGCCCTCTCCCCCGACTGGGCCAGGGAACCCGCCGCCTGGTGGGGTCTGTACGGCGGCGAGGCGGGGGACGCCCTGCTCCAGCCGGTGGACCAGAGCGCTGCGGACGCGGTGCTGGCGGCGGTGTTTGAGCACAATACCGTTCTGTTCCGATAACTCCCCTCCATGGGGTCAAGCAGCAAGAAAAGAGGGCGGCCCGCTGGGGCCGTCCTCGTTTTATTCAGTCAGACTTGGTGGGATCGGCCCGCCGTTTCCCGGCGGGCGCGGCGTTCATCAGGACGATGGACGCCAGCACCAGGACCATCCCGGCCACGCCGAACCCGCCCAGCCGCTCTTGGTAAAACAGGGCGCCGATCCCGGCGGCCATCACCGACTCCACCGAGGAGATGACCGGCACCTTGCTGCTCTCCGGGATGCTCCGCAGTCCTTGGTAGTAGAGGGCGTAGGCGATGGCGGTGGGGATCAGAGCGTAGAGAAAGCCCCAGAGGAGGAGCTTGGGGGAAAAGGCGGCCTGGCCCTGCCACGGCCGTGTCCACAGCGTCAGGAAGAGGGCGGCGAAGAAGTAGCTGTATGTGCTCAGCACCAGGGAGTTGGTCTTCCCCGCGGCCAGCCGACCGAAGATGGCGGTCATGCCATATGTGGCCCCGGAGGCCACGCCGCACAGGACCCCCGCCACCGACAGCGTGCGGAGGTCCAGCCGCCCGTTGGTGGCGGTCAGGGCACAGCCCAGGATGTTGAGGGCGATGGCCAGGAGCTTTGTGGCGGTGAACCGCTCCCGAAAGAGCAGGGCGGAGTAAAAGAGGGTGAAGACTGGGGCGATGTCCAACAGCACGGCGCTCACCGCCATGCCGGACAGGGTCACGGCGGTGCTGTAAAAGATGTTGTAGACCCCGTGGCAGATCAGGCCCAGCAGGGCGCAGATGAGCAAGGTCCCCCGGTCCAGGCGCAGAACGCCCGGCCCGTATTTGACCAGGCACGCCGCGGCCATGATGACAAAGGCAAAGGAGACCCGCAGAAGGCCGGTCAGCTCCGGCGTGGAGCCAAGGCGCTCCAGCTCCTTGACAAACACGCCCACCGTCCCCCACAGGACCCCGGCCAAAAAGACCATCAGGCCCCCGCGGGCATAGGCGCTCTTCCTCGCGTCCATCCGTCCACCTCCCCGGCTCTTTCTCTACAAGCCCCGATTATAGCGGAAACTGCTGGGAAATGCAAGGAGGGGGCGTGAAAACGGAGGTCACGAAAGGCCCCGGCGCTCCCCTGCCCTGGGGCTTAGTATTCGAAGGTCCGGAGGAACTGCCGGGCCCGGTCGGTGGTGGGGCGGTCGAAGAACGCCTTGGGCTCCCGGCTCTCCTCCACGATATGGCCGTCCTCCAGGAAGACGACATGATTTTTGCAGGCTTTGATACAAAGCCGGGGAATCATTGAAACGTGCGCCTTTGCGGTGTGATTTTCGCTTGCGGTGTAAAATGTGTGCCGGGTGACGCCCGGTTATTTTTGTTGCCAGTATTGACGCAATTACTTCTATATAGTATAATCCTATAAAAGAGCTAAAAGGAGGAGCCAATGAAACCACAGGGTGGATTTTTGATCACAAGGATCAAGCAGGTCGGAGGACGCATCTTTGAGCGTATCCTGAGCGAGAAAAATATAGACGCCTTTAACGGTCCGCAAGGCAGAATTCTTTATGTCCTGTGGCAAAAAAACGGTGTGCCCATAAGCGAATTGTCCAAGGAGACCGGCCTTGCCACGACGACCCTGACCAGTATGCTTGACCGTATGGAGGCGGCAAATCTAATTTACCGGGATCGCGGCGACAAAGACCGTAGAAAAATTCTGATTTTCCTGACCGAAAAAGCCAAGGAATTGGAGCAGGAATACAATGCGGTGACTGAGGAAATCAGCAAAATCTATTATAAAGGGTTCTCTGAAGAAGAAATCACGCAGTTTGAAAGCTATCTTTTGCGAGTTCTCGAAAATGTGGAGGAACGGATTTAGTATGTATGTCTGCATAAAGGATCAAATACAGAATATGAACCTGGTGATCGGCTGTACGGTGGGCTGCCCCTACTGCTACGCACGGAACAATGTGCGGCGGTATCACATGATCGACGACTTCTCAAAGCCGGAGTTTTTTCCGGGTAAGCTGCGGCTGATGGAAAAAGAAAGACCGCAGAATTTCCTGTTGACCGGCATGAGCGATCTCGCCGGTTGGCAAGCAGAATGGCGGGAACAGGTATTTGCAAAGATTGCTGAAAATCCTCAGCATCAATTTCTGTTCCTGTCAAAACGACCTGACCTGCTTGACATCGACACCGACCTTGAAAACGCTTGGTTCGGCGTGACGGTAACAAGAAAATCGGAGCTATGGAGAATTGACGCGCTGCGGAAAAATGTTCGGGCAAAGCATTACCATGTGACATTCGAGCCGCTGTTCGACGATCCGGGCAAGGTGGATTTCAACGGTATCGATTGGGTGGTCATCGGCACCATGACCGGCCCGCAGAGCCGGAAAGTCCGAACATCGCCGGAGTGGGTATACTCTTTGACGGAGCAAGCCCATACACAGGGCGCCCGCGTGTTTTGGAAAGAGGACCTTGCCCCCATCATGGGTGAAGAGTTGATACAGGAACTGCCCGACGCTTACAACAGAGTTTTGGAGGAGCAGAGAAAATGGCACAAATAAGTGAAAACGGCGTTTTGATAGCCGATGTTGACACGAAAAACATCATGACAAAATCCAGTCTCCCGGTGGGCGGATACTCTGTCAATCCCTATGTGGGCTGCACCCATGCCTGCAAATACTGTTATGCCTCGTTTATGAAGCGATTTACAGGGCATACGGAAGAATGGGGAACCTTCCTTGACGTAAAGCACTGGCCGGAGATTAAAAATCCACAGAAGTATGCCGGTCAGCGTGTGGTGATCGGCTCGGTGACGGACGGCTACAATCCACAGGAGGAAGTTTTTGGCGCCACCCGCAAGCTGCTGGAACAGCTTCGCGGCAGCGGCGCGGACATTCTGATCTGCACGAAATCCGATCTCGTCCTGCGGGATATTGACCTCTTGAAA
The DNA here is from genome assembly GCA_947599925.1 of uncultured Oscillospiraceae bacterium. Lineage (GTDB taxonomy): Bacteria > Bacillota > Clostridia > Oscillospirales > Oscillospiraceae > MGBC124762. The sequence goes on along the minus strand of CANQFT010000010.1, from coordinate 30,489 downwards.
GAGTTGGGTCAGGTGACGGTATCTTGGTCGATCAACACGCTGGATGAGGGCTTCAAGAACGACATGGATCACGCCGTCAGCATCGAGCGTCGCATAGCCGCCATGAAGCGAGTCTACGATGCCGGTATCCGTACTGTCTGCTTTGTGTCCCCTGTCTTTCCGGGCATCACGGACTTTGAGGCGATCTTTGAGCGGGTCAGAAATCAGTGCGACCTGTTCTGGCTTGAAAACCTGAACCTTCGCGGCGGCTTCAAAAAGACGATCATGGACTATATTGCGGGCAAGTACCCCCAGCTTCTGCCGCTGTATCAGGAGATCTATGACCGGCATGACCGCAGCTATTTTAAGGCATTGGAAAAGAAAGCAGAGGAAATGGCAAAGAAATACGACTGCCCGTTTGTGGATAATGAAATGCCTTACGGCCGCGTCCCGCAGGGGCATCCCGTCATCGTAGATTATTTCTACCATGAGGAGATCCGGGGATCTGACAATAGCGGACGCCGCAAAAAGAGCGGCCAATGAGACGTCTTATAATTCTTGCAACAAAAGGTATTCAAACTCAGCGGACGGCGGCGAAGCCTTTTTCCAGGTCGGCGAGGATGTCGTCGATGTGCTCGGTTCCGATGGACAGGCGGATGGTGTTGGGCTTGATGCCCTGGTCCAGAAGTTCCGCCTCCGTGAGCTGGGAGTGGGTGGTGGTGGCCGGGTGGATGACTAGGCTCTTCACGTCCGCCACGTTGGCCAGCAGGGAGAAGATCTCCAGGCTGTCGATGAACTTGTGCGCCTCGGCCACGCCGCCCTTGATCTCGAAGGTGAAGATGGACCCGCCGCCGTTGGGGAAGTACTTCTCGTAGAGGGCGTGCTGGGGATGGTCCGGCAGAGAGGGGTGGTTCACGCGCTCCACCTGGGGATGCCTGGACAGGTACTCCACCACCTTTTTCGTATTTTCCCCGTGGCGGTCCAGGCGGAGGGAGAGGGTCTCCACCCCTTGGAGCAGCAGGAACGCCGCGAAGGGAGAGATGGTGGCGCCGGTGTCCCGCAGGAGGATGGCCCGGATGTAGGTGACAAAGGCGGCGGGGCCGGCGGCCTCGGTAAAGCGGACGCCGTGGTAGCTGGGGTTGGGCTCGCTGATGGCGGGATAGCGGCCGCTGGCCGCCCAGTCAAAGGTGCCGCCGTCCACGATGATGCCGCCCAGGGTGGTGCCGTGGCCGCCGATGAACTTGGTGGCGGAGTGGACCACGATGTCCGCCCCGTGCTCGATGGGCCGGATCAGGTAGGGGGTGCCGAAGGTGTTGTCGATCACCAGGGGCAGGCCGTTTTTGTGGGCGATGGCCGCCAGAGCGTCGATGTCGGGGATGTCGGAGTTGGGATTGCCCAAGGTCTCGATGTAGATGGCCTTGGTGTTGGGCTGGATGGCCCCCTCCACCTGGGCCAGATCGTGGATGTCCACAAAGGTGGTGGTGACGCCGTACTGGGGCAGCGTGTGGGCCAGCAAGTTGTAGCTGCCGCCGTAGATGGTCTTTTGGGCCACGATGTGCTCCCCTTGAGTGGCAAGGGCCTGGATGGTATAGGTGATGGCCGCCGCGCCGGAGGCCAGCGCCAGGGCCCCCACGCCCCCCTCCAGGGCCGCCAGGCGCTTTTCCAGCACGTCCTGGGTGGAGTTGGTGAGCCGCCCGTAGATGTTGCCCGCGTCGGCCAGGCCGAAGCGCGCGGCGGCGTGGGCGGAGTTGTGGAACACATAGCTGGTGGTGGCGTAGATGGGCACCGCGCGGGCGTCCGTGGCGGGATCGGCCTGCTCCTGACCCACGTGGAGCTGGAGAGTTTCAAATTTATAGTTACTCATGGTGATACCCCTTTCATTCCTGATAGAAAATAAAAAAATCCGGGACAGCTTTTCAGCTCCCGGACTGTGTATGGCCTGAAAGGGTCCGTCGTCCGCTCAGAACGGCAGACGGCAGACTGCGGGCGCGCAACATCGCCCGGCCATAGAGACAGCCCGGGAGTACAGCATTCGTCCACATCGAAAATTGCTCCGCAAAAGCGCGAGGAACAAGTTCTTCATCCAGGCCGCCCCCTTTCCCATCGGAATCAACCAATATAACCCATCGGTTTGGTAGGATTATAGCACCCCAGTTAAACCTTGTCAAGCCGTTTCCCACATTTCGTCGATTCTTCCAGCCTTTCAGGGGCTTTGCCCTTGGGCATACAGCACTTTTGCTATACAAAAAAGAGTGTAATGATTTATGATCTTATTCAGAAAACCAAATCGAAGCCCAGCGCAGCGGGTTCGATTTGGAAAGGAGGAGCAGCGGCATGAGCGCGCTCTGACTTTTTGAAAAAAAGTCGGAGCAAGCGATATAAAGCTTGCTCCGACGTGGTCGGAGTGGCGGGACTTGAACCCGCGCGGCCCAGAAGCCGCTGCGCGGCTTTGGGCCGCCTGCGGCGGATCATGCTGCAAGAGGCCGCGGGTTCTGTCCTACCATACAAAAAGAGTACCTGCCAACTGGCGGGTACTCTTTTTTGGTCGGAGTGGCGGGACTTGAACCCGCGGCCTCTTGGTCCCGAACCAAGCGCGATACCAAACTTCGCCACACCCCGTAACGACCTATTATTATAGGTTGTTTTTGCCGACTTGTCAAGTGGGGGCGGTCAGTCTTCGTCCGCCCAGTCTTTGCACACGTCCACCCAGGCGGTGAAGGCGGAGTGGCGCTCCAGCTCCGGGATGGTCAGCTCGATGGCGCTGTTGCCGCTGCCACAGGCGGGAAAGACCGTGTCGAAGCGGCGGAGGGACGCGTCCAGGTAGACCTCTACCCCGCTGTTCAGGGCGAAGGGGCAGACGCCGCCCACCTGGTGGCCGATCAGGGCCTCCACCTGGTCCGGGGCCAGCATTTTCGCCTTGGCGCCAAACCGGGCCTTGTATTTGCCGTTGTCCACGCGGGCGTCCCCGGCAGTCACCACCAGGATGGCCCGGTCCTCCAGCTGAAAGGACAGGCTCTTGGCGATGCGGCAGGGCTCACAGCCCAGGGCCTGGGCCGCCAGGTCCACCGTGGCGCTGGAGGTGGAGAACTCCAGCACCCGGTCCTCCATCCCCTGGCCGCGGAAATAGGCTTTTACCTTTTCGATGGACATGGGTCACACCTCCCGCCAGCGCAGCACGCCGTCGGCGATCTCCACGGCGAGGCGGCCGGCGTCCTTGAGCCAGGCGAGGTAAGAGCGCAGGGCGCTGCCCACCAGGGCGTATTGCTCAAAGGTCATGGTCAGGTCGTAGCGGGCAAAGAGCTTTTGCAGGACCTCCTCGAAGGTCAGGGGCGTCCGGCATAGTTCCAGGATGGCGGCGGCGATCTGGCGGACCTTGTCGATGTTGTACTGGGCCAGAGGGGCGATCTCCTGGGTGGCGGCGGCGTGGGCGGGGACGAATACCTTGGCGGTCATGGTCTTGACCTGCTCCAGCGTGTCCAGGTAGGCGGCCACGTCGTAGAGGAAGCCGATCTGGTACTTATCCAGGGTCTGGCGGCTGGAGAGGCAGTCGGCCAGAAAGAGGGTGTCGTCCGGGGTCCGGAACCCTACCATGTCAAGGGAGTGGCCGGGCAGGGGCACCATCTGGAAGCCGCGGGGCAGGTCCTCCGGGGTCAGGGGCCGGGCGTCGCTGCTCTGGGCGAGGAGAAACTTGTGGCGCAAGTCCTGGGGCGGAAAGCCGCCGTAGAGGAGGGTGGGTTCCAGCAGAGGGTGGCAGGTAAAGGCGCGCTCGACGCCGGAGGCGTAGACCGCGCAGCCGGTCTGGGCCTGGAGGTACTTGTTGCCGCCGATGTGGTCGGCGTGGGAGTGGGTGTTGTAGATGGCCTGGAGCTTCCAGCCGTTGGCGTCCAGGATCTGGCGGACCTTGCGGCCCGCGTCCTTGTCGTTGCCGCTGTCGATGAGGCAGACGTGGACGTCGTCCAGGCGCACCAGACCGATCTTCGCCGGGCTTTCGATGTAGTAGTCCCGCGGGGACAGCTGAACGAGCTCGTACACGGCGGGTCTCTCCCCTCTCTGTCAGATCCCTCCGGCGGGGGCGCGGCGCGGGCTCAGCCCACCTTGGGCTTGATGTCGCCGGCTTTGGTCAGGGCCCACTTGGTGAAGCTGGGACCGATCAGTTCGTAGATCAACACGCCGAAGAGGACGATGTTGCGGACCAGAGGGCCGGCGGCGCCCATGGCGGCGGAGGTACCGACCTGGGCGGACATTCCAAGGGCCACGCCGGCCTGGGGCAGCAGGGTGATGCCCAGGTATTTTTGCACGTTGTGGTCCTGGCGGGTCAGCCGGGCGCTGAAGCCGGCACCCAGATACTTGCCCAGGGAACGGGCGAGGATATAGAGCACGCCGATGCCCACAACGGCCAGGTCGGAGAAGACAGACAGGTCCAAAGCGGCGCCGGAGAGCACGAAAAAGAGGGTCAGCAGAGGGGCGGACCACTTGTCGGCCCGGTCCATCAGGTCCTCGGAACTGCCGTAGGTGTTGCAAAACACCGTGCCCAGCATCATCAGCACCAGCAGCGAGGAGAAGCTCACCTCCAGCGTGCCCAGGCGCAGTTTCAGCATGGACAGGGACACGCCCAGGATGATGAAGCCGGTGATCAGGGCCACGCGGTTGCGGTTGGAGTGGAAGGCCTTTTCCACCCAAGAGAGGCACAGGCCCAGCACCGCGCCCAGCGCCAGGGACAAGAGGATCTCCAGCAACGGGGCCACCAGCACCGCCGCCAGGTCAATGTGGCTGGAGGTCATGGCCTGGGCGACGCCAAAGGAGATGGCGAAGATGATGAGGCCCACCGCGTCGTCCAGGGCTACCACGGGCAGGAGAAGGTCGGTGAGCGGACCCTTGGCCTTGTACTGCCGGACCACCATCAAGGTGGCGGCCGGGGCGGTGGCGGCGGCGATGGCGCCCAAGGTGATGGCGGCTGAAATGGGCAATTTGTCGCCCAGCGCGAAGTGGAGCCCCACAAGGGTGACGTCCACCAGCGCCGTGGCCACCACAGCCTGGACGATGCCGATGACCACGGCGGCGTGGCCGGTGGAGCGGAGGTGGGACAGGCGGAACTCACTGCCGATGGCGAAGGCGATGAAGCCGAGGGCGATGTCGGAGATCGGCTGGAGCAGGGCGACCTCATCGAAGGTGGTGAAGCCCAGGCCGGGCACCCCCAGCCGTCCCAGCAGGCACGGGCCCAGGATCACGCCGGCCACCAGGTAGGCCGTTACGTCGGGGAGGTTGAAGTTCTTCATCAGGCGCGTCATCAACAGACCCGCCAGCAGAGCTACGGCAACGGAGATCAGTTCACTCATTTGGGATACCTTCTTTTATCTGCAAGAGGATCGCGGTCCGGTCAGGCCGCTCTACCCAAATTATAAAGCCGCGGAAGGGATTGTCAATGGGTGAATTGGCCAATCTTCGACCCTCAAAAAACCAGCTGTACCAGCAACATATAGCACACCGTGCCCCCGATGATGGAGAGGATCATCTGCCGCTTCCAGAGGTGGAGGCCCCCTGTGACCAGGATGGCGGCCAGCTCCGGCAGACCGTGGCTGCCGGAGAGGATGGAGACGTTTTTGAGGCAGTACACCACCAGCATACCAAAGATGGCCGCGGGCAGGGCTTTGCCCAGGTATTGGATGTACCTCGGCGTGGGCTTATTGTCCCGGAATATCAGGAAGGGCAAGAAGCGCGTGGCCATGGTGCCCAGCGCCAGCAGAGCGATGGTGATGGCCGCTTGCGCGGTGGTCATGGTCATGCCAGGCCACCCGCTTTCTCGATGGGGCCGCGCAGGACCGTCAACAAAAAGAGGATGCAGGCCATGGCGGGCAGCAGAAACCGGTCCGGCCCAAAGAGGACCAGGCTCAAGGCCGAGGCGCCCAGGCCGATGACGGCGGTGGAATGGCGCCGCTCCTTGAGCCACTGCTCCAGGAAGATGACCACGAACATGGCGGTCATCACGAAGTCCAGGCCCTGGGTGTCAAAGGTGATCAGCGAGCCCAGCAGTCCGCCGATCAGGTTGGCGGTGACCCAGTAGCACTGGTCCAGCAGGGTGACGAAGAAGTAAAACCAGCCCCGGTCCACCCCCTCCGGGACCTGGGCGGTGCAGTTGATGGAAAAGCTCTCGTCGCACATACCAAAAATCAGGTAGAATCGCTTCCAGCCCAGGCCCTTGTACTTGTCCAGCATGGCGACGCCGTAAAAGAGGTGGCGGGCCTGGACCAGCAGGGCCGTGGCGATGGCGGCGAGAGGGTCGAAGGCGCTCAACAGCATCTCCATGGCCACGTATTCCAGCGACCCGCCAAAGACAACAATGGCCATCAACGTGGGGTAGAGCCAGTGGAAGCCGCTGCGGGCCATCAGAAGGCCGTGGGCCATGCCCAAAAAGCAGAAGCCCGCCAGGATGGGGATGGTGTTGGGGAAGGCGGCGGCCAGAGCCCGCCGACGTGTTCCCGTCTGCCGCATGATCGCTTCCTCCTTCGTCCTCGCGCGCGAAAAAGGAGCCCTTGTGTCACCAAAGGCTCCCTTTGTGCGCCAAATGGTTTTTTTGTGTGTGATATGCGCTTAATTTACCAGGTCATATGTTTTGGAGATGTGGTGTTCAAACTCGCTGACCGGCATGGGGCGGGCGAAGTAGAACCCCTGCATACTGGTGATGTTGTAGTTTTCCACCATGTCGATGGCCTCGCGGGTCTCCAGACCCTCCACCACCACCAGGACGCCCAGCTTGTTGCAAAGCTGGATGGTGCTCTCCACGATGGCCAGGTCCACCCGATGCTGGGGCGCCAGCTGGAGGATGAAGGACTGGTCGATCTTCACCTCGTCCACCGGAAGGTCCCGGAGGAGGGTCAAGGTGGAGTTCTCCGTGCCAAAGTCGTCCAGAGAGACCCGGATGCCCGCGTCCCGCAGTTCCCGGAAGCCGCCGGCCAACTGGTCCACGTTTTCCACCGTGGCGCTCTCGGTGAGTTCCACGATGAGCCGCCGGGGGTCCACGCCGTTCTCGTGGACCTTGCGGATGAGGCGGCTGATGAACTCGGCGTCCCGGAACTGGACGGCGGAGACGTTGACGCTGACGGTGAAGGTCTCCTCCCGCTCCTGCCACCGGCGGAGGTATTGGAGGCAGGTGTCGATGACCCACTCCCCCACTTGCTTGATGTAGCCGCTTCGCTCCAGCTCGTCGATGGTCTCGTCCATGCGGATGCCGTGCTCGGTGCCGTATTTCCAGCGCAAAAGGGTCTCGCAGCCGGTCATGCGGTGGCTGGTTTTGGCGACGATGGGCTGGAAGTAGAGCTCGAAGCCCTCGAAGTTGTTGTTGATGGAGTGGGCCAGGGCATTTCGCAGGTGGATGCGGCGGGTGTGCTCCTGCTCGATTTCGGCGCTGTACATACAAAAGCCGCCCCGGTCGTGCTCCTTGGCGTATTCCAAGGCGTGCTCCTGCTTGGCCACAAGGGTGTCGTATCCCCGGCCGTCGTCCGGCAGGCGCACGGCGCCGGCGGAGACGCAGATGTCGATGGTCTGCCCCTGGGCCCCCACCTGCTGGACCAGCTTTTTGATCTGCTGGAAGATCTCCTGGGCCTGTTCTACGGTGCGTCCGGGCAGGATGAGGAGAAATTCGTCCTTGACGAAGCGGGCCGCGATACAGCCCTCGCCCAAGGAAGAGCAGAGGGCGGAGAGCTTCTGGCCGATCTGGAAGAGGACGCTGTTGCCAAATTCATAGCCGTAGTTGTTGACGATCTTGCGGAAGGCGTCCACCCCCACCAGCATGAGGATGGCGGGCTGGTCGGAGTCCAGAATGGCGCGGATCCAGTCGCTTTCGTGGTTGGCGGTGCGGAGGTGGGTCACGGGGTCGTAGCTGGTGTGGATGTCCAGGCGCATCATAAAGCCGCCAAACAGCACGGGCTCGCCGTTTTCGTTGTAGTGCATCACGCCACAGCACTTGAGCCATACGTACTCGCCCTTGATGTTCCTGGCCCGGTATTCGCACTCATGGCGGTTCTTTTTGCCCTCAAAGACCGCCTGCACATCCAGGCGGTAGGTCTCCCGGTCGTCTGGATGGATGTGCTCCATCCAGACCGCGGCGTTGTTGTAGACGTATTCGGGCACGCCAAAGTCCGCGACGGTGTTTTTGGACCAGCGGCTGTAATCCCGCTTTACGTCGCAGATGTAGAAGTAGATGTCGTCCGAGGCGCTGGAAAGGATCTCAAAGAGTTTGTTTTGCAGCACTTCTACCGTCCCCTTGTCTGCGCGGAGCGTCAAAATCCACCCGGCGATCCACTTTTATCCTGAAATTATAGCACGTATTCCCCAGAAAATCAACAAAATCCCACGGGATTTTTTCCGCCGCTCCAGAGGGGCCGTTCCAGGGGCGTTCCAGGCGAAAAAGGTCAGTTTTTCTGTTTTATGATTGCGTTTCCGCTGGCCGTCTGGTATACTGGGGCTGTCAGATATTTCTCAGCAAAGGATGGAAACATATGTGGTTTGAAGAAGCAGTGGTCTACCAGATCTATCCGCTGGGGCTGTGCGGCGCGCCCAGGGAAAACGACGGCGTTCCGGCCCACCGCATCCTGAAGGTGCTGGATTGGGTGGAACACATCAAGGCGCTGGGCGCGGACACGGTGCTGTTCAACCCCCTTTTTGAGAGCGACTGCCACGGCTACGACACCAGGGACTACAACGCGGTGGACTGCCGTCTGGGTTCCAAGGAGGATCTGAAGAAGGTCTGCAACGCCTTGCATACGGCGGGCATCCGCGTGGTGTTCGACGGGGTGTTCAACCATGTGGGCCGGGGGTTTTGGGCCTTTCAGGACGTGCGGGAAAAGCGCTGGGACAGCCCCTATAAGGACTGGTTTCACATCAACTTTGACGGCGACTCCAACTACGGCGACGGCTTCTGGTACGAGGGCTGGGAGGGCCACTACGAGCTGGTGAAGCTCAACCTTCGCCATCCGGCGGTGGCGGAGCACCAGTTCGCCGCCATCCGCGGCTGGGTGGAGGACTACGGCATCGACGGTCTGCGGCTGGACGTGGCCTACTGTCTGGACCCGGAGTACCTGCGGCAACTGCGGGAGTTTACCGACGGTCTGAAGCCCGGATTCTGGCTGCTTGGCGAGACCCTCCACGGGGACTACAACCGCTGGATGAACGACCAGGCCTGCCACAGCGTCACGAATTACGAGTGCTACAAGGGGCTGTGGTCCGCGTTCAACTCCATGAACCTCTTTGAGATCGGGCACTCCCTGAACAGGCAGTTTGGCTCCGAGCAGTGGTGCCTCTACCGGGGCAAGAGCCTGCTGAGCTTCTTGGACAACCACGACGTGTCCCGCATCGCCACGGTGTTGCAGAACAGAGAGCATCTGCGCCCCGCGTGGGGGCTGCTGTTCGGGATGCCAGGCGTGCCGGCGGTCTACTACGGCAGCGAGTGGGGCATGGAGGGGGACAAGGGACAGGGCGACGGGGCCCTGCGGCCTGCCCTGGACGGGCCCCAGGAGAACCAGCTCACCGCGTTCATCGCCGCCTTGGCCCGCGCCCGGCGCCGGAGCCCGGCCCTGTGCCACGGCAACTACCGCACGGTGGTGCTGACCAACCGCCAGTTTATCTTTGAGCGGGCCGTGGAGGGCGAACGGGTGCTGGTGGCCGTCAACGCCGACGGCGAGCCCTACACCGCCCACTTTGACGCCGGGTGCGGCCAGGCGGAGGATCTGATCACCGGCCGGCTCCACGACTTCGGCGGCGGCAGTGAGCTGGCGCCGTACAGCGTGGCCTTCTGGAAGTGCGAGGCGTAGAGCCCCGGAGAGGTTGGTGAGGACCGTGAGACAGAGAAGGGGCCGGCTCTGGCTGGTCTGGCTGGCGGTGGTACTGTGTCTGGCTGGGTGCGCCTATGAGGAGGACGTCTCCCCCACCGCCGCCTACGACGGCACATGGTATTTCGCCGTCAACGGCGCCCAGTGCCAGTTCACCGACGGGCAGATCTACCGCTACGACAAGAACGTGCTGGACGGGCAGAGCCTGACGGGGATCTACTCCCCCGCCGGCGACCACATCGACGCCAACGTAGCCTACATCGGCAGTCTGGACCAGGTGCGGCCCCTCTATATCGTCTCAGGAGAGGACGGGGACTTCCTGTGCGACAAGGCCGACGGCAGCGGCACGGTGTATTTTTACCGCGAGGCCACGGCCTATCTGTCCGCCTTGGAGGCGGCGGAGGCCGCCGCCGCCCCGGAGGAGGGGCCTACGGAGGAGGCCCTGCCTTCCCAGGCGCCGGAGGAGGGAGAAGTCCTGACCCTGGAGCCCCAGGACTTGGAGGAGGACGGGGAGCCCCTCCCGCCCGGGTCCAGGGTCTCTCCCGCCGCCGACACGGAGGAGCCCACGGCGACGGAGAGCGGGGGCGGGGGCATGGTGTGGATCCCGCAGTCGGGCAGTAAGTATCACTCCACCCCCTCGTGCAGCGGCATGAAAGACCCCACGCAGGTCTCTCTGTCCGAGGCGCAGAGCAGGGGCTACACGGCCTGCAAGCGATGCAACTGATATTGTCAAAGGTCCTGGCGCCCACGGGCGCCAGGACCTTTGACAATTTTTTGCGGCCCGCCGCAGCGCACGACCCGGCCACCGAGGTGGCCGGGTCGCACGTTTGCGGGCCGAGAGGCTTTTTTGCGCTTTATTGGCTGGTCAGGCCCAGCTTTTGGCCGATCATGGCGGCGATCTGGGCCAACTCCTCCGGCGGACGGACCAGGGCGAAGCGGATATAGCCCTCGCCGGAGGGTCCAAAGGCGGAGCCGGGGGTGCCCAGCACGCCGGTCTTTTCCAGCAGTTCGCGGCAGAACGCCTGGGAGGTGCCGTGGCCTGGCGGGATGGGCGCCCAGACGAACATGGTGCCGTGGCTGTCCGGCACGGGCCAGCCCGCCTGACGCAGTCCGCCGCAGAAGGCGTCCCGGCGGCGCTGGTACTCGGCGCACTGGGCCTTTACGCCGTCCAGCGGGCCCCGCAGGGCCGCCACCGCCGCCGCCTGGACGGGGAAAAACATCCCGAAGTCGAACTGGGAGCGCAGGAGCTTGACCGCCTCGATGATGGCGGGGTTTCCGATCAGGAAAGAGATCCGCGCGCCGGTGACGTTGAAGGACTTGGAGAGGGAGAAGAACTCCGCCCCCAACTCTTGGGCGCCGGGGAGACCGAGGAAGGAAAAGCCCTGGCGTCCGTCGAAAATGATGTCGGAATAGGCGTTGTCGTTGATGATGAGGAAGCCGTATTTCCGGGCGTAGTCCATGATCTCCAGGTAGGTCTCCTTCCCCGCCGCCGCGCCCACGGGGTTGGAGGGATAGGACAGCACCATGTACCTGGTCCGCCGCAGGAGTTCCGGGTCCAGAAGGTCCAGCCGGGGCAGGAAGTCGTACTCCTTCAGCAAGGGGTAGTAGTGGATCTCGGCCTGACCAAAGTACGCCCCGACCTCAAAGATGGGGTAGCCCGGATCGGGCAGCAGCACCACGTCCCCCTCGTCGCACAGGGCCAGCCCCAGGTGGCCCATGCCCTCTTGGGTGCCGTGGACAGAGGTGATCATGTCCGGGGTGATGGCGACGCCGAAGCGGGCCTGGTAATAGTCCACCACGGCGGACAGGAGTTCGGGGGTGTCCACCAGGGAGTATTTCCAGCTCTCAGGGTCGGCCGCGCTGTGGATCAGGGCCTGGCGCACGTGCTCCGGCGGCGCCAGGTCCGGCGTGCCGATGGAGAGGTTATACACCTTGCCGCCGGCGCGCTCGATCTTCTCTTTTTCTTCGTTCACCGCGGCGAATACCCCGGTGGTGTAATGGTCCAGCCGCTTGGCGTGGTTGATCTTCAATCCTGTCATCTCCGTTGTTTTTTTCTTGGGTCAGTTCCCCCGCTGGTCCCCGCGGGGCGGGCCCTCAAAGTTCATGCGGCGCTTGCGGTCGGAGGAGTGGCGCAACTTCTCCGCCAGAGCCGCCCGGTCCCCGGACTGGATGGTCTCCCGGTAGGCGCGGAGGTTGTCCTCCAGGGTCTGGATGACGCGGGTCAGGGCCGGGGCGTTGAGGGAGAAGAGCTCGGTCCAAAGCGGCACGTCCAGGGCGGCCACGCGGGTGCAGTCCCGGAAGGAGCCGCCCTCGAAGCCCTTGCAGGAGAAGAGGTCGGGGTCGTCACACACCGCCGCGGCCATGACGTGCATGACCTGGCTCGTGTAGGCGATGATGGCGTCGTGCTCCTCCGGCGTGGCCCGGACAACGTCACGAAAGCCCATATACTGGGCCATGCGCTCCAGCAATGCCACGTGCGCGGGGTCGTTTTTCCCGCTGGGTGTGAGGATAAAATGGGCGCCGCGGAAGAGGTCACTCTCGGCGTTTGCCACGCCGGAGACCTCCTTGCCCGCCATGGGGTGACAGCCGATAAAGTCCACCGTGTCCGGCAGACAGCGTGCCCCCTCCACGATGGCGGTCTTGACGCCGCAGACGTCTGTGACCAGACTGCCGGGCTTGAAGTGGTCCCGGTGGGCGGCGAGGAAGTCCAAAATGGCCTGGGGCGGCAGACAGAGCCAGACCACGTCCGCCTCCCGGACGGCCTGGGCCGCGTCCATGGTCAGCCGGTCCGCGACCTGGCGCTCCAGGGCAAGGTCGTAGGTCCTCTGAGAGCGGACCGCGCCGACGACGGTACAGTCCTCAAAGCCCTGGAGGGCCATGGCGATGGAGCCGCCGATGAGCCCCAGGCCCACCACGGCTACGGTCATGCCCCCCATCACACCGTGCGGCCCACGCACTGGGCCATGGCGCCCAGCTTGGGCATCAGCTCGTCGAACTGCCGCGGCGTGATGGACTGGGCGCCGTCACACAGGGCGTGCTCCGGGTCGTTGTGGACCTCGATGATCAGGCCGTCCGCCCCAGCGGCCACGGCAGCCATGGCCATGCGGTCCACCATCCACGCCTTGCCGCAGGCGTGGGAGGGGTCCACGATGACGGGCAGATGGGAGAGCTTTTTCACCGCCAGCACCGCCGACAGGTCCAGGGTGTTGCGGGTATAGGTCTCAAAGGTGCGGATGCCGCGCTCGCAGAGGATGACGTTCCGGTTGCCCTCGGCCATGATATACTCCGCGCTCATCAGCCACTCCTCGATGGTGGAGGAGAGGCCACGCTTGAGCAGGATGGGCTTTTTGCACCGGCCGACCTTTTTCAGAAGGTCAAAGTTCTGCATATTCCGGGCGCCGATCTGGATCACGTCCACGCACTCCTCAAAGAGAGGCAGCTGGTCGGCGCTCATCAGCTCGGTGACGATGGGCATATCCGTCTTTTCACGGGCTTCCATGAGGATACGGATCCCCTCCACGCCCATGCCCTGGAAGGAGTATGGGCTGGTGCGGGGCTTGTAGGCCCCGCCACGCAGGGCCAGGGCGCCGCTCTGTTTCACGCTCCGGGCGATGTCCACCACCTGGGCCTCGCTCTCCACTGAGCAGGGCCCGGCGATGACGGTGAGGCGGGCGCCGCCCACGCTGACCCCACGGCCGATGTCGATGACTGAGTCGTCGGGGTGATACTTGCGGTTGGCCATCTTGAACGGCTCGCTCACCCGCATGACCCGCTCCACGCCGGGGAGCTGGCTGAGCAGTTCCTCGTCCAAGCCCGCGGCGTTGCCCTCCGCGCCCAGAATGGTGGTCTCGCTGCCCTTGGAGACCATGACCTTTACGCCGCCCGCCTCCATCGCGGCGATGGCTTTGTGCAGTTCTTCTTCGGTATAGTTGGGTTTCAGGATCAATACCATGTGTCTCACATCCTTCGGTGGGTACTTTAGCACTTTTTGGCGCTAAAGTCAAGCCCGGATGGGCGGCAAAAAAAGCCTCGCAGAGTTTCGCGCCGCCAGGCGCGAAAGACGCATAGAAAATTTTTTCCGGCGGCGTGTACGTCGGAAAAAAAATACAGCGAAGCGGCGAGCCGTCGTGAGCAGCCCGGATGGAGCGGAGAGAGGGAAAAAACAGGCTGGGCAAAGCCCAGCGGATTTTTCCCGAACGCAGCGAAGCCGGGCGTCGCGAACAGGCGAGGCGTGACATCTCGGCCCGCAAACGTGCGCCCCGGCCACCTCAGTGGCCGGGGCGTGCGCTGCGGCGGGCCGCAAACAATCATCAAAGAAGCGGCCACGCCGCTTCTTTGACAATTTGTCGGTCTTTCCCTACTTTTACTTTCGCCGGCACATTCTCTCGGCCAGGTCCAGGAAGCGCTCCACCTCGCCCAAGGTGTTGAAGGCGGAGAAGCTGAGGCGCACCGTGCCCGTGTCCAGCGTGCCGCCGGAGGCGTGGGCCTGGGGCGCGCAGTGGAGCCCGGCCCGGACAGCCACGCCGTGGTCCCCAAGCCACTGTCCCACCTCCTCGCAGTCCATGCCGTGGACCCGGAAGGACAGCACGCCGGCCTGGTCCTCCGGCGCGGAGGCGGCGAAAACCTCCACGCCGGGCATCTGGCTGAGGCCGCTGTGGGCCAGGGCCAGCAGTTTGCGCTCGTGGTTCAGGATGGCGTCCGGCCCTTTGCGTACCACATAGCGCAGGCCCTCCAGCAGTCCGGCCACGCCGGTGATGTTGTGGGTGCCCGCCTCCAGCGCATCAGGCAGGAAGCGGGGCATATCCTGGTCCATGGAGGCGCTGCCCGTTCCGCCTTGCAGGATGGGGCGCGGCGCGGCGTTTCGCCCGCACAGCAGCAGGCCGGTGCCCTGGGGCCCGTAGAGGCCCTTGTGCCCCGGCATGGCCACATAGTCCGCGCCCCAGGCGTCCAGGTCCACGCTCAGGACGCCCGCGCTCTGGGCGGCGTCCACGATCAGGGGGATCCCGCGCTCCCGGCAGAGGCGGGCGACGCCCGCCACGGGCAGGACCATGCCAAAGACGTTGGAACACTGGGTACACACCGCGCAGGCGGTCTCCGGGGTCAACAGCGCGTCGAAGGCGGCCAGGGCCGCTGTCTGGTCGAACATGGGCCCCGCCGCGACCCTGACCTGGGCGCCCAGGGCGTGGAGAGGACGGGTGACGGCGTTGTGCTCCCAGCCGGAGGTGACGACCACGTCGCCGGGCTTGACGAGGCTCTGGATGGCGATGTTCAGGCCGTGTGTGGCGTTCATGGTAAAGACCACACGCTCCGGCTCGGACACGCCCAGGAGCGCCCCGGCCAACTCCCGGCAGCGGTAGGCCACGTCAGCGGCCAGCATAGCGGGCCGGTGGCCGCCCCGTCCGGGGCTGGCGCAGGTACGGATGGCCCGGACGCCGGCCTGGGCTACGGCGGCGGGCTTCTGGAGGGTGGTGGCCGCGC
Source organism: uncultured Oscillospiraceae bacterium (assembly GCA_947599925.1). GTDB lineage: Bacteria > Bacillota > Clostridia > Oscillospirales > Oscillospiraceae > MGBC124762. The sequence continues at coordinate 15,208 of CANQFT010000010.1, read as the reverse complement.
TGTCAAAGTAGATCACAGCCGCACCTCCTGGTAGCTGCCGTCTCCGGCCAGCAGAAACACCCGCCTGGGCGTCAGTCCGGCGCGGCCCAGCACAGTCAGTGCCTCGGCCAGACGCCGCGGGGAAATCCTGACGCCGTGACTGCACCCCTCTCCGGCAATGGCGCGGGGCGCGCGTAAAATATGAGCGGTGATCCCCACCCGCTCCAGCACCGCCGCGGTGCGCTGGGCGTAGGTGAGGGACCGGCAGATGATGAGATAGTAGACCATGGTATTCACTCCCCTGGCCCCATCTTATGCCCCGCCGCCGACGGTGCCACAGACCGCCCCGGCCAAAAATGGCACAGGGAAGCGGTGTTATGTGTACTAGGTCTTGTGTAACTTTACAAAAATGCCCCCCAACATCTTGATTTTTTCCCCCGTATCTGCTAAGATTACAGTGATTTTTTATCTTATTGTATCGTGGGAGGTAACTATGTCTCTGAAAGTTGCTGTTATCATGGGTTCGGACTCCGATCTTCCCGCCATGGAGCCCTGTCTGCGCGCGCTGGACCGTTTCGCCATCCCCTACGAGGTACACATCATCTCCGCCCACCGCACCCCCGCCCAGGCCGAGGCCTTCGCCTCCGGCGCGGCGGACAACGGCTTCGGCGTCATCATCGCCGCCGCCGGAAAAGCGGCACACCTGGCCGGCGTCCTGGCCGCGTACACCACCCTGCCCGTCATCGGCGTCCCCATCAAGACCTCCATGATGGGCGGTCTGGACTCTCTCTTGTCCATGGTCCAGATGCCCGCGGGCATCCCGGTGGCCTGCGTGGCGGTGGACGGCGGCGGGAACGCCGCGATCCTGGCGGCGCAGATCCTGGCCCTGGGCGACCCTGCCCTGACGGAAAAACTGCGGGTACACAAGGCCGATATGGAACAGGCGGTCATGGAGAAGGACAAAAAATTACAGGAGGCTCGGACAAAATGAAAAAACTGGAACAGCTCTACGAAGGAAAGGCCAAAAAGGTCTTTGCCACCGACGATCCCAACGTGGTCATCGTCAGCTACAAGGATGACGCCACCGCCTTCAACGGCGAGAAGAAGGGCACCATCCTGGGCAAAGGGGCCATCAACAACAAGATGACCAACAACCTGATGCAGCGGCTGGAGCAGGCCGGTGTGCCCACCCACTTTCTGGAGCAGCTGTCCGACAGGGAGACAGCGGTGAAGAAAGTGACCATCGTGCCCTTGGAGGTCATCGTCCGCAACATCTCCGCCGGGTCCTTCGCCAAGCGCTACGGCGTGGAGGAGGGCATCCCCTTCTCCCAGCCCACCTTTGAGCTCTCCTACAAAAACGACGACCTGGGCGACCCCCTGCTCAACGACTCCCACGCCCTGGCCCTGGGCCTGGCCACCAGAGAGGAGCTCGACCTGATCCGCAGTTACGCCCTCAAGATCAACGAGCTTTTGAAGGGCTTTATGAAGGAGATCGGCATCGACCTGGTGGACTTCAAGCTGGAGTTTGGCAAGACCGCCGATGGCACCATCGTCCTGGCCGATGAGATCAGCCCCGACACCTGCCGCCTCTGGGACGAGAACACCCACGAGAAGCTGGACAAGGACCGTTTCCGCCGGGACATGGGCGGCGCGGAGGAGGCCTATGAGGAAGTCATGCGCCGCCTGATGGGGGACCGATAAGCATGGGCGGTTTCTTTGGCGCGGTCGCCAAGCGCGACGTGGTGCTGGACGTTTTTTTCGGCACCGACTACCACTCCCATCTGGGCACCCACAGCGGCGGCATGGCCTTTTACGAGCCCAGCGGCGGCTTTCACCGCCAGATACACAACATCGAAAACACCCCCTTTCGCACAAAGTTCGAGCACGATCTGCCTGACTTGCAGGGCAACGCGGGCATCGGCTGCATCAGCGACACCGATCCCCAGCCCCTGCTGATCCGCTCCCATCTGGGCATCTACGCCATCAGCACCGTGGGCCGGATCATCAACGCCGAGGCGCTGGTGTCCCAGCACTTTGACCATCCGGGGCACCAGTTCCAGGCCATGGGGTCGGGCAAGGTGAACGCATCGGAGCTGGTGGCCGCGCTCATCAACCAAAAGGACGATCTGGTCAGCGGCATCCGCTATGCCCAGGACGTGATAGAGGGCTCCATCACCATCCTGATCTTGAGCAGCGACAGCATCATCGCCGCCAGGGACAAGCTGGGGCGGCTGCCGGTCCTCATCGGCAGGGGCAGGGACGGCTGCTGCGTGTCCTTTGAGTCCTTCGCCTACCAAAAGCTGGGCTATGAGGACGCTTACGAGCTGGGGCCCCAGGAGATCGTGAAGGTCACGGCGGACGGGTATGAGACCCTGTCCCCGGCCGGGGACAAGATGAAGATCTGCGCCTTCCTGTGGACCTACTACGGCTATCCCAACTCCCGCTATGAGGGGGTCAACGTGGAGGTCATGCGGTGCCACAACGGTGAGGTCATGGCCCAGAGCGAGATGGATCAGGGCGCGCTGCCCCAGGTGGACTATGTGGCCGGCGTCCCGGACTCCGGCGTGCCCCACGCCATCGGATACGCCAACCGCGGGCACATGACCTTCGCCCGGCCCTTTGTCAAGTACACCCCCACCTGGCCCCGGTCCTTTATGCCCGCCAGCCAGGACATACGAAACCAGGTGGCCAAGATGAAGCAGATCCCCGTGCCGGAGCTCATCGAGGGGAAAAAGCTCCTCTTTGTGGACGACTCCATCGTCCGGGGCACCCAGCTGAGGGAGACGGTGGAGTTTCTCTACGGCGCCGGGGCCAAGGAGGTCCATATGCGCTCGGCCTGTCCGCCCATCATGTACGGCTGCAAGTATCTGAACTTCTCCCGGAGCAACTCGGACATGGAGCTTCTGACCCGCTCCACCATCCAGAAGTTGGAGGGGGACGAGGGGCAAAAGCACCTGGAGGAGTATGCCGACGCCTCCACCCAGCGGGGACAGTGCTTGCTCAAGACCATCTGTCAGGACCTGGGGTTTGACTCTTTGGGCTATCAGTCCCTGGACGGGCTTTTGCAGGCCATCGGCATCGACAGGGACAAGGTCTGCACCTACTGCTGGACTGGAAAGGAGTGAGCGGGCCAGATGGAAAACTCCCATTCCGCCTCTTACGCCGCCGCGGGCGTGGACATTGAGGCCGGTTACAAGGGCGTGAAGCTCATGCAGGCGCACGTGGCGCGCACGGTGATCCCCGGTGTGGTCTCCGACCTGGGCGGCTTTGGCGGGCTGTTCGCCCCGGACATGACCGGTATGGCCGAGCCGGTGCTGGTCTCCGGCACCGACGGCGTGGGCACCAAACAGCGCGTGGCCCAGCTGATGGACAGGCACGACACCGTGGGCATCGACTGCGTGGCCATGTGCGTCAACGACATTATCTGCTGTGGGGCCAGGCCCCTCTTCTTCCTGGACTACATCGCCATCGGCAAGAACATCCCGGAAAAGGTGGCGCAGTTGGTCGCCGGTGTGGCCGAGGGCTGTGTCCAGGCCGGGTGCGCCCTCATCGGCGGCGAGACCGCCGAGCATCCGGGCACCATGGCCGCCGACGACTACGATCTGGCGGGCTTTTCCGTGGGCATCGTGGACAGGCCCAAGGTCATCGACCCGGGGAAGATGGTCCCGGGCGACGTGGTGCTGGCCCTGCCCTCCTCCGGCGTCCACTCCAACGGCTTCTCCCTGGTGCGCAAGGTTTTTGACGTGGAGCGCGCCGATCTGGGCAAACACGTCCCGGAGCTGGGCAAGGGTCTGGGCGAGGCGCTGCTGACCCCCACGGTGATTTACGTCAAGCCCGTGCTGGCGGCCATGGCCGCCGCCGACGTCAAGGGCGTGAGCCACATCACCGGCGGCGGCTTCTACGAGAACATCCCCCGCTGTATCCCCGACGGCCTGTGCGCCCGCGTGGAAAAGGCCGCCGTGCGCGGTCTGCCCATCTTCGAGCTCATTCAGAGGGTGGGGAATATCCCGGAGCGGGATATGTTCAACACCTTCAACATGGGCGTGGGCATGACGGTGGTGGTCTCCAAGGACACCGCGGACAAGGCCCTGGCCGCGCTTCGCGCCGGAGGCGTGGACGCCTATGTGCTGGGCGAGATCGTCCGGGGCGAGGACAAGGTGGCGCTATGCTGAAAAACATCGTGGTGCTGGTCTCCGGCGGCGGGACCAATCTCCAGGCCCTGCTGGACGCCCAGGCCCGCGGGGAACTGCCCGGCGGCCGCGTGGCGGCGGTCATCTCCTCCAAGGAGGGGGCCTACGCCCTGGAGCGGGCGGAAAAGGCCGGGGTCCCGGGCTATGTGGTGGCCCGGCGGGACTACCCGGACCATAGGGCCTACTCCCTGGCCCTGCGGGAGCGGTGCCAGGCGCTGGAGGCCGACCTTATCATCCTGGCGGGTTTTATGCACATCCTCACCGCCGAGTTCGTGGACGCCTATGAAAACGCCATTTTGAACGTCCACCCCGCCCTGATCCCCTCCTTTTGCGGCGAGGGGTTTTACGGACTGCGGGTCCATGAGCGGGCGTTGGCCTACGGGGTCAAAGTCACCGGGGCCACGGTACACTTTGTCACCACCGAGCCCGACGGCGGGCCCATCATCTCCCAGAGGGCGGTGGCCGTCCGGCCCGGCGATACGCCGGAGACCCTGCAGCGGCGGGTGATGGAGGAGGCCGAGTGGCGGCTTCTGCCCCAGGCGGCGGCGCTGTTCTGCCAGGGAAAATTAAAAGTTGAGGGCCGCCAGGTCCACATTCTTGAGGAGGAAACGCTATGAGCATCCAAAACTTCCCCGCCCTGCTCTCCGGCAACCCCTACCCCGGCCGGGGCATTCTCATCGGCCGCACGGCGGACAACGCCAAGGCGGTGGTCACGTACTTTATCATGGGCCGGAGCGAGAACAGCCGCAACCGGGTCTTTGAGCCCACTGAGGACGGCATCCGCACACGCGCCTTTGACGAGAGCAAGATGACAGACCCCTCCCTCATCATCTACCACCCCGTCCGGGTCTGCGGGCCTGTGACCATCGTCACCAACGGCGACCAGACCGACACCATCCGGGACACCATGGAGGCGGGCCACTGCTACCGCCACGCCCTCAAGACCCGGACCTTTGAGCCCGACGGACCCAACTGGACGCCCCGCATCTCCGGCGTGGTGATGGGTAACGGCTCCTACGCCCTGTCCATCCTCAAGACCATAGACGGCGACGCCGACACCTGCCAGCGGTTTTTCTTCGACTACGACGCGCCCAAGGCGGGGGTGGGGCACTTTATCTCCACCTACCAGTCCGACGGCGATCCCCTGCCCTCCTTCCAGGGCGAGCCCGTGGCGGTGGCGGTGGACGAGGCCGATCCGGAGGCCTGGGCCGACAAGGTCTGGCGGGCGCTGGACCAGAACAACAAGGTCTCCCTTTTTGTGCGCTACATCGACCTAGCCACCGGAGAGGTCCAGGATGTGATCCGCAACAAGCATCAGGAGGGCTGAGAGAGATGAAGGAAATGGAACTGAAGTACGGCTGCAATCCCAACCAAAAGCCCGCGAAGGTCTTTATGCGGGACGGCTCGGACCTGCCCATCACCGTCCTCAACGGCAAGCCGGGGTACATCAACCTGCTGGACGCCCTGAACTCCTGGCAGCTGGTCAAGGAGCTGAAAGAAGCCACCGGCATGGCCTCCGCCGCGTCCTTCAAGCACGTCTCCCCCGCCGGGGCCGCCGTGGGCAAGGCCCTGTCGGACGTGGAGCGGAAGATGTACTTTGTGGAGCCGGAGGCGGAGCTCTCCCCTATCGCCTGCGCCTACATCCGGGCCCGCGGGGCCGACAGGCTGTGCTCCTACGGCGACTGGGCCGCTCTCAGCGAGGTCTGCGACGCCGCCACCGCCCAGTACCTCAAGGGCGAGGTGTCCGACGGCGTCATCGCCCCGGACTATACCCCGGAGGCCCTGGAGATCCTGAAGGGCAAGAAGAAGGGCAACTACAACGTGGTGCGGATCGACCCCGCCTACCACTGTGCCCCGGTGGAGCTCAAGGACGTGTTCGGCGTCACATTCCAGCAGGGGCACAACGACTTCAAGATCGGCCCGGAACTGCTCCAGAACATCGTCACCGTCAACAAGGACCTGCCCGCCGAGGCGGTCACGGATATGATGGTGGCGCTGATCACCCTGAAATACACCCAGTCCAACTCGGTGTGCTATGTGAAAGACGGACAGGCCATCGGCGTGGGCGCCGGGCAGCAGAGCCGCATCCACTGCACCCGTCTGGCCGGGCAGAAGGCGGACAACTGGCTGCTGCGCCAGCACCCCAAGGTGCTGGGCCTCTCCTTCGTGGAGAACATCCGCCGCCCCGACCGGGACAACGCCATCGACGTTTACCTCTCCGACGAGTACGAGGACGTGCTGGCCGACGGGGTCTGGCAGCAGACCTTCCAGGTCAGGCCGGACCCCCTCACGCCGACGGAGAAGAAAGAGTGGATTGCCAGGCAGACCGGCGTCACCTGCGGCTCGGACGCCTTTTTCCCCTTTGGGGACAATGTGGAGCGCTGCCGCAAGTCCGGGGTCAGCTACATCGCCGAGCCCGGCGGCTCCATCCGGGACGACCACGTCATCGCCACCGCCGACAAGTACGGCATGGTCATGTGCTTCACCGGTATGCGGCTGTTCCACCACTAAGATTTGAGGGGGTATCCCACATGAAAGTTCTCGTCGTGGGCTCCGGCGGACGGGAGCACGCCATCTGCTGGAAGCTGAAGCAGAGTCCAAAAGTCACAGAGCTCTACTGCGCGCCGGGCAACGGAGGCATCGCCCAGGTCGCCCAGTGCGTGAGCGTGAAGGCCACCGACGTGGAGGGCATGGTGGCCTGGGCCAAGGGCAACGCCATGGACCTGGTGGTGGTGGCCCCCGACGACCCGCTGGCGCTGGGGATGGTGGACGAGCTGGAGGCCGCGGGCATCCCCGCCTTTGGGCCGAGGCAAAACGCCGCCGTCATCGAGGCCAGCAAGGCGTTTTCCAAGGAACTGATGAAGAAGTACGGCATCCCCACCGCCCGGTATGAGACCTTCACCGACCTGGCCGCCGCCCAGGACTATATCCGCGCCCAGGGCGCGCCCATCGTGGTCAAGGCCGACGGCCTGGCCCTGGGCAAAGGCGTGGTGGTGGCCCAGACGGTGGAGGAGGCGCTGGAAGCGGTCCAGTCCATGATGGTGGACAAGAAGTTTGGCGCCTCCGGCGCTACGGTGGTCATTGAGGAATGCATGACCGGGCCGGAGGTGACGGTGCTGGCCTTTTGCGACGGAAAGACTGTGGTCCCCATGGTGTCCTCCCAGGACCACAAGCGGGCCTATGACGGCAACAAGGGCCCCAACACCGGCGGCATGGGCGCCATCTCCCCCTCCCCCCACTACACCCCAGAGCTGGCCCGGCGGTGCATGGAGGAGATCTTCCAGCCCACGGTGGCGGCGATGGCCGCCGAGGGGCGGCCCTTTCAAGGGGTGCTCTACTTCGGGCTGATGCTCACCCCCGACGGGCCCAAGGTGGTGGAGTACAACGCCCGGTTTGGCGACCCGGAGTGCCAGACGGTGCTCTCATTGCTGGAGAGCGATCTGCTGGAGATCATGCTGGCCTGCCGGGAGGGGCGGCTGGACACGGCGGACATCCGCTGGCGGTCTGACGCCGCGTGCTGCCTGGTGCTGGCCTCCGGCGGCTATCCGGGCAGCTACAAGAAGGGCTGCCCCATCTCCGGGCTGGAGGATGTGGCGGGCGCGGTGGTCTTTCACGCGGGCACCGCTCTGGCGGACGGACAAGTGGTGACAAACGGCGGACGGGTGCTGGGCGTCACCGCCGTGGCCCCCACATTGGACGGGGCCATCGACGCCGCCTACGCCGGGGCAAAGCCCATCCACTTTGAGAACATGATGTTCCGCCGCGACATTGGGCGGATTTGACCCCCCACTACAACAAAAACGCCCCGGAGGGCCGCAACGGCTCTCCGGGGCGTTTTTTGCTGTGGTTACAGGACCTTGACGATGCGCTCCACGGCCTCTTGGGTGGCGGCGGCGTCGCCGAAGGCGGTGAGGCGGATGTAGCCCTCCCCGCTGGGTCCAAAGCCGGCGCCGGGGGTCGTGACCACGCACGCCTGGCGGAGCAGTTTGTCGAAGAAGTCCCAGGAGCCCACGCCCTCCGGCGTGCGGGCCCAGATGTAGGGGGCGTCCACGCCGCCGTAGACGGTGAGGCCCGCCCTCGTTAGACCCTGGCGGATCACCTGGGCGTTATGGAGGTAGTAGTCGATGGCGGCCTGGCACTGGGCCTGGCCCGCGGGGGTCAGCACCGCCTCGGCCGCCCGCTGGATGACGTAGGGCACGCCGTTGAACTTGGTGCCCTGGCGCCGGTTCCAGAGCTGGTTGAGGCTGGCCCCGCCCCGCTCCAGGGCCTTTGGGATGACGGTGTAGGCACAGCGGTTGCCGGTGAAGCCGGCGGTCTTGGAGAAGGAGCGGAACTCGATGGCGCAGGTCTTGGCCCCCTCGACCTCAAAGATGCTGTGGGGCACGCCGGGGGTGGTGATGAACGCCTCGTAGGCGCTGTCGAACAAGATCACGCTGTCGTGGGCGTTGGCGTAGTCCACCCAGAGCTTCAACTGCTCCGCCGTGGCCGCCGCGCCGGTGGGGTTGTTGGGGGAACAGATGTAGATGAGGTCCGGGGCCTGGCCCTCCGGCAAGGCGGGGAAAAAGCCGTTTTCGGCGGTGCAGGGCAGGTAGATGAGCCGGGTCCACTTCTCCCCGTCGTACTCCCCTGCCCGGCCGGCCATGGCGTTGGTGTCCACATAGACGGGGTAGACCGGGTCGCACACGGCCACCACGTTGTCCACCGAGAAGATGTCGCCGATGTTGCCGCAGTCGCTCTTGGCGCCGTCGGAGACGAAGATCTCGTCGTCGGCGACGTCCACACCGCGGGCCTTGTAGCTGTCCCGGATGGCGAAGCGGAGGAAGTCGTAGGCCCCGCAGGTCTCCTCGCAGTAGCCGCGGAAGGTCTCCTTGACCCCCATCTCGGCGGTGGCCTTGGCCATGGCCTCCACCACCGCGGGCGCCAGGGGCAGGGTCACGTCCCCGATGCCCAGGCGGATCAGGGGCATGGGCGGGTTCTCCGCGCTGAAAGCCCGCACCCGGCGGCCGATCTCAGGGAACAGATACCCGCCGGGCAGTTTGAGAAAGTTTTGGTTGATCTTCGCCATTTTCATTTCCTCCTACGAGTAAAATCGAAAAACAGGGCACGGCGGCCCGCCGCGCCACAGGCGGCGGGGCCGCTTTGTGTTACACGTCCAGCGCGATGACGACACTTAAAATGTTTTTTCCGTTTTCGTACTGATATTCCATGCTCTGGGCCATCTTTTTCACCATGAAAATGCCCAGGCCGCCGATCTGCCGCTCCTCCGCCGAGAGGGTGACGTCCGGATCTTGCGCCTTCATCGGGTCATAGGCCACGCCGTTGTCCGCAAAGGTGAGGCGCAGTTTGCCGCTTTCAATGGCGCAGTAGATCTCCGCCAGGGTCGCCTGGCTGTAATTGATGATGTTGGAGGCGATCTCGTCGATGGCCACGCTGACTTTGCCGGCGGTTTTGGGCAGGACGTTCAGTCTGGCGGTGAGCTGGTCGGCAAAATCGCTGACGGCGGCGCCCGCGGCGGCGTCAGGGATGAACACCAGCTTGTTCTCCCCCTTGATGAAGTTGAGGGTGAAGGACAGCATGGTGATGTCGTCAAACTGCGGCGCGTCGCCGGCAAAGGCGTCCACATCCGCCTTGACCGCCTGGCACAGCGCCTCTCCGTCCGCGTCCCGGTGGGCGTTCAGAGTCTCCAGCAGCCGGTTCTCGCCGTAGAGGGCCGCGTCGCTGTTGGTGGCCTCGGTCACGCCGTCGGTATAGAGGTAGACCCGGTCGCCTGGGAAGAGCTGTATCTCGGTCTTGCGGTATTTGAGCCCCTCCATGCCGGCCAGCACGAAGCCGGCGCGCAGTTTCTCATAGGCAAAGGCCCCCGCCTCTTCCCCGCCGGTCCGCCTGCTGATGACGGGCGGATTGTGTCCGGCGTTTGCCACGCGCATAAGCCCGGTTTTCAGGTCCACGATGGCCATCCACGCCGTGACGAACATCCCGGCGTCGTTGTTTTCGCACAGCTTCTGGTTGGCCTGGGTGAAAATTTCGTCCACTTCCAGACCTCTCTCGGCCAGGTCCTTGAGGATGGTCTTGGCCTTCATCATAAACATGGCCGCCGGGATGCCCTTGCCGGAGACGTCGGCGATCAGGAAGGCGATGGTGGAGTCGTCCAGCATATAGAAATCGTAGAAGTCGCCGCCCACCTCCTTGGCGGTGTCCATCTGGGCGTAGAGGTCAAATTCCCGCCGGTTGGGATAGGGCGGGAACACAGAGGGGAGGGCCGAGTGCTGGATCTGCCGGGCAAATTCCAGCTCCGCGTCGATCCGGGCCGCCGCCTCGTCGATGTAGCGCTTGAGGGCGTCCACGGTGGAGTTGATGTCGTCCGAGAGGGAGGCAAATTCCTCGTTGGCCCGCACGTCCACCGTCACGTTCAGATTGCCGTTGGCGATCTTGGAGAGGGCGCGGTTGACTTGGTTGAGGTTGTCGATGACCAGGCGCTTGATGAGAAAATACACCAGCACGAACAGCGCGGAGAAGATCAGGATCTCCATGAAAGAGCTGAGGTACACCGACACGTCCCGCATGAACCGGGCCTCCGCCTCCGGGATGACGCCGAGGATGTAGTACCCCTCCACATACTGGTACTCGCAGAGGTAGGGTGTGCCGCCCAGGGCGGCGCTGAAGATCTTTCCGTCCCCTCGCGGCGTGGCGCTGAGCTCCGCGCCCAGCTCCGCCAGCGCGGGCGCCTGGTCCTGGAAGAAGGACTGGCCCAGCAGGGTCCAGGCGCCGTCGTAGGCCGCCACAAAGCCGCTCTCGCCGATGTGCCGGTTCCGGGTGATCTTCATCACGGCGCTCTCCATGTCGGCGCGGAAGCCCTCCGCGTCATAGCCCACCTGCAAGAAGCCGCCGTCGGGAAGGGTGACGGCGCCGTATTTGCGGGAGACGCCGCTGTTGTAGCTCTGGGGACGGTATTGCTGGACATAGGAGCTCAAGTTGCCTTCCAGCAAGACCAGAAACTCCTCCGACTGCTTGCCGCTGGCCATATCAAAGCCCACGTAGTCGGGGACGTTGCTGGCGGTGATCCGCCCGTCCGGGCCCACGACGTGGACCTCCGCCACGTTGTATTTTGCGGCGATGGAGCGCAGAAATTCGTCGTTTTTGTCCGCGGAGGCCAGGTACTCCGCCTGGATGAGCGTGGCCTTATTCAAAAGGTTTTCATCCGACGTGTCCGAGATGTCCCGGTTCACGTCGTTGATGCTGGTGCGGATGACCGACTCGATCTCCGTGTCGGACATATTGCTCTGGAGAACGTAGGTATACACGCCCGTCAAGGCGTAGGCGATGGCGATGCAGAAAAACAGCCACATCTGGAAGGTGCGGGAGAGGTGCTTTTCCTCCAGACGGGGCGTGTTTTTTTCCTTGCCGATCAGCGAGATCGCCAGCACCGCCACCCCCACGGAGAAGCCGTTGCACAGCATCATGGGCAGGGAGCAGATCTTTACGAAGTTGAAGGCGGTGGCGGGGTCGTTGGCGTTGGTGAAGAAGATCATCAGCATATGGATGATCTCGCAGATGACGCCGACCCCCAGGCCATAGAGCCAGCTGGGTTTTTTGTCGTCGAACATGAACTTGCGTAGCAGCGCGGCGATCAGGCCCGCCAGGGCCGTGGAGATGGAGCAGGCCAGCTGGGTGTATGTTCCGGTGAGGCCGAAAAAGGCCGTAATGTAGCGGAAGGCGCCGCCGATGAGACCGGCGATGACCCCTGCCGGCGCGCCAAAAATGAGACCGGCGCACAGCGGCGCCGCGTCCCGCACGTTCATGATGGTGCCGTCGCCAATGTCCACTCCGCCCATGCCGGTGCTGGCGAAGGCGGCCATGGCGCCAAAGAGGAGGCCGATGACCAGCTGCCGGGTCTTGTAAGAGAGCTTGCCCAGAGCGGTTTTTTTCTCGGCGAGGTAGATGAGTACCGCCAGGAACGCGTTATAAAGGGCGGTCAGGATCAGTCTGAATACCATGGTTACTCAATGGTGAGGATGTCCGCAAAGCCGGTGATGTCGAATACCTCCATGATGGTCTCGTTCACGCCGGTGAGCTTCATCGTCCCCTTTTGGTTCATGGTCTTCTGGGCTTTCAGAAGCACCCGCAGTCCCGCCGAGGAGATGTACTCCAGCTCGGTAAAGTCAAAGCAGAGCTCCGTGGCGCCGTCGAGGGCGGAGTCCAGGGCCGCTTCCAGCTCCGGCGCGGTGACTGTGTCCAACCGGCCGGACAGGGCCAGGGTAACTCTGCCGTTTTCGCTTGTCTTGTTGATGGTCATGGTGGTCGTCTCCTTTGTTTCAGTGTAGCCGCTGAAAAATCAGGGTACAATTACTATAAGGGATTTTGCTTGGAAATGCAAGAGATTCACCTCAATTTTCCAGCGGGATATGTATCTGAAACGGAATGTCAGTCAATTTGGAGGTTGGAACGTATCGTTTTTGTTCCTTTTATCAGCATAAAGACGGAAATGGCGGTGATCAAAATGAAAACGCCTATGCCAACGCAGTTGCCCATGACGATCCGGAACTCCTCGGAATCGCCAAACGCGGAGATCATCGACGATTGGAGAGAATAAATCGAGATGGCGGCAACGGCGAGGGTGAGCGCTTTGCTCGCCAACAGGATCGGATCGCCGCTTTTTCGGTAAATGACCACATTTCTGATCGCTGTAATGACTGTATAAAATGTGTAGGCCGCCATGGCGTAGATCATATATCCGGGGTAGGCGATGATATGCCCCATATACATGGTGATACAGTGGATACCCAAGAGGGCAAAGTTCAAAAGCAGCATGATAAACGCGCTGTTTTTGTACTTTTTCCACTTTTGAACCACATTTGCTCTCTGGTGGCCCAGCACGAGAGAAAAGCGGATGGCGCTGAGGGTCAGGTAATAAAGCGCAAGCGTTCCGGCCCAGAGCGAGCGGGCGATCACGCCGATCAACGCCTGCAAGACCGCATAGATCAAATTGACGGCAAGGCTGAAATACAGCAAAACCGTCGCTCGCAGACGGCTGTCTTTTTGGAGCGTTTTCACCGCTGTCCAAAGCTGTGATCTTTTATCCATCTCTTTCACCTGAAAAATGCCTCTCCCCGTTTGGGGATCCTTTTTCTGTGCCGCTGGGAAGGATCAGGCGCATACAGAGGTCCACGATCTGCTCGATGGGGTCGGCGCAGTCCCGCCGGAGCCATTCCCAGACGATGGAGGTGATGCCACCCAGGTAAAAGTGGACGATGTAGGGCTTTTCATTCTCCGGGAATCGGAACCTGTCCAGCAACGGGGAAAAAATATCGTCAAAGATCCGCTGAAACGTATGCCGCGTGTGAAAGAGCTCCTGATTCTGCAAGACCACCTGGTAGAGATGCTTATTCTCCCGGACAAATTCAAAATACGGCCTCAGATATTCGGGAGAAATGAAGATCAGATCTTCCAGATGGTCCGAGGCCAGCCGCTTTTTGATGTCCGCAAGCTCGGAAGAATATCGCTGAAAGCATCTGCTGTTTGTGTACTCCACACATTCGTTCAACAAGTCGGCGATGGTCTCGTAATGCAGGTAAAAGGTAGAGCGGTTGACCCCGGCCTTTTTGCAGATCTCTTTTACGGTGATGTACGCAAAGTCCTTTTGCTCCAAGCACGCGATCAGGGCCTCGTCCATGCGCGCGGCCGTGCTGAAATACCTGCTTTCCGCCTTGTTCAACCGCTCCACCCCCTTTCTACGGGACTGTGATCTTAATCCTCGCCGCCCGCGATCTCCGTCGCGAGACGGATGATGTCACCGGCATATTTGTCCTTGTTTTTTTGCAAGATCCGCCGGTAGAGCGGGTAATTCACAGCCATTCCCACAAAACCGATGATACCGACGACAATGCCCAACCCAGTGAACGCTGCCGTTCCCGCCCCGATGACGCCCATGGACAGGGACATTCCCGTTCCGGCGACCAAGGCGCACAGGACGCCAAAGGTGTAAGTGAAGATCTGAGCGGGCATCTTCGCCGCCCTGTCCAGCTTGCGCAGCGCGACCACCTTCGACGCGCTCTTTTTGGAATACTCGTTTACGATGGCCTCGGCATAGATCTTGTCTGTGTTCATGGTTTGATCCCTCCGTTTGATTTTGTAACGACATGATAGCAAACGGAGTGTTGAAATGGAACGACACGATCGCGGTTCTCTGTCGAGTTGACGGTCCGGCTATGCCCGTTTTATATGATTTTAACATAGATCTGCGACTTTTTCTACCGCCGCGTAGAAAATCAGCGGCGGGGAGCGAGCCCTGCCGCTGATTTTCTCGGCTGTAAATCAGTTCGTTTGAATGGTCTCCGCTACCGTGGCCGCGGCGCTGTTCATCCCGCTTCGTCGTGTCTCGCGACAGGGTCCGGTACAGGTTTGCGGGACAACTGTTGATAGGTCGAGGCGATCACAACGGCGGAGACGGCGGCGGTCAAAATATCGGAGACCGGCATGGAATACAATACGCCGTCAAGCCCAAAAAACAGCGGCAGCAGGAGCGCGAAGCCAACGCCGAATACGATCTCACGGACCATGGAGAGCATCGTCGAGGAGAAGGCCTTTCCCATCGCCTGGAGGAAAATAAAGGTCGCTTTGTTGAGGCACGCGAAAACGATCATGCACAGGTAGATCCGGAAGGCCCTGGCCGCAAATTCCGTATAGTAACCGCTCTCGTTTGCCGCGCCAAAAATGCCGATCAGCCCGCGGGGCAGGAGCTCCACCACCAGCAGGGCAATCAGGCCGACGGCCGCTTCGCAGATCAGCAGGTATGAAAACAGCCGCTTGACCCGGGTCTGCCGACCCGCTCCCATGTTATACCCCACAACTGGAATGCAGCCCGCCGCCATACCGATGACGATGGAGATCACAATTTGAAACACCTTCATGACAATCCCCACAACCGCCATCGGAATCTGCGCATAGAGCTCCTGTCCAAACACGGGATCGAGCGCGCCGTATTTGCGGACCATATTATTGATGGCCACCATTGCTGCGACCAGTGATATTTGCGAAAGGAA
>CANQFT010000009.1 GCA_947599925.1 uncultured Oscillospiraceae bacterium | reverse complement strand
ATGGGCCTGGCCCCTCTGTGGCAGTACCGGGACGGGACCAACCGGGTCCTGTTCACCCCCAAGCCGGAGCGGAGGCAGTCTCCCATGGCCTCCATGGGCATCGCCGTGGGGCTGGCGGTGGTGCTGGGGCTGCTGGGCCAGTTCTTGCCCGGCGAGGTCCGGGGCGTCATCACCGGCAAGGTCATCGGCCCCGTCTTCAACACCTTCATGGGCATCCTCTCCGCCGTGTCGGGGCCCATGATCTTCCTCTCCGTGACCTGGGGCATCTGCTGTATCGGCGACACGGCCACCTTTGGCCGCATCGGCAAGCGGATGGTCTCCCATTTTGTCCTGATGACCTTTCTGCTCGTGGCGGTGGGAGGCACGGCCATGCTGCCCCTGTTTTCCGTCTCCGCCGGGGGCGGGTCCGCCTTCGACCCCTCGGAGCTGATGGAGATGGTGCTGGACATCGTGCCGGGCAACTTCTTCACCCCCTTTACGGAGGGAAACCCCCTCCAGATCATCTTCGTGGCCGTGCTGGTGGGCGTCACCTTGCTGGTTTTGGGGGAGAAGGTCTCGGTGGCCACCACCTTCATCGAGCAGGCCAACTACATGATCCAGCTCATCATGGGGGCGGTGAGCGCCCTGGTGCCGGTGTTCATCTTTGGAAGTCTCCTCAATATGTTCCTCAGCGACGGCCTGGCCGTCCTGCTCCACTCCTACAAGATACTCCCGGCCATGGCGGTGGGCTATGTCCTCATCCTTCTCATCTACATGGTCTGGGTTTGCCTCAAAAACCGGGTGCGGCCCGGCGTGATTTTGAAAAAGACCCTGCCCACCTTCCTGGTGGGGCTGAGCACCGCCTCCTCCGTGGCCGCCTATCCCACCAATGTGGCGTGCTGTGAGAAGGACCTGGGCGTCGATCCCAAACTCATCCGCTTCGGCGTCCCCTTGGGCCAGGTGGTCTTTATGCCCGGCGGGGCGGTGATGTACATGGCGGCAGCCCTGAGCATGGCGGAGGTCTACAATGTGACCATCTCCCCGTCCTGGCTGTTGACGGCGCTGTTCATCGCCTCGATGCTGGCCGTCGCCACTCCGCCGGTGCCGGGCAGCACCTTGACCTGCTATACGCTCTTGTTCGTCCAGCTTGGCGTCCCCGCCGAGGCGGTGGCCATCACCACGGCGCTGAACGTGGTGCTGGATTGTACCGCCACGGCGATGAATCTGTTCGCCTTGCAGATGGGCCTGACGGTGGTGAGCGGCTCGCTGGATATGCTGGATACGGACACCCTCCGCCAACGGAAGCGGGCGGCGGACAAGGCGAAGGTGGCGTAAGGGCGAAAAGCGCCCGCCCAGGGGCCATTTTTCCTCACTTGGGGTTGCATTGGACAGACATTTCGTGTAAAATGAGCGGTATGTGTCCACGAAGCGGCGGGGCTGTGTGCCGCCGCCGGTGAGGAAAGGGGTTCTAAAAGGGCATGGAAAAGATCATAAAAGAATACGACCTGACCGATGGCGGGATCGACGCCGCCAGCGAGGCCATCGGCCAATTTCTGGCCCAGGCCCATGTGGCGAAGCGGGAGGCCCTGCAGGTCCGGCTTGCCATGGAAGAGGCCCTGCTGAACTACCGGGAGCGGAACGCGGCCCAGCGGTTCTCCCTCTGCCTCCAGCGCCGTCTGCGCTCCATCCGGGTGGAGGCGGCGATTCCCGGCGAGAGCCTGGACCCCTTCCGGGAGGGGAACGAGCCGGCCGAGGGCGGGGCCATGTTGTCGGGCATGATGGCGAACATGGGCCTGGCCCCTCTGTGGCAGTACCGGGACGGGACCAACCGGGTCCTGTTCACCCCCAAACCGGAGCGGAAGCAGTCCCCCATGGCCTCCATGGGCATCGCCGTGGGGCTGGCGGTGGTCCTGGGTCTCCTGGGCCAGTTTTTGCCCGGCGAGGTCCGGGGCGTCATCACCGGCAAGATCATCGACCCCATCTTCGGCACCTTTATGGGTCTGCTCTCCGCGGTGGCGGGGCCCATGATCTTCCTGTCTGTGACCTGGGGCATCTGCTGTATCGGCGACACGGCCACCTTTGGCCGCATCGGCAAGCGGATGGTCTCCCACTTCGTGTTGATGACCTTCCTCCTCACGGCGGTGGGGAGCGCGGTCATGCTTCCTCTGTTCCCGGTGACTGCCGGGGGCGGGTCCGCCTTCGATCCCTCGGAGCTGATGGAGATGGTGCTGGACATTGTCCCGGACAACTTCTTCACTCCCTTTACGGAAGGCAACCCCCTCCAGATCATCTTCGTGGCGGTGCTGATCGGCATCGCGGTGTTGATCCTGGGAGAGAAGGTCTCGGTGGCGGCCACCTTCATCGAACAGGCCAACTATGTGGTCCAGCTCATCATGGGGGCGGTGAGCGCTATGGTGCCGGTGTTCGTCTTTGGGAGCATCCTCAATATGCTCCTCAGCGACGACCTGGCCGTCCTGCTCCACTCCTATAAGATCCTTCCGGCTATGGCGGCGGGCTATGTGCTGATCATGCTGGTCTACGTGGTCTGGGTGTGCCTCAAAAACCGGGTGCGGCCCGGCGTGATCTTGAAAAAGACCCTGCCCACCTTCCTGGTGGGACTGAGCACCGCCTCCTCCGTGGCGGCTTACCCCACCAACGTGGCCTGCTGTGAGGAGGACCTGGGCATCGACCCCAAGATCATCCGCTTCGGCGTCCCCTTGGGCCAGGTGGTCTTTATGCCCGGCGCGTCGGTGATGTTCATGGCGGCGGCGCTGAGCATGGCGGAGGTCTACGACGTGACCATCTCCCTGTCCTGGCTGTTGACGGCGCTGTTCATCACCGCGGTCCTGGCCATCGCCGCCCCGCCGGTGCCGGGCAGCACCTTGACCTGCTATACATTGCTCTTCGTCCAGTTGGGCGTTCCCGCCGAGGCGGTGGCCATCACCACGGCGCTGAACGTGGTCTTGGAGTTCACCGCCACAGCGGTAGACCTGTTCGTGCTGCAGATGGGCCTGACTGTGGTGGGCGGCTCGCTGGATATGCTGGACGGGGACACCCTCCGCCGCGGCGGACGGAAGCCCGCCAAAGCGGGCCGGGCGTGACCCGCCGCAGAGGTCAAAAAAGCCTCGCAGAGTTTCGCGCCGCCAGGCGCGAAAAATCAAAAGCCCCTGAAACCGCAAGGTTTCAGGGGCTTTTGGACTGTCAGAGAAGCGGCCCCGCCGCTTATTTGACAATTTGGGTATATCTGGTGAGGATGGTCGCCAGCTCTCCGCGGGTCGCGGTCCCGGCGGGGTCGAAGCGCCCGCCGGTCTTGCCGGTCATCACGCCCTGCGTATTGCACCAGGTCGCCGCCTCCAGCGCCCAGTCGGACAGGGCCTCCAGGTCGCTGAAGGGCAGCTGGGAGGCCCACTCTCCGGTGAGGCCGCCGCCCTGGGACTGCTCATAGCGGTAGATCAGGCTGGCCAGCTGTTCCCGCGTCACCGGGTCCTCCGGGCCGAAATTGCCGTCGTCGTAGCCCTGGATCACGCCCGCCTGCGCGCCCCAGGCCACCGCCGGGGCGTACCAGGCGCCGGCGGCCACGTCGGGGAAGGAGGTCCCCGTCCCCTCCGGCCGGCCGGCCAGGTTGTAGAGCACCTGGGCGGCCATGGCCCTGGTCACAGGGGCGTCGGGGACGAAGAGGGTGTCGCTCTCCCCCTCCATCAGCCCCAGCCGCCGGGCCATATCCACGGCCCGCGCCGCCCAGTGGGGGGTCTCGCCCTGCCCCAGACCCAGATCGGCAAAGGGTTCCCGCTCCAGGGTGGCGGCCACGGGGAAGTTGTCGCTGGCGTACAGGGCGAAGCCGTCCACCGTCTCGGTGGCGGCCGCCAGGATGATGCTGTATACCGCGCCGCCTTCCTGGAGGTAGGCGTCGTTGTAGGGGCGCAGCTCCTCCGGCAGCGCCTCGCTGTTGTCAGCCATCGCCGGGATCTCCCCGCTGTCCACCTCCGGGTGAGCTTCCAGATAGGCGGCGCGGGCCGCGGCCAGGGCCTCTTTAGCCTCCGCCGTCCGCTTCAACGCGTCGTTCATGCCGAGCTGGTCCAGGGCGGCCAGGCTGTTCTCCGTGGCCTGGGCCACCACCGCGGACCAGTCCGCCCAGCGGACCGTCCCGTCATCGTCAGTAAAGCTCATAAAGCTCTCTCCGGGGTTGATGACCCCCACGCCGTAGGCTTGGGTCAGGTTCAGCAGCCCGTAGAGATCCGCCATGAGCTTGGACTGGTAGCGCTCGTTGGCCAGCTCATACTGCCCGTCGGCCCCTTGGCAGGTGACCACGATGGAGAAGGACGCGCCCACGGGGAAGACGGGCCGGTCCACCAGCTCGATCTGGTGGTAGCCGCCGTAGGGGTAGCTCTTGGTCTGGGTGCAGACCATCTCCCCGTCGAGAGGGGAGGCGTACCCGTCCCGCAGGAGGTACACCTCAAAGGTGACGGTGGTGTTGGGGGTCTCCGTCTGGAAGGACAGGGAGCGCAGGGACACCGGCCCGTCGGACTCCTCCACGTGGAACACGTTGGCCATGGCGGCGGGCTTGTCCAGCTGGACATAGCGCACCTGGTCCGCGTAGGTGGGCATATAGTCGTACTTGGCCACCCCCAGCTCCTGCTTCGCCCCCGCCTGGGCGTTACGCATGAGGTCGGTGTAGAAGTTCAGGCTCTCCGGCGTGGTGATGGTGTGGTCGTAGTAGGACAGGTAGAAGTAGCCCTCCACGCCCCAGTTATAGTGGTTGGGGAACTCCTGGCTGGCGGCGCCCCAGCTGTTCTTCACGATCCAGGCGCCGGGGGCCGGGGGCAGGGGGTTGCTGGCGGTGAAGTTGGAGACGGCGTAGTCGTCGTCCCACCCCACGATGGTCACCGCGTGGTTGATGCGCTCTCCGCCCTCACCCTCCAGGGCGTTCTTGGGGGTGTAATGGGCCCAGGTCTCCGGGTTGATGTACTCCTCCGCGGTCTCATCTCCGGGCAGGGAGGAGTCGGAGTGGAAGATGACCGTCACCGCCCGGCCCGCCATCAGCTCGCCCTTGATGGCCTCGGTCCCGGCGGGGTTGTAGACGTAGTGATAGGTGTTCCCCGTCTCGTCCTTGACGAAGGTGGCGGGGCTGGGGAGAAGATAGCTCTCCTCCAGGGGCGCGGCGGTGAACTGGCGGAGGGACTCGTCCAGGGACCAGTCGTCATCGGGGCTGTACTGGTTCGGCTCGCCGTTCTGGTAGTAGTCGATCTTCCCCTCCTTGCCCTGGTAGGGGGCCATGGACTCCGGCACCGGGCCCACGGTGGAGGAGAAGATGGACGTGGCGGTGAGGGCGTTCGCGCCGGTGAAGCGGGCGGAGGAGTTCTCCTCCGCGCCGGGCTGGTAGATCCCCTCGCCGCCCTGGGTGGAGTGGCTCTCGGGCAGGGGAGTTCCGGCGAACCAGGCCAGGTGCCGCTCCGAGAAGTCCAGGGGCATCTGGTCATAGGGGGTCCCCATCTCCGTGAGGACGCTGGTCTCCGCCGCGGCGATGGCGGCAAAGCCCCAGCAGGTGCCGTAGGGGTTCTGGCGCTTCACGGGGGTGACGTAGTTCTCCGGCTCGCCGTCGCCGTTCAGGTCCGCGGCCCGCAGGTCGAAGGCCGCCGGATAGGTCTTTCCGGAGGCGGGAGCGGCCACGGTGCTGTCGGGCTGGGAGAGGTTGTCCCGGACCAGCTCCGCCGCCCTCTGGACGACGTCGTCCCCCTCCTCAGCGGCCAGAGCCGCCCCAGGCAGCAGGGACAGCCCCAGCGCCGCGCAGAGGGCCAGGGCCATCAAGCGTTTCTTCATGGTAAAAACTCCTTTCATCCAAGGCGATTTTTCCTGCCCGCCGCCCCACCGCTCCGGCGGCCGGCGGATGATGCATGACAGGAAAGGGATACCCTATGCCGCCCCAAAACGCAAGGACATTTTTGTATTTTCCCCACCTGTGGAATTTCATCCCCGGCTGCCCTGATCGTTCCTGCCCGCCCTCGGCGTCACCCGTTCCCGCGCTCGGCCAGGGCGGTCCAGTCCAGACTGTCCCAGTCCGGCTCCGGGGCGGCGGGGCCGTCCTCCGGCCAGAAGAAGCCCAGGTTGACCATGATGTTGTCCCACGCCTCTCGGTGGGCGTCCACGTACCGGGCGTAGGTCACCCCGTCCGCCACCGTGGTCTGGGCCATGTTTTTCAGGGTGTAGAGCGCCGGGGCTCCGTCGGGGTAGAGGAGCCGGGCGGCGTCCCGGTTGCAGGGGTAGGTGCCGAAGGCCGCGCCCCAGGCGGCCTGGATCTCCGGGGAGCCGAACCACTGGGCGAAGGCCAGCACCGTCTCCGTCTCCTCCGGGGTACGTCCCGCCCGGTCCAGAACGCCCAGATACTCCGCGATGTAATAGGTGCCGTCGTCAATGTTCACCAGGGCCCAGTTCTCCGGTTCCTCCGTGCCCCGCAGAGGCCGCTCCGGGCGGCCCTCCCCGGCCTGGATGCTGCCGTAGAGGGCGCTGGAGTAGAAGGCGGCGAGCTGGACCTCCCCTCGGTCCAAGGGGGCGAAGCCGTAGGCGTCTCCGGTGTTGACCCCTCCGGCGCAGTAGCGCCACAGGGCCTTCCACCCCTCCACGGCGATCCCTCCAGCGGGGGAGGCGGGGTCCACGTAGGGGTAGAGGATGGCGTTGTTGATGTTGCTGTTGGTGGTGCCGCCCACCTTGTTTTGCCGGTACCAGGTATAGCCGCTGTCGGCCACATCCGCCCAGTGGGCCAGGTGGGGGACCTGCCCGCCGGTGCCCAGGTCATCGGTGCGGCAGAGCATAAGGACGTTCTGGATCACCAGCCCGTAGGCCAGTCCGGGGTAGGCGTACTCCCCCACCTCCTCCGCCCAGTCGGGGGTCCACTCCACCAGGGAGAGGTTTTCGTACTCCCCTCCGATCACCTGGTCCCACCGGGCCTCGTTCAGACCGAAGAGGATGTCCCCGTCCCCGTTCTGGTTGGCGGCCTGGAGGGCGGCGTCGTCGCCGGAGATCACGTCTCCGCCGTCTATGCTCACCGAGAAACCGGCTTCCCGCGCCGCCTGGACCAGCCACTCCGCCCGTCCGTCGGAGTTGGAGTTGGAGTAGACGCGGATGGTGTACGCCCCGCCGCCCTCCGGGGCCTGGGAGGCTGCCGGGCCGTCCGGGGCGCCGCAGGCCGCCAGCCCCAGCCCCAGTGCGGCGGCCAGGAGCGCGCAGATCAGTCTTTTCATAGAGGATCCTCCCCTTGCTGTCCCCGTTTCCGGGGAATTTTTGCCTGTGATACCAACGGCGCGGCATCATAGCTCTGCATATTATACCAACGGGCCCCGGAGAACGCAACCCCGTCCCCAGTTGCGCGCCGTGGGAAAAAGGTGTATGATAGGGCCATCAGAAAAATAAGGAGGCGCGGCGCGGTGAAGTTGACCTTTCTGGGCGCCACCCATGAGGTGACGGGAAGCTGTACCCTGATCGAGACCGGGGGCGTGTACGGCCTGGTGGACCGGGGCATGGAGCAGGGCCGGAACGTATTTGTCAACCAGGAGATCCCGGTCCCGGCGGGGCAGCTGGACTTCGTCCTGTTGACCCACGCCCACATCGACCACTCCGGCAACCTGCCCCTGCTGTGCAAGGAGGGCTACAAGGGCCCCATCTACGCCACCGCCGCCACCTGCGCGCTGTGCCAGATCATGCTCCGGGACTGCGCCCACATCCAGGAGTCGGACGCGGAGTGGAAGAGCCGCAAGTCCCGCCGGGCCGGTGGGCCGGAGGTGGAGCCGGTCTACACCATGGACGACGCCGAGGCCGCCATCCAGCGCCTGCGCCCCTGCGACTATGGGGAGACCATCCAGGTGGCGGAGAACGTGGCCGTCCGCTTTGTGGACGCGGGCCACCTCATGGGCTCGGCCAGCATCGAGGTCTGGCTCACCGAGGGAGACGTGACGAAAAAAGTCGTCTTCAGCGGGGACATCGGCAACCTGGACCAGCCCATCATCAACGACCCCCAATACATCCATCAGGCGGACTATGTCATCACCGAGTCCACCTACGGCGACCGCCTCCACCCCAAGGCGGAGGGGGGCAACGTCTCCTTCCTGGCCGACTGCATCCAGCGGACCCTGGACCGGGGCGGCAACCTGGTGATCCCCTCCTTCGCCGTGGG
The DNA here is from genome assembly GCA_947599925.1 of uncultured Oscillospiraceae bacterium. Taxonomy (GTDB): domain Bacteria; phylum Bacillota; class Clostridia; order Oscillospirales; family Oscillospiraceae; genus MGBC124762. The sequence goes on along the minus strand of CANQFT010000009.1, from coordinate 57,008 downwards.
CCGGACCCAGGAGCTTCTCTACTTCATCCGCCTGGTGAAGCTGGCCGGGCTCGTCACCGGCCACGGGGACTTTCCCGTCTACGTGGACAGCCCCTTGGCCAACGAGGCCACCGGCATCTTTCTCCAGTGCGACCGGGCGTGCTTCGACCCGGAGACCCAGGCCCTGCTGGACCAGGGGATCAACCCGCTGGTGTTCCCCGGCCTCCGGCTGGCCGTGTCCAGCGAGGAGTCCAAGCAGATCAACCTGGACGGGGAGCCCAAGGTCATCATCTCCGCCAGCGGGATGTGCGACGCGGGCCGGGTCCGCCACCATCTGAAGCACAACCTCTGGCGGCCGGAGAGCACCATCCTCTTCGTGGGCTACCAGGCGGAGGGCACCACCGGCCGGGCCATCCAGAGCGGCAAGACCCCCATCTCCCTCTTTGGGGAGGAGGTGGCTGTGCGGGCGCAGATCCGCACCTTCACCGGCAAGAGCGGCCACGCCGACAAGAGCGGCCTTCTGCGCTGGATCTCCGCCTTTGAGGAGAAGCCCGCCATGGTCTTTGTGAACCACGGGGAGGACGCGGCGTGCGAGAGCTACGCCCGGTGCCTCCGGGAAGAGCTGGGCCTGGCGGCCTACGCCCCCTACTCCGGCGCGGTGTACGACCTGGCGGCGGGCCGCTTCCTGGAGACCCCGGAGGGGGTGCGGGTGGAGAAGAAGTCCGCCAAACAGGCCCGGAACGACAGCGTTTTCGACCGCCTGCTGGCCGCCTGCCAGCGGCTCACCCAGCTGGCCCAGTCCTGCCGGGAGTTCCCCAACAAGGACATCGCCAAGCTCACCGGCCAGATCAACGCCCTGGCGGACAAGTGGTCTGCCTGGTCCCGCCGGCACTGACCGGCCCCAAATCCCCTTGCCTCTGCCCTTGACTGATGTTTCGCGGCAGATGGATCCGGGGCTTTTCAAACGTCTCTCTTTGCGGTAAACTATATGGCAGGGCTGGACCCGTCCAGCTGAAAACCGCCATACAAAGGAGTTGGGAAACATGAGGAAAGATTTTGGAGCCAAGTCCTGGATGTACCCGCTGCCGGTGCTGATGATCGGCACCTACGACGAGGCGGGGACCGCCGACGTGATGAACGCCGCCTGGGGCGGCATCTACGACACGGACCTTGTGGTCCTGTGCCTGAGCGCCGAGCACAAGACCACCCAGAACATCCGCGCCAAGGGCGCCTTCACCGTCAGCTTCGCCGACGCCGGCCATGTGGCCGCCTGCGACTATGTGGGCATGGTCTCGGCCAACGAGGTGCCCGACAAACTGGCCCGGGCGGGCTTCACCGTCACCAGGAGCGCCCGCGTGGACGCCCCGCTCATCGACCAGCTGCCCGTGGCCCTGGAGTGCGAGCTGGTGAAATTCAACGAGGACGGCAACGTGGTGGGCCGGATCGTCAACGTCAGCGCCGACGAGTCGGTGCTGGGGGCGGAGGGCCTCATCGACCCGGCCAAGCTGCGGCCCATCGCCTTCGACCCGGTGAACAACGGCTACCTGGTGCTGGGAGAGCGGGTGGGCAGCGCCTTTTCCGACGGCGGGAAGATTGGCTGAGCCGCCCCGCGCCCGCCGGGTCCGGGCTTGCCCTGGGCGCCCGGAGGCGGCATACTGGGCGCGGACAGAGGACCACAGACAGCATTTTGACAGGAGGGATCTATAATGAAGCGCGTATTTAAACGTCTTGCGTCGTTGGCGGCCTGCGCCGCGGTGACTTTGGCCCTGGCCGTCGGCCTGACCGCCTGCGCCGGGGCCGGGGCCGCGGCCCAGGTGGAGGCGGAGGTGAGCCCCGACGTCCAGATCGTCATCGACGGGTCCGCGCGGGTATTTTTCAACGTCAACGGCCAACAGCTCTACCCCATCCTCTATAACGGCACCACCTATCTCCCCGTCCGGGCCATCGGGGAACTGATGGGCAAGAATGTGGACTGGAACGAGAGCACCAAGACCGTCACCCTGTCCGGCGCCCGCGCCACCCCCGCCGTCTCCGGCACGGTGGAGAAAGACCCCGCCGCGAAGCGGGTGACGGTGGAGTTGCGGGACGACTTCACCATCGTGGTGGACGGCGTCACCCGGACCTTTACCGACGCCAACGGCAAGCGGGTCTACCCGCTGCTCTGCGACGGCTCCACCTACCTGCCCGTCCGGGCCATCGGCAACCTGATGGGCAAGAGCGTGGACTGGGACGACGCCGCCCGCGCCGTCATCCTGGGCGCCCAGAGCCTTGTGACAGACGCCGACACCTTCTCCGGCCAGGGCCAGGCCCCTGACGGCCAGACGGCGGACCTCGTCTCCGTGGAGGCGGCCAAGGCCGCGGCCCTGGCCCACGCCGGCCTCGCCGAGAGCCAGGTGACCTTCGTCCAGCAGAAGCTGGACTGGGAAAAGGGCCGCCAGGTCTACGAGGTGGAGTTCTACACCGCCGACCACAACGAGTACGACTACGAGATCGACGCCCAGACCGGCGCGGTGGTGGCCTTTGACTACGACGCCGACCACTACTCCCCCAGCGCCCAGAGCGGGACCTCCGGCCTGGTGAGCGAGAGCGACGTCCGGGCCGCGGCCTTGGCCAAGGTGCCCGGCGCCACGGACAGCCACATCTCCAAGTGCCGCCTGGACCGGGACGACGGCCGCTACGTCTACGAGCTGACGATCCGCTACAACGGCGCCAGGTACGAGTTCGAGATCGACGGCGCCACCGGGGCCATCCTGGAGTGGGGCCTGGACGACTGAGTTTGACAAAGGTCCTGGCGCCCGCGGGCGCCAGGACCTTTGTCAATTTTTGCGGCCCGCCGCAGCGCACGAAACTCCGCAAGGCTTTTTGACAAACTGAGCCCCGCACCCCTGTTCTGGGGCGCGAGGCTCTTGCTTCCTGTTCCGCGGCTTTCAGCGGCGGAACAGGCGCCCCACCGGGCCGCCGGCGGTCCGGGGTTCCCGGAGGGCGAAGACCCGGTGGAACTGCCGCAGGTGCCGCCGGGCTTCCTGGGCGCAGATGGGTCCCTGGTCAGGCCGCCAGTCCCGCAGCTGCCACAGCTGTACCAGCGGGGCCACAAATTCCACCGCCATCACATGGGGGTCGCCCCGGCGCAGGATGTCCTGGGCGATGAGGCGGGTAAAGAGCCCCTCGAAGAGCTCCACCGGCCTCTCCCAGAGACAGGCCCGGCCCGTGGACAGCCGCCGGTAACAGGCGGCGCGGTCGTCGTCCAGCTGGGCGAAGAACCAGCCGCCCCCGTCCTCCTCCAGCCGCTCCGCGCTCAGGATCCCAACCTGGACCGCCGCGTGCTCCAGCCGCTCCAGCCGGATCTGGGTGGCGGCCCACAGGTCCTGGAAGTGGGCGTCGGCCTCCTCCAACAGCGCGGCGTACAGGTCGTCCTTGTTCCGGAAGTATTTGTAGAGCGACGGCGGCTTGATGCCCACAGCCTGCGCCACGTCGCCCACATAGGCGCCGTCATAGCCCTTCCGGGCGAAGATCTCCAGCGCGGCGTCCATCGCCCGCCGCCGGGTGTTTCCCCTGTCCGCCATGGTCATCCCTCCGTTGGCTAATGGCTACTAGCCTTTAGCTTTATTATAATCCGGGGCAAAAGCCCTGTCAAGCGGCGGACAAAGACGGGTTTTTCTATTGCCATATGGAAAATAACGTGATACAATGTACAAAATTGATGGGAAGGGGGGAGGAACCGGTGGAGGAGCTGGAGGAACTGCGCCAGCGGTTGGGGGCCGAGCGGCCCGCGGCCTGGGAGCATCTGCCCGACCTGGCCCTTTACATGGACCAGTTGATCTCCTATATGCCCAGGCAGCTCATCCGCTTTGAGGGCGGGGACACCTTGACCTCGGCCATGGTGAACAACTACATCAAAGACGGGCTCCTGCCCCGGGCGGAGGGCAAGCGCTATGGCCGGGAGCATCTGGCCTGGCTCACCGCCATCTGCGCGCTGAAGAGCGTCATCTCCATGCGGGAGATGGCCGCCCTCTTCGCCGGGCTGGGCCGGACGGACCAGCCGGTGGAGGAGCGGTACGCCTTCTTTTTGGAGCAGTTGGACCGGTCCTTGGACAAGGTGGCCGCGTCGCTGGAACCCGACGTGGACAAGGAGGGCCTGGCTCCGCTGGCGCTGGGCCTGGCCCTGGACAGCTACGCCAGCAAGCTGGCCTGCCAGCGGGTGCTGGAGCTGATGGCGGACAGGCCGGAGGGCCAGGACGCCGAAAACAAGAAGAAAAAGTGAGAGGAGAGAGAGCATGAGCAGTTATGTGATCATCGCCGACTCCGCCGCCGATCTGGACCAGGCGATGGTGGAGCGGCTGGGCGTGGAGATCGTGCCCCTGTCGCTGACCATGGGGGACAAGACCTACAAGGACTGGCCCGACCGCCGGGAGCTGGACCCGAAGGAGTTTTACGCCCGGCTCCGGGCCGGGGAGGTGGCCACCACCGCGGCCATCAACGTCTCCGACGCCAGAGAGGCCATGGAGCCCCATTTGAAGGCGGGGCGCGACGTGCTGTTTCTGGCCTTCTCCTCCGGCCTGTCCACCACCTACCAGTCTGCGGTCCTGGCGGCCCAGGAGTTGGCGGAGGAGTACCCGGACAGGACCTGCCATGTGGTGGACACCCTCTGCGCCTCGCTGGGCCAGGGGTTGCTGGTCTACCTCACCGCCCAGCGGAAGAAGGCGGGGGCCACCGTGGACGAGGCCAGGGACTACGCCGAGGAGCAAAAGCTCCACCTGTGCCACTGGTTCACCGTGGACGACCTGCAGTTTTTGAAGCGGGGCGGGCGCATCTCCGCCACCACCGCCATGCTGGGCACCATGCTGTCCATCAAGCCGGTGCTCCATGTGGACGACGAGGGGCACCTGATCAGCATCTCCAAGGCCAGGGGCCGGCAGGCCTCCATCCGGGCCATCGTGGACCAGGCCGCCCAGCTGGTCACGGAGCCGGAGAAGCAGACCATGTTCATCTGCCAGGGCGACTGCCCGGAGGACGCGGAGTACCTGGCCGGGCTGGTCCGGGAGCGCCTGGGCGTCCGGGACATCCACATCGGCTACACCGGGCCCGTCATCGGCTCTCACTCCGGGCCGGGCACCCTGGCGCTGTTCTTCTTGGGAGAGAGACGATAAGACCGCCAAAGGAGGGGCAGAGGCCCCTCCTTTGTAGATTTGTGGCCCGCGCGGTCCCGCGCGGGCCGTTGAACAGGAGGGATGGGCCGGTGGCGCAATGGCTGGAATACTGTCTTGAGACGGCGGCGGGCAAGGTGGAGGCCCTGGCGGACCAGCTGGCCGCCAGGGGACTGACGGGCCTTGTGATCGAGGACGAGGCCGACTTCCTCCGCTTTTTGGAGGAGAACCGCCGGTACTGGGACTATGTGGACCCGGACCTGGCCCAGCGCATGAAAGGGGCGGCCCGGGTGAAGTTTTACGTCCCCGCCACCCAGCGGGGCCGCGATGAGGCGGCGGGCTACCTCGACGGCCTGGAGGGCGTTTCCCTCACCGTCACCCCCATGGAGGAGGAGGACTGGGCCAACGGCTGGCGGAGGTACTATCAGCCCTTGGACATCGGCGAGCGCCTGCGGGTGGTGCCCCAGTGGTTGGCGGCGGAGGACCGCTCGGACCGGGTGAGGCTGCTGTTGGAGCCGGGGCTCACCTTTGGCACCGGGAGCCACCCCACCACCCAGCTCTGCCTGGAGTGCGTGGAGCGTTATGCCGGACCGGGCCGGCAGGTGTTGGACCTGGGCTGTGGCTCCGGCATTTTGTCCATCGCCGCGCTGCTGTTGGGGGCGGAGGGCGCCCTGGGGGTGGACATCGACCCCAAGGCCCCGGACGTGGCCTATGAAAACGCCGCTATGAACGGCATCGGCAGAGAGCGCTATCAGGTGTTGGCCGGGGACGTATTGGGCGACGCGGACCTGCGCCGGACCCTGGCGGGGCGGCGGTGGGATCTGATCCTGGCCAACATCGTGGCCGATGTGATCATCCCCCTCTCCGGCCTGGTGGGGCCCTGGCTGGCCCCTGGCGGGGCCTTTTTGTGTTCCGGGATCATCGACGTCCGGGCCCAGGAGGTCCGCCGCGCCCTGGAAGCCAACGGCTTTGTGGTCCGGGACACCCTGGAGCGCAAGGGGTGGTACGCCTTCGCCTGTACCTGGCCCGGCGGAGGTCAGCCGTGACGCCCCGTGCTGTGGTCCGGCCTGTAAGCTGGCGGCCGGGCCAGCGGGTGCTGGTGGTCAGCGACATCCACGGGGCCCTGCCCCTTCTGAAAGGCGCCTTGGCCAAGGCGGGCTTTGGACGGGACGACGTGCTCATCGTGCTGGGGGATATGTTGGAGCGCAGCGAGGGCAGTCTGGACACCCTGCGCTATGTGATGGAGCTCTCCCGGACCCACACGGTCCACACGGTGCTGGGCAACTGCGACAACATTACCCCCGCCTTTTTCCGCCGCCAGACGGACCGCTCGCCCCAGATCCCGGACGCCTTCTACCAGCGGTGGTTCGCCCGCCACGGGGCCCGCTGTACCCTGGTGAAGATGGCCCGGACCGTGGGCGTCAGCCTGGACAGTCCCCAGGACTACCCCGCCGCCCGCGCGGCGCTGGAGGCCCACTATGGCCCGGAACTCGCCTTTTTGCGGGGCCTGCCCCATATCCTGGTGAACGACGGCTATCTTTTCGTCCACGGCGGCGTGCCCAGGGAGACGGAGCTGGAGCGCCTGAGCGCCTTCGACGTGATGAAAAATGACGACTTTCTGAACCAGGGCCACAGCTTCCGCCGCTGGGTCGTGGTGGGCCACTGGCCGGTGACGCTCTACCACCGCAGGGTCCCCTCCGCCGCGCCCATTTTCGACCGGGCCCGGCACATCGCCAGCATCGACGGCGGGGCCACGCTGAAATTGGACGGGCAGGTGAACGTGGTCGCCTTGCCCCAGGGCCCCGGCGGGGACTTTGCCTGGGTGAGCGAGGACGGCCTGCCCACCGTCACCGCTCTGGACGCCCAGCCGCCCAGCCAGGACAGCGTGAACGTCCGCTTTGGACACAGCGCCCTGGAGATCTTGGAGGAGGGGGAGGAGTTCTGCCTGTGCCGCCATTTGGAGACCGGGCGGACCCTGCCGGTGCTGACGGAATACCTCCGCCGCCGGGACGGTCAAGTGACCTGCGAGGACTCCACCGACTGCCGTCTGGCCGTCTCCCCTGGGGACGCCCTCTCTGTGGTCCGGGAGACCAGCCGGGGGCTGTTGGCCAAGAAAGACGGCGTGACGGGCTGGTACGGCGGGAGATATAGAAGCGCCGAGCCGTCGCGCCACCAAGACTGACAAAAAAGCCTCGCAGAGTTTCGCGCCGCCAGGCGCGAAAGGGTCATAAAAAATTTTTTGCCAGGACACGCGCCTGGCAAAAAATACATCTCGGCCCGCAAACGTGCGACCCGGCCGCTCTGTGGCCGGGTCGTGCGCTGCAGCGGGCCGCAAAAAGACTGTCAAAGGTCCTGGCGCCCGCGGGCGCCAGGACCTTTGATGATTTGGCGGGGATCTTGGACAGGCCAGGATTCCCGTTCTTTTTTGCCGGAGAGTTGGTACAATCCTTCCGAAAGGAAGGTGAGGGCGATGGTGGCCCACTGTGAAGGGGCGGAGGCCCTGCTGGCCCGGCTGGGGACAGATGGGAGGGCCGGGCTCACCCAGGCCGAGGCCCGGCGGCGGCTGGAGGAAAACGGCCCCAACGAACTGCGGCAGGAGAAGCGCCCGTCGCGGCTGTTGCGGCTGCTGGGGCAGCTGCGGGACCCCATGACCCTGGTCCTGCTGGCGGCCGCGGGGCTGAGCCTCTGGGCCGGCGGGGGCCGGGACTGGCTGGACAGCGCCATCATTCTGGTCATCGTGGTGGTCAACGCCGCCATCTCCATCTCCCAGGAGGACCACGCCCAGAAAGCCCTGGACGCCCTCAAGGAGCTCTCCGCGCCCACGGCGCTGGTGCGTCGGGACGGGGCGCTGTGCCGGGTGGGGTGCCGGGAGCTGGTGGTGGGGGATGTGGTCTACATCAGCGCGGGGGACCAGATCGGTGCGGACGGGCGGCTGCTGCAAAGCGCCGAACTGCGGGTGGATGAGAGCGCCATGACCGGGGAGAGCGTCAGCGTGGACAAGGAGCCCGCCGACGACCTGAGCCCGGAGACCCCGCTGGCGGAGCGGCGGAACATGGTGCTGGCGGGCACCATGGCGGTGGCGGGCAAGGGCGTGATGGTGGTCACAGCCACGGGCATGGACACCGAGATGGGCCGCGTCGCCTCTCTGCTGGACGCCTCCCAGCGGCGGCCCACGCCCCTCCAGCGGCGGATGGGGGAGGTGTCCCGGACCCTCTCTTTCGTGTGCCTGTGCGTGTGCGCGGTGATGTTTGGCGTGGGACTGCTGCAGGGCAAGGGGATCTTGGAGATGCTGATGACGGCGGTATCCCTGGCGGTGGCGGCCATCCCGGAGGGGCTCAGCGCCGTCGTCACCATCGTGCTGGCCCTGGGGGTGGCGCGGCTGGCCCGGCGCGGGGCCATCGTCACCAAACTGCCCGCGGTGGAGACCCTGGGCTGTGCGGGCGTCATCTGCTCGGACAAGACCGGGACCCTGACCCGCAACCGCATGGAGGTGGTCCGCCGCTGGAGCGCGGACCCGGAGACGGAGGTCCAGGCGGCCCAGGCCTTCGCTCTGTGCAACGACGCCGCCTGGTCCGACGGACAGGCCCTGGGCGACCCCACGGAGGCGGCCCTGCTGGAGATGGCCCGGCGGATGGGGATCAGCCGGGACGCCCTGGAGCGGCGGGAGCCCCGCGTGGGCGAGCTGGCCTTTGACGCCCGGCGAAAGCGCATGACCACCCTCCACAGGCGGGACCGGGGCTATGTGGCCTATGTGAAGGGGGCGCCGGATCTGCTGTTGGAGCGGTGCGACAAGATCATGACCGCCCAGGGCCCGGTGCCTCTGACCCCCACGCGCCGGCGGCAGGTGGAGCGGCAGTATCTGCAGATGGGCAAGGACGCCCTGCGGGTGCTGGCCGCGGCCAGAAAGGAGCTGGACGCCCTGCCCCGGGAGCCCGCGGCGGAGCGGATCGAGCGGGGGCTCACCTTCCTGGGCCTGGCGGGGATGATGGACCCGCCCAGGAGCGGGGTGAAAGAGGCGGTGGCCCAGTGCCACAGGGCCGGGATCCGGCCTGTGATGATCACCGGGGACCACCGCTCCACCGCCCTGGCCGTTGCCAGGGAGCTGAACATCCTGCGCCCTGGGGACACCTCCGTCACCGGCGCGGAGCTGGATTTTATGAGCCAGGAGGAGTTGGAGGCCCTGGTGGAGCGGGTCTCGGTCTACGCCCGTGTGACCCCGGAGCATAAAATGCGTATCGTCCGGGCCTGGCAGGAGCGGGGCCAGACCGTGGCCATGACCGGGGACGGCGTCAACGACGCCCCCGCTCTGCGCCAGGCCGACATCGGCTGCGCCATGGGCAAGAGCGGCACCCAGGTGGCCAAGTCCTGCGCCCACCTCATCCTCACCGACGACGACTTCTCCACCATCGTCGCCGCCGTGGACCAGGGCCGGGGCATTTACGCCAACATCAAAAAGGCGGTCCACTACCTGCTCTCCTGCAACATCGGGGAGATCATGACCCTCTTCGTGGCCACGGCCCTGAACCTCGCCCAGATGCCCCTGGTGCCGGTCCAGCTGCTCTGGCTCAACCTGGTCACAGATTCCCTGCCCGCCCTGGCCCTGGGCATGGAGGCCCCGGAGCCGGGGACCATGGACCGGCCGCCCCGGAGCGCGGCGGAGGGGCTCTTTGACCGGCGGTTTTCCCTGCGTCTGCTGTGGCAGGGAGGGATGGTGGGCGGTCTGACCCTGGCGGGGTACTGCCTGGGCCGCTATGTGCTGGTGGGGCAGGCCGACCCCGGCGCCGTGGCCAACACCATGGCCTTTGCCACCCTGACCCTCTGCCAGCTGTTCCACGCCTTCAACGTCCGCAGTGAGGACCAGTCCATCTTCGCCCTGGGCGCCTTTTCCAACCGGGCCATGGACCGTGCCTTCCTCATTGGCCTTGCCATGCAGCTGTCGGTCCTGCTCTTCCCGCCGCTGATGGGGATCTTCTCCACGGTGTGGATGACGCCGCTCCAGTGGATGACCGTGGCGGCGCTGGCGGTGGCCCCCGTCGCCATCTGCGAGATCGCCAAGGCCCTTGGCCGGGCAAGTTAGACAAAAAAGCGGCGCGAATTCCAGGAAATCTATTGCACTTTTTATGGTTTGATGGTAGAATGTTTCAGCTAAATTCATATGGAGCGAGAAGGACGTCAAAACAGAAAGGAATGAAGCGGATATGTCCAGAAAGTATGTCTACAAATTCTCCGAGGGAAACGCCACCATGCGGGAACTGCTGGGCGGCAAGGGGGCGAACCTGGCGGAGATGACGGGGATCGGTCTGCCCGTGCCCCAGGGTTTCACCATCACCACCGAGGCCTGCACCCAATACTACGAGGACGGCCAGAAGATCAACGACGATATTATGAACGAGATCATGGCGAACGTGGCCATGATGGAGGAGGTCAACGGCAAGAAGTTCGGCGACCTGAAAAATCCCTTGTTGGTCTCCGTCCGCTCCGGCGCCCGCGCCTCCATGCCCGGCATGATGGACACCATCCTCAACCTGGGCCTGAACGACGAGGTGGTGGCCGCCATGATCGCCGGCAACCCCGACCCCGGCTTTGAGCGCTTTGTCTACGACTCCTACCGCCGCTTCATCCAGATGTTCTCCGACGTGGTCATGGAGGTGGGCAAGAAGTATTTTGAGGAGCTCATCGACCAGATGAAGGCCAAAAAGGGCGTGACCTTCGACGTGGAGCTCACCGCCGCCGACCTCAAGGAGCTGGCGGAGAGCTTCAAGGCCGAGTACAAGAAGCAGCTGGGCCAGGACTTCCCCAGCGACCCCAAGGTCCAGCTCTACGAGGCCATCCGGGCCGTGTTCCGCTCCTGGGACAACCCCAGGGCCAACGTCTACCGCCGGGACAACGACATCCCCTACTCCTGGGGCACCGCGGTGAACGTCATGCCCATGGTCTTTGGCAACCTGAACAACAACTCCGGCACCGGCGTGGCCTTCACCCGCGACCCCGCCACCGGCGAGAAGAAGCTCATGGGCGAGTTTTTGGTCAACGCCCAGGGCGAGGACGTGGTGGCCGGCGTGCGGACCCCCATGCCCATCGCCCAGATGGCGGAGAAATTTCCCCAGGCCTACGGCGAGTTCATCAAGGTCTGCGACATCCTGGAGGACCACTACCGGGATATGCAGGACATGGAGTTCACCGTGGAGAACGGCAAGCTCTATATGCTCCAGTGCCGCAGCGGGAAGCGCACCGCCCAGGCCGCGCTGAAGATCGCCTGTGACCTGGTGAGCGAGGGGATGATCGGCGAGAAAGAGGCCGTGGCCATGATCGACCCCAGGAACCTGGACACCCTGCTCCATCCCCAGTTTGACGCCGCCGCGCTGAAAGCCGCCGCGCCTCTGGGCCGCGGTCTGGGCGCCAGCCCCGGCGCCGCCTGCGGCAAGGTGGTATTCACCGCCGAGGACGCCAAGGACTGGGCCGCGCGGGGCGAGAAGGTCGTCCTGGTCCGGCTGGAGACCTCGCCGGAGGACATCGAGGGCATGAAGGCCGCCCAGGGCATCCTCACGGTCCGCGGCGGCATGACCAGCCACGCCGCTGTGGTGGCCAGGGGCATGGGCACCTGCTGTGTCTCCGGCTGCGGGGACATCAGCATGGACGAGCCGGGCAAGCAGTTCACCCTGGCCGGCGTCACCTTCCACGAGGGGGACCCCATCTCCATCGACGGCTCCACCGGCAACATCTACCAAGGGCTCATCGCCACCGTGGACGCCACCATCTCCGGCAACTTCGACACCATCATGCGGTGGGCGGACAAGTACCGCCGCCTCAAGGTCCGCACCAACGCGGACACGCCCCGTGACGCCAAAAAGGCCCGCGAGCTGGGGGCCGAGGGCATCGGCCTGTGCCGCACGGAGCATATGTTCTTTGGCGAGGGCCGCATCGACGCCTTCCGGGAGATGATCTGCTCCGAGACCGTGGCCGAGCGGGAGCGGGCCCTGGAGAAGATCCTGCCCATGCAGCAGAGCGACTTTGAGGCGCTCTACGAGGCCCTGGAGGGCACGCCGGTGTGCATCCGCTTCCTGGACCCGCCCCTCCACGAGTTCGTGCCCACCGAGGACCACGACATCGAGGCCCTGGCCAAGACCCAGGGCAAGAGCGTGGAGGCCATCCGGGCCATCATCGCCTCCCTCCACGAGTTCAACCCCATGATGGGGCACCGGGGCTGCCGTCTGGCCGTCACCTACCCGGAGATCGCCAAGATGCAGACCAGGGCCGTCATCCGCGCCGCCATCAACGTGCAGAAAAAGCACCCGGACTGGACCATGGTGCCGGAGATCATGATCCCGCTGGTGGGCGAGGTGAAGGAGCTTCAATATGTGAAAAAGTTCGTGGTGGAGACCGCCGAGGAGGAGATCGCCGCCGCGGGGATCCACCTCAAGTACCAGGTGGGCACCATGATCGAGATCCCCAGGGCCTGCCTCACCGCCGACGTGATCGCCCAGGAGGCGGACTTCTTCTGCTTCGGCACCAACGACCTGACCCAGATGACCTTCGGCTTCAGCCGGGACGACGCGGGCAAGTTCCTGGGCGCCTATTACGACAGCAAGATCTTCGAGTCCGACCCCTTCGCCAAGCTGGACCAGACCGGCGTGGGCAAGCTGATGAAGATGGCCATGGACCTGGGCCGTCCGGCCAACAAAGACCTCCATGTGGGCATCTGCGGCGAGCACGGCGGCGACCCCTCCAGCGTGGAGTTCTGCCACCGCATCGGCCTGGACTATGTGTCCTGCTCCCCCTTCCGGGTGCCCATCGCCCGCCTGGCCGCCGCCCAGGCCGCCATCCGCGAAGGCTGACAAAAAAGCCTCGCAGAGTTTCGCGCCGTAGGGCGCGAAAGACGCATAATAAATTTTTTGCCAGGACATGCGCCTGGCAAAAAATACGGAGAAGCGTCCGAGCCGTCGTGAGCAGCCCGGATGGAGCGAAGCGAGGGCGAGCGGAGGGGCCAAGGGCCCCGCAGACCAGCCCGAGTCGGAGCGAAGCCGGGCGTCGCGAACAGGCGAGGCGTGACAACTCGGCCCGCAAACGTGCGACCCGGCTACCTCGGTGGCCGGGTCGTGCGCTGCAGCGGGCCGCAAAAAATTGACAAAGAAGCGGCAAAGCCGCTTCTTGGACAAAAAGGCGGAGAGGCCATTGGCCTCCCCGCCTTTTTTTGCGGGAAATCTGACCCGGCCATTGACAGACCAGGCCAGACGTGATATAGTATCTAAAAACATAGTAATTTACTAGGTAATATAGAGGAGGAACGTCTATGGACAAACCCATCTATCTGGACAACGCCGCCACCACCCCCACCGACCCGGCGGTGGTGGAGGCCATGTTGCCCTGGTTTTCGGCGCGGTACGGCAACCCCAGCGCCATCTACTCCCTGGGGGCCCAGGCCAAGGAGGGGGTGACGCTGGCGCGGGAAGCCGTGGCCGGGACGCTGAACGCCCAGGCGCGGGAGATCTACTTCACCGCCGGCGGCACCGAGGCGGACAACTGGGCCCTCATCGCCACCGCCCAGGCTTACGCCCACAAGGGGCGGCACATCATCACCTCCGCCGTGGAGCACCACGCCGTGCTCCACACCTGTCAGTATCTTGAAAAGCAGGGCTTTTCCGTCACCTATGTGGGGGTGGACGACCAGGGCGTGATCCGGCTGGACGAACTGCGGGCCGCCCTCCGGCCGGACACCATCCTCATCTCGGTGATGTTCGCCAACAACGAGATCGGCACCCTCCAGCCCATCGCCCAGATCGGCCAGATCGCGCGGGAAGCGGGGGTGCTGTTCCACACCGACGCTGTCCAGGCTTACGGCCACCTCCCCATCGACGTGCAAGCCCTGGGGGTGGACCTGCTCAGCGCCAGCGGCCACAAGTTCCGGGGGCCAAAGGGCGTGGGCTTCCTCTATGCCCGGGATGGGGTGAAGCTCCCCTCCTTCCTCCACGGCGGGGCCCAGGAGCGGGCCCGGCGGGCGGGGACGGAGAACGTGCCCGGCATCGTGGGCCTGGGGGCGGCGGCTCAGCTGGCCCAGGCGTCCATGGCCTGGCGGGCGGAGACAGAGACCGGGCTCCGGGACTACCTCATCGAGCGGGTGGAGCGGGAGATCCCCCACTGCCGTCTCAACGGCCACAGGACCCAGCGGCTTCCGGGCAACGTGAACTTCAGCTTCCGGTTCATCGAGGGGGAGTCCATGCTCATCATGCTGGACCAGGCGGGGATCTGCGCCTCCAGCGGCTCGGCCTGCACCTCCGGCTCCCTGGACCCCTCCCACGTTCTGCTGGCCATCGGTCTGCCCCACGAGATCGCCCACGGCTCTCTGCGGCTGACCCTCAGCGCGGAGAACACGCGGGAGGAGCTGGACTACGTGGTGGACCGGCTGAAGGAGATCGTACAGCGACTGCGGCAGATGTCCCCGCTCTACGAGGACTTTTGCCGGAAACAGGAGAGGAGTTGAAGGAAATGTACAGCGAAAAGGTGATGGACCACTTCACGAACCCCAGGAACATGGGCGAACTGCCCGACGCCAGCGGCGTGGGCACCGTGGGCAACGCCAAGTGCGGCGACATTATGCGAATCTACCTGGACATCGACGACCAGGGCGTCATCCGGGACTGCAAATTCAAGACCTTTGGCTGTGGCGCGGCTGTGGCCACCAGCAGTATGGCCACCGAGCTGGTCAAGGGCAAGACCATCCAGGAGGCCATGGCGCTCACCAACCAGGCGGTGATGGAGGCCCTGGACGGTCTGCCCCCGGTGAAGGTCCACTGCTCCCTGCTGGCCGAGGAGGCCGTCCACGCCGCTTTGTGGGACTACGCCCAGAAGCACGGCGTCCAGATCCCCGGCCTCAAGCCGCCCAAGGCGGACATCGGCGAGGGAGAGGAAGACGAGGAAGGCTGAGACCGTGGGGCAGACGGTGGTTGTGGGAATGTCCGGGGGCGTGGACTCCTCGGTGGCCGCCCTCCTTTTGAAAGAGGCGGGCTATGAGGTCATGGGCGTTACCATGGACCTCTGGCGCGAGGAGAGCCGGGAAGAGCTGGCCCGGCAGGGTGGCTGCTGCGGCCTGTCCGCCGTGGAGGACGCCCGGCGGGTGGCTCAGATCCTTGGCATCCCCCACTATGTGCTGAACTTCCGGGCGGCGTTCCGGGAAAAGGTGGTGGACGACTTTGCCGCCGAATACCTCCGGGGCCGCACCCCCAACCCCTGCATCGCCTGCAACCGCCACCTCAAGTGGGGGGCCCTGCTCCGGCGGAGCGTGGAGCTGGGGGCGGACTATATCGCCACCGGGCACTACGCCCAGGTGGGGCGGCTGGCCAATGGCCGCTGGGCCGTCCGGACCGCCACCGCCAGGGCCAAAGACCAGAGCTACGTCCTCTACCCCTTGACCCAGGAACAGCTCAGCCGCACCCTGCTGCCCCTGGGCGGGTACACCAAGGAGCAGGTCCGGGCCCTGGCTGCCCAGGCGAGTCTGCCCGTGGCCCGCAAGCCGGACAGCCAGGACCTCTGCTTCGTCCCCGATGGGGACTACGCCGGCTTCCTGGCGCGGGAGGTCCCGGAGAAGCTCCCCGGCCCAGGGAACTTTGTCAACGCCCGCGGGGAGACCCTGGGGCGGCACAAGGGGATCGTCCACTACACCGTGGGCCAGGGCCGGGGCCTGGGCATCGCCCTGGGCCGCCGCGTCTACGTCACCCGGATCCGCCCGGAGACCAACGAGGTGGTGCTGGGGGAGGACGATGAGACGTACGCCCAGACGTTGGACTGCGACGGGCTCAACTTCATGGGCCTTGCCGACCTGGCCCGGCCCCGGCGGCTGTGGGCCAAGGTGCGCTACGCCCACCCCGGCGCCTGGTGTACCGCCGTCCGAGACTGTCAAAGAAGCGGCCTTGCCGCTTCTTTGACAATGTTTTTTTGCGGCCCGCTGCAGCGCACGCCCCGGCCACAAGGACGGCCGGGTCGCACGTTTGCGGGCCGAGATGTATTTTTTCCGACGTACACGCCGCCGGAAAAAATTTTCTATGCCCCTTTCGCGCCTGGCGGCGCGAAACTCTGCGAGACTTTTTGACGAGATGAAAAAACCGCAAGTCAAATGACCCGCGGTTTTTTCTTTTGCGAAAATTACTTCTGGTAATCAAACTCCAGATTGTAGAGGGAGACGGTGTCCCCGTCCTGGATGCCCATGGCCTCCAGCCGGTCAAAGAGACCGGACTGGCGGAGGATGCGGTCGAACCAACTGCGGGACTCGAAGTCCCCGAAGTTCACGTTCATCATCAGCCGCCGGAGCCACTCCCCCTCCACGATCCAGGTGCCGTCGTCACTGCGGGAGATGTCCAGGGGTTGGTCGGTGTCCACCGCCGGGGGCTTGGGCACATAGGTGGCCGGGAAAGGCTGGGGCGGCGGCATCTGGGACAGCCGGGCCGCGGCGTACTCCATCAGGGCTTGGGTGCCCTGGTGGGCGGCGGCGGAGATCTCAAAGTAGGGCAGACCGAGACTTTCGGCGTGGGCCCGCAAAGCGTCGGAACCGGCGGAGTCCGGGGCCAGGTCCGCCTTGTTGCCCACCACCACCGTGGGCCGGGCCGCCAGATCCTCCGACCACTCCCGCAGCTCGGCGGTGATGGCCTCAAAGTCCGCCACCGGGTCCCGCCCCTCGCTGCCGGAGACGTCCACCACGTGGAGCAACAGGCGGCAGCGGTCGATGTGCCGCAGAAAATCGTGGCCCAGACCGGCGCCCTGGGCGGCCCCTTCGATGATGCCGGGGATGTCGGCCAGCACGAAAGAGCTCCCCTCTCCCAGACTGACTACGCCCAGATTGGGCGAGAGGGTGGTGAAGTGGTAGTTGGCGATCTTGGGCTGGGCGCGGGTCACAACGCTCAAGAGGGTGGACTTGCCCACGTTGGGAAAGCCCACCAGCCCCACGTCGGCCAGCAGTTTCAGCTCCAGAATGACCTCCATGGACTGCCCCGGCAGCCCCGCCTTGGCGAAGCGGGGCGCCTGGCGCGTGGGGGTGGCGAAGTGCTTGTTGCCCCAGCCGCCGTTCCCGCCCCGGCAGAGGACAAAGGGCTGGGCGTCGGCCATGTCCCGGATGATCTCGCCGCTCTCGGCGTGGCGGATGACGGTGCCCCTGGGGACCTTGATGGTCAGGCTCTCCCCGTCCTTGCCGGAACAGCGCTTGCCCGTGCCGTCCATGCCGTTGCCCGCCACATATTTGCGCTTGTAGCGAAAGTCCATCAGGGTGGTCATGTGGTCGTCCACGGTGACGACTACGTCCCCGCCCCGTCCGCCGTCGCCGCCGTCGGGCCCGCCGGCGGGGACGTACTTTTCCCGGTGAAAGGCCACCGCGCCGTTGCCGCCGTCTCCGGCCTTGACAAAAATTTTCGCCTGGTCCAGCCACGCGTTGGGCATGGGACCGCCTCCTTTTTCCCAGACGTTAGGATACCCAACAAAAAGGGAGTTGCTGCAACCCTGCAACAACTCCCTTTTGCTCAGGTGTTCTCACTCAGGCCTCTTCTTCGACGATCGAGACCTGCTTGCGGTCCTTGCCCAGCCGGTGGAACTTCACCCGGCCGGACTTGAGGGCGAAGAGGGTGTCGTCGCTGCCGCGGCCCACGTTGACGCCGGGATGGATGTGGGTGCCGCGCTGTTTGACCAGCACGTTGCCCGCCAGCACGAACTGGCCGTCGGCCCGCTTCACGCCCAGGCGCTTGGATTCGCTGTCCCGGCCGTTGCGGGTGGAGCCCACGCCCTTTTTGTGGGCGAAAAACTGCAAACCAATGTTCAGCATTGTCTTACACCTCCATGTCTAAGACAGTCAGATTTTCGGGGTATTCCCCGGCCAGGTCGGAGAGGTAGAGCATCATGCCGGTCAAAAGAGACTGGCACAGAGCCTCGTTTTCCTCGCCCATGTCGCCGGGGAGCTTGAGGGAGATGAGGGCCCGGTCCTCCCGCACCTTCACCGCCGCGCCCACGGCCAGCACGTCGTTGACGGTGGTCTCCACAAGGCGGATGGCGGAGGTGAGGGCGGCGCAGAGCACGTCCGGCTCTCCCTGGGGCGCCAGCGCCGCGTGGCCTTTCAGCTCCACGGCCTCAACGCGGCCGCCCCTGGTGGTGAACGTGACGGTGGTCATCAGGCGTTCACTTTGGTGATCTCGATCTTGGTGTAGGGCTGGCGGTGGCCCTGCTTGGTCTTCTCGTTCTTCTTGGGCTTGTACTTGAAGACGATGACCTTCTTGCCCTTGCCGTTCTTGACCACGTTGGCCTGAACGGAGGCGCCGGCGACGGTGGGCTGGCCGAAAGTGGCCTTGTCCCCGTCGAGGACGGCCAGGACCTGGTCGAAGGTGACGGTGTCGCCCGCCTCGTTGGGCAGCTTCTCCACGTAGAGAACGTCGCCCTCGGTGACCTTGTACTGCTTGCCGCCGGTGACAATGATCGCGTGCATACTCTTGTTTCACTCCTTTATGACGGGCTCGCCTTTGTAGGGGGGAGCCGGAGGCTCCGCTTGTGGCCCTATTCCGAGCGGCCCTGATAGTATATCAGCGGCCAGGGGACTTGTCAAGGCGTTTTTTGGCTTTTGTGAACTTTTTGCGAATTTTAGCACTCTCGTGTTGACAGTGCTAATTTTTTGGATATACTAGAGACAGAACCGAAAAGGAGCCCGCCGGAGCCGGCCTGGCGAGCTTCCCGATGGCTCCAAAATCTGAACTTTGAAGGAGCGATTCGAAATGTTGTCTCAAGTGTTTGGACGGGATCTGTTTGACGATTTCTTTGGCGCGCCCTTCCCCGGCGAGCGCCGCCAGACGGGGCTGATGCGCTGCGACGTGAAGGAGCTGGAGAGCGGCTACGAGCTGGCCATCGACCTGCCTGGGGTGAAGCGCGAGGACGTGAAGGCCGAGCTGAAGGACGGCTGCCTCACCATCAGCGCCACCACCGGCTATGAGGACGGCGAGAAGGACGCCCAGGGCCGTTATATCCGCCGGGAGCGGTACAGCGGTTCTTTCCAGCGCAGTTTCTATGTGGGGGAGGACGTGACCCCCGAGGACATCCAGGCCAGCTTCGCTGACGGCGTGCTCAAGCTGACCGTGCCCAAGAAGGACGCCTTGCCCAAGGCGGAGGAGAGCCACGCCATCACCATCGGCTGACCGGCGCTCCGCCGCGGGCTCCAGGCCCGCCCCCAAAATCGAGATCGAAACCAAAACAGGGCTCCTCGCCGCTGATTTTTGTTCAGTGGCGAGGAGCCCTGACCTATTTTCCCGGCTACCTTCCCTCCGCCCTTGCCATCGGACAGACTGTCTCTACTGCCGAGAGGCCAGGGCGCTGCCCTGGCCGGGAGACTGGGATCGGACCGCTTGGGGGATCAGTTGCGGGAGGGGAGGACGGAGGCGATGGAACCGGCCAGGCCGCTGAGGGGCATGGTCTGGAGGACCACATGGCCCGGGCCGGTGACCACGGTGTTGAAGAACCCCTCGCCGCCCAGGAGCTTGTTCTTCACGCCCTTGACGCTCTGGATGTCGATGGTGCAGGTGGCGTCCATCATGGCCAGATTGCCGGTGTCCACGATCAGCTGCTCCCCGTCTTTCAGGTCGTACTCCACGGCGGAGCCGTCGATCTCCAGGAAAGCGGTGCCCTGGCCGGAGAGCTTTTGCATGATGAAGCCCTCGCCGCCGAAGAAACCGGCCCCCAACTTCTTATGGAAGAAAACGGACAGCTCCACCCCTTGCTCGGCGGCCAGGAAGGCGGACTTCTGGGCCACGATGGGCTTGTCGGGGGAGATGGGGACGGCCCGGATGGAGCCGGGGAAGCTGGCGCCGAAGGCGATGGAGCCGGGGGCGCCCTTGGCGGTGTAGATATTCTGGAAGATGGACTCGCCGGAGAACATCCGGCCAAATGCCTTGCCCACGCCGCCGGCGGAGGTGACCATCTCCAAGTTGGGGGTCATCCACACCATGGAGCCTTTCTCAGTGACCATGGACTCCTCCGCCGCCAGTTGACAGAGGACCACGGGCATGGGCTCGCCGATGATCTCGTATTGCATTGACGCTTGCTTCCTTTCTTGAACCGTATTCTATTCTGTATTTCTGTTCCCGCGGCCGGAGGCCGACCGCTCTGGGAACATTATAGCGCAAGCGGGCGGAGAGCGCAAGCGGGAAAGGGCCGCCCGGCCCATTTCTCGAACTCCGGCCCGGACAGGCCGCCGTAGGGCGGTCAGGGCCGCAGGGCGAGGAGACAGACCGTCTCCACATGGTAGGTGCGGGGGAACATATCCACCGCCTCCACCGCCGAGAGGACGTAGCGCCCCCGGAGGGCTTTCAGGTCCCGGGCCAGGGTAGCACAGTCGCAGGAGACGTAGACCACCCGCTGGGGAGCCAGGTCCAGCAGGGCCTGGAGCGCCTGGGGCGAGAGGCCCTTGCGGGGCGGGTCCACCACCACCACGTCCGGCCGGACCCCCTCCGCCGCCAGCTGGACGGCGGCCTGGCCCGCGTCGGCGCAGAGAAAGCGGGCGTTTTCCACGCCGTTGCGCCGGGCGTTTTCCACCGCGTCGGCCACCGCCGCCGCCTCCGCCTCCACGCCGATGACCGCCTTGGCCCTGTCCGCCAGGGTCAGGCCGATGGTGCCCGTGCCGCAGTAGAGGTCCAGCAGCGTCTCGCCGCCGGTGAGCGCGGCGTATTGCCCGGCCAGGGCGTAGAGCGCCTCCGCCTGGGGCCGGTTCACCTGGAAAAAGGAGGGTACGGAGAGCTTGAACCGGAGCCCGCACAGGGTGTCCATCAGGTGGTCCTGGCCCCAGAGGGTGCGGTACTGTTCCCCCAAGACCACGTTGGTCCGCCGGGTATTTGTGCCGAGGCTAATGCCTATTAGCCAAGGAAAGGCTTGCCGCAACAGGGAGACCAGCTCGGATTCGTGGGGAAGCGAATGGCTATTAGCCATTAGGCAGACCAGGGCCTCGCCCTGGGCGTTGACGCGCAGGTAGAGGTGGCGGACCAGACCGGCGTGGGCGCGCTCGTCGTAGGCACTCACATGGAACCGGGCCATCCACTCCAGCACGGCCGCGCGGATGGGGGCGGCGCAGGCCGGGGTCAAGAGGCAGTCGGCCACGTCGATGACGGTGTGGGTGCGGGCCTGGAAGTAGCCCAGTTTGGGTCCGGGGGCGGCGGGGAACTGGACCTTGTTGCGGTAGCGGGCCGGGTCCTGGCAGCCGTGGATGACCACGGCTCCGGGGTCGATGCCGCCGATGCGCCGCAGGGCGTTTTGTACCTTACCGGCCTTGAAGTCCAGCTCCGCGGGGTAGGTCATGTGCCGGGTCTGACAGCCGCCGCACTGGGCGTAATACGGGCAGTCGGGCCCGGTCCGCTGGGGAGAGGGGGCACACAGCCGCTCCACCCGCGCCCAGACCGCGTTGTGGCCGACGTGCTCGATGAAAATGTCGCATTCCTCGCCGGGCAGGGCGCCCTTGACAAAGACGGCCTGGCCGTCCACGCGGGCCACGCCGTGGGCCTGGGAGGAGAAGCCCTCCACGGTGACGGTGTGGCGCTGACCCTCTCGCAGCATGGCGACGCCCCCTTCCTCCTGGTCGTTCTGGACAGTATAGCACGTTTGGGGCCGTTTGTCCACGGAGAAAGAGGGGCGGAATTTACAAAAAACTCTTTTCTAATGTGTGAGAGTGTGGTACAATGGAAAAATACTGCAATGGACAACTCTGTGGAAAGACAGGTGAGCCCCATGGGACTGATCACAAAATTTTTTGGCACCCACTCGGACCGGGAGCTGAAAAAAATTGACAAGCTGGTGGACCGGATCGAGGCCTTGGAGGAGTCGTACAAGGCCCTCTCCGACGAGGAATTGAAGGCCATGACCCCAAAGCTGAAGGCCCGGCTCGCGGCGGGGGAGACCACCGACGACATTCTGCCCGAGGCGTTCGCCACCGCGCGGGAAGCGGCCTGGCGGGTGGTGGGGCTGCGGCCCTACCGGGTCCAGCTGGTGGGCGGCGTCATTCTGCACCAGGGCCGCATCGCCGAGATGAAGACCGGCGAGGGCAAGACCCTGGTGGCCACGTTGCCGGCCTATCTGAACGCCCTCACCGGCGAGGGGGTCCACATCGTCACCGTCAACGACTACCTGGCCAAGTACCAGAGCGAGTGGATGGGCAAGATCTACCGCTTTTTGGGGCTGACGGTGGGGCTGGTGATCCACGCGGTGGAGCCCAGGGACCGCAAGGCGGCCTACGAGGCGGACATCACCTACGGCACCAACAACGAGTTCGGCTTTGACTACCTGCGGGACAACATGGCCATCTACAAGACCGAGCTGGTCCAGCGGGGCCACGCCTTCGCCATCGTGGACGAGGTGGACTCCATCCTCATCGACGAGGCCCGGACCCCGCTGATCATCAGCGGGCAAGGGGACAAGTCCACCCAGCTCTACTCCGTGGTGGACGCCTTTGTGGCCCGGCTGCGGTGCAAGCGGGTGGCCAGCGTGGACGAGAAGGCGGAGGAGGACCCCGACGAGGACGCGGACTACATCGTGGACGAAAAGCTCCGCACCGCCACGCTGACGGCCAGAGGCATCGCCAAGGCCGAGCAGCAGTTCCAGCTGGAGAATCTGGCCGATCCGGAGAACTCCACCCTCTCCCACCACATCAACCAGGCCATCCGGGCCCACGGGGTGATGAAGCGGGACATCGACTATGTGGTCAAGGACGGCGAGGTCATCATCGTGGACGAGTTCACCGGGCGACTCATGTTTGGCCGGAGGTACTCCGAGGGGCTCCACCAGGCCATCGAGGCCAAGGAGAAGGTCACGGTGGCGCGGGAGAGCAAGACCCTGGCCACCATCACCTTCCAGAACTACTTCCGCCTCTACGACAAGCTCTCCGGCATGACGGGCACCGCGCTCACCGAGGAGGAGGAGTTCGGGCAGATCTACGCGCTGGACATCGTGGAGGTGCCCACCAACAAGCCCATGATCCGCGTGGACCACCACGACGTGGTGTATAAGACCCAGGCGGGGAAGTTCCGGGCCATCGTAGCCCAGGTGAAGGAGTGCCACGACAAGGGCCAGCCGGTGCTGGTGGGCACGGTGTCCATCGAGGTGTCCGAGCGGGTGAGCAAACTGCTGACCCAGGCGGGGATCGCCCACAACGTGCTCAACGCCAAAAACCACGAGAAAGAAGCGGAGATCGTGGCCCAGGCCGGCCAGTACGGGGCGGTCACTGTGGCCACCAACATGGCCGGCCGCGGCACGGACATCATGCTGGGCGGAAACGCCGACTATCTGGCCCAGGCGGACCTCCGCAAGCAGGGCCTCTCCGACGAGCTCATCGCCGAGGCCACCGGCTACGCCGACACCGACGACCAGGAGATCCTGGCCGCCCGGCGGCTCTATCAGGACTGTCTGGAGACCCGCAAGGCGGAGATCGCCGGCGAGGCCGAGAAGGTCCGGCAGGCGGGCGGGCTCTTCATCGTGGGCACCGAGCGGCACGAGTCCCGCCGCATCGACAACCAGCTGCGGGGCCGCTCCGGACGACAGGGCGACCCCGGCGAGAGCCGGTTCTACCTGTCCCTGGAGGACGACATTTTGCGGCTCTTTGGCACGGACCGGATCGTGGGTCTGATGGAGACCCTGGGCATCGACGAGGACACGCCCATCGAGCAGAAGATGCTCTCCGGGGCCATCGAAAACGCCCAGAAGCGGGTGGAGAGCAAGAACTTCCAGAGCCGCAAGACGGTGCTGGAGTACGACGATGTGATGAACACCCAGCGGGAAGTCATTTACAAACAGCGGCGGGAAGTGCTGGACGGCAAGGACCTGGCGGACAGCATCCAGGCCATGTTGGAGAACGTGATCACCCGCCAGGTGACGGGCCATCCCCTGGACCACGAGGGGTACACCCAGGAGGACTACGCCGCCGTCACCGCGCCCTTCCGGGGCCTCTTTCTGGACCCTGGCGACAGCCCCGACGCCGCCGCGCTGGCGGGCTTTAACGCCCAGGATCTGGCGGCCTGGCTGTTGGAAAAGGCCCGGAGGCGCTACGCCCAGCGGGAAGAGGAGTTTGGCCCGCAGATGACCCGGGAGATCGAGCGGGTGGTGATGCTGCGGGTGGTGGACGAATACTGGATGGACCACATCGACGCCATGACCGAACTGCGCCAGGGCATCGGCCTGCGGGCCTACGGCCAGGCCGACCCCAAGGTGGAGTATAAGCGCGAGGGCTACGAGATGTTCGAGGCCATGGTGGCCGCCATCCAGGAGGAGACGGTGCGCCGGATGTTCCTGGTGCGGCTGAAGAAGGACGAGGAGGTCAAGCGGGAGCGGGTGGCCAAGGTCACGGGGGAGTCCGGCGCCTCCGACGGTACCGTCAAGGCCCAGCCCAAGAAGGCGGGGGCGAAGATCGGCCGCAACGACCCCTGTCCCTGCGGCAGCGGCCTCAAGTGGAAAAAGTGTACCTGCCCGGAGTACCACTCCGACCAGGGCTGAGGGCTGTTTTGCTGATTTCGCTTTGGAGGGGTTGACGAGTTGATCACCCGGCGTGTTCAGGAGTTGGAATACGAGGCGTCGCCGCTGCTGGGGACGGCCCACGGGTTCTCCACCCGGCTGGGCGGCGTGTCCCAGGGGCATTTGGCGTCGCTGAATCTGGGCTGTCACCGGGGCGACCGGGCGGAGTGCCTGCGGGAGAATTACCGCCGGTTCTGCGCCGCCGCGGGCGTGGGCGGCAGGGGCCTGGTGATGGCCAACCAGGTCCACGGCACGGCGGTCCGGCCTGTGACCGAGGCGGATGTGAAGCCGGACCTGCTGGCCGAGACGCCCTTTGAGGCCGACGGGCTGGTGACCGACGTGCCCGGCGTGACGCTGGTGGTCTTTTCCGCCGACTGCGTCCCCATCCTGCTTTTCGACCCGGTCCGGCAGGTGGCCGCCGCCTGCCACGCCGGATGGCGGGGCACCGCCGGGGCCATCGCCGCCCACGCGGTGCGGGCCCTGGAGGGCTACGGCTCCAGGCCCGCGGACATCCGGGCCGCCATCGGCCCCGCCATCGGGCCGTGCTGTTTCGAGACGGACGGCGACGTGCCCCAGGCCATGGAGCGCGCCCTGGGCGCCCTGGCGGGGCCCTGCATCCGCCCGGACGGGGAAAAGTGGAGGGTGGACTTGAAAGAGCTCAACCGGGCGGTCTTGCTGGAGGCGGGGCTGGAAGCGGGGCACATCGACGTGAGCGACGCGTGTACCTGCTGCGGGCATGAGCGGTACTGGTCCCACCGCTACACCCGCGGACTGCGGGGCAGTCAGGCCGCCATGATCATGTTGGAGGAGGGGCGATGAAACGACGCGCTTTGGCCCTGGCGGGCTGTATCTGTCTGGTTCTGGGCGGCTGCCGGTATCAGCAGCCGCCGGCGGAGCCCGCGCCCCCGCCCAGCCCCTCTCCCAGCGCGGCGCCGGCTGTGGCGCAGGTCTTTGCCCTGCCGGTGGACCCCATGGGGGACTGGGACCCCTATGGGGGCGGCAAGAGCGGCAATCTGGCGCTGTTGGGGCTGATCTGCGAGAGCTTATACGCCCTGGACAACACCTTCACGCCCCAGCCGCTGTTGGCCAAGGGCGCGGAGGTGTCCGGGGACGGGCTGGTCTGGACGGTGACGCTCCAGAGCGGCGCCCGGTTTTCCGACGGCCAGGCCCTGACCGCCGAGGCGGTGGTCCAGGCGGTGGAGGCCGCCCGGAGCGAGGGGAGCGCCTACGCCCGGCGGTTGGCGGGTGTGGCGCGGGTCAGCGCCCAGGGAGCGGACAAGGTCGTCTTTGAACTCTCCGGGCCCAACAGCGGCTTTTTGGCGCTGCTGGACTTTCCCATCGCCCGTGTGACGGAGGACGGGGTGCTGGGCACGGGGCCCTACACGCGGCAGGAGGGGCGGCTGGCCGCCGACCCCCACTGGTGGCAGGGCAAGGACCTGCCCCTGGCGGAGATCCCTCTGCGGGAAGCGGGGGACGCGGACACGCTGGCGGCGGACTTCACCGCCGGGACGGTGAGCGTGGCCACCGCCGACCCCACCCAGACGGGCACCCTGGGGGATTCGGGCAGCTGCCAGAGCTGGGAGTACCCCACCTCCACCATGGTCTATCTGGGCTTTCGGTGCGACAGGGGCCCCTGCGGGAGCGGGGCGTTCCGCCGGGCCGTGGCCCAGGCGCTGGACCGGGACAGTCTGACCCGGCGGGCCCTCGCCGGTCACGGCGCGGGCGCCAGTCTGCCGGTGCCCACCGTCTCGCCCCGGTATGACCGGACGGCCGCGGCGGAGCTGGGCTACGACGTCGTAGCCGCGGGCCAGGCCATGGAGGAGCAGGGCTACGCGCTGGGGCAGGACGGCCTTCGATACAGCGGCCGGACCCCGCTGGCCCTGACGCTGGTGGTCAGCGCCGACAGCCCCGCCATGGCGGACATGGCCCAGGCCGTGGCGGAGGAGCTGGGGGCGCTGGGGGTGGGGGTGGATGTCCGGGCCCTGCCCTGGGAGGAGTATACAGCGGCGCTGCGCCAGGGAAACTTTGACCTCTACCTGGCCCAGAGCCGGATGACCGGGGACCTGGACCCAGGGCCCTATGTGACCGCCGGGAGCGGCGTGTGCTACGGCGGGTTTTCCTCCCCGGCCTTGGCCCAGGCGTTGCAGGAGGCCCGGAGGAGCGGCGACTGGAGCGGGTTTTACGCCCAGTGGGTCCAGGACGTGCCGCTGGCGGTGATCTGTTTTCAGAGCGCGGGACTGCTGACCCGGTGGGGCCAGGTCCAGAACGCCACCCCTACCCAGGGCGATCTGTTCGCCGGGTTTGAGAACTGGAAGATTTCCTGAGAGGAGAAAAAGATCATGGTATTTCGCTGTTTTGTGGGGAAGAAGAGGGAGTTTGACGTGGCCGGGCCCGCGCTGGCCCGCGAGTTGCGGGACGTGCTGGGCCTCAAGGGACTGCGGGAGGTACGGGTGTTCCGCCGCTACGATGTGGAGGGCATCGACCGGGCCGGGTATGAGAGGGCCAGGAGCATCGTCTTTTCCGAGCCCCAGGTGGACGAGCTGTTTGAGGAGACCCTGGAGGCCGGGCCCGTCCGGAGCTTTGGGGTAGAGGCCCTGCCGGGGCAGTTCGACCAGCGGGCCGACTCCGCCGCCCAGTGCTTGCAAATGCTGTTGGGCGGGGAGCGGCCCCGGGTGCGCTGCGCCGACGTCTACTGGCTGTTTGGCGACATCTCCGACCAGGAGTTGGACCGGGCGAAGCGGTATGTGATCAACCCCGTGGAGTGCCGCGAGGCGGGGGAGGACAAGCCCCGGACCCTGGCCCAGACCTACCCTGAGGCGGCGGATGTGGAGACGGTGGAGGGCTTTGCGGACATGGACGAGGGGGAGTTGGCGGGGCTGTTGGAGCGGATGGGCCTTGCCATGGACCTGGAGGACCTGAAATTCCTCCAGAGCTACTTCCGGGACCAGGAGCGGCGGGACCCCACCGTCACCGAGATCCGGGTGGTGGACACCTACTGGTCCGACCACTGCCGCCACACCACCTTCTCCACCCATCTGGAGGATATTGTCATCGACGACCCCAACGTGGAGCGGGCCTACGCCCAATATCTGGCGGCGCGGGAAGAGGTGTACGGCCAGAGGGCCGGGACCCGGCCCCAGACGTTGATGGACATGGCCACCATCGCCGCCAAGGCGCTGAAGAAGCGGGGCGGACTGCGGAATCTGGACCAGAGCGAGGAGATCAACGCCTGCTCCATCCAGGTGGACGCCACCGTGGACGGCCAGAGCCAGCCCTGGCTGTTGATGTTCAAAAACGAGACCCACAACCACCCCACGGAGATCGAACCCTTTGGCGGCGCGGCTACCTGCATCGGCGGGTGCATCCGGGACCCCCTGTCCGGCCGGGCCTACGTCCACCAGGCCATGCGGATCACCGGCTGCGGCGACCCCAGGACCCCGCTGGACAAGACCCTGCCGGGCAAGCTGCCCCAGCGGAAGCTGTGCCAGACCGCCGCGGCGGGCTACTCCAGCTACGGCAACCAGATCGGCCTGGCCACCGGGTTGGTGGACGAGGTGTACCACGAGGGCTATGTGGCCAAGCACCTGGAGTGCGGCGTGGTGGTGGGGGCGGCGCCGGCGGGCAACGTCCGCCGGGAGCGGCCCGCGCCGGGCGATGTGGTCATCCTGCTGGGCGGGCGGACCGGGCGCGACGGCATCGGCGGGGCCACGGGCTCTTCCAAGAGCCACGACCTCAAGAGCCTGGACACCATGGCCAGCGAGGTCCAGAAGGGCAACGCCCCGGAGGAGCGGAAGATCCAGAGGCTGTTCCGGGACCCGGCGGTCACGCGGCTCATCAAGCGCTGCAACGACTTTGGCGCGGGAGGGGTCAGCGTGGCCATCGGAGAGCTGGCCGACGGGCTACGCATCGACCTGGACGCGGTGCGGAAAAAATACGACGGTCTGGACGGCACGGAGCTGGCCATCTCCGAGAGCCAGGAGCGGATGGCCGTGGTGGTGGCCCAGCCGGATGCCGCCGCCCTCATCGCGGCGGCGGAGCGGGAGAATCTGGAGGCGTATCCGGTGGCGGTGGTCACCCAGGAGCCCCGGATGGTGATGACCTGGCGGGGCAGGACGGTGGCCGATCTGAGCCGGGAATTTTTGAACACCAACGGCGCGGCCAAGTCCGCCAAGGTGCGGGTGGAGCCCGCCCAGGCCACGGGCGGACCTCTGTTCCGGGACCTGCGGGAGATGGCGGGCAGCCTGCGGTGCGCGTCCCGCCGGGGCCTGGCGGAGCGGTTCGACTCCACCATCGGCGCGGGCAGCGTGCTGGCCCCCTTTGGCGGGAAGTACCAGCGCACGCCCAGCCAGGTCATGGCGGCCCTGTTCCCGGTGGAGCCGGGGCAGGAGACCGACCAGGCCAGCGTGATGAGCTGGGCCTTTGACGCCGACGCCATGAGCGCCGACCCCTACCGCGGGGCCTATCAAGCGGTGGTGGGCTCGGTGGCCAAGCTGGTGGCCGCCGGCGGGAACTACCGGGAGACGTATCTGACCCTGCAGGAGTTTTTTGAGAAACTGCGCTGTGAGCCGGAGCGCTGGGGCAAGCCTTTCGCCGCTCTGCTGGGCGCGCTGGAGGCCCAGCTGGACCTGGGCGTGGCCGCCATCGGCGGCAAGGACTCCATGAGCGGGTCCTTCCTGGACCTGGACGTGCCCCCCACGCTGTTGTCCTTCGCCATCGCCCCCATCCGGGCCGGGCAGGTCATCTCCAACGAGTTCAAGGCGCCGGGGCACCCGGTGTACCTCTTTCGCGGGGACGGCACCGCCCAGGGGCAGAAAGCGGCCTGGGACGAGGTACACGGGCTCTGCCAGACGGGGAAGGCACTCTCGGCCTGGGCGGTGGAGAACGGCATGGCCGAGGGCGTGATGAAGATGGCCTTTGGCAACGCCGTGGGCTTCCAGGCCCAGGGAGACGAGGACGACTGGTACACCCCCATGCCCGGCGCCATCCTGGTGGAGCTGGACGGGGAGGAGGAGACGGCCTGGGGCCGGAGGGTGGGCCAGACCACGGCGGAGCCGGTGGTCCGCATCCGCCAGGACGACCAGGCGCCCATCGACCAGCTCCTGGCGCTGAACGAGGGGGTCTTGGAGGACGTCTACCCCAACCGGGCAGGGGCGTCCGGGACCGTGGAGCCATTCTGCTGGGACAGGCGCTCCCCGCTGGTGTGCAAGCACAAGGTGGCCCGCCCCAAGGCGGTCATTCCGGTGTTCCCCGGCACCAACTGTGAGCTGGACACCGCCAGGGCCTGTCTGCGCGCCGGCATCGAGCCGGAGATCCTGGTCATCCGCAACGGCTCGGCCTCGGTGCTGAGCCAGTCTGTGGCGGAGCTCGCCCGGCTGATCGGCTCGGCGCAGATGGTGGTGCTGCCCGGCGGGTTTTCCGGCGGCGACGAGCCCGACGGCTCGGCCAAGTTCATCTGCTCCCTGTTCCGAAACGCCGCCGTCGCCGACGCGGTCCATACGCTGTTGAAGGTCCGGGACGGGCTGATGCTGGGCATCTGCAACGGCTTCCAGGCATTGGTGAAGCTGGGGCTGGTGCCCTATGGGGAGATCCGGGACACGGACGCGGGCTGTCCCACGTTGACCTATAACCTCATCGGCCGACACCAGAGCCGGTACGTCACCACCCGCGTGGCCAGCGTCAATTCGCCCTGGATGGCCAAGTGCCAGGTGGGGCAGCTGCACACCGTGGCCATCTCCCACGGGGAGGGGCGGTTCGTCTGCACGCCGGAGACCCTCCGGACCCTGGCGGCCAACGGGCAGATCGCCACCCAGTACGCCACGGCGGACGGGACGCCCACCATGGACATCGCCGCCAACCCCAACGGCTCTGTGGCGGCCATCGAGGGGATCTTCTCCGCCGACGGCCGGGTCTTTGGCAAGATGGGCCACAGCGAGCGGCGGGGGCCCTGGGTGGGCCGGAACATCGCCGGAGAGCTGGACCAGCCTATCTTTGAGGGCGGCGCCCTCTACTTCGCGTGAGCCGGCGGGCCTTGACTTTTTTGGCCGCTGGGCGTACAGTAGGAGGGGCTTTTTGAGAGAAGAGGTGGGCAAGAGGCGGTGAAGGCGCGGTATCAGACGGTGCTCATCGACGCGGACAATACCCTGCTGGACTTTGACGCCGCCGAGGCCGGGGCCCTGCGGCGGACCATGGAGCGGCGGGGCCTGCCCTTCAGCGGCGAGACCCTGGGGCGGTACGCGGCCATCAACCGGGCTCTGTGGGACGCCTATCACCGCGGAGAGATCGACCAGGACTGGCTCAAGGGCGAGCGGTTCCGCCGCTTCGGTGGGGAACTGGGCTGGTCTGGGGACGAGTGGGCCTGGAATCAGGAGTATCTGGACGCCCTGGGGGACTGCGGCGAGCTGCTGCCCGGCGCGCTGGAACTGCTGGCGGCCCTGAAGCCCCACTGCCGCGTGGGCCTTGCCACCAACGGGCTGAGGGAGGTCCAGCGCAGACGCCTGGCGGCCAGCCCCATCCTCCCCTATCTGGACGGGGTGTTCATCTCCCAGGAGATGGGGGTGGGCAAGCCCCACCGGGCCTTCTTTGACCGGGCCCTGGCCGCCCTGGGCGGCGCGCGGGAGACCGCCGTCATGGTGGGGGACGACCTGCTCAGCGATATACAGGGAGCGATCGACGCCGGGATCGATTCCATTTGGTATTCGAGAAAGGGCGATCTCAGCCCGCTGCCCACCTATACAGTCACCACCCTGGGCGAAGCGGCAAAGATCCTGTTGGGAGAGACATGAGCGAGATGAAGAAGGAAAATTGGATGCTGCTCTGCGCCGTGCTGGCTCTGGCGCTGGGGGTGGCGGGACTGGTCTGGGCCCTGGCCGGGCCGGGCGAGCGGGCGGAGCCGGAGGTCCCCAGCCCCGCGGTCCGGGTGACGGAAGAACCGGGGCCGACGGCGGCCCCGGAGGGTTCGGCGGCCCCGGAGGGTTCGGCGGCGCCGGACAGCTCAGAGGATAAGGCTGCGCCCAGGGTCCCGGAGGCGACCCCGGCGCCCACCCCCGCGGTGGGGGCGGTGGTAGGGCCGGAGTATGACTGGGCCCAGGCCGTGCCGGAGAGCGAGCCGGTGGAGGAGGCGTACTTTGCCGACGCGGTGTTCATCGGCGACTCCCGCACCGACGGGTTCCGCATATTCAGCGGCCTCACCCAAGGGGACTACCTGGTGAAAACGGGGCTGAGCGTATTCAAGGTGGAGAAGGACCAGGTGAAGGTGGAGGGTCAGAAGATGACCGTGGCCGAGGCCCTGGCGCGCAAGCAGTATGGCAAGGTGTATGTCTGTCTGGGGCTCAACGAGCTGGGGATGGGCGACGACCAGGGCTATTATGACCACTACGCCGCCTTTCTCGACACCATCCGCGCCATCCAGCCGGAGGCGGTGGTGTATGTCCAGCTGTTGATCCCCGTGAACGAGCAAAAGTGCGCGGAGAAGGGGACGGCGGACTATGTGAACAACGCTCAGATCGCCGTCTACAACGGCCTTTTGCGGCAGTTGGCCCAGGACAAGCGGGTGTTTTTGACCGACCCGGCCCAGGCCATCGTGGACCCGGCCACCGGCCAGCCGCCCTACGACGCGGTGGCCGACGGGGTCCATTTTCAGAAGGAGCCCTACCAGCAGTGGTTGGAGTATCTGAAACGGCACACGGTGGTCCCGCCGGAGGCGGGGCCGGAGGAGGGCCCGGCGGAACAGCTGGCCCCGGAGGAGGAGATCGCATGAGACAGTGGAAAACGGCGCTGGCCTGCGGGCTTTTGTGCGGGGCCCTGTGCGCCTGCGGCGGCGGGGCCGGGGAGCCCTTTGACCCGGAGACCGCGGCCCAGGCTCTGTTGGAGACTCCGGGCGTGTTCACCGAGACCCTGGAGCGGCTGGACCAGGATGTGATGCTGGGGGAGTACGGCTGGGAGGACCAGGACCCGGCGGAGGCGGTGTGCTACTACTCTCCCGGCGGCACGGCGGAGGAGGTCACCGTGGCCGCCTTTGAGAGCGAGGACGCGGCGGCGGCCTTCGAGGAGGCGGCCAGGGCCCACATCCAGGACAAGGTGGAGGAAAACCGGGACTACCGGCCCGCCGAACTGCCCAAGCTGGACAAGGCGGTGGTGGAGCGGCGGGGCGGCACGGTGCTGGTGCTGGTCTGCGCCGACTACGACGCGGCCCGGTCCGCCCTGGACGGCTGAGAAAATCGTTGACAAAATCTGCCAAAGAGTGGCTCCGGGCCCTCCTTGGCAGATTTTTTTGCCCGTTTTTCGGGGATAGGCCCCGCCCGGAGGGAGAAACTGTGAAGTTCCACAAAAAAAGGCTTGCATTTTCCAATGGGTTGTGGCATAATGTGCTTGTAAAAATGGGAATTCATGGGATTCCTATGCCCTTTCGCATGGCATAAACCACAATATCTTGTATTTCGTCCATTTTAGACACCTATATCTGTCTCCACCCACTATATAAAAGAAAGGAGGGGGGATCATGGACGTAGACCTGAGTTTATGGAAAAACCTGGGCAAGCGGATCGTCGGCGGCCTTTTGGCGGCCTCTATGATCCTCTCTCTGTTCACCACGGCCGCCGCGGCCACCATCACCGGCCAGGACCCGGACGCCGAGGCGCGGACCGAGCAGCCGGCGGACCGGCCCGACGCCGACGCCACCGGGCCCGACGTCACCGGGCCGGACGGCGAGGACGGCGAGGCGGAGGACGAGGCGGAGTACACCGTGCCGCTGGTGCTGGACCACAGCGCCATCGGCTTCACCAGCGAGATGCGGGAGGTCCGGGTGACCGCCACGGTGACCGACGTGCGATACTTCGGCAAGCTGGAGAGCTTGGAGGAGTTCGCCGCGTTCTTCCCCGGAGACGTGGATCTGGAGCGGTGCGCCTACCTCAACGACGACTACCGCCAGGCCATCGCCGCCATCCCGGAGAGCCATCGCCGGGCCCTGCGGAGGAAGGCCTCCGCCAAACTGAAGGTCACGGAGCAGTTCGTCTGGGAGACGATCTACAACGGGTACGACTTCAAGGACTACATCCAGATCGAGGCCCTGGACTGGGGCGTGCTGGACGCCAGCGAGGACCAGGCGCCCTCCGTTACCTGCACCGCCCTGGTGAAGTGGGTGGGTCCCACCGACGCGGTGGCCAACGTGACCTCCAGCGGCGGGAACTCCTCCGGCGCAACCATGCTCTCCCCGGACGCGGACAACATCCAGGACCTGCTGGGCGCCACCGAGCCCACCCAGACCGGCACCAAGAGCGTGGCCGACGAGTCCCAGGAGATCCAGGACTTCCTCTATGAGATGTATAAGGAGGGCGGCCTGACCCAGTCCAACTCCGCCTACGACCTGACCCCCTTTGAGGAGCGGGCCAGGGCCGAGGGCCTCACCGTGGGCGAAGGGGACAGCGCCCAGGTAGACGTGGACCAGCTGTTGGCCCAGGCCCAGCAGCAGGCCCAGAGCCAGACCGGCGGCGACGGCGGTCTGGAGGATTTCAGCCTGTTTGACGCCCAGAGCGGCCAGGTGAAGGCCCCGGTGGTGCTGGACGAGGACGCGGAAGAGACCGAGGCCGCGCCCATCGACGACGGCGCCCAGGTCGAGGCCGCGCCCGCCGACGACGGCGCCCAGGTCGAGGCCGCGCCCGCCGCGGAGGACGGCCAGACCCCGCAGGTCTCTGAGCCGGAGCCGGTGGCCGACGAGAAGGTGGAGCCGCCGGAGGAGAGCCAGGCCGTGCCCGCGCCCCAGACCGGGGAGGCTGTCCAGGGCCAGGAGACCCCGGAGGTCCCCGCCGCCGAGGCGGAGGAGGACCAGGCCGAGACCACACCTATATATAATAAGGAAGAGAGCGGCGAAAATGACGCCGCCAATAGCGATGACGCCAACAACGACGCTGTCAGTAGTGATGTTGTCAATAACG
This sequence comes from uncultured Oscillospiraceae bacterium, assembly GCA_947599925.1. Taxonomy (GTDB): domain Bacteria; phylum Bacillota; class Clostridia; order Oscillospirales; family Oscillospiraceae; genus MGBC124762. The sequence goes on along the minus strand of CANQFT010000009.1, from coordinate 22,456 downwards.
ATGCCGCTGCCAACGGCGATGCTGTCAACAGCAACGCCGCCGATGACGCCGCCTCCGACGGGGACCAGGGCTCCGATGAGGTCCGCACCGGCGGCGCTCTGATCGACAGCGCCAACGGCAACAAGACCTTGGACCAGGTTTTGAGCGAACTGGGCGCCTCCGGAGGGGGTTCCGGCTCCACCATCGTGCCCCAAGAGGGCGGCATCTCCGCCGCCGACGGGGACAGCGGGGACAAGGTGTCCGATAAGCTCACCCGTGACGAGGAGGAGCAGTACGGGGAGGAGACCGTGGTCAAGACCGCGGTGGTCACCCCCACCATCGACGCTTCGGGCAGCATGATGTACCAGGTCTACTTTGGCGTGCGGGTGCCGGAGGCGGGGCTGGAGACCTACGGCGCGGCCTACTACATGGGCACGGCCACCGTTCCCCAGCTGCCCGGCAGCAGCAGTCAGACCGATGTGGACGAAGAAGAGAAGCCCCGGGACGAGGACCAGGCCGAGCAGGAGGAGGAGCCTGTCAGCGACCAGGCCGACACTCCGGAGGAGAGCGAGGCTCCCGCCATCGACCAGATCGGCGGCGCCTACGCCCTGACCAACGGCAGCGACCCCACCGACACCGAGCTGTTGGCCCTGTTCAATGTCCAGAACCAGGGCCCGGCCCTGTTTGGCGGCGCGGCCAACGAGATCTACCATGTGCGCGTCTTTGTGGACAGCGTGTGCGACGTGGCCCCCTTCCTGGAGAGCGCCTTTGGAGGGTCCCGCAACCCCGCCAGCACCCGGCCGGTGCTCTACTCCGTGCTGGATCCCAGAGTGGCCACGGTGGACGCCACCGGCAAGGTCACGGCGCTGCGGGAGGGCCGCACGGCGGTCTACGCCAGCGCGGCCGGGACCACCAGCGGCGACGTCTACGCTGTGCTCCAGCTGGAGGTCCGGGGACGCTTTACCCTCAGTTCCGGCCCGGCCCTCGACCCCAACGCCGTGGGCGGGTATACCCCCAAGACCGCCGTGCCCCAGGTCTCCGCGGGGTCGTTGCACTCCCTGGCGCTGAAGGCCGACGGCAGTGTCTGGGCCTGGGGCCAGGCCCCCAGCGGCACCAACGCCATGGGCAGCAAGCACGCCGGTACCGTCCGCACCCCGGAGCCCATCTACGTGGTGAGCGGCGGCGGCGTGGCCGAGCCCATGACGGGGATCGTCATGGTGGCGGCGGGGCTGAACTACTCCCTGGCCCTGACCGCCGAGGGGCAGGTGTACGCCTGGGGCGTCAACAGCCGGGGACAGACCGGCGTGGGCCAGACCGTGGCCACCCAGTCCATCTCCGACCCCACGCTGGTCCGGGGCCCCAAAGAGGCTGACAGCAACACCACCCAAGACGGCTATCTGTGCAACATCGTGGCCATCGCCGCGGGCGCCAACCACGCCCTGGCTCTGGCCGCGGACGGCACGGTGTACGCCTGGGGCGAGGGCACCTATGGTCAGCTGGGGGTCTCCACCGACCTTCTGGAGCAGACCATGGAGAGCGGCCACCAGGTCTATTACAGCTGCTACCCCGTGGTGGTCCGGGACGACGAGGGCAAGCCCTTGAAGAACATCATCTCCGTGGCCGCCGGTGGCTCCGCCTCCGTGGCGCTGAACGTCCGGGGCGAGGTGTTCACCTGGGGCGACAACCGCCGGGGACAGCTGGGCCAGAACAAGGACCCGGAGGCCACCGCCGCCGAGGGGGAGAGCAATCTGGGCAGCGACAAGGCCACCCAGCTGGACGTCTACCAGCTCTTCACCCAGGGCGGCAGCGAGCCTGTCTATGAAACCGGCTTTGACGGCGTGGTGGCCATCACCGCCGGAGGCGCCGCCGCCACCCGCCGCACCGACTCCGCCACCGGCGAGGTCATCAGCAACAGCTATGGCCACGTGCTGGCGGTGAAGGCCGACCTGCGGGTGGACTATGACGAGGGGAACAACCCCATCCAGGTGGACGAGACCTCGGTCTTTGGCTGGGGCGCCAACGGCCACGGCGAGGTGGGCAACTCCTCGGAACAGCCGGAGAGCGGCCAGATAGACGCCACCCATGTGCTGCTGCCCTATGAGGCCATGTATCCCGCCGCCAACACCACCCAGGTGCGGACGGTGGCGGTGTCCGCGGGCACCAACCACTCCCTGGCCATCACAAGGGAGATCCCCTTGGTGGACGACGACCCCGACGACCAGATCGCCGCCCAGCCCGACCCCAACGCCGAACCGGCCTACTATACATATGCCTGGGGCTATGACGAGCGCGGCCAGCTGGGCCAGGGCCACGGCTCAGGCAACGTCAGCGGCGGCAACGGCAACGCCAACTCCCAACAGCGCACCCCCACCAAGATGCTCAAGGAGGACTACCCGGCGGACATCCAGAAGGACGACGACTACCAGTTCGTCTACGTCCAGGACAGCCAGGGCGTGGCCGCGGGCAACTCCTTCTCCATCCTGTGGGACGAGACCGGCGAGGTCTTTGGCACCGGTCACAACTATAACTTCCAGCTGGGCGCCCCCAGTCTGAGCGTGCTGGAGGACGGCGGCGGCGAGAGCGCCAGCGTCCCGGTGCGGGTGGGCGACGGCGTCAGCAAGAACCTGATCTACGACAAGGTCTGGGTGTTCACCACCATGACCGACGAGGACACCGGGGAGACCAGCACCCAGCTGACGGCCCGCTATGCCGTTCAGCCCGACGCGGTGCCTGTGGCCGGTGAGCCCGGCGACAGCGCCATCGCCTCCAACGTGGCCTCCGTCCCCGTGTCCCAGCTGGTGCAGGTGGATCTGACCGACAACGACCAGGACGCCCAGGAGCTGATGGACCTCACCGACGAACAGCTGGCGGCGCTGAAAGATGTGGGCATGGAGTACGGCATCACCCTCACCGACCAGCAGTTCGCCGTGGTGTTCAAAAACGGCATGAAGCGGTATTACTCCGTGGGCTTCAACCTCTCCGAACGGGACCGGGCCGTGCCCAGCGCCGACGGCAGCGACATGATTTACGGCCACACCGACAAGGAAGAGCTGCCCAATCTGGACATCACCGACACCCGCGACCACCAGCCGCCCGCCGACCGGGGCCAGGAGGACCAGGTGCCCTGGCTGTTGCTGGACCGGAACAACGGCGTGCTGGAGCCCACCGAGCTCAAGGACGTCACCTCCGTGGTGGGCATGGTGGAGGACGCCCCCGATGTGGACGTCAACGGCGTGTACGCCGGAAAGCTGAAGGTCACGGTCAACGACGCCAACAACTTTGCCACCCCCATGGTGGCCTCCGGCGAGAACTTCACCGTGGCGCTGAAATCCGACGGCACGGTGTGGGCCTGGGGCGACAATACATATGGACAGTTGGGCACCGGGCTGACCTATGAGCAGCTGCCCTACGCCCCGTACCCCATGCGGGTCACGGGTCTGGGCACCCGGGACAGCCTGCCTGTGATGCAGAGACTCACGTTGATCAAGGAGATCGCCGTGGGCTATCGTCATGTTCTGGCCCGCACCGCCGACGGCGCGGTGTACGCCTGGGGCGACAACTCCAGGGGCCAGCTGGGTCAGGGCGAGACCATCGAGGTGGGCACCGGCCGCAAGGACGTGATCCACGGCATCGACGACAGCGTGGAGCCGCCCCAGTTCCGGGACGAGAGCGGAAACCTGGTCCCGCTGGCGGGCACGGGGAGCTGCTACCCCATCCAGGTCACCGGCGGCACCAGCTCCGAGAACTCCGGCAGCGGCTACCTCATGGGGGCCACCGCCATCGGCGCGGGCGGCTACCACTCCATGGCGGTGGTGGACGACACCGGGTATGTATACACCTGGGGCGACAACTCCCGCGCCCAGCTGGGTACGGGCTACACCGTGGGCGCGTCGGGCACCCTGCGGACCTATCCTGACAGGGTGGTTCGGGATGTGAACGGCACCAGCCCGGAGAGCAAGTTCCTCACCAGCGCCGAATCGGTCATCGGCGGCGGCTGGCACTCCCTGGCGGTGGGGCCCTTCCCCTACGCCGGGTCGGACAGCTCCGGCATCTCCGGCAGCGACGCCGTGTCCGTGGCCGCCTGGGGCGACAACACCTTTGGACAGCTGGGCATCAACCACCGCCAGGACTATGACGACGGCATCTACTGCGGCATCGCCGTGGAGTATATGAAGGACCAGACCGACAGGCTCATCGACAGCGTGCTGGCGGTGGCCGCGGGCGAGTACCACACGGTGCTGCTCCTCCGGGGCGATCCGGTGAACGGCGGCAGTGTCTATGTGGCCGGCCGGTACGACGAGGGCCAGTGCGGTATGGCCGCCGACACGGACGTGAACGTCTCCAGAGAGACTTTCCTGAAATACTGCGAGCCCCTGCCCGATCCCAACACCGACAAGACCATGGAGGCGGTGGGCATCGCCGCGGGCAAGTACCACACGGCGGTGCTGGTGGGCAAGCGCCAGGCCGTGGCGGGTGACGCCGGAGCCCTGGGCCCCATCGTCCAGAGCGAGATCTACGTCTTTGGCTCCAACACCGCGGGGCAGCTGGGCAAGGAAGCTGTGGACAGCCAGGGCAATTACCAGGCCACCAGCACCATGACCTCCGCCGGAGGCCGGAACTACACCTATACCCAGAACCGCGTGATCAAGCCCGCCAGCGTGCAGGGCGTTGTCACCAGCCTCTCCGCCGGTGGGGAGCACACCGTGGCCCTCACCGACTTGGGCGAGGTGTTCACCTGGGGCAAGAACGAGCAGGGGCAGTTGGGCGAGATGTCCCTGGTGGACCGCAGCGCCACCAGCCAGGCCGGTTTTGACGAGGCCTATATCCCCGTGGTCTCCGGCGTGGTGAACTACGGCGGCAACCTGAAATACGACGTGCGTATGGAGACCCGGCAGAACTCCGTCCGCTGGGACGACAAGACCGAACTGGGCGAAAAGTACAACGTGTGCGACTACCTGCTGTGGCCCAACCTGCCCAGCAGGTGGGGCGTCACGCCCAATGACGAGGGCTTTGACGAGGACGCCTATCCCTATATGCTGGACAAGACCATCGAAAAGGACAACGACTACTACACCCACTACGACGCGACGGAGGTCCCCGGCGGCAGCTACACCATCTGGTCCAGGGCCGCGGGCGAGGCGTGGAAGGACACCGGCAAGGAGGTCAAGGTGGGCAAAGGGGTGGACTTTACCGAGACCCCTGCGGTCATCGACTTCTTCTCCATCGACTTTTCTGTTCTCGACGCCAAGGCCGGTAAGGGGCAGAACTCCACCGTGCGGGTGTACTACACCGTGGGCGGCACCACCACCGAGATCCACTCCGGCGAGAGCGTCTGGGGCGGCGGCAGGTTGGAGGCCGTGGCCCAGGGCCAGAGCGGCGTGGTCCCCGACTACACCTACGACTGGACCGTCTGGCTGGGCCAGGATGCCGACCGCCGTCTGGGCGTGGAGGGCGTGAGCGAGGGCGAGGGGGACTACACCACCTCCGTGGAGATGCGCCAGCCCGTCCGGGACGAGGATGACGACCGCGCCCCCACCGAGAGCGAAAAGGCCACCATGGACGGCCATCTGGTCATCCCCGCGCTGGAAAACGCCGTGGAGATCCAGGTCACCGTGGACGACCCGGAGCAGTTCGACGTGGAGCTGAATGTCCGGCTGGACGACAGGAGCTGGACCGCCAGCGACCGCAAGCTCTTCCTGAAGAGCTCCTATATCACCGTGCCGCTGGTCCAGGACAGCGGCCGGGGCAATCTCTATCAGGCCGCCGACGTGCCGGAGGGGACCTACACCGTTTGGGAGTATCAGACCACTGCCACCGGCGCGGGCTATGACCCCGACAGCAGGCAGATCGTGGATCCCAGCCTCTGCCTGGAGGGGCCGCTGCAGATCACCGTCCGCCGGGGCTCCGGCTCCGGGCCGCAGATCACCACCAACAGCGAGACATCGCCCAACGACGTCTCCCTGGACTACTACACCATGAACGCCGACATCCTGCCGGAGTACGGCGTGGCCCACGCCTATTTGGAGATCTCCTACGCACAGCTCACCACCGACGCCAAGGGCGACGAGGTCTACGTGGCCAATCCCGCCAGCGAGTGGTCCGGCCTGCGGGGCAAGCCGGTGATGGAGAACGCGCCCCTCTATCTGGCCGCCAACGGCGTGGTCTGCGAGGGCTTTATCGGCTCGTCCATCCGCACCACCTGGGAGCCCGCCACGGGCAGCGCCGCCACGGGGCTGGTGGATGTGCCCGGCACCAGTTCGCTCAACCAGGGCCCGCGTGTGGTCAAAGTGGCGCGGGTCACGGGGAAGGCGAACCTCCATGTGGTGATGGACGGCGGCGTGGCAGGGGACAAGAACCGCGTGTCCTATATGGCCGTCCAGCTCTTTAAGAACGACATTCCCTGGCCCACCGCCACCAGCGACGGCTACCATGTGTACGCCGAGAGCGTGATGGACCGCAACGTCAGCCGCGTGGAGCGCAAGGACCAGGTCTGGGCCCGCTATGAGCTGACCCATGTGGGCAATGGCGTCTTCGACACCAGCGCTCTGGGCGGCATCCCCAACGATATTTACAGGATCTACATCGGCTACCCCAACGGCGTGAAGATCCCCGTGGTCACGGGGTACTTCGCCCTGTCTCCCAGGGGCTACACCGACGGCGGCGTCTCCTCGCTGCCGGTGGTGCCGGACGCCGCCAAGGGCACGGCGTTGAAGATCCATATGCGGGAAGTGGCTTACAACGTGGTGGCGGCCAACCTGAACGACACCATGACCCGCAACACCGAGGCATACGTCCAGATCATCAGCGGCTTTGACAGCTCGCTGGAGTATCTGGACAGCGCCGGGGACATCCACACCTTGGGCGGCTGGAACCCCAAGGGCCTGATCTTGGTGGACCCGGACCAGGCCGCGCCGGACTACAACGTCACGGTGGTGGACACCATCCATGTGGTGGCCAACGGCACCAACAATAAGACCCCTGAAACCGGCACCATCGTTCTGCCCCAGGACAACGAGGTGGCGGTCCAGATCTTGGGCTCCAACGCCGACGAGTTCCGGATCTCCGTCAGCGCCTCCACCACCGAGGCCACATCCAGCAATCTCTATGACAACTTCGACATGATCCAGGCGGACCCGCTGCCCCTGGGCTATCCCATGACCTTTAGCACCGAGCCGGGACACCACAAGAACTTTGGCGGCGCCACGGATTACACCAGCGTGGTGCGGGACCCCGACTACCCCAACGACGACACCCAGAAGAACAATAACGCGGAACCGTGGAGCCTCTCCACCGCCACCGCCATTTACATCGACGTCTACGGCAAGACCGACGCGGGCATCCTGGCCGGTGGGGAGAGCCAGGCCGTTCTCAGCTCGGTGACCCAGCAGCCTGAGGCGGAGAGCATCGCCCTGGACTTCGACTTCTACGGCGTGATCTCCAACTCCGCCGTCAAACTGATGGCCTCGGCGGAGCCTGAGACCGAGGTGGAGGCCGTGGTGCCCGGCCGGGTGCTGGCCAACTGGACCGACCAGGACGTGAAGCTGACGGATCTGGCTCTGGGGAACTACATCGAGCTGGTGGAGGGGGACACGGTGGACATCGTGGGCACCGTGGAGAACTATATCCCCGATTTCCGCTTGCAGTATACCCCCACCCAGCAGCGCTACTACATCAACCGCACGACCGACCTGACAAGCGGCCTGTCCCAGCCCTATCTGGACAAGCCGCCCGAGGAGATCCAGGTGGGCACCACCGTGGACGGCCGGCCCGTCATGGAGCCCAACCCGGAGCGCTATGCCCAGGTGGTGGAGCTGCCCGTGCAGGACAGCAACGGCAACCCCACCAGCGACACCTACAAAGAGGGTCAGGACGACCTCTGGGGCGGCGACACCGAATACCGTCTGCAACTCACCACCTCCGACCCGGAGATCGTGCGGGCGGAGGGCTATACCCTGACCGCCGGGGCCAAGAACGGCACGGCCACCGTCCGGGTCTACAACCCCGCCACCGGCCACTCGGCCATGATCACCGTCCACGTGCTCAACGTGGTCAACGCCCAGGGCGTCGATGAAAACGGCGAGCCCCTGGCCATGGAGTACGCCTACAAAGCCACCCCCGCCATCGCCTTGGGGGAGGATTTCTCCGTGGCGCTGAAAGCGGACGGCACGGTTTGGACCTGGGGCGACAACACTTACGGACAGCTGGGCATCGACCAGGAGCGGGACGTGACCCCCTACGCCAACGCGCCCCAGGCCGTGGTCACTGTTTCGGACACCGGCGTGGCCACCGCCATCCGCCATGTGGTGGCCATCGCCGCCGGAGCCCGCCACGCGGTGGCTCTGACCCGCGAGGGCACGGTCTACGTCTGGGGCGACGACACCTTCGGCCAGCTGGGCGTGGACCCGGCGGACTTCGCCATCCGGCAGTCCGACCTGGGCGGCCAGGAGCAGATCGTGGGTTATGTGAGCTACTCCGCCGTGGAGGCCCAACTCCAGGACGACGCCGGGAAGGACATCGTGCTGGGCAAGGTGGTGGAGGTGGCCGCGGGCGACGGCTTCACCGTGGTCCGCACGGACCGCAACACCGTCTGGGCCTGGGGCCGCAACGACAAGGGACAGCTGGGCATCGGCTACACCGGCGACGTCTTTGGCTACGACCCGGTGCGGAAGGCCAACGAAGAAGTGGTGGTAGACGTGGGCGCCGCGGGTAACGGCGGCCTCTTCGGGCATCTGGTGACGACCCTCTTCGCCGACCAGGTGGGCCAGGACACCGACAAGATCAGCGCCAAGGTGAGCCACTTCACCCAGGAGAGCCCCTTTGAGCGGGATTTGGACTGCGAGCTGGACAGCAGGCCCCTCTACGCCATCGGCGAGCCCTACTATCTGGACAGCTACTACATCTACGCCAAATACCTCCTTGACCTGACCTCCTTCGTGAGCCGCCAGGAGCTGGCTCTGAGCGGCGAGGGCAACGTGGCCGACCTCTATAAAGACGGCAAGCTCATCATGCCCATAGACGACTACCGTGGCAACGAGATGCGGACCCAGCGGCAGTACACCCTGGCCATGGAGCTCTACCGCGCCGCGAAGGACTATCTGCAAGAAGCCCACGAGCGGATGTGCGCGCTGAGCAACGGCTATGCCGACCAGGGCTCGGAGACCTTTGTGCCCCTGTTGGGCGATCTGGGCGAGACGGGCAGCGACCCCGGCGACCTCTACGACCTGGGCTGGACCCTGGCCGAGCCCACTTACAGCGGGATCAAGTGGTCCTTTGAAGACTATGAAGCGGCGCTGGAGAAGTACAACTGGCGCATGGAGAACCGGTCCTGGGTGGGCTGGCAGGGCGAGTATGTGAACTCCGCCAACGCCGCCGACGCCGACTGCTACGAGTCCGAGCCCACCTTCTTCTATGGCGATGGCGAGGCCCTGGGCCTGCGGGAGTATACCTGGGTGCCCCATCAGGTGATGGAGGGCGCCGCGGCCAGCAAGGGCTATTATCTCAGCGAGATCATGGCCATCTCCGCCGGTGACAGCCACGTGATGGCCCTGCGGAGCGACGGCTCCCTCTTCGCCTGGGGCGACAACACCTACGGGCAGCTGGGCGTGGGCCTGGACGCCGGGCTGTACGCCACGGCAAAGGAGGCCAGCGCCAACTCCGGCCTGGGCGCCACTTTCAGTTACCGCGTGCCCGTCCGCGTCCGGGAAGGGAATATCCTGTCCGAGCGCGGCCCCGCCATTGAGCGCCCGGCGCTGGAGGTGGGCGGCGAGCGCACTGGGGAGTACCTGGTGAACGTGATGGCGGTCTCCGCCGGTGGGGACCACACCCTGGTCCTCCTCAGCGACGGCACCGTGGCCGCCTTTGGCAAGAACACCTACGGACAGCTGGGCGACAACACCGTGGCCCAGACCACCTATAACATTGAGGACCTGGTGGGCGAGGAGAGCGGCCAGCCGGAGGAATACTGGGTGGACGCCTACGACCTGCTGGCAGACGGCGTCGTGGTCAGCCGCGTGGCCCAGGCCACCATGGTCCGCACCGGCGATGGCGAACTGCTCCAGCACGTCCGGGCCGTGGCCGCCGGAGGCAACTCCAGCGAGGCCGTGGTGAAGGATCCGGAGGATCCGGCCCTGGCCGTCCATGTGGGCGGTGCGGTGTACGCCTGGGGCTCCAACATGGAGGGTCAGCTGGGCCTCGACGAGCTGCAAGAGGACGCCGAGACCGGCGCGCGCACGGGCTATGTGGGCCATCCGGTCCAGGTCGCCCCCGGATACAGCGACGGCGGCGTGAACAACTACGGCTACTTCAACTCCGCCATCCGCATCGCCGTGGGCGGTAGACACATGGCCGCCGTCCGCTCCAACGGCTATGTGTGGAACTGGGGCGACAACTCCAGCGGTCAGCTGGGCAACGGCGAGCTGGAGGACCGCTTTATGGCCGTTCAGGCCGGTGACGGGGAGTCCAAGAGCCTGGTCTTCAGCCGTTACGAGCACTACAACGACCTGGACCAGCTGCTCCACGTCTACAACCAGCTGCGGCCCAAGGGCGAGGCCACCACTTACGTGGACAATATCGCCGCCGACCAGACCGACGGCACCAACGGCAACCCCAACATCGTGATGATGGATGAGGGCGATTATCTGCGCTTTGACCTGAACGACATCCTCTACTCCCACCGCACCGGCTTCAACCTCATCAGCGACGGCACCAACGAGTCCATCGCCGACACCCTGCACCTGGTGGATGTGGGGGTCACCGACCCGTCCATGTTCGTGGCCCAGCCGGTGGAGGGGATGCCCAACACCTGGGACATCAAGCCCACCGAGCACAAGGACGGCCAGAAGCTGGGCCTGACCAGCGTCTACTTCGACTATGAGTTCGCCGGGCTCAAGACCGAGAGCGGCGAGGACCCGGCCACCAGCAATATGATGGTGCTGCCCATCTGGGCCAAGTACCGCCAGACCTACGACTCCGCCCAGCCCGCCAGCGACGACAACGCCGGCGTCTTTGCCGCGCCCATGGTGGCCGCCGGCCAGCGCCACGCCATCGCGCTGGACGCCATGGGGCGCGTCTGGGTCTGGGGCGACAACTCCAAGGGCCAGCTGGCTCTGGATCCCACCATCCCCGGCAACGAATTTATCGACCATCCCGTTCAGGTGACGAATTTCTACACCTACGATCCCCAGAACGCCGAGAGCAACACCACGCCGCAGCTGGCGCTGGACGGCGGGCCGCTGACCTTCACCGCCGTGGCCGCCGGAAAGGACTTCTCCTACGCTCTGGACGTGGACGGCCATGTGTGGGCCTGGGGCAACAACTATGACGACAGCGGCATCCAGACCGACAGCCACAAGCTGGACCAGCTGGGCCGCGGCGCCGACAACTCCTACAAGGGCTATCAGCCCATGCGCGTCTTGTCCAGGGTCAAGAAGGTCGGCACCCTGGGCGACGAGATGGTGAACAAGGAATACCTCTACGACACCGGCAAGGGCGTGGTGTACCCCCAGAACTACCAGGAGCGGGACGCCATCGTGGCCATCGCCGCGGGCGAGGACTTCGGTCTGGCCCTGTCCCTCAGCGGCTTTGTGTATACCTGGGGCAACAACGACAGGGGCCAGCTGGGTCTGGCCGACCGCAAGACCGCCACCTCGTCCTACGCCAAGTATGTGGGCAAGGGCAAGTCCCCCTCGCGGTACACCCATATGCAGGAAGTGGTGGCCGTGACCGCCGGAGGGAAGTCCGCGGGCGCCCTGTTCGCCAACGGCACGGTCTACACCTACGGCGACAACACCTACGGGCAGTTGGGCGACGGGGGCACCAACGTACACTACTCCGCCGTCCAGGTCCAGGGCGGCGAGGGCGGACTGTGGACCAGCGGCAGCGGCACCTACGACGCCTCCCGTCCCGGTCTCAACCCCAACGACAAGAACGATTTTGCCTTCAACAAGGCCGTGGCCATCGCCGCGGGCGACGGGCACATGGCCGCCATCGCGCTGAACATCCAGATGAACAGCGACGACACCACCACCAAAGACTTCACCGTGACCCCCGGTCTCTACGGCTGGGGCCGCAACGACTACCACCAGCTGGGTGACGGCGTCACCCAGAGCATCCCCACCACCGTGGACGGTGTGGAATACTTCTCCGGGCCCATGCGGATGATCGCCGCCGAGCCCGCCGACGGCGGCGCCCCCGGCTATGTCTACGCCGGAGCGCGGCAGCTGGCCGCCGGATACCACGCCACCTTGGCCCAGGTCGAGAACCAGCGGGTCAAGGCGGAGAACGCCGCCAATCTGGGCGTTGGCGGAACTGACCAGCTGGACGCCGTCCAGCTGCTGGCCTGGGGCGACAACTCCAAGGGCCAGCTGGGCAACTATGCCCTGAGCCGCGAGAACGTGAAGAGCGGCTCCTATGTTGACTACGACAACACTGTGGCCCGCGAAGTCCTCTACGGCTCGCAGGTCATTGACGATACCTATCACTGGATGCAAAGGGTGTCCACCATGTCCGCCGGTGGGGACTTCATCGTCTTTGCCAGAGAGACCGGCACCGTCTTTGCCGCCGGTTCCAACAGCGCCGGACAGCTGGGCGACTACACCCAGACCGACTCGGAGTACCCCGTGGTGGTGGGCACGCTGGGCTACGAGACCCTCACCGTCCAGGGCTACACCGACTCCGACGCCACCCTCCGGGACCTGTCGCCCCAGGTGGTGCTGGTGGAGGACGAGAAGCTCCACTTCTCCCTGGACGACGTCGGCTTCTTTGTGGACCTGGGCTTCAACCTGCTGTGCAACAGGCCGGAGGCGGCGGTGGACGCCGCCGGGCTGGAGTTCACCTCCCTGGACGAGAGCGTCACCGCCCAGGTAAGCGCCTCGGCCCAGGAGCTGGTCTTTGGGCCCAAGGACCCCGCCAACGTGAAATACGGCGACACCTTTATCCAGATCTACCACCAGGACACCGGCCGGACCCTGCTGCTGCGGGTGAAGGTCGTCCCCAAGAAGACCTCCGGCTTCATCACCTCCCCGATGGTGGCCGCGGGGAAGGACCATGTCATCGCCCTGAAGACCGACGGCTCCGTGTGGGCCTGGGGCAGCAACGCCGGCGGACAGCTGGGCGACGGCACCTTCGTGGACCGGGCCTACCCGGTGGAGGTGAAGGACGAGAAGGGTCTGCCCTTTACAAACGCCGTGTCTGTGGCCGCCGGGGACAACTTCTCCGTCGTGTTGCGGGACGGGGACGGGGACCTGGCCACCACCGCGGACAGAGAGGTCTATGTGGTGGGCGGACTGACCTCCATCACCACCAACCTGGTCCGGGTCCTCAGCGACGAGGAACTGACCCAGCTGAGCCGGGCCGGTGAGGCCAAGGTCATGTATATGGGACGGCAGGGCAGCGGCTCCAGCGCGGCCCTTCAGCCCTTTGTTGTCCCCCAGGGCGAAAGCGACGACTGGAACGGCTGGGACGCCGCGGGCGTGCTGTACCGCGCCGTGGAGTACCGGGACCAGAACGGCCGCGCCGTGGAGGATCCCCAGAGCACCAGATACCACTTCCAGGTCACCCGCAACAACGTGACCACCACCTATGACAGTTACCTCTACGACGAGGAGCGGGCCCAGGCCATGGCGGAGGCGGGCTACACCATCTATTACCTGGCCTACTACGCCTACTACAACGAGGCGTGGGAGGACTGCGGCATCTGGGTGGATATTCCGGAAAACTGCCCCAACCCCATCGACGTCCACACCAGCGAGCATATGCAGCGCACCCGCACCCAGGTGACGGTCCACGATCTGGCCGTGGTGGACTATCAGGCGAAGCCCACCGACAGCAGCAGCATCACCTATACCTATGGCTCCGCCAACAGGCTGGAGCGCGTCAGCTACACAGAGGGTCTGACCACCTACGTCTTTGACCAGCACTATACCGATCCCACCACCGGCGCCACCTTCCTGGTGACGGCGGCCTTTGACGACTTTATCACCCTGCTGACCAACAACCAGGGGATCTATGACACCTATGAGAAGGTCCAGGCGACCCTCTGGCAGACCTGGGGCTGGGACTGCGCCATGTTCTTGGTGGAGGGCAACGTGCCCGGGGTCAACTCCGCCTGGGTCCAGTCCATCAACTGGGTGTCGGGCACCAAGGACTACTTCAACGGAATGCTCACCTGCGCCACCTGCGGTCTGGAATACTACAACCCCGCCGACACCATCACCCCGGTGGTCTGCGGCGACCCCAGCTGCACCCTGGTGGGGCAGAACTACTTCACGCTGATCTACGAGGACGCGAAGAACGTCTGGGACAGCTATGCCTCGTTGCGGGATACGGTGGACTGGCACCAGCTGCCGGAGGACGAGCAGTCCTACCGCATCTGGAGCTGCCAGCGGGGCCATGTGTGGATCGTCCCCTACGACAGCGGCGAGGACATTCCCACGCCGGAGGTCAAGCGCCTGACCTGGGCCGAGGTGCAGGCCAACCCGGACTTTGACCCCAGCCACGCTGTGGACATCAAGCGCAACCCGGCGACCATCGTGGTGGAGCACCCGGTCACCGATATTATCGACATCGCCGCCGGAGCCGACCATATGCTGGCGCTGACGGCGGATGGCCATGTCTACGCCGCCGGAGCCAACGCCGAGGGCGAGTTGGGCCAGGGCGACACCCAGGCCGTGGGCTACGCCGCGCTGGTCAAGGGCTACAAGGGCAGGGGCTATCTGGAGCACGTGATCGACGTGGAGGCCGGTGAGGACTTCTCTGTGGCCCTGATGAACAACGGCACGGTGTACACCTGGGGCCGCAACAACGTGGGTCAGCTGGGCAACGAGCTGGTGCCCCACGCGGACATCTACCGGGAGATCGACGGGGTGCGGACCCTGATCGCCGCCGACCACAGCGCCACCCCCGTGCAGGTCAACAGCGGCGAATACGGTCTGGACGGCGAGGCCCAGTTCCGGGTGCTCTCCGGCGTGTACGCCATCTCCGCCGGGCGCCGCCATGTGGTGGCCGCCGCCAGGGAGAACACCTGGAACGGCGCCGGGTATGACCGGACCTCCGCCGTCTTCGGCTGGGGCGACAACAACTACGGACAGCTGGGCAACGTGTCCGGCTTCAACTGGAACGGCGACGCCAACGGCGGTCTGGGCGGTTATAGCCGCGCCGACGGCGTGACCTTCGTGGAGGCGGCCGCCCGCAACATGGACGTCCACGGCGTCACCGCCCTCTCCGCCGGTGGGGAGTTCACCCTCATCCGCACGGAGGAGCGGGATCCGGCCGCCGGGACGGATGGGCTGTCCAAATTGCTGGGCTTTGGCCGCAACAACATGATGCAGCTCACCGAGGCCTGCGTCATCACCGATGGGGACAGCGCCGGTCAGACCGCCGGGTACAGCGCCAGCCCCGTCACCGTGGTGGCCGGCGAGTGGACGCGGATCAAGCCCGACGCCCGCTGGCTGGACAAGACCTCTCTCATCGCCGCCGGCGGTCAATTCGGCGTGGCCATGATGGAAAACGGCCGGGTTGTCACCTGGGGCGACAACACCCACGGCCAGCTGGGCCTTGCCGCCATCGGGCAGGAGGGCGCCAGCGAGGACACCCGCGAAAAGCCCTACTTCGCCGGACAGCACGAGGCCGACATGGTGGAGTTCTCCTTCGCCGGGTCCAACATCCGCTCCGGCGGCGACAGCAGTTTCCAGGAGACCACGCTGCTGTGGACGGAAAATGACTCCCAGGCCGCGGTGATCAACACCACCGCCGCCAAGCGCTACACCTACGGCGGCTTCAACCTCATCCAAGCCAGCGTGGAGGCCAGCGCGTTCAACATGGACGAGGCGTACCCGGCGGGGTACACCTTCCTCTCCGCCGACGAGAGCATCGTAAAGGTATTCCAGCGCGCCGACGGCGCGTGGGTGATGAAGAGCGCCGGGTACACCTACTCCCACTTCCAGAAGATGGGCGTTACCTCTGTGGCCGCCGTGGACAGCCAGGGGAATGTGATCTCCGTGTTCCGGGTCCGGGTCCAGGGCTACGCCGACAACGACCCGGCCAAGGTCCGCGTGGCCACCCCCATGATCCTGGGCACGCCTTACGGCGCCATCGCTCTGAAGGCCAACGGTGAGATCTACATCTGGGGCCGCTTCAACGCCAGGGGCTATGACAGCGACATCACCGCCAAGCCCAGCTCCATCCCCGCCAACTACACAAACCCCGTGCCCAAGATGACCACGCGGGCCATCCAGTTCAACACCCCCACGCGGATGTATCTGCCGGGCAACACCGTGGCCACCCAAATGTCCGTGGGCGCTTACTACGACCAGGAAGCCGGGGACTACTTCAGCCATGTGGTGGCCCTGGGCAGCGACGGCGAGGTCTATATGTGGGGCGACAACACCTACGGCCAGACCGGGTTCTATCAGGCCGCCGACGTCTACTACAAGACCATCGTCCAGGGTCTGACCCGCCACGGCGACGGCGGCATCACCAGCCAGGACCAGCCGGTGCTGAAGGACATCACCCGCAAGGCCCTGATCCAGTTCACCGGGTATTACGCCTCCACCGCCGCCGCGTCGAGTTCCGCCTTTGAGACGGGGCTCCTCAACACCAGCTTCGTCAGCCTCAACGACCATCTGGTGGCCAGGGCCGCCGCCGGACAGTGGAGCGCCTATTACCGGGACGATCTGGGCCAGCTGAACACCGACCCCGACGACAACGCCGTGTTCCCCGAGAACTACGACAAGAATAACGACGGCGACATCATTGACCGCATCCCCTGGCTGTCCTCCTTCTCCGGCCCCGCCGACCAGAAGACCCGCATCGTCTCCGTGGCCGCCGGCGACCGCCACACCCTGCTGCTGGACAGCAACGGCAACGTCTGGGCCTTTGGCGACAACTCCAACGGACAGCTGGGCCAGGGCGACACCAACGACCTCTACTACGCCGAGGAAGAGGGCCAGCACGTCAACGCCCAAAAGACCATCCGGGACGTGCGGACCTACCGCAACCACGCCCTCTACACCCCCGTGAAGGTGGTCCAGGGCGTCTCCGCCAGCGACGACGCCTACCTCTCCCGCGTCATCCAGATCGCCGCGGGCAGCAACTACTCCATGGCCCTGCGCGCGGACGGCGTGGTCTTTGCCTGGGGCGGCAACGAGCACGGGCAGCTGGGCATCGTGGCCACCGGCAACGTCACCGTGCCCTCCGAGGTCAGCCGCGCCGTGGACCAGAGCGAGGGCGACTACTACTTCAAGAACGTGATGGCCATCGACACGGGCCGGGACCACACCCTGGCCATCGCCGTGGGACCCAGGGCGGAGGCCGCCCCGGGCGCGGCGCTGCGGGACCGGGTCACCACGCGGGCCTACGCCTGGGGCTCCAACCAGTATGGCAAGCTGGGCCAGGGCAAGGTGGGGGCCGAGCGCGCCGCCGAGCTGAACGTGGAGGGCAGCGGCGTCACCGACGAGACCTATCTGGAAAAGAGCACCAACCCCGTGCCCATCCAGGAGCGCTATACCCAGCAGGTCCTGGCGCCCGGCACCGGCATCCACAAGGAAGACGACCCGCTCACCGGCGATGTGGACGAGAGCACGCAGTGGGAAGTGGAGCCGGAATACATCGACCAGACAGCCTGGCGGCCCCTGGAGGGGGTGCGGCAGGTGGCGGCCAGCAGCGACTACTCCATGGTCCAGGTGGCCGACCGGCTGACGGTGGTAGAACAGCACCACCAGGAGGCGGACAATGTCCTGAGCGGCGAGGACGCGGCCAACCAGGGCGTGGTGGGTCAGCCCGTGTGGGCCACCCCCGGCCATCCGGCCTATCTGAACACGGAATATGAGGACTCCCTGGTGTGGGCCTTCGGCCGCAACGACCAGGGGCAACTGGCCCTGGGCGAGCGCATCGGCACCGAGCAGACCGTGGTGCCGGAGGATACCACCTACCCCCACAGGATGCTCAAGGGCGGCACCGTGTCCCAAGTGGAGATCGTGGGCGGCGCAGAGCTCAGCGAGTATGTCCGCGAGACGCTGTACCTGGGCGACGGGTACACCACCTACCACCATGTGCTGGAGGACGGCACGGTGTGGTTCTCCGGCACCAACTCCCACCACGAGGGCGCCGACTACACCACCGTGGAGCGCCAGGCCCTGACCCAGACGGGCACGGAGAGCTATTACAGCCTGGTCATCCACCAGGCCCAGGTCTGGGACACCAAGACCACCCAGTATGTCTATCCCACCCAGTCCGGCGGCACCTGGACCTGGCCGCCCAGCTATACCACCACCGAGCTGAAGATGCCCCGGTCCATCACCATCTATGAAGACCAACTGCTCTACATCACGCCCAGCGGCGAAAATGGTCTCCACGAGGCGTTCAGCTCCACCTTCAACCTCATCGACGACAGCTTTGAGCGCCAGCTGCCCGACGACGCGGTGGTCACATACACCTCCAGCGACGAGACCATCGCCGTCTTTGTCTACGACGCTGACCAGGGCCGCTGGTACCTGCGGCCCACGGGCCAGGCCTACGGCCGGTTGATCATCACCGTCAACAACGTCCACAACAACTACCGGGGCGACTACGAGGTCATCGTCCTGCCCACCGAGAGCGTGGGCGAGGGCCTGCCCACCGCGTCGGTCACCGTCAAGGCCGCGGAGAACGCCACCATCGCCCTCCAGGCCAACGGCACGGTGTGGATGTGGGGCCGGATCGGTCTGCGCCGGGGCCAGACCGACGAGAGCGGGAACACCACCCTCTACGGCAACAGCAGTTATAATTACAGCGACAGCGGCAATATTCTGGGCGTGCCCAGGAACCCGACGTACTACGTCACTTACGAGTATCCTACCCAGGTCACCTTCAACGGCCTGGCGGCGGACGAGTACATCGTGGACATCGACGCTTACGGCAGTGGCTTTGACGAGGACGGGGTCCAGAGTTTCATCGCCCTGAGCAACAAGGGCCGGGTCTTTACCTGGGGCAACAACGACTACGGACAGCTGGGCAACGGCGACTGGAACTCCTACGTGGGGGCCAATCCCTGCTCCGGCCACGCCAACCACTACAACAACTTCTACCAGCGCAGTACCGATCGGCTGACCGCCTCGGTGGTCGAGGGCGCGCTGAAGGGACAGGTCATCCTCTCCATCGCCATGGGCGACGGCTTCGCCCTGGCCGCCTCCAACTCCGGCCAGGTCTACGCCTGGGGCCGGAACGACAGGGGCCAGATGGGACAGGGCACCCTGGGCCACTGGAACTACGAGTACCAGGGCTACGGCGGCTGCGGCGCCACCCTGTACTTCCCCAGAATGGGCGATATGCTGCAGCTGCAGCCCGCTCTGGTCAAGGGGATGCAGGGTCTGGGCAACCTGCAGCACGTGGCCAGGGTCGCCGCGGGCCACGACCACGTCCTGGCCCTGCGGAACGACGGCTATGTCTACGTCTGGGGCGACAACACCTACGGCGAGCTGGGCGACAACTGGAACCGCAACACCCTGAACAGCGACGACGAGCCCAAGGCCCTCTACCACAGCTATCCCGTGCTGGCCAGGGCCGGTGAGTCCGACGAGGACGCCTACTTCCTCCACGACGTCACCCGCGTGGCCGCCGGAGACGACTACTCTCTGGTCCTGCTGCGGGACGGCTCGGTGTACGCCTTTGGCCGCAACGACATGGGCCAGCTGGGCGTTTACCACACCCGCGACGGCAAGGACGTCTCCGCCGCCTCCGCCACCCCCATGACGCCGGTGCCGGCGCAGGTCCTGCTCCACGACGGCTCCACCGAGCCGGGCGTCACCGAGGGCGACATTCCGCTCCACGCCTGGCACATCGCCGCCGGGGCCAAGCACGCGCTGGCCCAGGACGAGCAGACCAACACCCTGTACGCCTGGGGCCGCAACACCTACGGCCAGCTGGGCAACGATGATACCGCCGTCTATGACGCCGCTGAAGTCCAGAGGGTCTACTACCCCGTGGTGGTCCTCCGGGGCGACAACGACAAGCTCCTCTCCGGCGACGACCCCGACGCGGCAAATCAACCCTTCCGCTACGCCACCGAATTTGCCGGAGGCGAGAACTTCACCGTCATCATGCGGGACGACGGGCAGATCTACATCATGGGCGATTACAACTGGGGCAAGTTTGACTTCGACACCGGCGACGCGGTGATCCGCAACGACAGCCGGGCGCCCGACCGGTTTGGCAACGACGAGACCAAGCTCTTCGTCTGGGCCAAGCAGACCGCCGGGGCCAACACGCCCAGCCTCGCCGACGATGTTTACAGCAAGTACTCCAACCTCATCACCCTGCAATACGCCGTCCAGCCCGACCAGGCCACGCGCCTTGCCATGGGCTCGATGGATGACGACCTGCTGCCCACCACCGTGGACGCCGGCGGCACGGACAGCTCCGTGGTCCTGATCCCCTACGATGAACTCTACCAGGACTACTACTTCCCCTACTCCCTGCGCTTCTCCGCCTACCGCAAGTCCTTCGCCCAGGTGCGGCAGGACTATCTGGCCACCGGCGTGGACCTGCAGGACTACTTCCAGGCGGACACCAGCGATCCCAGCGTGGTCGCGGTCCAAGTCACCCCGGACGGCATCGAGATCCGGGCCACCGGCGTGGGCGCCGCCAACGTCAGCATCTGGAACGGCTACGTCTCCGACGACAGGGATGTGGGCGGGTACCACACCATGCTCACCGTCCGGGTCACGGAGGTGTCCCAGGGCGTGCGGGCCTACCGGGCCGACAGCGCCAAGAGCGCCGCGTCCTACACCCTGGGCAGCGATCCCGCCGCCTTCTCCGGCCTCACCGCCGCCACCGCCGTGCCCATGGTGGACAGCGGCTACAACTACACCGTGGCCCTGAAGGCCAACGGCTCGGTGTGGGTGTGGGGCGCTCTGGGCGGGAACCACCCCGTCCAGGTCCTCTCCAGCGGCGGCGCGCAGGTGGCCGCGGGCTACTCCACCGCCGTGGTCGCCACCCAGAGCGGCGGGGTGTACACCATCGCCAACAACACCAGCGGCAACCCCGCGGCTACCGCGGTGTCCCTGACGAACATCATCCGCGTGGCCGCGGGCTACGGCTGGCAGGCCGCGCTGAGCGGCGATACGGGCGAGGTGTGGGTCTGGGGCAACAACTACCTCACCGAGACCCGCAAGTCCGGCTTCACCTCCCTGCAGCCCTCTCTCAGCGCGCCCACCAAACTGCGGGCCGGTATGATCCCCAGTCACAGCGGCGTGGTGGCGGGCTCTGTGGGCTTGGAGCACAACAGCTACCTCAACAACATCATCGACATCCAGGGCGGCCGCAACGCCCTCTACCTCATCCACCAGGACGGCACGGTCTATGTGGTGGGTCAGGCCGGGGACTCCACCGCCACCGCCGACATGGACGACGGCGCCATGGGCTACCAGGACCACAACACCGACCTGGGCGCCGGGTACTACCGCAACGTCTACACCGTCAAAGCCTATAACCCCTATCCCGTGAGCGGCGGCATCCAGGGCGCCCGCCAGCTGGGCGACGCCCTGACCCTGGCCGCGGGCTACTACCACGCTCTGGCCCTGACCCACGGCGCGGTGGAGCTGGAGGACGGCTCCGGCCTGACCCGCCCGGTCCACAGTCTGCTGAGCTGGGGCCGCAACGACAAGGGGCAGCTGGGCCGCCAGGAAGTGAACATCACCGGCACCCGGGGCCTGGGCGACCAGGACAGCCGTCTGCCCGGCTATGTGACCGCCATCTCCGCCGCCAGCTCCGACGTGGCCAACGCGGAGATCTCCGTGTCGCTGGGCACCGAGGGAGTGGACACCGCCGTTCTGCGCGTCTACGCCGGTGGGTACAGCTCCGGCGTGATCTACGACGCCGACGGAGACTACGCCACCGTCACCCCCGCGGACAACTTCCCCTTCCTCTGGGGCGAGAACAGCGACCATAACCTGGGGAATGTCAACGCCGTTGCGGACGGCGCGGCCCTGTCCAGCACCGCCACGGCCTACCGGCCCCTCCGGGGCAACAGCCATAACGTCCTCAGTCTGAGCGACGCCGCCCTCTACGGCGACAAGTACGACGGCTACTGGAACCGTCCCTACGCCCTGGCCCTCGGCGAGAACGCCGCCGTGGGCGTGCAGGTGGAGGGCTCGGTGTGGGCCTGGGGCTCCGACGCCGGAAACGCCCTGGGCAACTACGGGGACACCGGCGCCGAGCAGGGCGCCGCCTACGGCGCCAACGGCTCCGATATGCCCGTCCAGGTGGGGCAGGAGGACTTCTACGACCTGCAGATCAACGAGGCGCGGCTGCACATCCGCCAGATCCCCGGCACCAACAACGACTACGACGCCTATAACCTATACAGCGACGCCGAGACCGGTGAGACGGGTCTGGCC
Organism: uncultured Oscillospiraceae bacterium; assembly: GCA_947599925.1. Classification (GTDB taxonomy): domain Bacteria; phylum Bacillota; class Clostridia; order Oscillospirales; family Oscillospiraceae; genus MGBC124762. The sequence goes on along the minus strand of CANQFT010000009.1, from coordinate 107 downwards.
ATGGCCCAGAGCACGCTGTACAGCCACTCCTCCCTGGTCAAGACCACCGCGTCCGGGACCGAGTTCGTGGAGAGCCCGCTGAAGTGGCGCAACGAGATCGGCGCCGC
>CANQFT010000008.1 GCA_947599925.1 uncultured Oscillospiraceae bacterium | reverse complement strand
CCACCCACTCCAGGGCCTTCTCCAAGGTGGACTCCACCGTGACGCCGTTTTTCTGCACCTGCCAGCCGTGGTAGGCCGTGCCCACATACATCAGGCTGAGGGCGATGTTCCTCTCCATGGCCGCCACCTCACAGTCCACAGCGGGCCAGGGCCCAGACGATGACGCACAGGGCGATGCCCCAGCTGAACGCGGCGTAGTCGATGGCGGCGAACTTCAACTGCCGCAGCCGGGTCCGGCCCTCGCCGCCGTGGTAACAGCGGCACTCCATGGCGATGGCCAGCTCGTCCGCCCGCCGGAACGCGGAGATGAACAGCGGCACCAACAGCGGCACCAGGGCCTTGGCCCTCCGCGCCAGATTTCCCGTGTCAAAGTCGGCGCCCCGCGCTCTCTGGGCGGACATGATCTTGTCGGTCTCTTCCACAAGGGTCGGGATGAACCGCAGGGCGATGGACATCATCATGGCCAGCTCATGGACCGGCACCTTGATTTTTTTCAGCGGGCTCAAAAGCCGCTCCAGCCCATCGGTGATGAGGATGGGGGAGGTGGTGTAGGTGAGCAAAAACGTGCAGGAGATCAGCAGCAGGATACGCAGGATCATAAAGGCCGCGGCCCTCACGCCGGCGGGGTACACGGTGAAGATCCACCAGGAGAACAAGGGCGCCTCGCCCGGCGCGCCGGCGGTGTAAAAGAGATTCAAAAGCGCGGTGATCGCCACGATGAAAATGACGGCGCGCATCCCTCGCAGCAGCACCTTCACTTTGATCCTGGACAGAGCCACGCACAGCGCCAGCACACCCAGCACCACGCCGTAGCTCACATAGCTCTTGGCCAAAAACAGCGCCACGATGTAGAGCGCCGTAAAGACGATCTTCGTCCTGGGATCCAGCCGGTGGACAACGGTGTCACCGGGGAAGAATTGGCCCAGGGTAATGTCCTTCATCCCCACGCCTACTCCACCGCCTTTCCCAAAGCGGTCAGAATGGCGTCCCTGGCCTGCTCCACGGTGTATACCGACGGATCGATGTCCGCGCCCATGGCCCGGAGCCGGTGGAACACGCGGGCCATCTGGGGCACGCCCAGCCCCATCTCCTCCAACTCCTCGCCGTGGGCAAAGATCTCCCGCGGCGGGCCCTGAAGGGGGATGCGCCCGTCATGGACCACCACCAACCGCTCCGCGGTCCGGGCCATCTCCTCCATGGAGTGGGACACGATGATCACCGTGGCGTTTTTGGAGCGGTGGTAATCCCGTATGTTGCCCAAAATGTGTTCCGTTCCCACGGGGTCCAGCCCGGCGGTGGGCTCGTCCAGGATGAGCACGCTGGGCTCCATGGCGATGACCCCGGCGATGGCCACGCGGCGCTTCTGCCCGCCGGACAGGTCAAAGGGCGACTGCTCCAGCACGCTCTCCGGCAGTTCCACAAAGGCCGCCGCCTGCCGCACCCGGCGGTCGATCTCCCCGTCGTCCAGCCCCATGTTCCGCGGGCCGAAGGCGATGTCCTTGTAGACCGTCTCCTCAAAGAGCTGATACTCCGGATACTGGAACACCAGCCCCACCTGAAACCGGGCCTGGCGGGTGCTCTCCTTGCTGGCCCAGATGTCCTCGCCCCGCAGAAGCACCTGCCCCGAGGTGGGCTTCAACAGGCCGTTGAGGTGCTGGATGAGGGTGGACTTGCCCGACCCGGTCCGCCCCATCACGCCCAGAAACTCCCCCTCATATATGGCGAGGTCCACATCCCGCAGCGCCCCGTGTTCAAAGGGGGTGCCGGGGGAATAGATGTGGCACAGCTTTTTTGTCTCCAAAATGGGTTCCATAGATGAACGTCCTTTGCAAGTTGAGGTGCGTGCCCCTAGGGGGTCACGCCCGTTGGTGGGCGGAGAGCAGTTCGTAGAGGGCCTGGGCGCACTGGTCGTCGCTGAGGCAGTCCAGCGGCACGTCACAGCCCGCCTCCCTCAGCCGCCAGCACAGCTCCACCGTGTCCGGCACGTCCAGCCCGATGGCCTTCATCTCCTCCACATGGGCAAAGACCTCTTTGGGCGGCGCGTCAAAGACCACGCGGCCCTCGGACATGACCACCAGCCTCTGGGCTTGCGCGGCCTCGTCCATGTGGTGGGTGATGAGCACCACCGTCATGCCGTAGCGTTGGTTGAGGGACTTCACCGTCTCGATGACCTCGCGGCGGCCTACGGGGTCCAGCATGGCCGTGGGCTCGTCCATGACGATGCACCGCGGGCGCATGGCGATGACGCCGGCGATGGCCACGCGCTGTTTCTGCCCGCCGGAGAGCAGATGGGGCGCGTGGGTGGCGTACTGGCTCATGTCCACGATCTCCAACGCCTGGTCCACCCTCTGGCGGATCTCCTCCGGCGGCACCCCCAGATTCTCCGGCGCGAAGGCCACGTCCTCCTCCACCACATTGGCCACGATCTGGTTGTCCGGGTTCTGAAAGACCATGCCCACTGTCCGGCGGACGTCCAGCAGCCGCGCCTCATCGGTGGTGTCCACGCCGTCCACATACACCTTGCCGCCCACAGGCAGCAAAATGGCGTTGAAGTGCTTGGCCAGGGTGGACTTGCCTGAACCGTTGTGGCCCAGGACCGCCACGAAAGACCCCGGCTCGATGGCCAGGTCCACGCCGTCCAGCACCACCGGCGTCACGCCCTCGGCGCTGGGATAAGAGAACCGCAGGTCCTCTGTTTGGATGATGGGTTTTTCCATGTCACTGCCTCGCTACTCGATGTTTACTCCGCCGTCCACCGGCCCGTGGCGCCGCAGGGGAGAGCCAGCCCGGTGGCCTCCACCGGGAGCCCCAGCTCGTCGCTGACGCTGTGCCCGCCATGGCGCGCTGTGACCAGAGACTCCAGAATATATGTGAGCACCGACGGGGCAAGCCCCGTGGTGTAGGAGTTGATGAAGAAGAACAGCGGCCTGTCGGACAGCACCCGCGCCACCAGCTCCACAAAGTCCCACAGGTCCTCCTCCAGCTTCCATATCTCGCCCGAGGGTCCCCTGCCATAGCTGGGCGGGTCCATGATGATGCCGTCGTAGGTCCGGCCCCGGCGGATCTCCCGTTCCACGAACTTGGCGCAGTCGTCCACGATGTATCGGATGGGCGCGTTCTCCAGCCCGGAGCTCTTGGCGTTCTCCTTGGCCCAGGCCACCATGCCCTTGGCCGCGTCCACGTGGCAGACCTTCGCCCCCGCCGCGGCGCAGGCCACGCTGGCCCCGCCGGTGTAGGCAAAGAGGTTCAGCACCGATATGGGCCGCCCGGCGCCTTGGATCAACTGCCGCAGGGCGTCCCAGTTGGCCGCCTGCTCCGGAAAGAGCCCCGTGTGCTTGAAGTTCATGGGCTTGACGTTGAAGGTCAGGTCCTGATAAGTGACCGTCCAACGCTCCGGCAGACGGCCCTTGCTCCACTGTCCGCCGCCGCTGGAGGAGCGGGCGTACCGGGCGTCAGGGGCGCGCCAGCCTGGGTCCCGCCTGGGGGTTTTCCAGATGGCCTGGGGGTCGGGCCGCACCAGGGTATACGCGCCCCAGCGCTCCAGCTTTTCGCCCTCCGAGCAGTCCAGCAGACGGTAGTCCTTCCAGCCCGTTGCCACCCACATCGCCCTCACGCCCCCTCTCCTGTGCAAAATTTAACAACGTATTATACACCCATTTCCATCGCCCCGTCAATGCTTTGCATATTATAAGTTGTATGCGCCCGGCGGCAACGGGGCAATTTATGTAACAAGCCCCTTGCCAGACGGGGAAGAACATGGTAGAATAAACGGGAATTATGAAAAGATACGCCGATCACAGGCGGGGAGAGTGCTTTCTATGAGCGTTGGAGAATATCATTTCCGCACCTCGGCCCTGGGCTTCAACCGCAAGGACGTGCTGGGCTACATCGAGGCCGTCCACAAGGACCACGCCGCCCAGCTCCAGACCCTGAAAAGCGATCTTGAGCAAGAGCGCGGCCGGCGCTCCCAGATGGAGGAGCAGGGCTCTCTGGCCAACGAGGAGGCCGCCGCCGCGGGCAAGGACGCCCAGCGGTGCAAGGAGGAGTTGGAGCGGACCCTGGAGGAACTGCGCCAGGCCCAGAGCCAGCGGGAGGAACTGCGTCTGCGGCTCCAGGCGGCCCAGGACGACCTGGCCGCCTTGCAGGAGGCCGCCGACCGCATGGCCCCTGCCGCCAGAGCCTACGAGGCCCTGAAAGAAAAGGCCGCCACCATCGAGCTGGACGCCCACAACCGCGCCCAGAGCATCATCAAGCAGGGGGAGGAGGACGCCGCCCAGGTCCGCCGCCGCACCCTGGAGTGGCTGCGCCAGGTGGAGTCCAGCTACGCCCGCCTCCGCTCAGACGTGGCCGCCACCCTCTCCACCGCCTCCACCCAGCTGGAGCGCACCGTCCGTTCCCTGGACGGCGTCAACGCCGAGCTGGACGCCCACGGCAAGCGGCTGGAGGGCATCGTGGACACAGACGCCGCCGAGGAGCCGGACCGCGATGCGTGAATTATCCCTTCAGGTGGACCAGCTTCCCGCCGCCGCCGGACAGCTGCGCGCCGGGGACCGGGTCCTGCTCTCCGGCCGGGTCTACACCGCGCGGGACGCCGCCCACAAGCGCATCCTCCAACTGCTGGACAGGGGAGAGGCGCCGCCCTTCCCCCTCTCCGGCGCCGTCATCTACTACGCCGGGCCCACTCCGGCCCAACAGGGCATGGCCGTGGGCTCCTGCGGCCCCACCACCTCCGGCCGCATGGACCCCTTCACGCCCCGCCTGCTGGACCTGGGCGTGCTGGCCATGATCGGCAAGGGCGACCGCTCGGACGCGGTGGTGGACGCCATGGTCCGAAACGGCGCGGTCTACTTCGCCGCCGTGGGCGGCGCCGGCGCCCTCATCGCCCGCTGTATCCTCTCCAGCCGCGTGGTGGCCTTTGACGACCTGGGCTGTGAGAGCGTCAAGGAGATGGAGATCCGGGACCTTCCCTTGACCGTGGCCATCGACGCCCACGGCAAAGACCTCTACCGCTGAGAGAACCGCACCATCACCCATCGGGCGCCCGCTGTCGGCGGGCGCTCTTTTTTGCGGAAAACGGACCCGCCGCGGACCGGCCGGAGGGGGCGGGGCAAAAGGCCGTTCCAAAGCGGTTTTGGCCGGGCCGATCGCGGAATTTCCAAAAAAAGGTTCGTCAAAAGCGCCAAAAATGCGGGGGGGGGGTAACTATTTTTCTGTTAAAAAGCCATGGTTTTGGAAAGAAAAAACAGTGGAGATTTGACAAATCATATGATACAATAACCGCAGAACGGCAGACACGATGCCGGCAGGAAAAATCTCTCAAAAAGGGGTAAACTCACATGAAGAAGAAGTTATTTGCAATGCTGTTGGTGCTCAGCATGCTGCTGGCCCTGGTGCCCGCTGTGGCCCAGGCCGCGGGATCTTACACCGACACGGCGGGCAACTGGGCCGAGAGCTCCATCGAGCGGTGGAGCGAGGCCGGCGTTGTCCACGGCCAAGGGGACGGGACCTTCAACCCCAGCGGCAACATGACCCGCGCCGAGGCGGCCCAGACCTTCACCAACCTGATGAAGCTGAGCGCCAAGGCGGACATCAGCGCCTTCGCGGACGTTCCGGCTGACGCGTGGTACGCCGATCCCATCGCCAAGTGCGCGGCGGCTGGGATCATGAATGGCACCAGCGCCACCACCGCCGATCCCGCCGGGGAGCTGACCCGCGAGCAGATGTTCGTGATGGTGGGCCGCGCCCTGGGCGTGGAGCCCGCCGAGACCTGCGACAAGAGCTTCGCGGACGCTGACCAGGTGGACTCCTGGGCCGTTGGGTACATCAACGCTCTTGTGAACATGGGCGTGATCAACGGCGTGGACGACAGCCACATCGCCCCTGTCAGCGACATCAACCGCGCCAGCGTGATGGCTGTGATGGACCGGATGATTGGGACCTACGCCAACGCCGACGGCACCTGGGAAGTGGCCGAGAACGGCGTGACCCTGGTGGTGGCTGAGAACGTGAAACTCACCGGCAAGGCCGGCGAGCTGCCCATCATCCTGGCCGGCAACACCGCCAAGGTGGACATGAGCAAGGTGACCGGCGCGGCCAACGTGATGGTGGAGACCAATAAGGTCGACATCACCGGCGCTCCTGCCGGGACGGAGATCAAGTCCGACTCCGCGGCTGACGTGACCGCCAACGGCAAGGACGTGAACACCACCGACTACACGGTCGGCTCCATCAGCAGCAGCGGCGGCAGCAGCAGCGGCGGCGGCACGTCCTCCAGGTCCAGGGTCGATCTGGACCTGGTGCTGGAGAACCTGGAGTCCGACCCTGAGAGCGGCAAGGTCTACAAGAACGAGGCCCTGACCATCACCCTGAGCGTGCCCGCGGACAAGGCGGACGCTTACGAGCTGCCTGACACCGTCGCCGTCACCGTGGACGGCGAGGCTGTGGAGGGCGTCTACGATGCCGCGACCGGCAAGATCACCCTCACCGCCGCCCAGGTCACCGGCGACATCGTCGTCACCGCCTCCGCCAAGGCCAAGGAAGTCGCGCCCGTCGCGGCGGACGTGGTGGCCGCGCCTCTGAGCGCCGACGCTAACGCCACGGGCTACACCGTCACCGGCACCGTTGCCGCCGACGGCACCGTGAACGTGACCATCGCCGCCACCAGCCTGACCGAGCACGCCAACGGCGCTGAGACGGTGGGCTACTGGGTCGGCTTCGGTATGCCCGTGGAGGGCGACGCCTCCGCCTACACCTACACGGTGGCCGAGGGCACCGGCGAGGCCGAGGCGGTGACCGGTCCCCAGACCCGGACCATCACCGAGAACGACAAGACCTACGCCACCATCTACCTGACCGCCGACGTGACCAGCTACACCGTCACCCAGACCAAGGGCGAGGAGACCGTTACCTATAAGGTGACCATCAACGTCACCACAAAGGTGCCCGCCGAGGGCGAGCCGGAGACCACCTACGCCCTGACCGGCGTGGCGACCCCGGAGAACAGCGGCACCGTGACCTTCACCGTGGGCGGCGCCGCCGCCACCACCGCCAAGAAGAACGACACCGTCACCGTGGTGGCCACCCCTGAGACCGGTTACAAGCTGACGGGCGTGGCCGCGGTGCAGACCGGCACCGACACCGCCGTGACCATCGGCGCGGACAACACTTTCACCATGCCCGCCGCCGCCGTGACCGTCACCGCCACCTTCGAGAAGGAGGAGGAGACCATCCAGGTGACCTGCTTCTCCACTCTGGGCGCGTTTAAGGCTCCTGAGAATCCGAACGAGGACCCCGACACCTGCTACGGCGAGGAAAACCAGGACGGCAAGATCCTGAAAGTCACCGTAACTCTGCCCAAGGACACGACCTACGCGGACGCCAAGGAGAAGCTCCTGACCCCGGTCTGGGAGGACTGGGAGTTCGCGGGCTGGAGCGGCACGGCCTACTCCCCTGACATCCTGGAAGACACCGCGGTGCTCTCCGACGGCATGAAGCTCTACGCCGTGTGGAAGCAGGGCGACCAGACCTGCTACGGCGGTGAGAACGGCGACATCGGCACCGGCGACACCAAGCCCACCATCCAGGTGGTGTTCTACGCTACCCTGGGCGAGTTCAAGCAGCCGGACAGCGGGGTCTCCACGCCTGACACCTGCTACGGCAGTGAGAACAAAGACGGCAAGATCCTGATGGTCACCATGACCGTCGCGGAGGGCACCGAGCTCAAGGACGTGCAGGTCCCCACCCCCGTCTGGACCGGCTGGAACCTGTCCGGTTGGAGCGGAGAGGCGTTCTCCCAGAATACTCTGGACGAGAACACCGTGCTCACCAACGGCATGAAGCTCTTCGCTGTGTGGAACGACGGCAATGGCCAGACCTGCTACGGCGGTGAGAACGGCGCCACCGGTGCCGACGGCAGCACCGATCCCTCCCACAGCTAAGCGGCACCGACTGGAAGAAAACAGCAACACCTGACTGAATCAGCGGGCGACCGCGCCGGGCGGCGCGGTCGCCCGTTGCTAAGCAGAAAGTGGACAGAAGGAAAGGAAGGGGAACAAGTTGAAGAAGCTCATCTCGCTCTGTCTGGCGGTGGCGCTGTGCCTGTCGCTGGCGCCGGCCGGACTGGCGGCGCGGTTGATCACGGGGGAGGAGACCCCGGAGACGGCGGCTCCTACCGCCGACCGGGAGCCGGGGCGGCAGAGCGCCACGCCCCAGGTCTCTGACCAGGAGGCGGCGGAGCTGGCCGCCGTTGACGGGGACCGGGGCTTTGTGATGCTGGACAAGGAATCGTCCACCATCGCCCCCGGCATCACCCAGGAGATCGCCACTGTGCGGAAAAAGTACAACGACCAGCGCCTGGTGTACTACACCATGACCGTGGACACCCGGAACGAATACGCCCACATCTACGCCAACTATAAGGACAACGAGTGGGAGCCCCACAGCCAGGGCATCTACGGCTTCCAGGAGGTCACCGACCAGATGGACGCCGCCCAGCGCAACCACACCTCCGACCCTGACAGCCCGCGGTATGTGGAGAACTACACCGTCGTCGGCGGCGTGAACGGCACCGGCTTCGATATGTCCACCGGCCAGACCCGCGGCATCCTGGTCATGGAGGGCCACGAGGCCCAGGGCGACACCAACAAGGAGCCCTTCTTCGCCATTGATACCGAGGGAAAACCCCACATCTACTGGAACCAGGGGGGAACGGACTACGAGACCCACAAGGGCGAGATCGCGGAGGCCATCAACTCCTTTGTCACGCCTCTGATCCGGAACAGGGTGATCGTGGCCAGCAAGACGGCCAACGAGCCCAACGCCCGCACCGCCTTGGGCATCACCGAGGATGACAAGGTGATCTTGCTGGTCACCGACGGCAAACAAAAGCCCACCTCCGAGGGCTGCGATATGTACGAGCTGGCGGAGATCCTGCTCGATATGGGCTGCGTGGACGCCTTCAACATGGACGGCGGCGGCTCCACCACCTTTGTCTCCCGTCCAGAGGGCGAGGACACCTACCGGGTCATCAACAAGCCCTGCGACGGTTCTCCCCGGTCGGTTTCCGCCTCTCTGCTGGTGGTGTCCACCGCCCCCAACACCGAGGAGTTCGCCCGGGCGTCCCTCTCCGCCGAGGATGACTACATCACTCCCGGCGGCTCCACGGAGCTCACCGCCATCGGCCTGAACCCCGCGGAGGCGGCCTTCCCCATCCCTGAGAACGCCCAGTGGTCGGTGGACGCCGCCTGCGGCACAGTGACCCAGGGGACCACCAAGGACGACAATATGACCCAGCAGGCCACCTTCACCGCCGCCGAGGGCTTCACCGGCGAGGCAACGATCAGCCTGACCGTGGACGGGGAAACGGTGGGGGAGACCACCGTCAACGTGGTGAAGCCCAACGTGTTCCGCTTTGGCTCCACCTCTTACACCCTCCCCTATGGGCGCAGCATGGACCTGGACTTCCAGGTGGCCTACGCCCAGGGAGACGAGGAGCGTGCGGTGACCACCCATCCAGGGGACATCCAGATCTCTGTCATCGAGGGCGGGGATATTGCCACGGTAGACGGCCTCCGTCTGACCTCCAAGACGCAGGGCGAGGCGGACGCGGCCACCGTCACCGGAAAGCTCAGCGCCACCTTGGTCTGCGCCGGGCTCACCGTCCAGGCGGACCTGACGGTGGGCCGGGGCACGGAGACGATCCAGGACTTTGAATTTGACGACCCCAGCGAATTCGCGGTTTTCGACGGCATAGACAGGAATAAGCAGCCGTCAAAATATGTGGTTTCCCAATCCAGGGATCAATATAATAACATTCAGCTTCAGGCCGAGTTGGTCACCGCCGAGGAAGGCCACGTCCACAGTGGAAAATACGCCGTGCGGATCACCCTGGACGCCCGCAATCTGCTGATCAATCCGTGCGGCGCCGGCGCCATGCAGCCGGACTTCGGCATCAAGGTGAAAGAGACTCCCGACGCCACAGATATAGGCGCGTGGATCTGGGTGCCGGACGAGGAGGTCAACAATTCCCTTGGGCCCTTCTCAAAGTATCCCTATCCTCAGGGAACGGGGGTCAACTACGACGAGGGGCACTGGGTCTACATCAATGAATTGAAGGAACCCCAAACTTTGGGCTGGGTCAAAATATTCCCCTACCTCTGGTGCAACAACAATAACCCGGACATCTACAAGAAGCTGGCCAACAAGCTGGTATTCTATGTGGACGACATCCAGGCGGACTACTCCGCCGTCCGCCCTGACCGGGAGATGCCCATCATGGGCGAGATCCAACAGCCCCTTCCCGGCGACGGCAACAAGACGCTCGAACGGGGCAAGGTCTTTGAATACGAAGGCACCAATACCGTGGAATTCGTTACCACCGTCTCCGACCCGGAGGACCTGAACACCACCGGCATTGACCCGGACAATATCAAGGCGTACATCGACGGGATGGAGATCGGCACGACCTACAACGCCGGCAAAGTCAACACCGTGCCCACCCAGTTGCCCGACGGGGTCCACACCCTGAAGCTCTATGTGCCCGACGGGGCGGGAAACACCACCAGCGCCACGCGGCAGTTCCGGGTGAGCAGCGGGAGCGAGCTGCCGACGGTCAATGTCAGCTACCGTGTGCCGGGAGCCGAGGCGGGGACCGGCCGGGTGCTGATCAACAGCGTGTCCTACCTGGACGTGACCCCCACCGACCTGGAAAAGACCCAGAAGGTGGAGCTGAAGCTGGACCTGCTGAACAACGCCCTGTGGCAGCTGGACTACGCGGAGGTGGACCCCAAGTTCTCCATGGAGTACACCCTGGACAAGTATGAGAACATCGCCAGGGTGACCCTCACCCGGACCGACGACTGGGCGGAGGGCGACAAGGATCTTATCGCCAGCTTGCCGCTCCGCACCTGGGGCTACGACTGGCCCATGAAATATGATTTGTGGAACGGTTCGGAGTGGACAAAACCGACCGTAACGCCGACAGAGGCGTGGACATCGAGAGGTAATGTCCCGTGCATCCAGATGTGCATCGATGTGGACCGTGGCGTGCTGACCTATATGAACGGGGACAGCGAGGCCACCACTGTCTTCGGGGCGGAGAACATCCGCAAGGATACGGAGCTCTACGGGCCATTTGCCACTGTCAAAGCTGAAAATCCGGGCAAGAACAGCTGGCACCTGCACGACGAGAAGCTGACAAATATGGAAGACAAAGCCGCCACCTGCACCACTGACGGCTACAAGGGTCGCACCTTCTGCGAGACCTGCCAGTCTGTGGTGGAGTGGGGCGAGATCGAGAAGGCCCTGGGCCACCACTACGCGGTGGATGAGGAGGGCTATCTGTCCTGCGAGCAGTGCCACCGGCACTTCGAGGGGGTCTATGACGGCGACGGCAAGACCTACGTGGACGGCCTGGCCCTGGACGGCTGGCAGGAAGACGGCAGCTACTACGACGACGGCGTCAAGCGCCTCGGCGGGATCTACCAGGCCAAGGACGCCGGCGGCCAGACGCGCTGGCACCACTTCGACGAGGAAGGCCAGTGTACCGACAGGGAAACCGGCTACACCGGGTATTACACCGCCGACGAAAACGGCGTTTTCCAGCCGGTGAAGACCCTGCCCACCACCCAGGAGACCCTGAAAGCCCAGGACTACTACTACGCGGAGGTGGGCCTGCCCAAGTCCGACTGGGTGACCGGCCCCACCGACGACCTGACCCAGCCCTCCTACCACATCGGCGAGGACGGCAAGGTCCACTGGGTGGAGGTGGAGGACACCAGGGAATGCGTCAAGAGCGGCTACCTGAACTACACCTGCACCGTCTGCAAGGACCCGAAGGACGAGACCAAGCCCCTGGGCAAGCAGAGCGAGCTCTTGTGGTTCAACGGCCACGATTGGGACGAGGACCACGTCTGCCGCAAGTGCCAGTACCCTGGCCGGGACATCAGCAAGGCGGTGCTGAACCTGCCGGGTGAGAACTTCACCTACACCAGCCACCCCATCCGCGCGGCCCATATCGTCAGCGATAACGGCCGGTGGCTCAGCGTCCGCAGCGACGCCAACGGTCTGGACGGTTACTCCCGCTACGCCAACAACACCGAGATCGGCGTGGCCACCCTGACCATCGAGGGCCGGGGCAACTACTACGGCGAGCTGGTGGGCCACTTCAATATCGTCCCCGCCAGCGTGGAGAAGATCCAGGCCAAGGAGCAGGGCCGGGGCGAGGCCGGCCAGTGGGCCAGCGACCTGACCTTCACATGGGACCGGGCGCTGGGCGCGCAGTATTACGAGCTCTACCGCTGGAACGACGCCACCCGGCACTGGGACTCGGTGGCCAAGATCGACGACCCGGAGACCAGCTACACCGTCTCCGGCCTGAAGCTGGGGGAGAGCTACCGCTTCAAGATGGCCAGCCGGACGGTGGTGGACGGCCAGACCTTCTACTGCACCACCTGGTCCAACGAGATCCAGGGCACGGTGGAGCATATCTGGCAGGAGGACACGGAAAAGAGCCGCGCCGCCACCTGCACCCAGGCGGGGCTCCAGGTCCGGGACTGCCTCCTCGACGGCTGCGGAGCCCATGAGGAGAACGTCCTGCCCGCCCTGGGCCACACCTGGGTCCAGGATGCGTCCAGCTATCCCGCCAACTGCGGCGCGGACGGGAAGGACGTGCAGAAATGTACCGTCTGCGGCGAGACCACCGAGACCATCCTTCCCGCCACCGGTCAGCACACCTGGGTCCAGGATGCGTCCAGCTATCCCGCCAACTGCGGCGTGGACGGAAAGGACGTGCAGAGGTGCAGCATCTGCGGCGAGACCACCGAGACCATCCTCCCCGCCACCGGTCAGCACCAGGTAGAGGAGTGGACAGTGACCGTCAAGCCCACCCAGGAGACCGGAGGTCTGCGGCAGGGGAACTGCATCGTCTGCGGCCAGCTCCAGGAGCAGACTTTGTCTAAACTCCCCGCCGGAACGACCCACGGTTCCCACGGTTCCAGTGGTTCCAGCGCTTCCAGTGGCACTGTCGGAACCGGCAGCGCCGGCGCCACCACCGGCGCCGGTAAATTCCCCGACGGCACCACCACCGGCACCAACACCACCACCGACACAGGCAGCGACACCGGCTCCACCACCACCGAGACCACCAAGGCCCCGGACGGCACGGTGACGGAGACAGTCAAGCAAGCGGACGGCACCACCACCGAGACGGTGACTGAGACGGACGGGACGGTCACCACCACCGTCGAGAGCCCGGACGGGGCAGTGACCGAGACGGTGACTGAGACGGACGGTACTGTTACAACCACCGTCGAGAGCCCGGACGGGACGGTGACCGAGACGGTCCAGACGGCGGACGGCGCCAAGAGCGTGGAAGTCACCGGCAAGGACGGCCAGGTGCTGGCCCAGGTTGAACTGCCCGCCCAGGTCCCCGCGCCGGAGAAGGCGTTTGACGATGTGCCGGAGGACCACTGGGCCAAAGAGGCCGTGGACCGGATGGCCGGTCTGGGTCTGGTCCAGGGGATGAGCCCGGACACCTTCGACACCAATGGCACCATGACCCGCGGCGCGGTGGCCACCGTGCTGTTCCGGCTGTCCAACGGCAAGACCGGGATGGACAGCGCCTTCGCCGACGTGTCGGATGGGGCGTGGTACGCCGACGGCGTGGCCTGGGCGGCCACGGCGGGCGTGGTCACCGGCTATGGCAATGGGGTCTTTGGCCCCGGCGAAACGGTGAGCCGCCAGCAGTTCGCGGTGATGCTGTGCCGGTACGCCCAGCTTCTTGGGATGGACACCAGCGCCACCACCCAGGTCTCCAGCTTCCAGGACGGCGGCCAGGTGGCTGACTGGGCCGGTTCCGCCATGGCCTGGGCGGTGGAGCGCGGGATCGTCCAGGGGACCGGCAACAACGCCCTGGACCCCAACGGCACCGCCACGCGCGCCCAGTGCGTCGTGATGCTCTCTCGGTTCATCGACCTGATCTGAGCAATTATCAAAGGTCCTGGCGCCCACGGGCGCCAGGACCTTTTGCTATCTCAAAAGAATGGGTCTTTTTGCCCAATTCTTGCGGGCTTTCTCTGGGAGCTACTGGCAAAAATGAATGATAAATTTTCAAATCCTTCATTTTTGGCCGGTTTGGGAAAAGTAGTGCTTGCATTTTTGCAAGAGAGCGAATATAATATGTCAAAGAATGAGAAAGGAGTGGCAGTCAACCAATGAAAGCGGTATCCAAGCTGGCACAGGGGGTCCACGCCTCGACTACCCTGGCGATCGACAGTATGTTCAAGCAGATGCGGGCCCAGGGCATCGACGTGATCGGCTTTGGCGCGGGAGAGCCGGACTTCAACACCCCGGAGCATATCAAGGAGGCCGGTATCCAGGCCATCCAGGACAACAAGACCCGCTACACCCCCGCCTCCGGCCTGATGGAGCTGCGCCAGGCGGCCTGCAAGCGGCTGAAAGAGGACTGCGGCCTGGACTACGAGCCCACCCAGATCGTGGCCTCCAGCGGGGCCAAGCACAACATCTACATCGCCCTGCGCTGCCTGCTGGACCCGGGGGACGAGGTGATCCTGCCCGCGCCCTATTGGGTGAGCTACCAGGAGATGGTCCAGATGGCCGGGGGCGTGTGCGTGGTGGTCACCGCCACGGAGGAAAACGGCTTCAAGATGACAGCCCAGCAGTTGGATGCCGCCATCACGCCCAAGACCAAGGCCCTGATCCTCAACAACCCCTCCAACCCCACCGGCATGATGTATACAAAAGAAGAGCTGGAGCAGATCGCCCAGGTGTGCGTCAAGCGTGACGTCTATGTGATCGCGGATGAGATCTATTATAGCCTGATCTACGACGGCGCCAAGTTCACCAGCTTCGCCTCCCTGGGAGAAGAGGTCAAAGAGCGGACCATCCTGGTCAACGGGGTGTCCAAGTCCTACGCCATGACCGGCTGGCGGATCGGGTACGCCGCCGCCAACCCCCAGCTGGCCAAGATCATGGCCAACTACCTGAGCCACTCCACCGGCAACCCCAGCACCATCGCTCAGTGGGCCGCGGTGGAGGCCCTGTCCGGGGAGCAGGGAGACATCGACGATATGCGCGCGGCCTTTGAGGAGCGGCGCAACTACATCGTGGAGCGGATGAACACCATCTCCGGCGTCAGCTGTATCAAGCCCCAGGGCGCGTTCTATGTGATGATGAACCTGGAAAAGCTGGTGGGCAAGACCCTCCACGGCGTGACCATCCGGGACGGGGACGACTTCGCCGACCTGTTTCTGAAAGAAGGACTGGTGGCGGTGGTGCCGTGCAGCGGCTTCGGCGCCCCCAACTTCGTCCGCTGGTCCTACGCCACCTCCATGGAGAACATCCGGGAGGGCCTGGACCGCCTGGAGAAGTTCCTCCAGCAGTAAACTTCCGCCAATTTCCGAGCAAAAACCCGCCTTTCAAACACCCGCCGGGCCCCGCAGGGCCACGGCGGGTGTTTTTTCGCGCCAAAAAGTTTGTCCCAGGTCCGCTTCTAAAGTGGGACAGGCGTTCATAGACTGGTGCCACACGCAAAGCCGTGCCCCGGGAAAGACGCCGGGGGCGGCGGAGGGAGGGATGGGGCGTGGAGCTGTCCCAGGCCGCGCGGCTCGACCAGGCCGCGGAGGTCCTGCCCGCCGCTCTGCGGCGGCGGGTGCTGGCGCTTCCGGCGGCGGAGCGGGCCCGGATAGAGGAACTGCGTCTCCGCGGCGGGCGGCCCATGTTCCTGCTGGGCCCGGAGGGGGAGACCCCGCTTCCGGGCACGGAGATCACCGCCCAGACCCTGGAGACCGTGCTGGAGATGGCCAGCCGCTCCTCGGTCCACACCGTGCTGGACCAGGTGCGAAACGGCTTTGTCACCATCCCCGGCGGCCACCGTCTGGGGCTCTGTGGCACGGCGGTGATGGATGGCAAGACCCTTGTCAACCTGCGGGGCATCTCCTCCCTCTGCCTCCGCGTGGCCCGCCAGTTCCCCGGCCTCGCCTCGGAAGTCCTGCCCAAGCTCTGGCAGGATGGCCGGTTGGAGAGCACGCTGATCCTGTCCCCGCCTGGCGCGGGAAAGACCACGCTCCTGCGGGACCTGATCCGCTGTCTGGCCTCCGGCCTGGGCTGTCCGCCCCTGCGGGTGGGCCTGGCCGATGAGCGGGGCGAGGTGGCGGCCATGGCGGGCGGGGTGCCCATGCTGGACGTGGGACAGCGGTGCGATGTTATGGACGGCTGCCCCAAGGCCGTGGGTATGGCGGCCCTCTTGCGGGGCATGGACCCGCAGGTGCTGGCGGTGGACGAGATCACCGCGCCGGAGGATGTCCAGGCCATGCTCCAGGCCGCGGGCTGTGGGGTCAGACTGCTGGCCACCGCCCACGGCGAGACCCTGGCCGACCTGGACCGCCGCCCCCTCTACCGATCGCTGATGGCCGACGGCCTCTTCGACCGGCTGGTCCTCATTCAGCAGACCGACGCGGGCCGGCGCTACACAGTCACAGACGGGGAGGGGAGACCATGCTGAAACTGCTGGGAGGACTGCTGATCATGGCGGGGGCGCTGTGGTGCGGGGTGTCGGCTGTGGAGCGGCTGCGCCGCCGGGTCCGTGTGCTGGAGGACCTGCGGGCCAGCCTGGTGTGGCTCTCCGAGGAGTTGACCTTCCGCCGGAGCCCCCTTCCCAAGCTGTTGGAGCAGTTGGCCCGGGAGCGGTCCGGCCCGGTGGAGCTCTTCTACCGGGAAGCCCTGGCCGGTCTTTCCCAGGACCCGGAGGGCGGCCTGCAGCAGAGCTGGCGGCGGGCCATGGTACTGCAGCTGGACTTTTTGCGGGAAGAGGAGCGCCAGGTGCTGGTGGAGGTGGGCAAGACCCTTGGCCGCTACGACGCCGGGGCCCAGGCCCAGGTCTTGGCCCAGGCCGCCAGGCGGCTGGAGACCATCCGGGCCCAGGCCGGAGAGGAGGCCAGAGGTCTTGGGCGGGTCTACACCGCCCTCAGCCTGGCCGCTGGCGCGGCGCTGGTGCTGATGCTGTTATGACGAACAAAGGAGCTGAAAACAGCTGTGAATGTGGACCTCATCTTTAAGATCGCCGCTGTGGGCATTTTGGTTTCTGTGCTCAACCAGGTCCTCAGCCGCTCAGGTCGGGACGAACAGGCCACCATGACCACCCTGGCGGGTCTGGTGGTGGTGCTGATGATGGTGGTGCGGGAGATCAGCAGCCTGTTCGACCTGGTCAAGAACCTGTTTGACCTCTGAGTATGGACGCCGTCATTCAGATCGCCGCCTTGGCCACGGTGGCCGCGGTGTGCGCCGCGGTGATAAAAAAGCAGACGCCGGACATGGCCCTGGTGCTCGCCGTCTGCGCCGTGGCGCTGGTCCTCTTTGCCGGCGTGGGGATCCTGCGCCCGGTGCGGACCCTTCTGGACACGCTGGCTCAGCGGGCCGGGCTGTCGGCGGCGGTGCTGGGCCCGGTGCTGAAAACCGTTGGGACGGCCCTTTTGACCCGCGTGACGGCGGAACTCTGCCGGGACGCCGGGGAGCGGGGCGTCGCCTCGGCGGTGGAGATGGCCGGCGGAGCCTGCGCGCTGGTGATCTGTCTGCCTCTTTTCGAGGCGGTGGTACAGCTGATCCTGGATCTGCTTTAGGAGAGGGACTATGGAACACATAAGAGGTATCTTACTGGCCATCCTATTGCTCGTCTCCCTCTCGCCCACGGCCCAGGGCGCGGAGGACCCCGGCTGGGATGCCCTGCCCAGGGCGGAGCTGGAACAGGCGGCGGGGGAGTACGCCCCCTCCATGCCCTTGGACCAGGACATCGACCTGGACCTGGGACTGCGGGACCTGGTGGACACGGGCACGGAACAGCTCTTCGGCGTGGTGCGGACGGCCCTGAAAAGCGGCTCTCTGTTGCTGGCTGTGACGCTGTTCTGCGCCGTGGCCGACGGCGCCTGGGAACTGGGCGGCGCCTCCGGCCTGGGCGGGACCTCGGTCCGGGCCGCGCCCATGGTGGGGGTGCTGGCGGTGTGCGCCATCGCCGTGGCCGACGTCCACTCCCTCATGGGCCTTGGCCAAGCCGCCATCCAGCGCGTGACCACCTTCGGCGGCGTCCTGCTTCCCGCTCTGGCCGCCGCGGCCGCGGCGGGCGGGACCCCGGCGTCAGCCGCCGCCCGCCACGGCGCCACCGTGCTCTTCTCCAACGTCCTCTTCCAGCTCATCGACAAGGTCCTCATCCCGCTGACCTACGCTTTCGTGGCCGCCGCCGCGGTGTCCGCGGCCCTGGACAACCCCGGCCTCAAGCGGGTGGCCGGGACCATCAAGGGGGTCGTCACCGGCACTCTCACCGCGGTGATGCTGATCTTCGTGAGCTACCTCTCCGTCAGCGGCGTGATCGCCGGCACGGCGGACGCCATCACCCTCAAAACCGCCAAATTCGCCATCTCCGGCTCGGTGCCGGTGGTGGGGGGCGTGCTCTCCGACGCGGCGGAGACCGTGCTGGCCGGCGCCGGGCTTCTGCGAAACGCGGTGGGCGTCTTTGGGATGTTGGTGGTCCTGGGGGTGTGCCTGACGCCCTTTCTGCGCCTTGGGGTCCACTACCTGGTCTACAAGCTCACCGCCGCCCTCTGCGCCACGGTGTCCGACGGCAAGCTCACCGGGCTCATCGACGCCATCGGCGGCGCCTTCGCCCTGGAACTGGGCATGGTGGGCTGCTGTGCTGTGATGTTGCTCATCTGTGTGATTTCGTGCCTTTCGGCAACGGGGGCGGTGTAAAATGGAGTGGCTGAGGAGCTGGTTGCTCTCCATCACCTGCGCGGCCATGATCGCCGCCATCGCCGACGCTCTGTGTCCCAAGGGCTTCCCCAGGACCCTGACCCGCATGGCGGGCGGACTGCTGTTGCTCCTGGCGGCCCTGGGCCCCATCCGCTCTCTGGACGGGGACGCCCTGGCCCAGAGCGTGGCCCAACTGGGGACCTGGAACGCCCAGGCGGAGACCGGAGAGCAGGAGGAGTTGATAAAATCCATCATAGCCCAGGAGACCGCCGCATATATTTCGGACAAGGCGGCGGCCTTGGGCATCCAGGAGGCCCGCGTGGAGGTGCGTTGCCGCTTGACCGAAGACGGCTTTCCCGCGCCGGAGTCCGTGGAGGTGCGGGGCAGGGGGAGCCAGGAGGCGTGGTCCAAGCTGGAGGCGGCGCTGGAGGCCGACTTCGCGCTGGGCCAGGACGCCAGGACGTTGGAAAGGATGGACGCGACGTGAAGTGGGAAATACCGTGGAAAAAGTGGCGGGACAAGGCGCCGGAGCTCTTTGGGAAGTATAAATACGTCCTGCTGGTGATGCTGGCGGGGGTGGCGCTTCTGCTGTGGCCCGACGGGGACAAAACGCCTCCAGGCCCCACACCGGCGCCGGTCCAGACCCAGGAGGCGGAGGAGGACTTCAGCCTCTCCGCGCTGGAGGAACAGCTGGCCCAAACGCTGTCCAAGGTCCATGGGGCGGGCGACGTGAGCGTGATGCTCACCGCCCAGAGCAGCTCTCGCCAGGTGCTTGCGGAGGATGAAAAAAATGTCCGTTCCGCCAACGGAGAAAGTGAGACCCAGAGCACCACCGTTGTGGTTTCCGGCAGCGCGGGGGAGGCCCCCGTGCTGGTACAGCGGCTCTACCCCAGGTTCCAAGGGGCGCTGGTGGTGTGCCCCGGCGGGGACGACGCCCGCGTGCGCCTGGACCTGATGCGGGCAGTCAGCGCCCTGACCGGCCTGGGCGCGGATAAAATCATGATTTGTGAAGGAAAGGGTTGAGGGAAATGAAGATCTGGAAACGCAACGCGGTGGTGGCCGCAATCGTCCTGTTCGTGTGCGCGGCGGTGTACTTAAACTGGTCTTACTCCCAAGGGCAGTCGGACGTGAGCGCCAACGCCCTTCCCACGGGGAAATTGCTGGGCGGCGCGGCCATGGTGGGCGCCTCGGCAGACCCGGCGGACAGCGGCGGCGAGACCGCCCAGAGCCCCGCTCCCGCTCCGTCGGCGGACCCGTCGGAACAGCAAAAGCCCTCCGGCGACTACTTCTCCAACGCCCGTATCAACCGCCAGCAGGCCCGCGATTCAGCCCTGAGCCTTCTGGAAGAGGCCGCCGCCAACAACGACGCTGACCAGGCCATGCGAAACGAGGCCAACGCGTCCATCCGGGTCATGGCCGACTGCACCATGGCCGAAGCGGAGATCGAGAGCCTGGTGGTGGCCAAGGGCTACGCCGACTGCGTGGCCTTCGTGGGTGAGGACAGCGCCTCGGTGGTGGTGTCCCTGGGCAGCGGAGAGCTCACCGAGACAGACACGGCCAGGATCATGGAGATCGCCATGGAACAGACCGGCCTGGAGGCCAGTCAGATCAAGATCATCCCAGCGGAGTAAGCACAAAAACCTCCCCTCCCGGGAGGTTTTTGTCAACTTGTCAAAGAAGTGCCCCCGCCGCTTCTTCGACAACCTCGCAGAGAGAACGACCAGACCCCCAGCTTGACATTTTTTGGCCGGGTGTGTACGATGGTCTCAAAAAAGAGAGGGGAAAGAGCGATCGTGGTGAAACGGACCCTGGCCGCGCTGTTGGCCGCCCTGACGCTGTTCGACCTGTCCGGCTGTGGGCCGGGGGAGAAGGAGGGGCCCTCCGCCTCGCCCCCGCCGGAGACCGCGGCCTTCGCCGCCTTCCTGGCGGGGGAGGCCACCGCCCAGGTGGACGACGGCTTCCGCGCCGATTTGAAGTTTTTGGACGACTTTCCGGCGGAGGACGCCGGGGAGTTCTCCCTGCGGGACCTGACCCAGATGGTTCGCGACGCCGACACATGGGACATCGGGTTCCAGGACCTAAAGGTCTTCTACGCCCAGCCGGAGACCCTCAGCGGGCGGCAGATGCTGGCCCTGGAGTATGTGGATACCCTGGACGGCCAGACGTTTACGGCGTACCTCATCCTGGGCGACTACGACGGACAGGTCCGCCTGACCTACGCCACGGACTCCTATTACCGCAGCTTTACCGAGCTGGACCAAAACCTGATCTTTTCTGGGCACTACTCCCGCGGCGCGGGGCACGAGTTCGACTGGCTGGGCTACATCGACGACACCGGCCACTACCGCTCCGTCTACCAGTTGGAGAGCCTCTACTACCAGTGGGTGGCCCTGTACGCCTTTGACGTCTTTGGGACGGACGCCGAGTGGGCGGAGGAGTGTACGTGCTGCATCCTGACCGCCGAGGACGGCGTATTTTACCAACTGGACGTGGGGGAGGGCGCCGACCCGGAGAAGGTGGCCCTCCTGCGGGAGTACCTGGCCGGACAGGGCATGACCGAGATCGACAGCGTGGCCGACCGCGTCGCCCAGCTCAAAGCGGAGCGGGGCATCGGAGAGGCGGCCCCCTTTGAGGACTGGACTCCCCTGGAGCCGGAGGGCTGGATCGGCGAGAAAGGTCTTGCAATTTCAGGCTCGACAGGATAAAATATACAAGTTACCAACGGAGGTGACTGTATATTCTATTCAGCGAGGAGTTGAGACATATGCCGGAGGAAATGGACGCCGGAATGTCCCAGAATTTCATCCACGATTTCATCGACCAGGACCTTGCCCCCGGCGGCCGCTACGAGGGATTGCGGGTCCACACCCGCTTCCCGCCGGAGCCCAACGGCTACCTCCACATCGGCCACGCCAAGGCCATCTTCGTGGACTTCGGCACGGCGGAGAAGTACGGGGGCCTCTGCAACCTCCGCATGGACGACACCAACCCCACCAAAGAGGACGAGGAGTTCGTAGACGCCATCCAAGAGGACATCCACTGGCTGGGCTACGACTGGGGCGACCGCTTTTTCTACGCCTCCGACTACTTCGAGCAGATGTATAACTACGCCGTGGAACTGATCCAAAAGGGCCTGGCCTACGTCTGCGAGCTGACCCCGGAGGAGTTCAAGGAATACCGCGGCGACGTGTCCACCCCCGCCCGCTCTCCCTGGCGGGACCGGCCCATGGAGGAATCCCTGGACCTCTTCGCCCGGATGCGGGCCGGGGAGTTCCCCAACGGCAAATACACCCTCCGGGCCAAGATCGACCTGGCCAGCGGCAACTTCAATATGCGCGACCCGGTGATCTACCGCATCAACCATATGCGCCACCACAACACCGGCGACAAGTGGTGCATCTACCCCATGTACGACTTCGCCCACCCCATCGAGGACGCCTTGGAGGGCATCACCCACTCCCTTTGTACCCTGGAATTTGAGGACCACCGCCCCCTCTACGACTGGGTGATCGACCACATCACGCTGCCCTACCATAAGCCCCGCCAGATCGAGTTCGCCCGCCTGGGCATCAACTACACCGTCATGAGCAAGCGCAAGCTCCGCAACCTGGTGGAGTCCGGGGTGGTCTCCGGCTGGGACGATCCCCGTATGCCCACCATCTGCGGCCTGCGCCGCCGGGGGTACACCCCCGCCGCCATCCGCGCGTTCTCCGAGCGCAACGGGGTGAGCAAGGCCGCCTCCACAGTGGAATTCTCCTTCCTGGAGCACTGTCTGCGGGAGGACCTGAACGAGAACGCCCAGCGGGTCATGGCGGTCCTGCGGCCCGTCAAGCTGGTCATCGCCAACTACCCCGCCGACAAGAGCGAGGTCTTTCAGGTGGAGAACATCCCCGGCAAGCCGGAGGCCGGGACCCGCCAAGTCACCTTTTCCCGTGAGCTGTGGGTGGAATCAGAAGACTTTTTGCCCGAGCCCGTGCCCAAATATAAGCGCCTCTACCCCGGCGGCCCGGAGTGCCGCTTAAAGGGCGCCTACCTCGTCCGCTGTGTGGGCTACGAGACCGACGACCAGGGCAACGTGACCCAGATCACCTGCGAATACGACCCTCTCAGCCGTGGCGGCGATCCCGCCGATGGCCGAAAGGTCAAGGGGGCCACCCTCCACTGGGTGGACACCGCCACAGCCCTGGACGCCGAGATCCGGCTCTACGACAACCTCTTCAGCGACCCGGACCCGGACGCCGGAGACAAGGACTACCTGTCGTGCCTCAACCCCAACTCCCTGGAGGTGCTCTCCGGGGCCAAGGTGGAGGTCGGCCTGTCCGACCCCCAGCCCTCCGACCGCTTCCAGTTCATGCGCCAGGGCTACTTCTGCGCCGACAGCCGGGACTCCAAGCCCGGCCATCTGGTATTCAACCGCGCGGTGAGCTTGAAAGACAGCTTCAAAGTGTAATGGCAAAATACTTTACAGCCAGGTCTTGCGCCCAAGACCTGGCTGTTCAATGTCTGTAAAGGAGAAAGCCTTGCCATGTTACAGTTCCGCAACGACTACTCGGTGGGGGCGCATCCCGACGTGCTGGCCGCTCTGGCGGCCACCAATCTGGAGGGGAACGTCGGCTACGGCGCGGACAGCTACTGCGCCAGGTGCGCCGACCTGATCCGGGCGCTGTGCGCCGCGCCCCAGGCCGACGTGCAGTTCTGTGTGGGCGGCACACAGACCAACTTCACCGCCATCGCCGCCTTCCTCCGGCCCTGGGAGGGGGTCATCTGTGCCGACGCCGGCCACATCAACGGCCACGAGGCCGGGGCGGTGGAGGCCACCGGCCACAAGCTCTTTCCCGTCCGGGCCGACCTGGACGGCAAAGTGACCCCCGCCATGATCGAGCCGGTGGTGGCCCGCTGTGCCGACTCACATTTGGCCAAACCCGCCCTGGTCTACCTCTCCGACGCCACCGAGACCGGCGGGGTCTATACCCTGGCGGAACTGGAGGCCCTGTCCGCCTGCTGTAAGGCCCACGGCCTGTTGCTCTTTCTGGACGGGGCCCGGCTGGGCGCGGCCCTCACCGCGGTGGACAACGACGTGACCCTCCCCGACCTGGCCCGCCTGTGCGACGCCTTCTACCTCGGCGGCACCAAAAACGGTGCGCTGATGGGGGAGGCGCTGGTCATCTGTACCCCGGCCCTCCAGCCGGACTTCTTCCGGGTCAAAAAACAGCGGGGAGCGGTGCTGGCCAAGGGCTGGCTGCTGGGGGTCCAGTTTCTGGCCCTGCTGGAGCACGGCCTCTACTGGGACCTGGCCCGCCACGCCAACGCCCAGGCCGCCCGTCTCCAGGCGGGGCTGACCGCCAAGGGCTACGGCCTGTTGGTGCCCACCGCCACCAACCAGATCTTCCCCATCCTTCCCCGGACGCTCTTAGAGGAGCTGGACCTGGTGTGTACCTACGAGGTCTGGGAAGAACTGGGGGAGCGGGTCGCGATCCGCTTCGTCACCTCCTTCGCCACCACCCAGGCCGAGGTGGACGCCCTTCTATCCGCTCTGCCCGACCAGCGATAAGCCTCAAAAAAACGGGCGGGGGAGACCCGCCCGTTTTGGCGCTCGATCCGTCCTCCGAGGTCCCGCCGTCGGCTCACAGCCCCTCGTCCCGGATGTCCCGGCCCACCGCGCCGGAAAAGCCGATGGCCTGTTTCCCCAGCTTTTCCCGGATGACGTCCATGGCGGTCTCCAGATGGGCCTGTTTTTGCCGCCGGTGGTCCTCCTCCGGCCCGGCGAACAGGTCCATCTGTTGCCAGTCCTCTTCCTGGGGGACCAGATTTTGCGCCGTGACCGTCATGGCCCGGATGGGACTGCCCGGCCTCCAACAGTCCCGCAGGATGCCCAGCGCCGCCTCGGTCAGCTCTCTGGCAAACTGGCTGGGCCGGGCCAGGGGCCTCTGGCGGCAGATGTCCCGGAATTTCGGGTCCCGCAGGGTGAGTTGCAGCGTGCGGCACACCATGGCGTTTTTCCGCAGTTCTGTGGCCACGCCGTCGCACAGCTGGGCCAGCCCTGTTCTGCACTGGTCCCAGCTTGTGAGATTTTGGGGAAAGGTGAGCCCGTTGCCCACGGACTTCGGCGGCGTCCAGCTGTCCGCCGGCGCCACCGGCTCGTCGTCCAGACCGTTGGCATAGCGGTGCAGTTGAACGCCCAACTTGCCCAAGAGGGTCTCCAGCGACCCGGCGTCAAACCGGGCCAGATCGCCGATGGTCTTGACGCCGTAGGGCTCCAGCGTCCGCTGGGTGGCCCGCCCCACAAAGAGCATGGCCCCGGCGGGCAGGGGCCACACCATCCTCTCCATGTCCTGGGGCCGGATGACCGTGGTGGCGTCCGGCTTTTTGTAGTCGCTGCCCAGCTTGGCAAAGACCTTGTTGTAGGAAACGCCCACCGAGATGGTGAGGCCGAGCTCCTCTCGTACCCGCCGCCGCAGCAGATCGGCCAGGGCCTTGCCGTCTCCGCCAAAGAGGTGCAGCGCCCCTGTGACGTCCAGCCAGCTCTCGTCCACGCCGAAAGGCTCTACCCGGTCTGTATATTCCCGGTAGATGGCGTTGACCTGGCGGGAGATGTCCCGGTACTGCCGGTGGTGCGGCGGCAGAAGCACCAGCTCCGGGCACTTTTTCCTGGCCTGCCAGATGGTCTCCGCCGTCTGGACGCCCATGGCCTTGGCCGGCTCGTTTTTGGCCAGAATGATCCCGTGGCGGCTGGTGGGGTCGCCGCAGACGGCCACAGGCAGATGCCGCAGTTCCGGGTGGTCCCGCAGCTCCACCGAGGCGAAAAAGCAGTTCAGATCGCAGTGCAGGATGGTCCGCTCCATAAGCCCCATCGTCTCCTTGTCCCATGTGGCCTCGCCGCCAGTATACCACAGGGGAGGCCGCATTGTCAAACATTTGTTCTGAAATCAAAATTTACCCTTGTTATTCCCCCAAAAGTGTCATATGATAAGAGGAGTGACAGGATCACCGAGGAGGGAAAGCCATGGATGGGCGGGCCATAGGAGTATTTGATTCCGGCATGGGCGGACTCACCACCGTGCGTGAGTTGATCCGCCGTCTGCCCGGCGAGGACATCGTCTACTTTGGCGACACCGGCCGCGTGCCCTACGGTGGCCGCGGCGCGGAGACCATCATCAAATACGCCCGCCAGGACGTGGCCTTTCTGCGGACCTTTGATTTGAAGGCCATCGTCATCGCCTGTGGCACGGTATCCACCACCGCGCTGGATGTGCTGGCCCGGGAGAATCCCCTGCCGGTCATCGGCGTGGTGGAGCCGGCGGCCAGGGCCGCGGTCCAGGCCACCAAAACAGGCCGCGTCGGTCTTGTGGGCACCAAGGCCACCATCGCCAGCGGCGCCTACGAGCGGACCCTGCGGCAGATGTTGCCCACAGTCCAGGTCACAGCCCGCGCCTGTCCGCTGTTCGTGCCCCTGGTGGAAAATGGCCGCTACCGGCCCGGCGACGCGCTGGTGGACCTGCTGGTGGAGGAGTACATAGCACCCATCAAGGCCGCCGGCGTGGACACCCTGGTGCTGGGCTGTACCCACTACCCCTTGCTGGCCGAGGCCATCGGCGCGTACCTGGGCCCCGATGTGACCCTCATCAGCTCCGGCGCGGCCTGTGTGGACACAGTTGCCCGGCTGTTGGAGGAGGGGGACATGACCTGCGGCAAGGCCGACGGCGGCGTCCACCGCTACTTCGCCAGCGACAGCGCCGCCGACTTCGGCGCCCTGGCCTCCATCTTTCTGGGCCAGGACATCCAGGGCCAGGCCCAGCAGATCGCCATCGAGGAGTATTGACGTGAGAAACGGAAGTGTAAAGGCTTTCGCCTTGTCAGCCATGTGCCTGTGCCTGTTGGCGGGCTGTGGGCAGGAGGACCGTGGCCAGACCGCCTCCATCTACGCCATGGACACGGTCATGGACCTCACCGCCTACGGCGAGGGCGCGGGGGAGGCGGTGGACGCGGCGGTGGCTGAGATCGACCGCCTGGACAAACTGCTCTCTGCCCAGGGAGAGGGCCGGGACGTGGACGGCCAGGACATCCGGCGCGTCAACGCCAGCACCTCAGCGACCGTCTCCCAGGAGACCGCCGCGTTGTTGCGGGAGACCCTGGCCCTCTGCCAAGAGACCGGCGGCGCCCTGGACGTGACCATCTACCCGGCTATGGAGGCCTGGGGCTTTTACAGCGGGGAATACCGCGTGCCCAGCCCGGAGGAACTCTCCCAGCTGGAGGCGCTGGTGAACTACCAGGCGGTGGAGGTGGCGGATGACAGCATCGTCACCCACGGCGACCAGGTCAAGCTGGACCTGGGCGCGGTGGGCAAGGGCTACGCCGCCGACCAGGTGGCCCGACTCTGGAAGGACATGGGCGTCACCTCCGGGCTCTTGAACCTGGGCGGCAACGTCTGCTGTGTGGGTCCCAAGCCCGACGGCTCGGACTGGACCGTGGGGATACGGGACCCGGAGGACGAAAACGGCGTCTTGTGCCAACTCTCCGGCCGGGACATGGCGGTGGTCACCTCCGGCGCCTACCAGCGCAACTTCGAGAGAGACGGCGTGCGGTATCACCATATCCTGGACCCCAGGACCTGCGCCCCCGCGCGAAGCGGCCTGGCCTCCGTCACCATCGTCGCCTCCAGCGGCTTCCTGGCCGATGGCCTCTCCACCGCCGTCTACGTCATGGGCCTGGACAGCGCCGCCGAGTTCTGGCGCCAGCGCCAGGACTTCGACATGATCCTATACACCGATGACCACCAACTCTACCTCACCTCCGGCCTGGCCGGACGCGTGACCCCGGCGGAGGGCCTGGAGCCCCAGGTGTTGGATGGATAGGCGGCTTTTCACCGCCAGGGAGCTCTTGTGCCTGGCGGTCCTGGCCCTGGTCCTGGTGGCCTGGGCGGTCTGGCCCAAGAGCTCCGGCGCGGCTGTGGTGGTCCAGCGCGGCGGGGGAGAGATCGGCCGCTATCCGCTGGATGTCCCCGCCCGCGTGGAGGTCTCCGGGGCCAACGGCTTTTCCCTGACGGTGGTGGTCCAGGACGGCGCGGTCCATGTGGAAAACTCCACCTGCCCCGACCTGATCTGCCAGCGCCATGCCCCCATCTCCCGCTCCGACCAGGCCATCATCTGTCTGCCGGGCCAGGTGAGCATTTCCGTGGAGGGAGGTGAGCGCCGTGGACCGGATGCCTACGCGGGCTGACAAACCGGCCCGCCGCGTCGCCCTCTTTGGCGTGTTGCTGGCCCTGACGGTGGCCCTGGCCTGGGCCGAGCGGCTTATCCCCATGGACGCCGTCCTGCCCGGAGCCAAGCTGGGCCTTGCCAACCTGGTGGTCCTGTGCGGGCTCTATCTCTTCCCCATGCCCTGGGCCCTGGCGCTGACGGGCCTGAAGATCCTGCTGACAGGTCTGCTCTTTGGAAGCTACTATTCCCTCGCCTTCAGCGCCGCCGGCGGCGCGCTGAGCTTTCTGGCCATGGTCCTTTGCAAGCGGCTGGGCCGCACGGTGGCCTTCACCAGCGTCCTGGGCGGCGTGTTCCACAACCTGGGGCAGCTCCTGTGCGCCTGGGCGCTGCTTGGCAGTATGGGGATCCTGGCCTATTTCCCCGCGCTGTTGCTGGCCGGTATGGGCGCGGGCGCGGCAGTGGGGGCGGTGGGGGCGCTCATTCTCCGCCGCCTCTGGCCCGACGCCGACAAAACTTCTTGACCTTCCCCTCTTTACATTTCCTTTCTTTCAAGGTATAATCCCCAGGTATGACTTTGAACCAAACGGAGGTTGTAGGACCGATGGAGCACGACGTCATCATCTCCATCCGGGGCAAGCAGTCCTTTCCCCAGAGCCGGCCTGAGATCATCGAGCTTGTCACCGAGGGCAAGCTGGAGGACCTGGGCGACCAGGGCATCTCCCTCTCCTACCAGGAGAGCCCCGTCACCGGGCTGGAGGGCACCCTCACCACCATCCAGGTGGAGCCCCGGCGGGTGACGCTGCAGCGGGTGGGCGCGGTGAACTCCCAGATGGTCTTTGAAGAGGGCCGCCGCCACCTGTCCATGTATAACACGCCCTACGGCGCCCTCTCCATCGGCGTCAACACCCGGAAAATGCGCTCCTCTCTGGACAGTCGGGGCGGCGATGTGACCATCTACTACGCCTTGGAGATCGAGCACGGCCAGGCCGGGCAAAATATGTTCCACATCCATGTGCGCCGGGCCGGGTCCGGGCGCTTGCCCCAGTAGAGAGAAACGAGACAAGGAAGGTGCCGGAAATGAACATGATGGACGCGGCCAAACGCCAGATCGAGGCTCTGACCCAGGCCGCCTATGAAAAAGCGGCCCAGGCGGGCAAACTGCCCGGCGGGCAGACCTTGTCCGGGCAGATCGAAGTGCCCAAGGATGTGAAAAACGGCGATTGGGCCACCTCTTTCGCCCTGGCCGCCGCCAAGCCCCTGGGCCTGCCTCCCCGCCAGATCGCCCAGACGCTGGTGGAGGAGATGGACCTGGCGGACGCCTACTTTTCCAAAGTCAACGTGGCCGGCCCCGGTTTTTTGAACTTCACGCTGGGCCGGCGATGGTTCGCCCAGGTCCTTGCCACCATTGAGGCCGAAGGGGAGAGCTACGGTCGCAGCGACGCGGGCGCGGGCCGCCGGGTGATGGTGGAGTTCGTCTCCGCCAACCCCACCGGCCCCATGCACATGGGCAACGCCCGTGGCGGCGTGCTGGGGGACACCCTGGCCGCCATCCTGGACCGGCTGGGCTGCGCGGTGGAGCGGGAGTTCTACGTCAACGACGCGGGCAACCAGATCGCCAAATTCGCCCGATCCATCGACTGCCGCTACCTGCAGCTCATCCGCGGCCAGAACGCGGTGGAGTTCCCCGAGGACGGCTACCAGGGCGAGGACATCCGCGACCTGGCCGCCGCTTACCGCGCCCAGTTTGGGGACGCCCTGGCCGACGCGCCGGAGGCCCAGCGGCAGGAGACCCTGGCCCGGTTCGGGCTGGAGCGCAACATCCCCAAGATGCGTACCGACCTTTTGAAATACGGCGTGGCGTATGACACCTGGTTCCTGGAATCCACCCTCCACCAAAGCGGCGCCGTGGCCCAGACCGTGGAACTGCTGACCGCCAAGGGCTACACCTACGAAAAGGACGGCGCCCTCTGGCTCAACACCACCAAGCTCCTGCGGGAGAAGTATCTGCGGGAGGGCAAGACCTCCGAGCAGGTGGACAAGCTGGACCTGAAAGACGACGTGCTCCGCCGCGCCAACGGCTTTTACACCTACTTCGCCGCCGACATCGCCTACCACCGCGACAAGCTCCAGAACCGGGGCTTCGACTTCGCCATCAACGTCTGGGGCGCCGACCACCACGGCCATGTGGCCCGGCTCCAGGCCGCTCTGGACGGTCTGGGACTGGACGGCTCCAACCGGCTGGTCATCGTGCTGATGCAGCTGGTGAATCTGCTCCAGGACGGCAAGCCTGTGCGTATGTCCAAGCGTTCCGGCAAGGCCATCGCCCTCCACGATCTTCTGGACGAGGTCAGCGTGGACGCGGCCCGCTTCTTCTTCAACAGCTCCAAGCCCTCCAGCCCCGTGGACTTTGACCTGGACCTGGCCGTCCGCCAGGACAGCGAAAACCCCGTCTACTACGTCCAGTATGCCCACGCCCGCATCTGCTCCATGATCGCCCGTCTGGAGAGCGAGGAGGGCCTGGTCGTCCCCGCCGCGGCGGAGGTGGACGTGTCCCTGCTCTCCAGCCCGGAGGAGGCGGCCCTTCTCAAGACCCTGGCCCGCTACCCCAGCGAGATACGCGCCGCGGGCAGGGCCCTGGACCCCTCTCAGCTCAACCACTACCTGGTGGGCCTGGCCGCCGACTTCCACCGCTTCTACAACGCCCACCGCATCAAGGGCGAGGCGAGAGATGTGGCCCTGGCCCGGCTGAAGCTGGCCGACGCCACGCGCCTGGTCATCGCCAACTGCCTGACCCTCCTGGGCGTGGACGCCCCGGTGAAGATGTAACGCCAGCGAACGCGAAATTGGCACGGGCCCTCCCCGTGCCAATTTTTTTACGCCAATTTCAGGATCTCCCGCTTGAGCCGGGCGATGATCCGCTTTTCCAGCCGGGAGATATAGCTCTGGGAGATGCCCAGCAGATCGGCCACCTCCTTCTGGGTCCGCTCGCCCTTGCCGTCCAGCCCGAAGCGCAGGGTGATGATGGTTTGCTCCCTGTCCGTAAGCTTCCGCAGGGCCATGGCCAGCAGTTGGCGGTCCACATCCTCCTCCAGCGGCTTCACCACCGTGTCGCCCTCCGTGCCCAGAATGTCAGACAGCAGCAGTTCGTTGCCGTCGTAGTCGGTGTTCAGCGGCTCGTCAAAGGACACCTCGCTCTTGAGGTTGGAGATCTTCCGCAGGTGCATCAATATCTCGTTTTCAATGCACCGGCTGGCGTAGGTGGCCAGCTTGATGTTCTTGGCGGGCTGAAAGGTGCCCACCGCCTTGATGAGCCCAATGGTGCCGATGGAGATCAGGTCCTCGATGCCCACGCCGGTGTTTTCAAAGCGCCTCGCGATGTACACCACCAGCCGCAAATTCCGCTCGATCAGACGGCTCCGGGCCTCCTCGTCGTCCAGATGCCCCAGCAGTTGGGCCTCCTCCTCGCGGGAGAGGGGCGGGGGCAGGGTATCGCTGCCGCCGATGTACATGACCTTCTCCGGCTCCGCCAGCCCCAGCCTGGCAAGGAGCAGGGCGAACCTGGCCCGGAACCGTTCCAAAACTGCCGTTTTCATTGTCACAACTCCCATTTTATTCCTCAAAGATCAGCGCGTTATACCCGCCGCCGTCGCTCACCGGCGTAGGGGAGAGGGCCACCAGCCTCGGCCCCAGCTCCCGTCCGCCCACCGTCACGCCGTCTGCCCGCACCGCCAACAGCAACCCCTGGTCCACCCCCACGGCCCGGTAGGGCAGCAGCCGAAACCGCTGGGGCTCCGGCAGCGCGGCAAAGCACCCGCAGGGCTGGCGAAAGTCCGCCTCGGCGGGCAAAATGGACGCCAGGCACCGCCCCTCGGCCACCATCACGCCCTTGCCCGTCATGGGATCGGTGAGGGTGTTGCCGCTGTCCACCAGCGCGGTGAGCCTGGCCCGCCGCTGTCCCACGCGCACCTCCACCGGCCTCAGCTCTCTGGGCCCGTGCCGGGCCATATGCCGGCCGAACAGGGAGAGGACGGCGTAGACCGCGGCGGCAAAGAGCAGCACGAACCGCGCGTCCAGAGGCGCCCCGCCGCCCATCAGTTCCAGAGCGTACAGCCCGCCGCCCAGCGCGGCGCTGAGGGCGAAAAACACCACCGTGGGCCGCAGCAGCCGCCTCTGGTGGCCGTAGGCGATGAGCACCATCATCACCCCACAGCCCAGCCGCGCCAGAGCGTGACCGAGAAAGACCCAACCGGGCCAGAAGATGGCCCCGGCGTACAGCGCGCCCAGCAGTGCCCCCAGAAAAATGCGCCACCGGCACAGCACGCACCCGGCCACGCGCCCGGTGAGGAGCAAGAGCAGATAGTCCAGCACCAGGTTCAAAAGGACCAGCGTGTCCCAATACACCACCATGCCCGGCCCCTCCTTTCCCTCGGCCCTTTCAGTATACAGCCCCGCCGCGAGAAAAAAGGTCAAACCAGGGCCCGCGGGAAAAAACCGCGCAAAAAAAGAGCGGCCCGCAGGCCGCCCTTTTCGCGGGGCCAGAACTTTTGCTCACCGCTCCTCCTCGTCCGCCAGGATCTCCCGGATCAAAAATCGCGGTCGGCCCTTGGTCTCCAGATAGATCTTGCCGATATACTCCCCCACAACGCCCAGGGCCAGCAAAATCAGCCCGCCGATGGCCCACACCGAGCACACCACGCTGGCCCAGCCCTGGACCGTCATGCCCAGGGCCCACTGGACCACAAAGACCACGAGCATCGCCAGACTGACAAAAAACACCAGGACCCCAAGGCCCGTGATGATCCGGATGGGCCTTGTGGACAGACTGGTAATGCCCTCCAACGCGAAGGAGACCATCTTCTTCAGCGGGTACTTGCTCTCCCCGGCGAAGCGCTCGCCCCGTTCGTATTCCACCGTGGCGCTGGTGTAGCCGATCAGGGGCACGATGCCCCGCAGAAAGAGATTGACCTCCTTGAACTGGGCCAGCCCCTCCAGAGCGGCCCTGGACATCAGCCGGTAGTCGGCGTGGTTGAACACCGTCTCCGCGCCCAGGGCGTTCATCACGCGGTAAAACCCCTCGGCGGTGAAGCGCTTGAAGAAGCTGTCCTTCTTCCGGCTGGCGCGTACGCCGTAGACCACGTCGCACCCGGCGTGGTACTTCTCCACCATGGCGTCCACCGCCTCCACATCGTCCTGCAGGTCCGCGTCCATGGAGATGACCATGTCGCAGCGGTCCTTGGCGGTCATCAGCCCGGCCAGCAGGGCGTTCTGGTGGCCCCGGTTGCGGCTGAGGTCCACGCCGGAAAAGAGTTCGCACTGGGCGTGTAGCGCCTGGATCAGCATCCAGGTCCCGTCCTGAGAGCCGTCGTTGACAAAGAGCACCCGGCTGCGGGGGCTGATCTGCCCCAGCCGCGTCAGCTCCTCCAGCTTTTGGCGCAGACGCCTCGCGGTCTCCGGCAGGACCGCCTCTTCGTTGTAACAGGGGACTACGATGTAAAGGGTGTTTGGACGCATGGGCTTCACCTCGTCTCGGCGGTCTTACTGCTGGCTCATAGCCTGGTCAAAGTGCTGGTTGATCTGCTGGGTAAACTCCAGCGCGGCGTTGTAGCCCATTTTCTTGTGGCGGTTGTTCATGGCGGCCACCTCGATGATCACCGCCAGGTTCCGTCCGGGCTGGACCGGGACCGTCAGCGAGGGGATCTGCACGTCCAGCACCGAGGTGTAGTGGCTCTCCACGCCCAGCCGGTCATAGACCTTGTCGCCCTTCCAGTGCTCCAGGTTGATGACCAGGTCCACGTCCTGCTCGTCCTTCACCGCGCCCATGCCAAACAGCTGCCGCACATCCACCACGCCGATGCCCCGCAGTTCGATGTAGTGCCGGATCAGGGGAGGGGCGTTGCCCACCAGACGGCGCGGCCCCGTGCGCCGGATCTCCACCGCGTCATCGGCGATCAGGCGGTGTCCCCGCTTGACCAGCTCGATGGCGGTCTCGCTCTTGCCCACTCCCGACTCGCCCAGCAGAAGCACGCCCTCACCGTAGATCTCCACCAGAACGCCGTGGCGGGTGATGCGGGGCGCCAGCGAGGTCTTCAAAAAGCTGATCATGGAGCTCATGAAAGCGGCGGTGGACTCGCTGGTGCGTAAGATGGTGCGGTCATACTTTTCCGCCATCTCCATGCACTCGGAAAACGGCTCCAGGGACCGGGTGATGATCAGCGCGGGGATGTGGTAGCTCATCAGCCGCTCAAAGGCCAGCCGCCGGGCCTCCTCGCCGGAGCCCTGCAAATAGGTGTTCTCCACCAGACCGATGAGCTGCACGCGCTTTGGGTCAAAGTAGTCCCAGTAGCCCGCCAGCTGCAATCCGGGCCGGTTCACCTCCTCGATGGTGATGGGGGTGTCCTCATAGCCCTCCGCGCCCCGCAGGACCTCCAGCTTGAACTCCTCCACCAAGGCGCTCAGGCTGACGCTGTACGTACTCGCCATGGAAAAACACATCCTTTTCTTTTCAAAAATACACCGCCCGCTTCGCGAAATTTGTCACTCCAGAGAGGCGATGCGGGATTTTGTGCGGGTCTGGTAGAAATACACCGCCACGATCAGCGACAGCCCCTCCGCGATGGGGAAGGCGGCCCAGACGCCGGCGGGGTAGAGGAAGGTGAACAGCGCCGCGGTGGGCAGAAGGACGATCAGCGTCCGGGCCAGGGAGCAAAACAGGCTCAAAACAGGGGTCCCCATGGCCTGGAACACGCCGATGAGGATGATGGCAACCGCGGCGATGGGGAAGGACAGGCTGATGACCCGCAGGGCGGGCACCCCCACCGCCAGCACCTGGGAGAAGGACAGGGAGGAGGTGGCCTGGGCCGCGTCGGTGGTCTTGAACACGGAGAGCAGGGGACCGGGGATGGTCCAGAACAGGAGCAGACCGAAGCACAGGATGGCCAGAGACAGCTTGAGGGAGAAGCGCACCGCCTGACGGATGCGGTCGGGCTCTCTGGCGCCGTAGTTGTAGCTGACGATGGGGATGACGCCGTTGTTCAGCCCGAAAACCGGCATGAACACAAAGGACTGTATCTTGAAATAGGCCGTCAGCACAAAGACGTGGGCGTCGCTGATCTCCTGGAGGAGCAGGTTCATGATGGAGACCATCACCGTGGTCAGCGACTGCATGGCGATGGAGGGCAGGCCGATGCGGTAGATGTTCCCCACGATCCGGCCCTTGAATCGGAAATCCCGGAAGCGGAAGGGCACGACCTTGTTGCGCTTTACCAAGATCAGGCCCAGCGCCATGCCCAAAAACTGCCCGCCGATGGTGGCCACCGCCGCTCCGGCGATCCCCATCTTGGGGAAGGGGCCGATCCCGGCGATGAGCAGGGGGTCGAAGATGATGTTAAACAGCGCCCCCGCGCCCTGGATGAACATACAGGCCATGGAGTTGCCCGAAGCCTGGAGGATCCGCTCGGCGGAGAACTGCATACACATTCCGATGGAGCCGATGGCCACGATCTGCAGATAGCTGGCGCCACCGGCCAGCACCACGGCGTTGTCCTTGGCGTACAGGCCGATGAAGGGCTTGGCCAGAAACAGGCCGAACAGGGCGAACAGCACCCAGATGCACAGGTAGATGAAGTAGCTGTGTGTGGCGACCTCCGCGGCCTCCGCCTGCTTTTTCTCCCCCAGCCGCCGGGCCAGGATGGCGTTGACCCCCACGCCGGTCCCGGCGCAGATGGCGATCATCAAACTCTGGACGGGGAAGGCGTACCCCAGGGCCAAAAAAGCGTCGGGGCTGGCGTACTGGGCCACGAAGACCCCGTCTACGATGTTGTAGAGGGCCTGGACCAGCATGGAGAGCATCATGGGCCAGGACATGACCAAAACCAACTTCCTGACCGGCATCACGCCCATCTTATTTTCCTGTGCGTTTCCTTTTTCTTCCATTATCTCTTATTTCCTTTCCTTGGGTTTCCTTTTCCGCGCGCTCAGCCCGCGCTTCTCCCGGCGTGCGTCCCGCCTTATCCTTCCCGCACATACCGCAGGTCCACGCAGACCGTGCCGCCTGGGAATGGGATGTCCGCGTGGGTGCCGTCCCAGGCAAAGCCGTGGGCGGCGTAAAACCGCCTGGCCCGCTCGTTTTCCCGCAAAACAAAGACAAAGACCTTCTCCCGTCCCTGGGCGTGGAGCCGCCGGACAGCCTCCTCCAGCAGCAGACCGCCATAGCCCTTGCTCCGCTCCGCCGGATGGGTGTAGAAAGAGGCGATCTCCCCGTATCCCTCATAGCCCTGGTTGTCAAACCGGCAGACCTCGCCCGGGTTGTAGTTCACCGCTCGGGCCGGACCGTAGCTGATGCAGGCCACCGGGGTGTCTGCCCTGTAAAGGAGCAGACCTTTACAGCTTTGCGGGTCCTCGTAGTTTTCCCGGAACACATCTGTCCACCTGTCGTCGGTGATCTCCCTGTCCAGATAGTCCTGGGGCACATGGCCCACATAGGTGTCCCGCCAGCCCAGGGCGTGGATCCGGGACATGGCCTGAAAGTGCGCCATCTCCCTGGCGTCCACCAGGTGTAAAGCCTCTTCCATTTACACCTTCGCCTCCTGGACAGCCCCTTGCCCGGCGGTCTCTTTGGCCAGGGCCTTGGCGTTGGCCAGCATCAGCTTGATGCGGTTTTCCTGGTTGATCTGGGTGGCGCTGGGGTCGTAGTCGATGGCCACGATGTTGGAGTAGGGGTAGTCGTCCTTCAGCCGCCGTATCATCCCCTTGCCCACGATGTGGTTGGGCAGACACCCAAAGGGTTGGGCGCACACGATGTTGGGCACTCCCGCGTGGATGAGCTCCAGCATCTCGGCGGTGAGGAGCCAGCCCTCGCCCATCTTGTTCCCGTCGCCCAGATAGCCCTGGATCAGCTGGTGCAGTTTGGCGAAGGTCCCCGGCGCCCGGAACCGGCCGGAGCGCTC
The DNA here is from genome assembly GCA_947599925.1 of uncultured Oscillospiraceae bacterium. GTDB lineage: Bacteria > Bacillota > Clostridia > Oscillospirales > Oscillospiraceae > MGBC124762. Next base: position 40,185 of record CANQFT010000008.1, on the reverse strand, counting down.
CAAGGCCCCGATCATGTCCTTCTGGCAGGACTCCATATAGCCCATCCCCAGCTTGCAGACCGCCCGCTTCAACCTGCTGCCGCCGTAGAGTTCCACGTCGGCGACCCGGTTGTAGAACTTGAAGATCATAAAGTCCGTCAGCCCCGGCACCACCGGCTCCGCCCCTTCTGAGAGGAGGAACTTCTCCAGGCCGTTGTTGCCCAGGGCGGAGAACTTCACATAGATCTCGCCCACGATGCCCACGCGGACCTTCTTCTCGTCCCGGACGGGAATGGCGGCGAAGTCGGCGATGATGGCGTCGAAATTCACCCGCAGCTGGGGCCGGGTCATTCCCTTGCCGTGGGCAAAGCCGTCGATGAGCCTGTCCAGCCACCGCTCCACCATCCGGTCCGCGTCGCCCTCTGTGACCTCGTAGGGCCGCACCTGGTTTGCCACCCACATCATCAGATCGCCGTACACCATGGCGTATACCAGCCGCCTCAGCAGCTTGACCGTCAACTTGAAGCCGGGGTTCTTCTCCATGCCGAAGGACAGGGAGATGACGGGGATGTAGCCCATGCCCGCCTTCTCCAAGGCCTTGCGGAGCAGATGGATGTAGTTGCTGGCCCGGCAGCCGCCGCCGGTCTGGGTGATGAGCAGGGCGATCTTGTGGGGGTCCAGACCGAAATGCTCGATGGCGTCCATGAACTGCCCAATGACCAGCAGGGCGGGGTAGCAGGTGTCGTTGTGGACATACTTGAGCCCCTCGTCCACCACCGCCCTGCCGGAGTTGTTCAGCTGGATGACCCGGTAGCCGTCCAGCTCCAGGAGCTTGCGGAACATCCCGAAGTGGATGGGGAGCATCTGGGGGATGAGGATGGTGTATTCCTCCTTCATCTCCTTGGTGAAAAGGAGCCGCCCCGTCTTGTCGTACACGAGCTCAGCCATTTTGGGCCTCCTTTCCCGCCAGATCCCGCCCACGGCGGGCCTCCATGGCCGCCATCAGCGAGCGGATGCGGATCTTCACCGCGCCCAGATTGCTCACATCGTCGATCTTCAGCTGGGTGTAGAGCTTCCCGTGGCTCTCCAGAATGGAGCGCATCTCGTCGCCGGTGATGGCGTCCGTGCCGCAGCCAAAGCTCACCAGCTGCACCAGCTGGGTGTCCGGCTGAGTGGAGACATACAGGGCCGCCTGGTACATCCTGGCCTGAAAGGTCCACTGGTTGAGCACCTTCCGGGGCTCGTACCGCCCCTGGTCGGCCACGGCGTCCTCCGTCACCAGCGTAAAGCCAAAGGAGGTGATGAGGTCGTTGATGCCGTGGTTGATCTCCGGGTCGATGTGGTAGGGCCGTCCGGCCACCACCAGGATGGGCTCGCCCTTGGCCTGGGCCTGGCGTATGTACCGCTGCCCCTCGGCCCGGACCGCCGCCTTGTAATCGTCGTAGGCGGCGAAGGCGGCCTTGGCCGCGGCCCTGGTCTCCTCTTGGGGCACGGCGAAGGTCTCCTCCATGAACCGCGCCATGCGCTTGGCGAAGTCCCTGGGCCGGTGCAGTCCCACATAGGGGTCCAGATACCGCGTCTGCCGCAGAATGGGCACGTTGGCCCCCAAGAGCTCCGGGTAGTAGGCCACCACCGGGCAGTTGTAGTGGTTGTCGCTGGTCTTTTCGTCAAAATTGTAGGACGCGCAGGGGTACCAGATGGCGTCCACCCCCATCTGGCACAGCGCCTCCACATGGCCGTGCATCAGCTTCGCGGGGTAGCACACGGTGTCGGAGGGAATGGTGTGCTGGCCGCTCAAATAGAGTTTCCGGGAGGACTCCGGCGACAGGACCACCTCAAAATTCAGCTTTGTGAAAAAGGCGAACCAGAACGGCAGATTTTCGTACATATTCAGCCCAAAGGGGATGCCGATGCGCCCGCGGCTCCCATCTCCGCCGCCCACGCCGTTCATGGCCCGGAGCCTTTCGTATTTATAGGCCATCAGGTCCGGCCGCTTCACCCGCTCTTGTCCCAGGGGCCTGGAACAGCGGTTGCCGGAGATGAACCGCCGTCCGCCGTCAAATTGATTCACCGTTAGCGAGCAGTGGTTGGCGCACAGGTTGCAGGTGGCGGGCTTGGCGCTGTGGGAGAAAGACCCCAGCGCCTCCTCACTGAGCAGGGTGGACCGCTCCAGCCCCGCGTCCCGCGCCGCCAGCGCCGCGCCAAAGGCCCCCATGAGCCCGGCGATGGTGGGCCTTGTGACGTTCCTGCCCAGCTCCAGTTCAAAGGCCCGGAGCACGGCGTCGTTGAGGAAGGTGCCGCCCTGGACCACGATGTGTTGGCCCAGATCGTCAGCGGAGGCGGCCCGGATGACCTTGTAGACGGCATTTTTCACGATGGAGGTGGACAGCCCCGCGGAGATGTCCTCCACGCTGGCGCCGTCCTTCTGGGCCTGCTTCACGCTGGAGTTCATAAACACCGTACACCGGGACCCCAGATTCACCGGGTGCCGGGTCAAAAGCCCCAGCTTGGAGAAGTCGGCGATGTTGTACCCCATGGCCTTGGCGAAGGTCTCGATAAAGGACCCACAGCCCGAGGAGCAGGCCTCGTTGAGCATAATGGAGTCCACCGCGCCGTTTCGTATCTTAAAGCACTTCATGTCCTGGCCGCCGATGTCGATGATAAAGTCCACATCGGGGTTAAAGTGGGCGGCGGCCTTGTAGTGGGCCATGGTCTCCACCAGCCCCAGGTCACAGTGGAACGCGTTTTTGATCAGGTCCTCGCCGTAGCCGGTGACGGCGGCGCCCTTGATCTGGATGCGCGTTCCGCAGAGCTTGTAGATCTCTTTCAGCCGCTCCAATACGATGGCCACGGGGTTTCCCAGATTGGAGTGGTAGTAGGTGTAAAGCAATCCCCCTTGCGGGTCGATCAGCACCATCTTTGTGGTGGTAGAGCCCGCGTCGATGCCCAGGTAGGCGGGACCCTCATAGGTGGCCGGGTCCACCTCCGGCGGCTGGGAGGCGTTGTGCCGGGCCAAAAAGGCGTCGTACTCCGCCTGGTCCTGAAAGAGCGGCGGCATGGTGTCCACCACATTGGCGCTCTCCACCGACTCCTCCAGCTGCCGGAACACCTGGTCGTAGAGCCGCGCCGGGTAGTCCCCGGCGCACAGCGCCGCGCCGATGGCCGCGAAGCAGTCGCCGTCGTCGGGAAAGACGGCGTGGTCCTGGTCCAGCTTCAAAGTCTCCACGAACCGTTGCCGCAACCCCTTCAAAAAGTGGAGCGGCCCGCCCAAAAAGACGATCTTGCCCTTCAGTTCCCGGCCCTGGGTGAGCCCGCCCACCGTCTGGTCCACCACCGCCTGAAAAATAGACGCGGCCACGTCCTCTTTGCGCCCGCCTTGGTTCAGGATGGGCTGGATGTCCGTCTTGGCAAAGACCCCACAGCGGGACGCGATGGGGTATATCTTCTGGTGCTGGAGCGACAGCGCGTCCAGCTCGTCGGCGGTGACGTTCATCAGCGTGGCCATCTGGTCGATAAAAGCCCCCGTGCCGCCGGCGCAGGAGCCGTTCATCCGCTCCTCCAGCGCGCCGCCGAAGAAGATGATCTTGGCGTCCTCGCCGCCCAGCTCGATCACGGCGTCGGTGTCGGGGATAAAGGTGTTCACCGCCGCGGCGGTGGCGTATACCTCTTGCACAAAGTCCAGCTGGCAGGCCTTGGCCACGCCCAGACCCGCCGAGCCGGTGATGACCAGATGGACCTGCTGGCCGGTGAGCATATCCTGGATGCCCCGCAGGGTCTCGCAGGCGCGCTCTCTGGCCTTTGAGTAATGCCGCTCGTAAGAGCGAAACAGCAGTTTGTTGTCCTCGTCCAAAACCACCACCTTCACCGTGGTGGAGCCGATGTCGATGCCAATGCGTAGGCTCATACTGTCACCCCTCTGAAAGTTGCTATACATTATATAGTATTTCGACATTTTTTACAACCACAAAATCGTGGGAAATTCCCTTGTCGAAAAAAGTTTACAAACGCCCCTCTCCGCCGAAGCCGCTTCCCCGGCGGTTTCTTGCCTTTTGCGCCAAAGTGTGTTACACTGATGGTCTACGACAGAGAATTGGGAGGGCCCTATGACCAAGGAACTGGAGCGGATCCTGCCGCTGGTGCAAAAACCCGCCAGATATACCGGCGGGGAGTACCGGGCGGTGGTGAAGGACAAGAGCCAGGTGTCTTTCCGGGTGGCGTTTTGCTTCCCGGATACCTACGAGATCGGTATGTCCAACCTGGGTATGCGTATCCTCTACGGGGTGATGAACCGCATCCCCGAAGTCTGGTGCGAGCGGGTATTCGCGCCCTGGGGCGATATGGAGGAGCAGCTGCGCCAAAACGCCATCCCCCTCTACGGCCTGGAGAGCGGCGACCCCATCGGCGGCTTTGACCTCATCGCCTTCTCCGTGGGCTACGAGCTGTCCTACACCAACATCCTCAATATGCTGGACCTGGCCGGGGTCCCGGTCCGCCGTTCCGACCGAAACGAGACCCACCCTCTGGTGCTCGCCGGCGGCACCTGTTGCTATGACCCGGAGCCCTTGAGCGACTTTATCGACGTGTTCTCCCTGGGGGAAGGGGAGGAGGTGACGGTGGAGACCATCCGCCTCCTCCAGCGCGCCAAGGCGGAGCACTGGCCCCGCGCCCGGCTGTTGGAGGCGCTGGCCCAGGTGCCGGGGCTCTATGTGCCCAGCCTGGTGGACGTGACCTACAACGACGACGGCACCATCCGGGCCCTCGCGCCGAAACACGGGGTCAAGCTCCCCGTGTTGAAGCGGATCGTCTCCGACCTGAACACGTCCTATTTCCCCACCCAGACCATCGTCCCCTCCACGGAGATCGTCCACGACCGGGTGATGCTGGAGGTCTTTCGCGGCTGCATCCGGGGCTGCCGCTTCTGTCAGGCGGGCTACGCCTACCGCCCCGTCCGGGCCAAGGACCCCAAGCTCCTGGTGGAGCAGGGGATCGCCGCGTGCAAGGACTCCGGCTACCAGGAGATGACCCTCTCCAGCCTCTCCACCAGCGATTACCGCCCTCTTGTGGAGCTGTGCGACGGCCTTTTGGACTACTGCGCGCCCCGGAACATCGGCCTGTCTCTGCCGTCGTTGCGGGCGGACAACTTCTCCATGGGCCTGATGCGGCGGCTCCAGGCGGTTCGCAAAAGCGGCCTGACCTTCGCGCCGGAGGCCGGGACCCAGCGCCTCCGGGACGCCATCAACAAAAACGTCACCGAAGAGGACCTGAAGCAGTCCTGCCGCGCCGCCTTCTCCGGCGGCTGGTCCAGCGTGAAGCTCTACTTCATGCTGGGCCTGCCCACAGAGACCGACCAGGACGTGCTGGGCATCGCGGACCTGGCCAGGAAAGTCCTGGCCTGGGGCCGGGAGTACGGAGCCGACCAGCGCCGGGGCATCCACGTCACCGTCTCCACCGCCTGCTTTGTCCCCAAACCCCACACCGCCTTCCAGTGGGAGTCCCAGGTGGACATGGCCGAGTATATGCGCCGTGTGACCCTGCTGCGGGAGAATATGCGGGACCGGAACATCACCTACAACTGGCATGACCCGGACACCAGCTTTCTGGAGGCCGTCCTCTCCCGCGGGGACCGGCGGCTGGGCGCGGTGCTCTACGAGGCGTGGCGAAACGGGGCCAAGTTCGACGCCTGGAGCGAGTATTTCGACCTCCAACGCTGGCTGGACGCCTTTGCCGCCTGTGGCCTGGACCCCCACTTCTACGCCAACCGGGAGCGGGGCGAGGAGGAGGTATTCCCCTGGGAAGTCACCAGCGTGGGCGTCAGCCGCCGCTTCTTCGCCCAGGAGCGCCGGCTGGCCTACCAGGCCGTCATCACCCCCGACTGCCGCAAGCGCTGTTCCGGCTGCGGAGCCAACCAATTCTGCGAGGGGGGGAAGTGCGATGCCTAAGGACAGACTGCTCTTCGCCAAAGAGGGCCGGGCCCGGTTTATCTCCCATCTGGACCTGATGCGGACCTTCCAGCGCGCCTTCGTCCGGGCGGACATCCCCATCAAGCACACCGAGGGCTTCAACCCCCACCCCTTCATCTCCATCGCCCTGCCCCTGTCCCTTGGCTTCTCCAGCCGGTGCGAGATCCTGGAATTTGGCCTCTTGCCGGGGGTGGACCGCGCCCAAGTCCCCGCCCGCCTCAACGCCGCCCTGCCCGAAGGTCTCCGGGTGCTGGAGTGCTACGCCGGAGAGCGCGGCATAAAAGACCTCCTCTGGCTGGACTATGAACTGGAGCTGGACTGTTCCCGCGACCTGGCGGAGTTGAAGGACGCCTGGAACCAGGCTCTGAGCCGGAAGAGCTGGCCGGTGGAAAAGCCCTCCAAAAAGGCCAAGTCCGGTGCGGTCATCATCGACATCCCAACGCTTGTAAAGGAATACACCTTCACAGAAACCGCAGCCGGAAAACCCGCCCTCCGCATCGTCCTTGCAGCGCAAAACCCCGGCCTCAACCCATCTGTACTGGTAAAAGCCCTTACAGACGAATTTCCCCGCTGTTCGCCGGACCATGTCTCCTATCGGCGGCTTGAGGTGCTGGACCGGGACGGAAAAACATTCCGCTGAGGTGGAATTGACATCTTTCGCCCCATCAGGTACACTAGAATTACGATATGAGCTCTGGAACCAGAAAGGACAAGGATAGCCATGAAGCGTCGTTTGCATCTCATTTTGATCGCTGTGGTACTGCTGGGCGTAGGCATCGCCATGGCGGTCGGCAGCGGCAGTGCCGACCCCATGATCTCCAGAAGCTACTGGGAAAACACCTACCTGCCCGGCCTCGCCGAAGCCCTGCGCCAGCAGGCCAATGAGGACACCCAGAGCGTCTACTCCGCCGTGGCGGACCGGCTGGACAAGGCCGGCAAGGCCGATCTGGAGGCGGCGGCGGGGGAGAAGGGCGGCGGCTTTACCCTGGTCCAGCTTCAGCCTGGGGACACGTTGAAGCTGAAAAAAGGCGCCGGCGCCGTGGTCCAGAGCGGTGGCGCCGCCTTGAGCGCGGGCGCCCTTGTGGATGTGACCGACGGGGTGGAAGTCCTGGCCGGGGAGGACCTGGCGGAGACCCACCGCTGCGTCGTCACCTCCGCCGATGCCACACTGCGCCAGACCCGTTCCGGCACAGTGGCCTACACCGGCGAGGGGTCTGTTGCCACCGCGGATCCCGCAACCTCCGGCAAGGCCCTTCCCTTTACAGACGTCGCCCCCGGCCAGTGGTTCTATGACGCCGTGGCCTTTGTCTACGAAAAGGGCTACTTCTCCGGCACCGGCACCACCACCTTCGACCCCAACTCCTACATGGACCGGGCCATGGTCGCCACGGTGCTCCACCGCCTCGCGGGGAGCGAGAGGGTGGACGCCCCCGCCGCCTTCGCCGACGTGCCCGCCGGCCAGTGGTACACCCAGGGCGTGGCCTGGGCCAGCGCCAAGGGCATCGTCAACGGCATGGGCGACGGCAACTATCAGCCCAAAACCCCCGTCACCCGTGAACAGCTTGTCACCATGCTCTACCGCTTTGAGCGCGACTACCGCCAGGCGGCCGTGCCCGCCGCCGGCAGTCTCGACGGCTTCGCCGACGGCTCCGCGGTCTCTTCCTGGGCCGGGGACGCCATGCGCTGGGCCATTGGCGCGGGTCTGATCCAAGGCCGGGACGCCGGACGCCTGGACCCGCTGGGCACCGCCACCAGAGCGGAGGTGGCCACCATTTTGCAGCGCTTTGTCACCCGGCCGTAAATGGCGCCGGAACCCATCATTTGCCTTTGCATAAGATAGAGTGAGCCGGTCAAGAGCGGGCTCTATCTTATTCAGGAGGTATTTCACTATGGGTTGCAACAATGGTTGCGGTTGGGGCGGCGGCGGCTGCCTGTGGATCATCATCATCCTCATCGTCCTGTTCTGCTGCTGCGGCAACGGCGGCAGCTGTGGCTGCAACAACGGCTGCGGCTGCTGAGCGCGATAGAACATAAGATAGAAAGGGCCTGCGCGGAGTGTTCCGCGCAGGCCCTTGGTTTGTCACAAAAGCCCCGCAGAGTTTCCCGCGCGGGCCCTCGTTTTTCCTGTCCGGTTCAGATGGCGGCCAGAATGTCGGCCATGTTGTAGAGCCGCGGCTCCTTCGCCTGGGCCATAAAAGCCGCCGCTTTCAGCGCGCCTCTGGCAAAGACCTCTCTGGAGGCCGCGTGGTGGTGGAGCTCCACCACCTCTTGCTCTCCAGCGAAGATGACCTCGTGGTCGCCCACGATGGAGCCGCCCCGGACGGCGGAGATGCCGATCTCCGTATGGTCCCGCGCCTTGCGGACGCTGTGCCGGTCATAGACGTACTGGGGCTGGAACGCCAACCCCGCCTTGGCCGCGTCGGCCAGCATGAGGGCGGTGCCGCTGGGGGCGTCCACCTTCTTGTTGTGGTGCCGCTCCACGATCTCGATGTCAAAATCCTCTCCCAGCACCTGGGCGGCCCGCTTTGTCAGCTCCAACAGCAGGTTGACCCCCAAGGAGAGGTTGGCGGAGCGGAAGATGGGGATGACCTTGGCGGCCTGGTCGATGTCGGCCAACTGCTGGGAGCTGTACCCGGTGGAGGCCAGCACCAGCGGCAGTTTTTTCTCCGTGGCGTAGGTCAGCAGAGCGCCCAGGGCGGCGGGGGAGGAAAAATCCACCGCCGCGTCCGCCTCCAACCTGCACTCCTCCGGCGTGGAGAAAACGGGGTAGGGCGTGGCCGCGGCGGAGCCCACCGGGTCGATGCCCGCCACGATGGTCATATCGTCGCGCCCCTCGCACAGCCCGGAGATCACCCGGCCCATGCGGCCCAGACAGCCGGACAGGATCAGCTTTGTCATCGGTGCATCGTTCCTTTCTCTGGTTTAGAGCAGTCCCATATCCGCCATGGCGGTCTTGAGGGTAGCCAGATTCTTCTCCGCCATCTCGCACAGGGGCAGACGCAGCGGCCCCGCCTCCACGCCCAGGAGGTTCAGCGCGGTCTTCACGGGGATGGGGTTCACCTCGCAGAAGAGGGCGTCGATCAGCTCCATGTACTCCAGCTGCAGCTTGGCGGCCTGTTTGAACTCGCCCTCCAGACACAGATGGCTCATCTTCACCATGGCCTCCGGCGCGATGTTGGACAGCACCGAGATCACGCCCTTGGCGCCCACGCTCATCATGGGCACCACCTGATCGTCGTTGCCCGACCAGAAGTAGAAATCCTCCGGGCAGATGGACAGGGCGTGGGCCAGCAGGGAAAAGTTGCCGCTGGCCTCCTTCACGCCGTTGATCCTGGGGTTCTGGGACAGGACCCGATAGGTCTCCGCGGTGAAGGACACCCCCGTGCGGCTGGGCACGTTGTAGAGGATCATGGGGATGTCCACGCGGTCCGCGATGTACTCGTAGTGGCGGATCAACCCCGCTTGGGTGGTCTTGTTGTAGTAAGGCGTCACCAACAGCAGCGCGTCCGCGCCGGAGTCCTGGGCGTGCTGGGAGAGGTAGACGGCGGCGGAGGTGTCGTTGCTGCCCGCGCCGGCCACCACCTTGACCCGGCCGTTGATGCGCTTGATGCCGTAGTCCACCACGGCCACGTGCTCGCGGATGGAGAGGGTGGAGGATTCCCCTGTGGTCCCGCAGACGCAGATGGCATCCACACCTCTGGCGATCTGGTCGTCGATCAGGCGGCCAAAGGCGTCGAAATTCACCGCGCCGTGCTGGTCAAAGGGGGTGACGATGGCGGTGCAGGTCCCGGTAAAGACAGGCTCACGCATAAAAAAGACTCCTTTCCAAACTTAGCGCTTGTGGTCGATGTACCCCTCGGCGCACAACAGCTCGGCCAGCAGCACGCCGCCTCCGGCGGCGCCCCGCAGGGTGTTGTGGGAGAGGGAGACGAACTTATAGTCGTACTGGGTGTCAGGGCGCAGACGGCCCACGCTGACGGCCATGCCGCCCTCCAGTTCCCTGTCCAGCCTGGCCTGGGGCCGGTCTGGCTCCTCAAAATAGTGGATGAACTGCTTTGGCGCGGTGGGCAGTTCCAACTCCTGGGCCCGGCCCCGGAAGGAGGCCCAGATGGCCTTCATCTCGTCCTCCGTGGGCTTTTTCTCAAAGCTGACAAAGACGGCGGCGGTGTGCCCGTTGGACACAGGCACCCGCAGACATTGGGCGGTGATGGCGGGGGAGGAGGCGGTCTTGATCTCGCCGTTTTCCACCGTGCCCCAGACCTTCAGCGGCTCCTGCTCGCTCTTTTCCTCTTCGCCGCCGATGTAGGGGATCAGGTTGTCCACCATCTCCGGCCAGGTCTCAAAGGTCTTGCCCGCGCCGGAGATGGCCTGGTAAGTGCAGGCCAGGATCTTGGTGATGCCGAACTGCCGCAGGGGGGACAGGGCGGGGACGTAGCTCTGGATGGAGCAGTTGGACTTCACCGCGATAAAGCCCCTCTTGGTGCCCAGGCGCTTGCGCTGGGCCTGGATGACCTGGATATGCTCCGGGTTGACCTCCGGGATGACCATGGGCACATCGGGGGTCCAGCGGTGGGCGGAGTTGTTGGACACCACCGGGCACTCCGCCTTGGCGTACCGCTCCTCCAGCGCCCGGATCTCGTCCTTTTTCATGTCCACGGCGCAGAAGATAAAGTCCACCTGCCCCGCGATCTTGTCCACATCCTCCGTGGCGTTGAGGACCACCAGGTCCTTCGCCTCGGCGGGGATGGGCACATCCATGGCCCACTTGGCCCCCACCGCGTCCTCATAGCGTTTTCCGGCGCTGCGGGCGCTGGCCGCCACCACCTTCAGCTGGAACCAGGGGTGCCCGGCCAGCAGGGTGATGAACCGCTGGCCCACCATGCCCGTGGCGCCCACCACGCCCACTTGATACTTCTCCATCTCGTCGCGACCTCCTTATGGGTCGGCAAGGATTTCCTGGCCGCTTTTGTAAAAAAGCGTTGAAAACGGTCGCCTGACCCCTTATAATAGTGAAAGCGGTATATCGTATATGTTAGCACACCTTTTTCCCTCTGTCAATTTTCCCTTGATACAGATTGGAGCCTGCTATGAAGAAAAAACTGTCGATTCTGTTGACCCTTGCCCTGACTCTGGCCCCGCTGCTGCCCCTTCGGGCCCAGGCCGCGGGGGAGACCGTCAAGCGCGTCGGCCTGTCCTACAAGACCTCCGCCGTCGCCGCCGCCGACCTGCGCAACAAGTCCGGCCTTGGCTATGACCTCGGCTATTACGACAGCCAGCGCCAGTTCGTGACCCTCGCCTGGACCGCCGAGAGCGACGTCAGCGTCCTCATCACCCAAAACCAGTACCTCACCAGCTCCGGCGGGTACAGCTACACCGACGCGGGCCGCGGCGCCGTGGGCTGTTACCACGTCCAGCTCCCCGGCCAGTACGCCGACTTCGCCTCCGCCCAGGCCGCCGCCCAGCCGGTGGAAAATGGTTTTGTGGCCTGGATCGCGGGTACATACTATGTCCGTGCCGGCTCCTATCACCGCCGCGCCGCCGCGGAGGAGGCGGCCGCGGCCATGGGCGGCGTCCTGGGGGAGACCAGCGGCTACGGATACAGCGTCGTGCCCACCGGCTCCACCCAAATACTCTTCCAGTTTGACTCCGCCCAGGACGGCGAGAGCGGCGCCTTCGGCGTGCTGCCCCTGGCCGGAGAGGGGGAGAAGGCCGTCACCACCTACAACGGCTCCATCAGCTGTTACGGCGGCTTCCGCTTCGAGCGCATAGGCGGCGGCCAGTCCACCGTGGTCAACATGATTGGCCTGGAGGACTACGTCAAGGGCGTGGTCCCCTACGAGATGAGCCCCTCTTGGCCTCTGGAGGCCCTGAAAGCCCAGGCGGTGTGTGCCCGGACCTACGCCGGGGACGTCAACCACAGCGACAGCCACTTCGACCTCTGTCCCACCACCCACTGCCAGGCGTACAAGGGCACCTCCGGCGCGGGCGCGGCCAGCGACCAGGCCGTGGACGAGACCGCGGGCCAGATCCTCTACTACAACGGCAAGCGCGTCACCGACGCGGTGTACTACTCCAGCAACGGCGGCGCCAGCGAGGACGCCAAAAACGTCTGGGGCGGGGAGCGGGGCTACCTCAAGGGCAAGCTGGACCCCTACGAGGAATACGCCGTCCAGTTCATGACCAAGTCCCAGCTGTCCTACTACCGCTGGACCAAGACCTGGACCGCCGCCGACCTCCAGGCCAAGCTCACCGGCAGTGGCTATACCTGCGCCCAGATCGCCGCCATCACCACCAAACTCAGTCCCACGGGCAACGTCATCGCCGTCACCGTCACCGATGTCAACGGCACGAGCAACACCTTTGAGCGGGACAAGATCCGCAGCTACTTCAACCTCAACTCCATCCGCTTTTCCGTCACCTCCTCCGGCGGCCAGTCCGGGGGCTACGCCATCGCCGGCGCCGCCAACGCCCCCAGCCTCGGCGGGCTCTACGCCATCGGCGGCGACGGCTCGGTGGCCCCGCTGGGGGAGGGGAGTTACGTCATCACCCAGAGCGGTGTCCAGAGCCTTGCCCCCGCCGCGGACCAGACCGGCGCGGGCGGCGAGTTGACCTTCACCTTCAGCGGCACCGGCTGGGGCCACAACGTGGGCATGAGCCAGTGGGGGGCCTACGCCATGGCCAAGCAGGGCTACGGCTACCGGGACATCCTCACCTTCTACTACACCGACGTCACCATCCAGTAAGGAGCAACCGCCACTTGAAAACCTCTGACTTTTTCTACGATCTGCCCCAGGAGCTGATCGCCCAAACGCCCCTGGACCGTCGGGACGGCTCTCGCCTGATGACCCTGGACAAAGCCACCGGCGCCGTGGGCCACGCCCACTTTTACGACCTGCCCCGCTATCTCCGGCCCGGGGACTGCCTGGTGCTCAACGACTCCCGGGTCCTGCCCGCCCGTCTCATCGGCCGCCGGGAGCCCGGCGGCGGTGCCTGCGAGATACTCCTGCTCACCGACCGGGGCGACAAGACCTGGGAATGCCTGGTCCGTCCGGGCCGCAAGCTCCGCCAGGGCGCCACGGTCGTCTTTGGCGACGGCCAACTCACCGCCCAGATCGCCCAGGTCCTGCCCGATGGCAACCGCCTGGTCAAATTTGACTACGACGGCATCTTCCTTGAGGTGCTGGAGCGCCTTGGCAAAATGCCCCTGCCGCCCTATATCAAGACCGAGCTCCAGGACCGGGAGCGCTACCAGACCGTCTACTCCAGGGAGATCGGCTCTGCCGCCGCGCCCACGGCGGGGCTCCACTTTACAAAAGACCTGCTGACCCAGCTCCAGAACATGGGCGTCAAACTCTGCTATGTGACCCTCCACGTGGGCCTTGGCACCTTCCGGCCCGTGGGGGAGGAGGAGCTGGAGGACCACCAGATGCACCAGGAGTTCTGCACCGTGCCGCCGGAGACCGCCGCGGCGGTCAACGCCGCCAAGCACAGCGGCAACCGGGTGGTCTGCGTGGGCACCACTTCCTGCCGCACGGTGGAGAGTTGGGCGGGAGAGGACGGCCTCTTGCGGGCGGGCTCCGGCTGGACGGGCATCTACATCTACCCCGGCTACCGCTTCAAGGTGCTGGACGCCCTGATCACCAACTTTCACCTGCCTGAGAGCACCCTCATCATGCTGGTGTCGGCCCTGGCCGGCCGGGAAAACGTCCTGGCGGCCTACCGGGAAGCCGTGCGGGAGCGCTACCGCTTCTTCTCCTTCGGGGACGCCATGCTGATCATCTAGGAGGACTTGCCTGTGTTTGAACTGCTGAAAACAGAGGGCCGGGCCCGCCGGGGCGTTTTCACCTGTGCCCACGGCACGGCCCAGACCCCGGTGTTTATGAACGTGGGCACCCAGGGCGCCATCAAGGGCGCGGTGTCCGCGCTGGACTTGAAAGACCTGGGCTGTCAGATCGAACTCTCCAACACCTATCACCTCCATCTCCGGCCCGGCGACGAGCTGGTCCGCCGCCTGGGTGGGCTCCACAAATTCATGGGCTGGTCCGGCCCCATCCTCACCGACTCCGGCGGCTTCCAGGTCTTTTCCCTGGCCCAGCTGCGAAACATCCGGGAAGAGGGCGTCACCTTCGCCAGCCACATCGACGGCCACAGGGTATTCATGGGCCCGGAGGAGTCCATGACCATCCAGTCCAACCTGGGCAGCGATGTGGCCATGGCCTTTGACGAGTGCGTGGAAAACCCCTCCACCTATGAATATGTCAAGGCGTCCTGCGAGAGAACGCTCCGCTGGCTGGAGCGGTGCAAAGTCAAGCACGACGCCCTCAACGCCGCCCCCGGCTGCGTCAACCCCCAGCAGTTGCTCTTTGGCATCAACCAAGGGGGCGTCTACCCAGACCTGCGCGTCTGGCACATGGACCAGATCGCCCGGCTGGACTGTGACGGCTACGCCATCGGCGGCCTGGCGGTGGGGGAGCCCACCCAGACCATGTACGACGTCATCGACGCGGTGGAGCCCCATATGCCGGCGGACAAGCCCCGGTATCTCATGGGGGTGGGCACGCCGGGGAATATCATCGAAGCCGTCTGGCGGGGCCTGGACTTCTTCGACTGCGTCATGCCCGCCCGCAACGCCCGCCACGGCAAGCTCTACACCTGGGAGGGCACGCTGAACATCAAAAACGAGACGTACAAGGACGACCCCGGCCCCATCGACCCCGCCTGCGGCTGCCCCACCTGCCGCTCCTTCTCCCGCGCCTACCTCCGCCATCTGCTGATCGCCGGGGAGATGCTGGCCATGCGCCTGGCGGTGATGCACAACCTCTACTTCTATAACACCCTCATGTCCCGCATCCGCCAGGCCCTGGACGTCGGCTCCTTCGGAGCTTTCCGGGCCGCGTACAGCCAAAAGCTGGACGCCCGGCTGGAGGCGTAAAAAAATCTCTTGCCAAAAAGCGGAAAAGCCGTTATAATGGGTGAAGCCGTTTGAACATACAGGAGGGAACGCTATGGACTTTTCTATGATCATCATCATGGTCGCCATGCTGGCGCTGATGTACTTCATGCTCATTCGCCCGGAGAACAAGCGAAAAAAGCAGGCCGCCGAGATGCGCGCCAGCCTCGCCGTGGGCGATGAGATCACCACCATCGGCGGCATCGTGGGCACCATCTGCGCGGTAAAGGAAAACACCATCGTCATCGAGACCGGCGCCGACCGCGTCCGCGTGGAGTTCACCAAATGGGCCGTCTCCACCAAGGGCACCCAGGTCAGCGAGGACGGCAAATAAACCGCCAAGCCCGTCATAAACTCGTCCCTCTCTTCATAGTCTTTGCCAAAGACGTGGAGGGAGGGACCTTTTATGGGAAAGCCGGAGGAGGAACCGGGGACCTGGTATCTGCGGGCCGTGGTCCAGGCGCTGTTGGGCGGGGTCATCGCCGCCGCCGTGAGCCTGCTGGTCCTCTTTGTCTGCGCGCTGCTCATTTCCCGTGGGACCCTGAGCCGGGACCACACCGGGGTCATGAGCGTGTGCGCCTGCGTGCTGGGCAGTCTCACCGGCGGCATAGCGACGGTGAGCCGCTGTAAGGGCCGCAGCCTCGTCCTGGGACTGCTGACCGGCCTTGTGCTGTTTCTGATCCTCCTCACCGTGGGCCTGGTCCTCTACAAGACCGTGGCCATCGAGGAGGGGGGACTGCCCCTGGGCTGTGGCTGTCTCTGCGGCGGGGCGCTGGCCGGGCTTTTTGGGGCCCGGCCCAAGAAAAAACGGCGAAAGTGATTGAAATTTCCAGCCGGGTGTGGTATAATCCCTCTCGACCAAGAAAAACGAGGGGGGAAAACCAATGGAGCATATCCGCACCCTGAACGGCGCCACCCTCAAAAAGAGCGCCGCCCACGGTGGCTGTGGCGAGTGCCAGACGTCTTGCCAGTCCGCCTGCAAGACCTCCTGCACCGTGGCCAACCAAAAGTGTGAGAACAAAGACAACCGCTGAACACACGCCGCGTTGGATGGGGTGGGCCCGCGCCCACCCCATTTCCATGTCCGCGGGGAGAAAGGAATCGAACCATGGTACACACCTTTGAATCGCTGAGCGTCCACATCGCCGTAGACGTGAACAGCGGCGCGGTCCACGTGCTGGACCGGGCCGCCTACGACGCCCTCAACGACCTGATCGCCGCCCAGGGGCAGGACCCCGACTTCTCCCAAAAACCCCAGGACGCCGGCCCCGCCTGGGAGGAACTCAAGGGCCTCTGGGGGCAGGGCCTCCTCTTCACCCAGGACGACTACATCGACCCGCAGGCCATGGCCTATCTGGGGGAGGAGCCGCCCATCAAGGCCCTGTGCCTCCATGTGTCCCACGACTGCAACCTCCGCTGCCGCTACTGCTTCGCCTCCACCGGCGACTTCGGCACCGGCAAGCGCGTCACCATGTCGCCGGAGACCGCCCGCCGCGCCATCGACTTCGTGGTGGAAAAGTCCGGCAAGCGGCGCAACCTGGAGGTGGACTTCTTCGGCGGCGAGCCTCTGATGGCCCTAGACACGGTGAAGCAGACCGTGGCCTACGCCCGGAGCATCGAGAAAGAGCGGGGCAAAAACTTCCGCTTCACCATCACCACCAACGGCGTCCTTCTGGACGACGATGTGATCGACTATGTGAACCGGGAGATGTCCAACGTGGTCCTCTCCCTGGACGGCCGCCGGGAGGTCAACGACCGTATGCGCCCCACCGTCAACGGCCGCGGGAGCTATGACGTCATCGTCCCCAAGTTCCAAAAGCTGGTGGCAGGGCGGGGGACCAAGGACTACTACATCCGCGGCACCTTTACCCGCCAAAACCTGGACTTCGCCGCCGATGTGCTCCACTTCGCCGACCTTGGCTTCAAGCACCTGTCGGTGGAACCCGTTGTGTCCGAGGCCGACAAGCCCTGGGCCCTGCGGGAAGAGGACGTGGCCGCCATCGAGGCGGAGTACGAAAAGCTGGCCGCCGCCCTCCGGGACCGGCCCCAGGTGAACTTCTTCCACTTCAACGTGGACCTGGCCCAAGGCCCCTGCGTCATCAAGCGCCTCCGGGGTTGCGGGGCAGGGTGTGAGTATGTGGCCATCACCCCCGACGGGGACGTCTACCCCTGCCACCAATTTGTGGGGAATGACGAATACCGCCTTGGCAACCTCTACGACGGCTCCTTTGACCGCTCCATCTCCCGGCGCTTTGCCCAGCTGAACATCTACACCCGCGACAAGTGCAAGACCTGCTGGGCCCGGTTCTATTGCAGCGGCGGGTGCAGCGCCTCCAATCTGGCGGTGAACGGGGACATCGCCGTGCCCCACGAGATCGGCTGTCAGTTGGAGCGCAAGCGGCTGGAGTGCGCCATCGCGCTGAAGGCCATCCGGGCCGGAATGACAGAACGAAATATCACGGACTGAAATAAAATTTGAGCCCATTTCAAATCGAAATGTTGAGAACTGGACTACATCTGGACCGAACATTTTTTCCGCACACCACATCTTGTTAAAGGGAGCCGTCCAATTTGGGCGGCCCCTTTTTTTGTGGAAAACCGGTCGGTTCCCTTGTTTACATAATGCCATTGACATAATTGCCAAAAATAAAAAAGTTGACGTAAAACCCCTTGCCAGGGCGGGAAAACAGGGGTATCATATCCATTACATAAAGAAGGTGACGACAATGGAACAGACCCTTGGCTTCATCGGCGCTGGCAACATGGCAAGCGCCATTTTATCCGGCGTTTTGGGCCGGGACCTGGCCCGGCCGGAGCAGGTCTGGCTGTCCAACCGCTCGCCGGAAAAGTTGGAGCCCTGGCGGGCCCGCGGCGTCCATGTGACCCTGGATAATTCCGAAGTGGCACAAAACGCCCAACTCCTTATCCTGGGGGTGAAGCCCCAGGTGATGGATCAGGTCCTGCCCCAGATCGCCCCGTTCGCCGCCGGAAAATGTATGGTGTCCATCGCCGCGGGCCTCTCCTCGGCGTATCTCCGGGACCGTCTGCCCGGCGCGCTGGTGGTGCGCGTCATGCCCAACACCCCCATGAAGCTGGGCAAGGGCGCCACTGCGATCGCCCGTGCCCCGGACGTTCCGGCGGAGACTTTCCGCCTGGTCCGCGCCCTCTTTGAAGCCGCCGGCGTGGTCGCGGTCATCGACGAGTCCCAGATGGACGACTTCATCGCCGTCAGCGGCTCCAGCCCCGCCTTTTTCTTCCGCATGGCGGCGGCCATGGTCTCGGCGGCGGAGGCGGCGGGCATCGACCCGGACCTGGCCCTTTCCATGATCGCCCAGACCATGGCGGGCTCGGCGGCCATGCTGTTGGAGACCGGGGACACCGCCCAGGAGCTGACCCGCCAGGTCTGTTCCCCCGGCGGCACCACCCTCGCGGCCCTCACCGCCTTTGACGACTACCATTTCGAAGAGATGATAGCCCAGGCCGCCCAGCGCTGTGCCCGCCGCTCCAGAGAGCTGGGCAAGTAGGACTTCTATTTGTCCGGCCCGCCTCATAGCTTGTCTATGAGGTGAGGGCGGTGACAAAAGACAAGACGTTGGGCGGCAGGGCCCTGGCGCTGTGCTGTGGGGCCTTTGCCCTGGGCGCGGCGGGAGGGTTCGCTCTGGCGGCCTGGCTGGGCCCCGGCGGGGATCCCCTCAGCGGCTACGCTCTGGGCTTTTCCGTGGGCGTGCGGGTCCCTTTTTGGGAGGTTTTCTGGAACGCCCTGCGCTGGCCTTTGCTGGTGTGGGCCCTGAACTTCACCGCCCTCGGCGTGTGGCTGACGCCCGCGATGTTTGTCCTGCGCGGCTTTTTCCTCTGCTTTGGGGTGGCCTGTCTCTCCGGCGGCGCCCAAGGGGGACTGCTCCTGGCCTTTCTGCTCTTCGGCCTGGACGCCCTGGTGACGTTGCCCATCTTCTTCTCCCTCGGCGTGGACAGCTGGCGCCGGGCGGCGGGGCAGAGGGGACGGCTCTGGACCAGCCCCAGGGAGATGCCCCGTGACTTCTGGCTCAAAAGCGCGCTGGCCCTGACCGGGGTGCTGGGCTGTGCCGGCGCGGGATACTGGCTCTTACCCACCCTCTTGAAAACCGCGGCGCCCCTGTTGCGGGCGTGATACCCCCACCATGGAGAAAGGCGGTGAACGCCCATGGACGAGATCGGTCAATACGAAGCCTTCCTTCGCGACGAGAAGGGGGCCTCTCAAAACACCATCAGCTCCTACCTCCGGGATGTGAACCAGTTCGCCGCTTGGCTCCGGGAGGAAAAGCTGACCATCGCCAAGGTCAAGACCGCCGACGTGGAGCGCTACACCCGCCACCTCAACAACCTGGGCAAATCCCCGGCCACCGTCACCCGCAGCGTGGCCTCGCTGAAATCCTTTTACGGCTTTCTCCAGCGCGAGGGCAAGGTCCGCACCAACTGCGCCCGCTTCGTGGCCACGGAAAAAGTAGAGCGCAAGCTGCCCCAGATCCTGACGGGCAAAGAAGTGGAGCTCTTTTTGGAACAGCCCCGCTGTGTGGACGCCAAGGGCTACCGGGACAAGGCCATGCTGGAGCTCCTCTACGCCACCGGCATCCGCGTCACCGAGCTCATCGACCTGGACGTGGACAGCGTCAACCTCTCCGCCGGTTTCCTGCGCTGTCAGAGCCGGGGCAAGGAGCGTGTCATCCCCATCTACCAGGCCGCCGTCCGGGCCCTGGGCGAGTATGTGAAAAACGTCCGGCCCCAACTGCTGGAGGACCCGGAAGAAAAGGCCCTGTTCGTCAATATGAGCGGCGAGCGTATGTCCCGCCAGGGCTTTTGGAAGCTGATCAAGCACTACCAGGAGACCGCCGGCATCAAAAAAGAGATCACGCCCCAGACCCTGCGCCACTCCTTCGCCGCCCATCTGCTGGAAAACGGCGCCGATCTGAAGTCCATCCAGGAAATGCTGGGCCACGCGGACATCTCCTCCACCCAGATCTACACCCATCTGGTGGGCCAAAAACTCAAGGACGTCTACAAAAAAGCCCATCCCCGCGCCCAGTAAGGCAAAATAATGCTTGCATTTTCCAAAAATATGTGGTAACATATCACTCGATGTTTTTTGAGAAGTGGATTTTTTGATTTCGACCAGCGAGGAGGGAACGAAAATGGCGAAATGCGCGTACTGCGAAAAGGCTCTGGTGTTTGGGAATCAGGTCTCCCACTCCCACCGCCGCTCCAACCGTCCCTGGAAGCCCAACCTGAAACGGGTGAAGGCCATCGTGGACGGCTCTCCCAAGCACGTATACGTCTGCACCCGGTGCCTCCGCTCCGGCAAAGTCACCCGTGCGGTGTGATGGGCGCGTTGCCCTGGGATCTTCCACCATACGTCTAAAGAAGCCGCCGCGGGGCGGCTTTTTTAGCGCCCAAATCCCCTGTAAGCCTTGACGGGGCGGGGAAACCTATGGTATGATAACCACAATGGAAAGTATGCCCATCCGCGCTGGAACAATAGATGTAGTGTTAAGAGAGGTGCCCACCGACCATGCCAAAGACCACCAAGCAATACGACAACGAATCCATCTCCTCCTTGAAAGGCGCCGACCGGGTCCGCAAGCGCCCCGGCGTCATCTTCGGCTCCGACGGTCTGGACGGCTGTGAGCACGCCGTGTTCGAGATCC
The DNA here is from genome assembly GCA_947599925.1 of uncultured Oscillospiraceae bacterium. Taxonomy (GTDB): domain Bacteria; phylum Bacillota; class Clostridia; order Oscillospirales; family Oscillospiraceae; genus MGBC124762. The sequence goes on along the minus strand of CANQFT010000008.1, from coordinate 19,618 downwards.
TCTCCAACGCCATCGACGAGGCCCGGGAGGGCCACGGCGACCTGATCGTCGTCACCCGCTTCGCCGACCGCTCCATCCAGGTGGAGGACTTTGGCCGGGGCTGTCCGGTGGACTGGAACGAAAAAGAGGGCCGCTTCAACTGGGAACTGGTCTTTTGCGAGCTCTACGCCGGCGGCAAATATGACGCCGACGGCGACAACTACGAATACTCCCTGGGCCTCAACGGCCTGGGCTCCTGCGCCACCCAATACGCCAGCGAGTATTTTGACGCCACCATCCATCGCGACGGCTTTGAGTACAAGCTCCACTTCGAAAAAGGGGAGAATGTCGGCGGATTGCAAAAGACCCCCACCGACCGCAAAAAGACCGGCTCCGTCTTTCACTGGCGGCCCGACCTGGAGGTATTCACCGACATCGACATCCCGGAGGACTACTACCTGGACGTGATGAAGCGCCAGGCGGTGGTCAACGCCGGGGTCACGTTCCGCTTTCGCAACGAGGTAGACGGCAAATTCCAGACCCAGGACTTCCGCTACGAAAACGGCATCATCGACTACGTCTCCGAGCTGGCCGGGGAAAAGGCCCTCACAGCGCCCGTGTTCTGGCAGACCGAGCGCCGGGGCCGGGACCGGGAGGACAAGCCGGAATACAAGGTCAAGCTGTCGGTGTCCTTCTGCTTTTCCAACACCGTCCAGGTCATCGAGCACTACCACAACTCCTCTTGGCTGGAGCACGGCGGCAGCCCGGAAAAGGCCATGCGCTCCGCCTTTGTCTCCGCGCTGGACGGCTACCTGCGCGCCCACGGAAAATACCAAAAAAACGAGAGCAAACTCACCTTCAACGACATCCAGGACGCCCTTGTGCTGGTCTCCAACAACTTCTCCACCCAGACCAGCTACGAAAACCAGACCAAAAAGGCCATCAACAACAAATTCGTCCAGGACGCCATGACCGACTTTCTCCGCGCCCAGCTGGAGGTCTACTTCATCGAAAACCCCTTTGACGCCGAGAAGATCGCCGAGCAGGTCCTCATCAACAAGCGCAGCCGTGAGAGCGCGGAAAAGGCCCGCCTCAACATCAAAAAGAAGCTCTCCGGCAGCGTGGACATCGCCAACCGGGTCCAGAAGTTCGTGGACTGCCGCACCCGCGACACCGAGCGCCGGGAGCTCTACATCGTAGAGGGCGACTCCGCCTTGGGCTCGGTCAAGCTCTCCCGCGACGCGGAGTTCCAGGGCATCATGCCCGTCCGGGGCAAGATCCTCAACTGCCTCAAAGCCGACTACGGCAAGATCTTCAAAAGCGAGATCATCACCGATCTGATGAAGGTCCTGGGCTGTGGGGTAGAGGTCCAGAACAAGCACGTCAAGGACCTGGCCGCTTTCGATCTGATGAACCTCCGCTGGAACAAGATCGTCATCTGCACCGATGCCGACGTGGACGGCTACCAAATCAGGACCCTGATCCTCACCATGCTCTACCGCCTGGTGCCCACCCTCATTGAGCGGGGCTACGTCTATATCGCCGAATCCCCCCTCTACGAGATCACCTATAAAGAAAAAACCTGGTTCGCCTACACCGACAAAGAGAAAAACGACATCGTGAACGGCGAGCTGGCGGGGAAGAAGTGTACCATCAACCGCTCCAAGGGCCTGGGCGAAAACGAGCCGGACATGATGTGGCTCACCACCATGAACCCGGAGACCCGGCGGCTCATCAAGGTCATGCCCGAGGACGCGGAATCGACCAGCCGGGTCTTTGACCTGCTGCTGGGGGACAACCTCCAGGGCCGGAAGGACCACATCGCCGACAACGGCTACAAATACCTGGAACTGGCGGACATTTCCTAAAAAAAGGAGAGATTCTTATGGAAAAGATCAAAATGACCACCCCTCTGGTGGAGTTGGACGGGGACGAGATGACCCGCATCATCTGGCAGCAGATCAAGGACACTCTGCTGACCCCTTACATCGACCTCAACACCGAATACTACGACCTGGGCCTGCCGGAGCGGGAGCGGACCGGCGACCAGATCACCGTGGACGCGGCCCGCGCCATCCAGAAATACGGCGTGGGCGTCAAATGCGCCACCATCACCCCCAACGCCCAGCGGGTGGAGGAGTACAAGCTCTCCCAGATGTGGAAGTCCCCCAACGGCACCCTCCGTGCCATCCTGGACGGCACCGTTTTCCGGGCCCCCATCATGGTCCGGGGCATCTCTCCTGTGGTCAAGAACTGGAAAAAGCCCATCACCATCGCCCGCCACGCCTACGGCGATGTGTATAAAAACACCGAGTTCAAGCCCGCCGGCCCCGGCAAGGCGGAGCTGGTGTTCACCGACCCCAGCGGCAAAGAGACCCGCCAGACCATCTTCGACTTCTCTGGCCCCGGCGTGGTCCAGGGGATGTATAACACCGACGCCTCCATCACCTCTTTCGCCCACTCCTGCTTCAAATTCGCCCTCTCCACCCACCAGGACCTGTGGTTCGCCACCAAGGACACCATCTCCAAGCAGTACGACCACCGCTTCAAGGACATCTTCCAGGCCCTCTACGACACGGAGTATAAAACCGCCTTCGAGCAGGCCGGCATCACCTACTTCTACACCCTCATCGACGACGCCGTGGCCCGGGTCATCCGCTCTGAGGGGGGCTACATCTGGGCCTGCAAGAACTACGATGGCGACGTGATGAGCGACATGGTCTCCACCGCCTTTGGCTCCCTGGCCATGATGACCTCCGTGCTGGTGAGCCCGGACGGCAAATACGAATACGAAGCCGCCCACGGCACCGTCACCCGCCACTACTACCGCCACCTCAAGGGCGAAGTCACCTCCACCAACCCCATGGCCACGCTGTTCGCCTGGACCGGCGCCCTGGCCAAGCGGGGCGAGCTGGATGGCAACGCCGCCCTGACCGCTTTCGCCCAAAAGCTGGAGCGTGCCGCCATCGACACCATCGAGAGCGGCGTGATGACCGGCGACCTGGCCGGTCTCTGGGAGGGGGAGCGCCCCGCGGAAAAAGTGACCACCCAGGGCTTTTTGGACGCCATCGCCGGCCGTCTGGACGCATAAGCGAAGCGCATTTGGACATACTCCCTCTTATCTACATGATAAGGGGGAGTTTTTTATGTCCGTCGCCTTTGAACAGAGCCAGACCCGCCTCAACCTCATGCGCGCCTTCGCCGGAGAGAGCCAGGCCCGCAACCGCTACACCTACGCCGCGGGCCTTGCCAAGAAAAAGGGCCTGGAGGTGGTCCAGCAGGTATTCCTGTTCACCGCCGACCAGGAGCGGGCCCACGGCAAGGTCTTTTACGACCTGCTCCAGCCCCTGTCGGGCCAGAGCCTCACGGTGGACGGGGACTACCCCGTGGACCTTTCCAGCGATATGCTGGACGTGCTGAAAGCCGCCGCCCACAACGAAAACCAGGAGCACGACACGGTCTATTCCGGCTTCTCCAAGGTCGCCGCCCAAGAGGGCTTTGACGCCATCGCCCACACCTTCACCATGATCGCGGGCATCGAAAAGGTCCACGCCCAGCGCTTCGAGCGCCTTGCCCGGCTCGTCGGGGAAAACAAGCTCTTTGTCTCCGACGTGGAAACGGGCTGGATGTGCCTCAACTGCGGCCAGATCGTCCACTCCACCGCCGCCCCCGCCGTCTGCCCGGTGTGCAAGCACGGCCAGGGCTTCTTCATCCGCATGGAGCTGGCGCCTTTCACCTTGGCCCGCCAGGACCAGGCCGGATAAATTTGGCCTGTTGACCCAGAGCGGAAAGGGGAGTAGAATGGAGAAAACCGTCGAAACGAGGTCAACTCCATGCGCCGCTTTCTGCCTCTGCTCCTCGCCCTCGCCCTGCTCCTCTGCGCCCTGCCCACCGCCGCCCACGCCGCCGCCCCCAACGGCGACGTGACCGCCCAGATCTACGACCACGCCGCCGACGCGCCCGGTCCCGCCACCTCCCTGACCACCGTCCGCCTCTACCTGGACGGCGCGCCCCTGGACGGGGAAATGCCCGCCGTCATCGTGGGCGGCCGGACCCTGGCCCCACTGCGGCTGCTGGCGGAGGCGCTGGGCGCGGCGGTGGAGTGGCTGCCTGACCAGACCGCCCAGGTGCGCCTCACAAAAGGGGAGACCGCCATCGCCCTGACCCTGGGCGCCCCCACCGCCCTGGTCAACGGCCAGAGCGTCCCCATGCCCGACGGCGTGCCCGCCACCCTCCTCTCCCACGCGGGCCAGAGCTACACCATGGTGCCCCTGCGCTTCTTCTCCGAGACCCTTGGGTGCACGGTGAGCTGGGACCCCGGCAGCTATACGGCCTTTGTGTCCACCTCCGCCTACATAGACCCGCTTTTGGCGGACCTGGAACGCCCCGCGGACCCTGGCCGCTTCCTCATCGCCATCGACGCCGGACACGGCGGCTCCGCCTCCGGCGCGTTCTATGACGGCGTGGCGGAAAAGGCCCTGACCCTCTCCATGGCCCGCAAACTCAGGAGTATCCTCGCCGCCCTCGGCTTTCAGATGACGATGACCCGCGACGCCGACGAATACGTGGACCTCTATGACCGGGCCGGGATGGCCAACGCCCTGAACGCCGACCTCTTTGTCAGCATCCACTGCAACGCCGCGGACAACGCCCCTGACTTCCAGGGCCTCTACGTCTACCACTACCCCAACAGCGACCTGGGCACGGCCCTGGCCCGGTCCGTCCAGACCGCCGCCACCGCCCGCACCGGCGCGGTGGACCGGGACATCGACCACGCCGACTTCGTCGTTCTGCGGGAGACCGCTATGCCCGCCGTGCTGGTGGAGACCGGCTTTATGACCTGCCCGGAGGAACTTGCGCGCCTTTTGGACGACGCCTACCAGACCCGCATGGCCCAGGGCGTGGCCCAGGGGATCGTCCAATTCCTGAACGAACGCGAAAAAAACCGCAAAAGCCCATTGTCAATTCCGGATTTTATGGTATAATACATGATGGAATTCCCCAATGGGTCCCCTTGGGCCCCTTTGAAAAGGAGCGTTGCATATGAGCGAAACCAGAGAATACATCTCCTATCCCGATGAGATGGGCACCATCAACATCGCCGACGAGGTCTTGGCTGTGGTGGCCGCCTCCGCCGCCATGGAGGTCGAGGGCGTCAGTTCTCTGGCCGCCAACCTGAGCACCGACATCGCCGAGCTCATGGGCAAGAAAGTCTACTCAAAGGGCGTCCGCCTGGCCGTGGCGAACGGGGAAGTCACCGTGGACATCTCCGTCCTCATCCAGTATGGCTACGCCATCCCCGACGTGGCCAAAAAGGTCCAGGAGGCCGTGATGACCGCCGTCAGCAGCACCAGCGGCATGACCGTCAGCCGGGTGAATATTCAGGTCGCCGGCATCAGCTTCCGCCGGGAGCACAAGCCCCAGAGCAAATGACCGCCATCGCGGACCCCAGTTGCCGGAGCGCCCCTCGCTCCGGCAACTTTTTTGCCCCGCCTCCCCTGAAAAATTTCCCCCATTTGGGGGTTTATTTTTATTCAGGGATTGTATATAATACAAAGTATATCTTGGACGGGTATCGTCCCGCGCCGCCGTGGAGGACAACACACATGACACGTACCAACGCCAGAGAGATCGCCGTCCACTTCGTCTTTGAACTGAGTTTTTCCGACCAGAGCGCCCAGAGTCTTCTGGACGAGTTCCTCACGCCGGAGGCCTTTGCCCGTCTTGGGGAGGAGGAACCCCTCTACGCCCAGTTCCCCAACGCCAAGCAAAAGGCGTACATAGAGACCCTTGTCACCGGCGTCTACCAGCACGCCGCCGAGCTGGACGGCTACATCGGGCAATACGCCCAGAACTGGCGCTTTTCCCGCATCGACCGTGTGGCCGTGGCCATCATGCGCTGCTCGATGTACGAGATCCTCTACATGGACGACGTGCCCACCTCCGCCTCCATCAACGAGGCCGTGGAGATCGCCAAGGGCTATGAGCCCACCGAGGCCTGCGCTTTCATCAACGGCATCCTTGGCACCTTTGTCCGTCGGCGGGACGGGGAAACGGCGCCGGAAGGGGAGCCGGGCCAATGAAAGGCGCCCTGGCCTTCGACACCAGCAACTACACCACCTCCGTGGCCTGGTTTTCCCCGGACAGACAGCTCCATGCCCGCAAACTGCTGGACGTGCCCGCGGGAGCCCTGGGCCTCCGCCAGCAGGAGGCCCTGTTCCAGCACGTCCGCCGTCTGCCGGAGCTGACCCAGGCCCTCTTCGCCCAGGGCCCCGGCCAGATCGCCGCCGTGGGCGCCAGCGCCGCGCCCAGAGAGGCGGAGGGGTCCTATATGCCCTGCTTCCTGGCTGGCAGCGCCCAGGCCCAAGTGACCGCCCTGGCCCTGAACGTGCCCTGCTTTTCCTGGAGCCACCAGCAGGGGCACCTGGCCGCCGCGGCCTGGAGCGCCGGGCGCCTGGAACTGCTGGACAGGCCCTTTCTGGCCTGGCACCTCTCCGGCGGCACCACCGAGCTTTTGAAAGTCACCCCCAGCGGCCCCGCCGTGTCGGCGGAGGCCATCGGCGGCTCCAGTGACATCTCCGCCGGCCAACTCATCGACCGGGCCGGGGCCCTTCTGGGCCTGGACTTCCCCGCGGGCAAGGCCCTGGACGCCCTCGCGGGCGGGGCGGCAGGCCGCCTCGCGCCCTTCCCCGTGAAGACCCGTGGCCTTTCTTTCTCCCTGTCGGGCATGGAAAACCAGGTCCGGGCCATGGCGGAGCGGGGAGAGGAGCGGGCGGAGATCGCCTGTTTTGTGCTGCGTACCCTGTGTGATGTGCTGGTCCGTGTCACCGCCGCGGCCCAGAGCGCCGAGCCGGGTCTGCCGGTGCTCTGTTCCGGCGGCGTGGCCTCCAACACCCTCCTTCGCCGTCAGCTCACCGAGTTCTGCCAGGCGGTCTTTTCCGCGCCGGAGTACGCCTCAGACAACGCCATGGGAACGGCCATCCTCACATACCGCGCCTGGGAGGCGAAGCATGGATAGCTACATCTACACCGTCACCGCCCTCAACGAATACATCCGGGACCTGATGGACAGCGACGCGGGCCTTGCCGCCGTCACCGTCCGGGGCGAGGTCTCCAACTACAAAGCCTACCCCTCCGGCCACCACTATTTTTCTCTGAAAGACGAGACCGGGGCGCTGAAATGCGTCATGTTCAAGCAAAGCGCCCTCCGCCTGCGCTTTCAGCCCCAAAACGGCATGACGGTGGTGGCCATGGGCCGCGTCAGCGTCTATCCCCGGGACGGCGCTTACCAGCTCTACGTCTCCGCCATGATGCCCGACGGCGTGGGCGACCTGCACGCCGCCTTTGAGCGGCTCAAGGCCAAGCTGTCCCAGGAGGGCCTCTTTGACCCCGCCCACAAGCGCCCCATCCCCGCCTATCCCCAAAAGATCGCCCTTGTCACCTCTCCGGTGGGCGCCGCCGTGCGGGATATGCTCCGCGTCCTGGGTGCCCGCTGGCCCGCGGCCCGCGTCTGCGTCCTGCCGGTCCGTGTCCAGGGCGCCGAGGCCGCCGGGGAGATCAGCCGGGCCATCGCCTTCGCCAACGCCGCCCACATCGCCGACTTGATCATCACCGGTCGCGGCGGCGGCTCCATGGAGGACCTGTGGTGCTTCAACGACGAAGAACTGGCCCGGACCATCTACGCCTCCGAGATCCCCGTCATCTCCGCCGTGGGCCACGAGCCCGACGTGACCATCGCCGACTACGTCTCCGACCTGCGCGCCGCCACCCCCTCCAACGCCGCTGAGCTGGCCGTCCCCGACCAAACCGAGGTCCGCGCCTGGCTGGCCCAGACCCAGACCCGGCTGGCCCAGCTGACCCGGCAGCAGCTGTCCCTTGGCCGGGAAAAGCTCCGGCGCTACGCCCAGAGCCGCTGTCTCAGCGACGCCACCAACCTGGTGACAGACCGCCGCCAAGCCCTGGACAGCCAGAGCCGCCGCCTGACCACGGCCCTGAAAGAGCGCCTGGCCGGGGAGCGCGCCCGCTTCGCGGCCGCCAGTGCCAAGCTGGACGCCCTGAGCCCGCTGAAGGTCCTGGGCCGGGGCTACGCCATTCCCCAGCGGGAGGACGGCAAGGTCATCCCCACCGCCAAGGCCCTGAAAAAGCAAGAGACATTTACCCTCCGGCTGCGGGACGGCAGCGTCCCCTGCCGGGTGGAGAAAGGGTGAACCCATATGCCGACAAAAAAACCCACCTTTGAAGAGGCCATGGACCGCCTGGAGGAGATCATCGCCGCCATGGAACGGGGCGAGACGCCTTTGGAGCAGTCCCTGACCCTCTTCGCCGAGGGCGCCCAGCTTCTCAAGCAGTGTACCCTCTTGCTGGACAAGGCCGAACAGCAGGTGACCAAGATCGCCCGCGCCGCCGACGGCCAGCTCCAGGAAGTGCCCTTCGAAGAGGAGGCGTGACCCATGGACCTCCACACCCAGATGCGGACCGACGCGGCCTTGGTGGAGGACGCCCTCCGCCGCGTCTTTGCCCACGCCGACCCCATCGAGGACCTCTACGACGCCATGGAATACAGCCTCCTCTCCGGCGGCAAGCGTCTGCGCCCGGTGCTGGCCATCGAGACCTGCCGTCTCTGCGGCGGGGAAGTGGAGGCCGTCCTGCCCCTGGCCTGCGCGGTGGAGATGGTCCACACCTATTCCCTGATCCACGACGACCTGCCCGCCATGGACAACGACGACCTGCGCCGGGGCAAGCCCACCAACCACAAGGTCTACGGCGAGGCCACCGCTATCCTGGCCGGGGACGGCCTCTTGACCGCCGCCTTTGAGACCGCCGCCAACGCCCAGGGCCTCTCCCTCCGCCAGCGGTTGCAGGCGGTCTCCGCCTTGTCCAAGGCCGCCGGACCCGCCGGGATGGTGGGCGGCCAGATGTTGGACATGGCCGGAGAGCGCCGCGCCCTGGACCGCCGGACCGTGGAGCGCCTCCACCGTCTGAAATGCGGGGCCCTCATCCGCTGTGCCGCCCACATGGGCTGTCTCGCCGCCGACGCGGACCCCTCCGTCACCCAGGCGGTGGACCGTTACGCCGACGCCCTCGGCCTGGCCTTTCAGATCCGGGACGACATTCTGGACGTCACCGCCACCCAGCAGACCCTGGGCAAGCCCATCGGCTCCGACCAGGCCAGCCACAAAACCACCTTCGTGACCCTGCTGGGCCTGGAGGAGTGCCAGCGCTGGGTCGAGGACCTGAGCCGCCAGGCGTCTCAAGCCCTGGACGGCTTGCCAAACGCCCAATTCCTCCAGCAGTTGGCCCGGTATCTGGCCCAGCGCCTCAGTTAAAAAACGCCCCCGGCGGGAAAGGCAGGTGAACACCGTGGAGCCCTTTGACAGCGTTGATCTGAAAACCATTGACGACGGCCAGGCCCAGGCCCTCTGCGCCTCGCTCCGCTCCGCCATCCTCCGCGCCGTCTCCCGCACCGGGGGCCACCTGGCCTCCAGCCTGGGCGCCGTGGAGCTCACCGTGGCCATCCACCGGGTCTTTGACCTGGAGCGGGACCGCCTGGTGTTCGACGTGGGCCACCAGTGTTACAGCCACAAGCTCCTCACCGGCCGGTCCGACGCCTTTGACACCCTCCGCCAGCTGAACGGCGTGGCGGGCTACCCCAAGCCCTCCGAGAGCGCCGCCGACGCCTTCATCGCCGGACACGCCTCCAACTCCGTTTCCGTGGCCCTTGGCATGGCAAGGGCAAGGACTTTACAGCGCGATGATTACAGCGTTTTGGCCCTGTTGGGGGACGGTGCCCTCACCGGCGGCCTGGCCTACGAGGGCCTCTCCAACGCCGGCCAGAGCGGGGAAAAGCTCATCGTGATTTTGAACGACAACGGAATGTCCATCACCCAAAACGTGGGCGGGATGTCCCGTTACCTGGCCCGCCAACGGCTGAGGCCCCAGTACCTGCGCTTCAAAAAGGGCTACCGCAAGGTCATGGAGGCCACCGCCGTAGGCCGGAGGCTCTACAAATTCAACCACAAGGTCAAAACGGCGGTCAAGGATGCCCTCTTGCCCTGCAGTATGTTTGAGAACATGGGCTTCACCTACCTGGGCCCGGTGGACGGCCACGACCTCAAGGCGCTCACCCGTCTCCTGCGGCACGCGCGGGATGGGGTAGACGGCCCCGTCCTGCTCCACGTCAAGACTGTAAAGGGAAAAGGCTTTCCACCTGCCGAGGAGGCCCCCGACAAATTTCACGGCGTGGGCCCCTTTGACCTTGCCACCGGGGAGAGCCTGACCCCGCCCAGACCCAACTACTCCGCCGCCTTTGGCGAGGCCCTCTGCGCCCTCGCGGAGAAAAACCACCGGGTCTGCGCCATCACCGCCGCCATGCAGTCGGGCACAGGGCTGGACTCCTTCGCCGCCCGCTTTCCCCGCCGGTTCTTTGACGTGGGCATCGCCGAGGGCCACGGGGTCTCCATGGCCGCCGGCATGGCCAAGCAAGGGGCCGTGCCCGTCTTTGCCGTCTACTCCAGCTTCCTCCAGCGGGGCTACGATATGCTGCTCCACGACGTGGCCATCAGCGGGCTCCATGTGGTCCTGGCGGTGGACCGGGCCGGCCTGGTGGGGGAGGACGGGGAGACCCACCACGGCCTCTTCGACGTCGCCTACCTCACCTCTATCCCCGGCATGACCGTGCTGACGCCCGGCTGTTTCCAAGAGCTGCGCCAAATGCTGGACTGGGCGGTGGACCAGTGCCCCGGCCCGGTGGCCATCCGCTATCCCCGCGGCGGGGAAGGGGCCTACCAGGGCTCCTTTGACGGCCAGAAAACCCTGCGGCTCAAAAGGGGGCAAGGCATTACCCTTGTCACCTATGGCCCCACGGTCAACGACCTCCTCGCCGCTTCGGAGGCCCTGGACGCCGACGTGTTCAAGCTCCAGACCATCGCCCCTGTGGACTGGGCCCCCATCCTGGACAGCGCCCGGGCGACAGGCCGGGTCCTGCTGGCGGAGGAGTGCGCGTCCCAGGGCTCCGTGGGCCAGCAGTTGGCGGCTCAACTGGCCCTGAACGGTGTAAAGGTCAACCGCTTGACCCTCTGCAACACCGGGCCCGGCTTTGTGACCCACGGCAGGGTGGACGACCTGCGAAAGCTCTGCGGCCTGGACGTGGACTCCCTCGCCCAGCGGATCGGGGAGGCGATGGCGCCATGACAAAAACCCGTCTGGACGTGGCCCTGGTCCAGCAGGGCCTCTGCGAGAGCCGTCAAAAAGCCCAGGCGGCGATCATGGCGGGGCTGGTGCTGGTCAACGGCCAACCGGTGACCAAATCCGGCGCCGGCGTGGACGAGACCGCCGTGATCCAGGTCAAGGGCCCCGCCATCCCCTACGTCAGCCGCGGCGGGCTCAAGCTGGAAAAGGCCATGCGCCTCTGGAGCATCGACCTCACCGGCGCCCTCTGCGCCGACATCGGCGCCTCCACCGGCGGCTTTTCCGACTGTATGCTCCAGACCGGCGCCGCCAAGGTCTACGCCGTGGACACCGGCTACGGCAAGCTGGACTGGAAACTCCGCACCGACCCGCGGGTGGTGGCCCTGGAGCGGACCAACGCCCGCTACCTCACCCACCAGCACATCCCCGAGGAGTTGGACTTCGCCAGCGTGGACGTCTCCTTCATCTCCCTGCGGCTCATCCTGCCCGCCCTGCGCGGGGTCCTGAAACCCCAGGGCCAGGCGGTGTGCCTGATCAAGCCCCAGTTCGAGGCGGGCAGGGAAAAGGTGGGCAAAAAGGGCGTCGTCCGGGACAAGGGGACCCATCTTGAGGTGCTGGAGAACTTTCTGCGCCACGCCCACGAAAACGGCTTTTCCGTAACAGCCATGACCTTTTCCCCCATCAAGGGCCCGGAGGGAAACATTGAGTACCTGGGTCTGCTGGGCCCGGCGGACACGCCGGAGGGGGAGTTTGACCTGACCGCGCTGGTGGAGGCGTCCCACCAGGCATTTGAGGAGGTGCGAGCATGACAGTGGTCCTCAGCCCAAACCCTTACCGCGACCGGGGCCTTCGAGCCGCCCGATCCGCCAGGGCCATCTTGGAGCAGGCCGGGGTCCAGGTGTTGCTGTGTCTGCCCTTCGCCCTGGACGACGCCGGCCGCGTGGAGCTTCCGCCGGACATGGAATTTACCCCGCTGAAGGACAGCTTGCCCCAGGCCGACGTCCTGGTGTGCTTCGGCGGCGACGGCACCATTCTCCACGCCGCCCGTGACGCCGAGACATACAAGGTCCCCATCCTGGGCGTCAACATGGGCAGCGTGGGCTTCATGGCCGAGCTGGAGCACTCCGAGCTCTCCCTGCTCGCCAAACTCCCCGCCGGGGAATACTCCGTGGAGAGCCGCATGATGCTGGACGTGCGCGTCCTCCGGGGCAGCAAGAGCGTTTTCCGGGACGCCGCCCTCAACGACGCCGTGCTCACCAAGGGCGCCGTGGCCAGGGTGGTGGACCTGTCTGTTTACGGCGACAAGGTCCTCATCTCCCAATTCGTCGGCGACGGCGTCATCGTCAGCACCCCCACCGGCTCCACCGCCTACTCCATGTCCGCCGGCGGCCCCATCGTGGAGCCCACCGCCCAGAGCATCGTGGTCACCCCCATCTGCGCCCACGCGTTCCAGGCCAAGGCCTTCGTGCTGGACGCCCGGCGGCTGGTCAGCGTCCGCATGGGCCTCGACCGCCGCAAGACCGCCTACCTCTCCGTGGACGGCGGCCGGGCCTTCAAGCTCCAGCCCGGCGACAGAGTGGAGATCGCCCGCTCCCAGCGCCAGACCCGCCTTGTCAAGCTCACCGGGCGGAGCTTTTACGAGATACTCAACCAGAAGCTCGGAAGGGGGTAGGACTATGAAAGCAAGACGGCAAGGGGAGATCCTCTCCATCATCGCCTCCACCCCCGTCGAGACCCAGGAGCAGTTGTTGGAGCAGCTGCGCTGCCGGGGCATCCAGGCGACCCAGGCCACCATTTCCCGGGACATCAAGGAACTGCACCTGGTGAAAGAGCTCACCGGCAAGGGCAGCTACCGCTACGCCCTTTCTGGCAAAAAAGAGGCCACCAACGTCACCGGGCGGCTGAAAACCATCTTCCGGGAAGGGGTCGTCAGCTACGAGCAGGCCCAGAACCTTGTGGTGGTCAAGACCATGCCCGGCCTGGGCTCCGCCGCCGGCGCGGCTCTGGACGGCATGGAGATCCCCGACCTTGTTGGCTCGCTGGCGGGGGACGACACGGTGCTGCTCATTTTGCGGACCAACCAGAGCGCCCAGGATTTCTGCGCCACCATCGGCGAAATGCTGTCGTGAAAGGAGGCCAGGTCCATGCTGGCCCATCTCCACATCGAAAACATCGCGGTCATCGAGTCCTCCGACCTGACCTTCGGGCCCCGCTTCAACGTCCTCACCGGCGAGACCGGCGCGGGCAAATCCATCGTGGTGGACGCCATCGGCGCCATCCTGGGCCAGCGCACCAGCCGTGACCTGATCCGCACCAACGCCCGCTCCGCCTGCGTCGAGGCCCTGTTCCGGGACCTTCCGGCGCTGGAGTGGTTCGCCCAGAGCGGCGTGGCCCCCGACGAAAACGGCGAACTCCTCCTCCGCCGGGAACTCCAAGCCGATGGCCGCAACCTCTGCCGGGCCAATGGCCAACTGCTGACGGTGGCCCAGCTCAAGGCCCTTGGCGACCAGCTGGTGAACATCCACGGCCAGCACGACGGCCAACAACTGCTGGATCCGACCTGCCACCTCTCTTACCTGGACCGCTTCGCCGCCTTGACCGAGGGCCCTTTGGCGGACTTCCAGCGCTCCTACGAGACCGTCATGGGCCTGAGGCGGGAGATCGCGGCCCTCCAGATGGACGAATCAGAAAAGGCCCGTCGGCTGGACGCCCTCCAATACCAGATCGACGAGTTGGAGGGCGCCCAGCTGAAAGAGGGCGAGCAGGAGGAACTGACCCGCCGCCGGGACCTCCTTCGCAACGGGGAAAAGCTGATGGCGGCCGCGGCCGAGGCCCACGCCGCCCTCTCCGGGGACGAGGACAACGCCGGCGCCGCCGACCTCTTGGAGCGGGCCGCGGACGCCCTTCGCGCCGGAGGCCGCGCCAGCCAGGACTTCTCCGACCTGTCCGCCGCCGCCGACGAGGTGCGCTACGCCGCCCAGGACTTGTCAGAGCGCGTCCGGGACCTGCTGGACGCCCTGGACATGGAGCCTGGGGAACTGGACCAGGTGGAGACCCGTCTGGAACAGCTCTACCGCCTGGGCAAAAAATACGGCGCCACCACCGCCGATATGCTGGCCTACCTGGAGCGCTGCCGCGCCGAGTTGGACCAGATCCAGTTCTCCGCCGAGGCCCTGGAAACGCTCCGGCAAAAGCTGGACAGCGCCTTGGACGACGCCGTCTCGAAAGGCAAAGCCCTTTCCGCCAAACGCCAGGCCGGGGCCAGGGAGCTTGAGGCCCGTATCCAGACTGAGCTCGGCGAGTTGGATATGCCAAAGGTCCGCTTCTCGGTCCAAATGACGCCCAAGGCGGGGGAGTTGGGCATGGACGCCACCGGCATGGACGAGGTCTGCTTCCTCCTGTCCGCCAACGTGGGGGAGGATCTGAAACCCATCCACAAGATCGCCTCCGGCGGCGAATTGTCCCGCATCATGTTGGCCCTCAAAAATGTCTTGGCGGAAAACGACGATGTCTCCACCTTGATCTTTGACGAGGTAGACGCCGGGGTCTCTGGCCGCGCCGCCCAGAAGGTGGCCCAAAAGCTGGCCCAGGTCTCCCGCCGCAAGCAGGTCTTGTGCGTCACCCATCTGCCCCAGTTGGCCGCCATGGCCGACGACCACTTCTCCGTGGAGAAAGGGGAGCGCCAGGGGAGGACCTTTACAGACGTTGTAGCCCTTGACTTTGACCAGCGCAAGGCCGAGGTCGCCCGCCTCACCAGCGGAGAGCGGGTCACGGCGGCGTCCCTGGCCAGCGCCGGGGAACTGCTGGAGAGTGCCCAGGAACTGAAAAAGAGACTTGACAAATAAAAGCCCCTGTACTATAATCCCGATACATGAAGCCAAGGCTGTGACGAGGAAGAGTAGCCGGCCCTACCGCTGCCGAGAGAGACCCTGACGTGCTGAAAAGGGGAGAGCGGAGGCCGGGGAATACACCTCCGAGCCGCTCGCCCAACGTCCCTCCGGGACCAGTAGGCCGAGTCCGGGTGCGCCCGTTACCGCGCCGCCGTGTCTGATTTTTTCTCCCCACGGCCTGAGGCCCCGCTCGTGAGGACGGGGCGAACCAGAGGTGGTACCGCGTCTCCAAAACGCCCTCTGTCCCGATCGGACAGGGGGTGTTTTTTTGCGGAGCATAGAGTGTGACGCCGGGCAGAGGCGGACCCAGAGGATGGGGACCCTGTGCGTCTTTTTGTCCGCGGTTTTGTACAGCATCGGCGGGCTTTGCATCAAGCTCATCCCCTGGAACGGCATGAGCATCAACAGCGGGCGCAACCTGATCTCCGTGGTGGTCATCGGCTGTTATCTGCTTTTCACCCGCCACAGACCGCGCCTCAACTTCTGGGTGGCCCTGGGCGCGGCGGCGGTGTGCGGCACCAACACCCTCTACACCCTGGCCAACAAGCTGACCACCGCGGCCAACACCATCGTCTTGCAGTTCACCGCCCCTATTTTCGTCATCCTGCTGTCCCTGCTCTTCTGGCGCAAACGGCCCCAAAAGCTGGACGTGGCGGTGTGTATCATCACCCTGGCGGGGGTGGTATGCTTCTTTGTGGAGAGTTTGGAGGCGGGCGGAACGCTGGGCAACGTGCTGGCCCTTATCTCCGGCCTTACCTACGCGGTGGTGTTCCTCTTAAACGACCTCCCCGACGCCGACCCCATCTCCTCGGTGTTCTGGGGCGATGTGTGCAGTGCCCTGATCGGCCTGCCCTTTCTCCTGCGGGAGACGGCCTTTACCCCCACCGCCCTCACGAGCCTTGCGGTCTTGGGCGTCTTTCAGGTCGGCCTTGCCTATATCCTGCTCTGCCGCGGTCTGGAGACCACGCCCGCAGTCACCGCCTCCCTGATCTCCGGCATCGAGCCGGTGCTGAACCCCATCCTGGTGGCGGTGTTCTATCACGAGATGATCGGCCCCCTGTCCCTGGCCGGGGCGGTCATCGTGCTGGCGGCCATCCTCACCTACAACGTGTTAAAAGCCCGGCAGACCCAGCCGGAGGAGAGCAAAGCGTAAAAAATCTTAGACTAGGAGTGTCAAATATGCAGATCTACGAGGAATTGCAAGCCCGCGGCCTGATCGCCCAGGTCACAGACGAGCCGGAGATCAGAGAACTGATCAACTCCGGCAAGGCCACCTTCTATATCGGCTTCGACTGCACCGCCGACAGCCTCACCGCCGGGCACTTCATGGCCCTGACCCTGATGAAGCGCCTCCAGATGGCGGGCAACAAGCCCATCGCTCTCATCGGCGGCGGCACCACCATGATCGGCGACCCCTCCGGTCGCACCGATATGCGAAAGATGCTCACCAAAGAGGACATCGACCACAACGCCGCCTGCTTCAAGCGCCAGATGGAGCGGTTCATCGAGTTCGGCGACGGCCCCGACCAGGCCATGATGCTCAACAACGCCGACTGGCTGCTGAACTTGAACTACGTGGAGCTGCTGCGGGAGGTGGGGGCCTGCTTCTCGGTGAACAATATGCTCCGGGCCAAGTGCTACGAACAGCGGATGGAAAAGGGCCTGAGCTTTTTGGAGTTCAACTATATGATCATGCAGTCCTACGACTTCTACCATATGTTCCAGACCGTGGGGTGCAATATGCAGTTCGGCGGGGACGACCAGTGGAGCAATATGCTGGGCGGCACCGAGCTCATCCGCCGCAAACTGGGCAAGGACGCCTACGCCATGACCATCACCCTCCTCACCGACTCCCAGGGCCACAAGATGGGCAAGACCGCCGGCAACGCCGTGTGGCTGGACGCCAACAAGACAAGCCCCTACGACTTCTATCAATACTGGCGCAACGTGGGGGACGCGGACGTGATGAAGTGCATCCGGATGCTCACCTTCCTCCCCCTGGAGCAGATCGACGCCATGGCCGACTGGAAAGACAGCAAACTCAACCAGGCCAAGGAGATCCTGGCCTTTGAACTCACAAAAATGGTCCACGGCGAGGCCGAGGCCCAAAAGGCCCAGGAGGCCGCCCGCGCCCTCTTCTCCGCCGGGGGCGACAGCGCCAATATGCCCTCCACCCAGCTGGCGGAAAGCCAGCTGACAGACGGCGTCATCGGCCTTTTGGACCTGATGCTCCAGTGCGGCCTGGTGCCCTCCAAAAAGGAGGCCCGGCGGCTCATCGAGCAGGGCGGGGTGGAGGTCAACGGCCAGAAGGTGTCCGACACCGCCATGATGATCGAAAAGGCCCAGCTGGAGGGGGAGGGGCTGACCATCAAAAAAGGGAAAAAGGTGTTTCACCGGGCGAAGTTGGCCTGAGCTTTCGACGGGTAAAATTGGCCCGGTCTCCCGCGAAAGGGCCACGGGAGCTTTTTGAAATTCGGAATGATTTTTTGGCGTTTTCTCTGAAAATCTGCTATTTTGCCCGTATTTTATTAAAAAAAGCGCGGTCTCGGAGGAGGCCGCGTTTTTTTGCGTTTGGGGGGTTGACAGGGGCGGGGAAACTGTGTATACTGTGTATACCGTATATATGCCATATATACAGTTTGGAGGGGCAGCGTGGAGATCATACTTCGGGACACGGGCTGGGGGCCCATCTACAAGCAGATCGAAGAGGAGATCAAGCGGAATATTTTGGAGGGGAAGCTGGCGGACGGACAGCAGATGCCATCCATCCGGCAGTTCGCCCGTGACCTGCGGGTGAGCGTGATCACCACCAAGCGGGCCTATGAGGATCTGGAGGGGCAGGGCATTTTGCGCACTGTGCCCGGAAAGGGCTGTTATGTGACCCGGCAGGGTCTGAACTGGACCCGGCAGGAACGAGACCGGCAGGCGCGGCAGCAGTTGGCGAGCGCCGCGCAGGAGGCCAGGCGCGCGGGGATGGACCTGGCGACGGCCAAGGAACTGCTGGCGGAGTATTGGGAGGAGTGAAAGACCACATGGAATACGCGATTGAGACCAAGGGACTGAGAAAGGACTACGGCGGCTTCGCGCTGGAGGGGGTGGATATGGCCCTGCCCGGCGGGACCATCCTGGGGCTGATCGGGGAAAACGGGGCGGGGAAGTCCACCCTCATCAAGTGTCTGCTGGGCATCGTCCGGCCCTCCGCGGGCCAGGTCCGGCTGCTGGGTAAACCGGCGGCGGAGGCCCTGGGCGGCGTGGGCTACGTCCCGGACGAGTGCCCCTTTCCCGACGCACTGCGGGTGGGGCAGTTGGCGGGGTTCCTCCCAGGGATCTTCCCCGCCTGGGACCGGGAACTGTTCGCGGGCTACCTGGGGAAATTCGACTTGCCCGGAGACAGGAAGATCAAGGAGCTGTCCAGGGGCATGAAGATGAAACTGACCATCGCCGCGGCCCTGTCCCACCGGCCCAGGCTTCTGATCCTGGACGAAGCCACCTCCGGGCTCGACCCGGTGGCGCGGGATGAGATCCTGGACGAGTTTTTGGACTTTGTTCAGGACGAGGACCACGCGGTGCTCATCTCCAGCCACATCACAAGCGATCTGGAGAAGGTATGCGACTATGTGACCTATCTGCATCACGGGCGGGTGACGGTGAGCGGGGAGAAGGACGCATTGTTGGAGACCTATGGGAAGGTATCCTGCACCAGAGCGGAGCTGGCCGGGATCCCGGAGGCACTGCTGGTGGGCAAGTGGGAGGGGGCGTACAACTGCGGGGCGCTGGTATCCGACAGGGCCGCCCTGGGGAAAAGCTGTCCGGGCCTGGCCGTGGACCGCTGTACGCTGGAGGATATTATGATCTTCACCACGAAGGGGGAGCGGAAATGAGGGGATTTTTGAAGCGGGACTGGGCGCTGATCTGTGTCAATCTGCGGTTTTATCTGCTCTTTCTCGCGGGGGCGTGCCTCCTGGCGGTGTTTGGCGATTTTCCCATCGGCCCCTGCCTGATCCTGTTTTCCGTCATCAACGTGATGAACCTCTTTTTCTACGACGAGGCCAACCGCTGGATGGAGTACGCCGCCGCCGCGCCCAAGGGACGGCGCGCCATGGTGGACGCCAGATACCTGCTGTCCCTCTGCGTGGGCGGGGCCATGGCGGTTTTGCAGGTCGCCGTGGAGCGGCTCAGCGCCCAGGCGCTCCTCCATGGGCTGGTGTTCGGCGGGATCTATCTCCTCTACACCGCGGTGGTCCTGCCGGTGTTTTACCGCTTTGGCAGCGTCAAGGGGCGGATGGTGCTGATCGTCGCCATCGCCGCCCTCAGCGGCGCGGCGGTGGCCGCCGCCACCGCGCTGGAGGAACTGGGCGTCCACTTCCACAGCGGGCTGTTTCTCCTTCTCCTGCCCCTGGGCGCCGCGGCCATGCTGGTCTCCTGGCCCATCTCCAGAAACATTGTCAAAAAGCTCTGAAACCTTGCGGTTTCAGAGCTTTTTGATTTTTTTGCGGCCCGCTGCAGCGCACGACCCGGCCACCGAGGTGGCCGGGTCGCACGTTTGCGGGCCGAGATGTATT
>CANQFT010000007.1 GCA_947599925.1 uncultured Oscillospiraceae bacterium | reverse complement strand
CCAAGATGGCCAGCTACATCTACACCGAGCGCAACGGCATCTACATCATCGACCTGCAAAAGACGGTGAAGAAGCTGGAGGAGGCTTACGCCTTCGTGCGGGAGATCAGCGAAAACGGCCAGACTTTGCTCTTCGTGGGCACCAAAAAGCAGGCCCAGGAAGCCATCAAGGAAGAGGCCCAGCGCTGTGGGATGTACTACGTCAACGCCCGCTGGCTGGGCGGTATGCTCACCAACTTCAAGACCATGCGGGGCCGCGTGGACCGTCTGGCCCAACTCAAGAAGATGCAGGAGGACGGCACCTTCGATATGCTCCCCAAGAAAGAGGTCATGCACCACCTGGGCGAGATCGCCAAGCTGGAGAAGTATCTGGGCGGCGTCACCGAGATGCGTAAGCTCCCCGGCGCGCTGTTCGTGGTGGATCCCCGCAAGGAGCGCAACGCCATCAACGAGGCCCGCAAGCTCCACATCCCCGTGGTGGCCATTGTGGACACCAACTGTGACCCCGACGAGATCGACTACGTCATCCCCGGCAACGACGACGCCATCCGCGCCATCAAGTTGATCTCCTCCGTCATGGCCAACGCCATCCAGGAGGGCAAGCAGGGCGCCGACGCCCCCGCCGAGGCCGAGGCCGCCGCGCCCGCGGAGACCCCTGTGGTCCCCGCGGAGTGATCCAGACCGTACCAAACATATTGGAGGAAGAGAAAAATGGCTATTAGCGCACAAGACGTCAGCAAGCTCCGCGAGATGACAGGCGTTGGCATGATGGACTGCAAGAAGGCCCTCACCGCCAGCGACGGCGACATGGACAAGGCCATCGAGTTCCTGCGGGAGAAGGGCCTTGCCACCGCCCAGAAGAAGGCCGGCCGCATCGCCGCCGAGGGCGTGGCCTACGCCGCTGTGATCGACGGCGTGGGCGTGGTGGTCGAGGTCAACGCCGAGACCGACTTCGTGGCCAAGAACGAAAAGTTCACCGATTTCGTCCACGATGTGGCCGACATCATCGCCAAGGAGGACCCCAAGGACCTGGACGACCTGCTCGCCAAGCCCTACCCCGGCACCGGCCGCACCGTGGCCGACGAGACCATCGAGAAGGTCCAGGTCATCGGCGAGAACATCAAGATCCGCCGCTTTGCCCGCTTTGGCAAGGGCGTCAGCGTGTCCTATGTCCACATGGGCGGACGCATCGGCGTGCTGGTGAACCTGGAGACCGACCTGGCCGCCGATCAGGTCACTGAGGTGGGCAAGGACCTGGCCATGCAGATCGCCGCCCTCAACCCCCGCTTCCTGGACAAGTCCCAGGTGGGCCAGGACGTGCTGGACGAGGAGAAGAAGATCATGCTGGTCCAGATGGAGAACGACCCCAAGATGGCCGCCAAGCCCGACAAGGTGAAAGAGGGCATCGTCATGGGCAAGCTCCGCAAGTTCTACGAGGAGAACTGCCTGATGCAGCAGGAGTTCGTCAAGGACGGCTCCATGAGCGTGGAGCAGTATGTGGCGGCCCAGGCCAAGGCCCTGGGCGGCTCCATCAAGCTGGTGGACGCCGTTCGCTTCGAGAAGGGCGAGGGCATCGAGAAGAAGCAGGAGAACTTTGCCGAGGAGATCGCCAAGCAGCTGAGCAAGTAAGCGCACCACAAGCAGGACCCGAGGCCCATGGGCCTCGGGTCCTTTGTCGTAAAATCCGGCGGACGCGGCACAGCCCCGGAGGGGCCCATGCCGCGCGGGATACATTCAAAAAGGGAGGTGACGGGGGTGAAACGGCTTCGCAAGGTCCTGGGCTGGGCGCTGGGGATCGCGCTGGCCCTGGCCGCCCTGTGGTGGTTTTTGCAGGGCCCCTTTGCCCACCGTCACCCGCCCTTCTCCCCCGCCTACGACCCGGTGGATCTGGGGCCGGTGCTGGCAAAGGAGACCCTCTCCGCCGGGGACTATGAGCTCCTGTACGCCCAGACCGGCCTGGGTCCCGCCGCGGTGGACGATCTGCGGGCCATGGGGCAGGCGGGGGCGGACCAGATCGCCGCCACCCAGGACGCCTTTTTCGCCCAGCCCTTGGAGGGCACCTGCTCCGCCCTGGGCGTCACCACCAGGGAACACCGCTTTTTGGACCCGGAGGGGCGGCTGGTCTACGCCGCACCCCTGGCTCCCTTGCGGCAGGGCGATGTGCTGGTGTCCCTCTCCACCCACACCGCCGGCTGGACCCACGGCCACGCGGGACTGGTGATAGACCCGGACCCGGACCGGCCCGTGACGCTGGAATCGGTGGTGCTGGGCTCCTGCTCGGACGCCATGAACGCCAACCACTGGCGCAGTTACACCACCTTTCTGGTCCTCCGGCCCAAGGCGGATGACGCCACGCGGCAGAGGGTGGTGGACATTGCGGAAACGTATCTGACGGATATTCCATACAGCCTTTTGTGCGGCATCTTTGGCGAGAAATTTCAACCCCTGGAGGGGCGCCACAGCGCCCATTGCAGCTATCTGCCGTGGTACGCGTGGATGGCGGTGGGGGTGGATCTGGACGGGGACGGCGGGCGCATCGTGACCCCGGCGGACCTGGCTATGAGCGACCAGGTAGAGGTGGTCCAGGTATACGGCATCGACCCGGCGCGGTATCCTCTGGACCTCGACGACGCGAATGTCTCTACCCTTGCCTCACCGCGCCCGTAGCTTTTCCAGCGCCGCTCTGGCCGCTTGCTGTTCGGCCTCTTTTTTGCTGTGGCCCCGGCCCAGGCCGATGGGCTCTTCGTCCAACGTGACCTCCATCCAGAACTCCTTCAGATGGTCCGGGCCCTCCTCCTTCACCAGCTGGTATTTCAGACTGCGGCCCGGCGTGCGCTGGATCAACTCCTGGAGGGCGGTTTTGAAGTCGTGGCCCTCGCCGGTCTGGGCCTCTTTGGAGAGGATGAAGCGGTGGATCACGGCGCTGGGCTGGGCCAGGTCGCCGCTGTCGAGGTAGATGGCGGCCAAGATCGCCTCCACCGCGTCAGCCTGGATGGAGGGCCGGTGACGGCCTCCGTTTTGCTCCTCTCCCCTGCCCAGGCGCAGCCGCTCTCCCAGACCCCACTCCACCGCGACCTGGGCCAGCGACTCCTCGCACACCAGCGCGGCCCGCATCCGGGTCAGGTCCCCTTCGGGCAGCTGGGGATGGGCGCGGTAGAGGTGCTCGGCGGTGACTTGGCCCAAGATGGAGTCGCCCAAAAATTCCAGGCGCTCGTTGCTGTCCAGGGCGCCGCCCAGACGCTCGTTGGCGTAAGAACTGTGGGTCAGGGCCTGGTCCAGCAGACCAGGGTCGCGAAAGCGGTAGCCCAGCTTTTCCTCCAGCGGGTGCATACGCCGCGCCTCCTTTCGAAAGAAAAGCCCCGCCAAGCAGCGGGGCTTTTCGCTTTGCTTTTGTTAGTCTCCCTCGGTCCGGGCTTGAATATGCTGGAACAGGTCGCCCACGGTGGAGATATTGCTCAGATCGTCCTCGGACATCTCGCCCACGTCAAAGGCGTCCTCCAAGGCCATGCTCAACTCCACAATGTCGATGGAGTCGGCGCCCAGGTCCTCTTCAAAGGTGGTCTCCATGGTGATGGAGTCAACGTCCACGCCGAATTGCTCCGCGATGATCTCCGCGATTTCTTTGAACATATGCCTCGCTCCTTTTCACAGGGAAATCTTACAGTCAAATCATAAGAAGTTTTCCCGCGGATGTCAATAGGCAATCACGATTTTTCCACGGTTTCTTCCGACTTTGTTCCGCTGTCCAGGCGCATATAGCCCACGTTGGCGGCGATCTCGTCGATCAGGCCGGACCGGGCCAGCTCCATGCCCTGGCGGATGGCGTTTTGGATGGCCTTGGGGCTGGAGGAGCCATGGGCCTTGATGACGGGCTTGGAGATGCCCATGAGGGCCGTGCCCCCCACCTCCTCGCTGTCCAGCAGTTTCTTGAAGTCGGCCAGGCCGCCCTTGACCAACAGCGCCGCCAGCTTGGTGAGCAGGTTCTTTTTGAACAATCCCTTGACCTGCCGGGCCAGAAAGAGCCCCGTGCCCTCCACGGCCTTGAGGAAGATGTTGCCGGAAAAGCCGTCGGCGACGATGACGTCCACCGCCCCGCCCTCTACCGCTTCCCGTGCCTCCACATTGCCCACGAAGTTGATCCGCCCCTCTTCCCCGGCCTGGCGCAGCAGGGCGTAGGTGGCCTTTTGCAGTTCGGCGCCCTTGCTCTCCTCCACGCCGATGTTCAAAAGGCCCACCTTGGGCTCCGGCCGGCCCAGGGCGTGCTGGGCGTAAAAGCTGCCCATGTAGGCGAATTGAAGAAGATATTCCGGGGTACACTCGGCGTTGGCGCCGCAGTCGATGAGCACCGCGCCGCCGTTGCCGGTGGGCACCACAGGGGCCAGCGCGGCCCGCCGGATGCCCCGGACCCGCTTGGTGAGCAGTGTGGCCGCCGACAAAAGGGCCCCGGTGGATCCGGCGGAGACAAAGGCCTCCCCCGCCCCTTCGTTCAGGAGGTTCAGCCCCACCGTCAGCGACGAGTCCTTCTTCTCCTTAAAGGCCAGAGCGGGGTTGTCCTCCATGGTGACGACCTGGCTGGCGTGGGCGATCTCCAGGCCCTGGGGCAAGTCGCCCATGCCCAGATCGTCCCGCAGACACCGCAGGATCACCTCGCCGTCGCCCACCAAAATCACCTGCACCCCATAGGACGCCACGGCGTCCAGGGCGCCCTTGACGTTGCACAAAGGCGCGTTGTCCCCGCCCATGGCGTCTACAATGATCTTCATGTCGAGCCCTCCTTTTTATTCAATATCCAGCCGCGCCAGCGCCTCCAGCGCCCGCTGGGAGATGGCGGCGTTTTTCTCCCGTTTGCCCTTGACCCGGCGGTCCAGCGGCGGAAGCAGACCAAAGTTGATGTTCATGGGCTGAAAATCGGCCACAGAGGCGTTGGAGATGTACCCCGCCAGCGCGCCCAGGGCCGTCAGGTCCGGGAAGTCCACGGGAGGTTTTCCCAAAAGGCGGCGGGCCAGTTCTGTCGCGCACAAAAGGCCCGACGCGGTGGATTCCACATAGCCCTCCACGCCGGTGATCTGTCCGGCAAACATCACCCGCGGGCATCGGCGGACCCGGTAATAGCGGTCCAGCAGTTTTGGGGAGTTGAGGTAGGTGTTGCGGTGCATGACGCCGTAGCGGAGAAATTCCGCCCCCTCCAGAGCGGGGATCATGGAAAAGACCCGCTTTTGCTCCGGGAACTTCAAGTGGGTCTGGAACCCCACCAGATTGTAGACGCTGCCCTGGGCGTTGTCCCGGCGCAGCTGGACCACGGCGTAGGGCTCGGCCCCGGTCCTGGGGTCCCGGAGTCCCTTGGGCTTCAAGGGGCCATAGCGCAGGGTGTCAAAGCCCCGGCGGGCCATGACCTCCACCGGCATACAGCCCTCAAAGACGCCCTTGTCCTCAAAGCCGTGGACCGGGGCCTCCTGGGCGGTGGTGAGGGCCTCCCAGAAGGCCCGGTACTCCCCTTCGGACAGGGCGCAGTTGATGTAGTCGGCGCTCCCCTTGTCGTAGCGGGAGGCGAACCAGGCGCGGGTCATGTCCACGCTCTCAAAGGAAACCAGCGGCGCGGCGGCGTCGAAGAAGCTCAGGTAGTCCTCCCCGCCCAGGAAGTCGCGGATGCTCCCGGCCAGGGCGTCGGAGGTCAGGGGCCCGGTGGCCACGATGACCTGGCCCGTCTCCGGGACCCGCTCCAACTCCCCCTCCACCACGGTGATGTGGGGGTGGGACCTGACGGCCTCGGTGACGGCGGCGGAAAAACCTTCCCGGTCCACCGCCAGGGCCCCTCCGGCCTCGACCCGGTGCCGGTCGGCGCAACGGAGGATCAGGCTCCCACAGCGGCGAAGTTCCTCCTTGAGCAGTCCCACGGCGTTGGTGAGTTCATCGGAGCGCAGGGAGTTGGAGCACACCAGCTCGGCAAAGTCGCCGCTGTGGTGGGCCGGGGACTTTTTGGCGGGCTTCATCTCGTGGAGCTCCACCGCCACGCCCCGCCGGGCCAACTGCCAGGCCGCCTCGCAGCCCGCCAGTCCCGCGCCGATGACAGTGACGGTCTCCATCAGCTCTTGGCCTTCCTGGAGGCGGCGGTCTTTTGGGCGGCGGGTTTTTTCGCGGTGGTCTTTTTGGCGGCGGGTTTTTTCGCGGCGGGCTTTTTGGCCGCCGTCTTTTTCTCCGCGGCCTCCTCGCCCTGGGTCTCTGTCCTCCGGCGGTAGCCGCCCCGCTTGTCCTCCGGGGTAAAGTTGGCGCAGGTCTCGTTGATGCAGAAGGGCTTATGGGCGCCCTTTCCGGCGGTTTTGAACATGGTATGGCCGCAGACGGGGCAGTTGTCCTTCACCGGCACGTCCCAGGTGATAAATTCACATCGCTTGCTCTCGTCCTTGGCGCTGCGGCGCTCGCAGCAGTAGAAGGTGTACTGCTTGCCGGTCTTTTTGCTCCGTCCTGTGCGCTTGAGGATGCGGCCGCCGCAGAGGGGGCACTTGCCGGGCATCTCCACCACAAGGGGCATGGTGAAGTCGCACTCCGGCCAGCCCGGACAGGCCAGGAAGCGGCCAAACCGTCCGGACTTTACCACCAGGCGCTTGCCACACTGCGGGCAGACCTCCTCGGAGACCTCGTCGGGCACCTTGAGCCGGACGCCCTCCATGTCGGTCTCCACCTGCTTGAGATTGCTCTCAAATTCGCCGTAAAAGCTGTCCAGAATGCCGACCCAGTTCTCCTCGCCGGTCTCCACCTGGTCCAGCCGCCGCTCCATGCGCGCGGTGAAGGCGGGGTCGGCCACGTCGGGGAATTTGTCCCGCATCAGGCCGGTGACCACCTCGCCCAGAGGGGTGGGGCGCAGATTGCGGCCCTCTTTGATCACATACTCCCGGTCGATGATGGTGGACACCGTGGGGGCGTAGGTGGAGGGGCGGCCGATGCTCTTCTCCTCCAGGGCCTTGATGAGCGTGGCCTCCGTGTAGCGGGGTGGGGGCTGGGTGAAGTGCTGTTCAGGGGTGAAGCCCTCGTCCTTGACGCTCTCCCCTTCCGCCAGGTCGGGCAGCGGGGACTGGGGCGCCTCCTCGTCCTCGTCCCGGCTCTCTTCGTAGACGGCGGTGAAGCCGCTGAACTTCATGGAGGAGTGGTTGGCCCGGAACACATAGCCCTCGGCGCCGGAGACGTCGATGGATACGCTGTCGTACACAGCGGAGGCCATTTGGCTGGCCAGAAAACGGCTCCAGATGAGCTTGTAGAGCTTATACTGCTCGGCGGTCAGGTCCTTGCGGATGGTCTCCGGGTCCAGACGGACCTCGGAGGGGCGGATGGCCTCGTGGGCATCCTGGGCGCCGGACTTTGCCTTGTAGACCCTGGGCCGGCCGGGGTAGTACGCCTTGCCGTAACGGTCCAGGATGAAGCGCTTCGCGGCGGCGGTGGCCTCGTCGGAGAGGCGCAGGGAGTCGGTACGCATATAGGTGATCAGACCCACGGTGCCCTCGCCGGAGATGTCCACCCCCTCGTAGAGCTGCTGGGCGATGGACATGGTCCTCCGCGGCGGCATCCCCAGCTTGCGGGACGCCTCTTGCTGGAGGGTGGAGGTGATGAAAGGCGGGGCGGGGTTGCGCTGCTTGTCCTGCCGCTTGACGCTCTTGACCGTAAAGGCTTTTCCCTTTACAGCATTGATCACCGCGTCCACCTCGGCCCGGCTGCCCAGGTCCTGCTTTTTCTCCTTGCCGTAGAAAGAGGCCCGGAAAGCGCCCACGTTGGGGGCCAGACGGGAGAAGTCCACGTCGATGGACCAGTATTCCTGGCTCTGGAAGGCGCGGATCTCCTCTTCCCGCTCCACCACCAGCCTGGCGGCCACCGACTGGACCCGGCCCGCGGACAGGCCCCGGCGGATCTTCTTCCACAGCAGGGGCGAGAGCTCGTAGCCCACGATGCGGTCCAGGATACGCCGGGCCTGCTGGGCGTCCACCAGATTCTGGTCGATGGTCCGGGGCTGGGCGATGGACTCGGTGACGACCTTTTTGGTGATCTCGTTGAAGGTGACACGGTAGGTCCGCTCGTCCGGCAGGCCCAGAAGCTCCTTCAGGTGCCAGGAGATGGCCTCCCCCTCGCGGTCAGGGTCGGTGGCCAGGTAGATCTTGTCGCTTTTTTTGGCGGCGCGGGTCAGTTCGGAGATGATGTCCTCCTTGCCCTTGATGGGCTGGTAGTTAGGCGTGAAGCCGTGGTCCACATCCACGCTGAGCTTGCTCTTGGGCAGGTCCCGGACGTGGCCCATGGTGGCCATGACCTTGTAGTTGGGGCCCAGATATTTGCCGATGGTCTTTGCCTTGGCCGGCGACTCCACGATCACCAGATCAGTTTTTGCAGCCATGTGGTCTCCTCCTGGTACACTAGATTATCCCGGAAAGGGGGGTTCCTTTTCATCCACTTCGATCCGGACGGTGGCGGCAAAGCGCTTGCCGCTCTCCTCGGTCAAAAAGCCCGCCAGCTGGAGCATGGTCACTGCCGAGGTACAGCGCCGCGCGGGGATCTGGGCGGCTTCGATGATCTCGTCCAGCACCAGCGGCCTGTCCCGCACGGCCAACAGCACGTCCCGCTGGTCGTCGGTGAGGGCCGGGGTCAACTTGCGCCAGTGGATGGCGCTGGGGGCCGGTTTTGCCTCCGCCTTGGGCGTTGGCGGCTCCGTCTCCTCCTCCGGCTCCCGGCGGAGGTCCCTTGGGCGAAGCCCTGGGGCGATGGCGGGGGTCTGCGGGGCCAGGCCGGGCACCAGGCGCACCTTGCCTGGATAGAGGTCGGCGTACTCCTGCAGAATATCGCTGGCGGAGGTGACGAGCATGGCCTCTCCCCTGCGGATGAGGTCGTTGGGCATATAGCTCAAGGGCCCATCCACCGGCCCCGGCACGGCAAAGACGTCCCTTCCCTGGTCCAAGGCCGCCATGGCGGTGATGCGGGTGCCGGAGTTCTGGGCGCCCTCCACCACCACGACGCCCAGGGACAGCCCGCTGATGATGCGGTTTCGCGGCGGGAAGTTGCTGGACCTGGGCTCCGTGCCCGGCGGATACTCGCTGATCAGCACGCCCGCCGCGGCCACGTCCTGGTAGAGAAAGCGGTTCTCTCTGGGGTAGACCACGTCCAGCCCGCCGCCCAGCACACCGCAGACCTTGCCGCCGCCGCGCAGAGCGCCCCGCAGTCCCTCGCTGTCCAACCCTCTGGCCAGGCCGGAGACCACCACCGCGCCCTGGTAGGCCAGGTCGTGGCCCAGGCGCTGGGCCTGGTTGATCCCGTACTGGCTGGGGTCGCGGGACCCGATCAGGCTGATGACGACCTGGTCGTCAAAGGCGATGTCCCGGCCCTGGAGATAGAGTACCGCCGGTGGGTCATAGATATTCCTCAGCCGCTCAGGATAGCCCGCGTCGGAGATGGTCAGGATCCGCTGGCCCAGCCGCTGGCACTCGGAGAGGATGCGGTTGGCCCCGTCCAGGTCCTTGTCCATCAGGGACTGTCTGGCGTGGGCGGAGAGGCCGGGCACGGCGTCATACTCGCCGCTGTCGGCGAAGTGGACCGCCTCCGGCGTGCCAAAATACTCCAGCAACGCGGACACGCCGGTGTTGGAAATGCCCCGGCGCGTGGTGAGCCACAGCCAATATTTCAAACTGGCCATCCGCTTTGCCTCCCTTCCTTATCGGTCCATCTCCCAGAGGAAAATGGCTGCCGCCGCCGCCGCGTTGAGCGATTCACAGCGCTCCCGCATGGGGATGACGACGGTCTTGCCGCAGCGCTCCAGCACCGCTTGGCTGACGCCGTGGCCCTCGTTGCCGATGACCACCGCGGCCCGCCCCAGCTCCGTCTCCCGCACCGTGGCCGAGCCCGCCTCCAGCGCGGCGGCGTAGAGGGGGATGTCCCGCCGGGCGAGAAAGTCCGTCAGTTCCTCCAGGGTCGTCTCCCGGCAGGGAAGGCGGAAGCAGGCGCCCATGGTGGCCCGGACGGTCTTGGGGCCGTAGGGATCGGCGCAGTGGTTCAACAAGAACAGCCCGTCCGCGCCCAGGGCGTCCGCCGTGCGCCAGATGGCGCCCACATTGCCGGGGTCCTGGAGCCCGTCCAGCACCAAAAAGCGCGTGCCGGGCAAGTCAAGGCCCGCCGGTCCCGGCAGGGCCACGGTGAACAAAAATCCCTGGGGGCTCTCCATGGGCGAGAGGTAGGCCATCAGCTCCGGGGCCACCACCGTCCGCTCCACCCCCGCGGGCAGGTCCACCGCCGTCTCCGGCGTTGCGATCAGGCGGCGGATGGGGGCCCGCCACCGCACGGCCTCCTCCCACAGCTTGCGCCCGTCGGCCAGATACTCCCCGGTCTCCCGGCGGTATCTGCCGTTTGCCGCCAGCTTCCGGAGGTGGGCGCACAGGGGATTTTGCCGGCTGGTGAGCACGTTCATAGCTTCTGGATGCGGTTGATGTTTTTGTCCCGGCCCAGGGCCACCACCACGTCGGTGGGCTCCAGCACATCCTCGCCGCCGGGCGCGATGACAAAGGCGTGCTTTGGCCCGCGGCGCAGGGCGATGATGTTCACGCCGTAGCGGTTCCGCACATCCAGCT
Organism: uncultured Oscillospiraceae bacterium; assembly: GCA_947599925.1. GTDB lineage: Bacteria > Bacillota > Clostridia > Oscillospirales > Oscillospiraceae > MGBC124762. Next base: position 69,126 of record CANQFT010000007.1, on the reverse strand, counting down.
CGCGCAGGGTCTTGTGTACCCAGTCCTGGGGCACGGGGATCTCCACGATGCTGGCGTCCTCGGAGAGCTCGATAAAGTTGAGCACGTTGGATTCAGACAGGGCGTGGGCCAGCTTGACCCCCATCTCGTACTCAGGAAAAACCACCCGGTCCGCGCCGATCTTCTCCAGCACCTTCTTGTGGGTATCGCTGGAGACCTTGGCCACCACGCGCTCCACGCCCTGCTCCTTCAGGCACAGGGTGATCAGCGCGCTGGTGCCGATGTCCCCGCCGATGGCCACGATGGCGCAGTCGAAGCTGTGGGCGGAGATCTCCTTGAGCACCTCCGGGTCACGGGCGTCGGCGGTGATGGCGTGGGTGATGCAGTTGGCGGCGGCCTGGACCCGTTCCGCCTTGGTATCTATGCCCAGAACTTCGTTTCCGAGGGCGCACAGTTCCGCGGCGACGGCGTTGCCGAAGCGTCCCAGGCCGATGACAAGAAATGTTTTCATCGTAAAACCCCTCCTATACTCAGCCGATCATCACTTGGGTGACGGGATATTGTATCTTGCTCTCGGTCTGCTGCCGACGCGAGGCGAAGGCGATGGAGAAGGACAGGATACCCACGCGGCCCAGGTACATCAGGGCGATGATCAGCACGCGGCAGGCGTAGGACAGCGAGGGCGTGATGCCGGTGGTGAGCCCCACCGTCCCCAGGGCCGAGGCCACCTCGAAGCTGGCGGCCATAAAGGGCAGCCCGTCCAGCAGGGAGAGGAACATGGACCCGGCCAGGAACACCACCAGGGCCGTCATGGTCAGGGTCATGGCGTTGGACTGCTGGCGGCGGCTGATGGAGCGGTGGCCGATGACCAGGGCGTTGCCGCCTTTCAGATCGGCCCGCAGTCCCAGGAACAAGATGGCCACCGTGCCGGTCTTTATGCCGCCGGCTGTGGAGCCGGAGGAGCCGCCAATGAGCATCAGGATGTTGCCCAGGGCCAGCGTGGTGTCACGAAAAGCGCCCTGGTCCAAGGTGCTGAAGCCCGCCGTCCGGAAGGAGACCGATTGAAAGAGGGAGTTGATCACCTTTTCCCACAGCGGCATGGGCCCCAGGGTATCCGGGTTATAAAACTCCACCGCCAGCACCGCCGCCGCGCCCAGGACGATCAGGCCGACGGTCATGGTGAGGACGATCTTTGTGTAGGTGGACAGCCGCCCCCGCTCCCTGCGGCCGGCGATGTCGCTCCAGACGAAAAAGCCCAGGCCGCCGATGACGATCAGGGCCATGATGGTGAACTGCACGACGGGGTCGGACTGGAACGGGGCCAGGCTCTGAAAGGGTGCGTCTTTGCCCATCAGGTCGAAGCCGGCGTTGCAAAAGGCGGACACGGCGTGGAAAACTCCCATCCAGATCCCCTGCCGCCAGCCGCACAGCGGCACGAAACGGGTCATGAGCACCAGCGCGCCCGTCAGCTCAAAGAGGAAGGTCCATTTCAGAGTGAACCGCGCCAGGCGCACCACGCCGCTGATGCTGTTGAGATTGAAGTTGGAGACCATGAGCAACCGCTCGGAGAGGCCGATCTTCCGCCGCAGCATCAGGGAGAAGAGGGTCATCACGGTGATGAAGCCCAGGCCGCCCAGTTGGATGAGGCCCAGAATGACCGCCTGGCCAAAGAGGGACCACTGGGTCGCGGTGTCCACCAGCACAAGGCCGGTGACGCAGGTGGAGGAGGTGGCGGTGAACAGGCAGGTCAAAAGCCCCGGCGACTGCCCGCTCTGGGACGCGGCGGGCAGATAGAGCAGCGCCGTGCCCAGCAAGATCAGAGCGGCGAAAGACCCGGCCACGATGCGCGTGGCGTTCAGGTTCCTGCGCCGCAAGAGGTGGAACTTCCTGGCCCCCACCGCCGCCGACCTCCTTTCCCCGGGCTGGGGCGGCGCTCCGGCGCGCCTCTCCCCTGGCCCGTTCATACCGATGTAGGCTATTGTACTCTACCCCATCGGCTTTTGCAAGACTTTTCTTTATATAAAGGTATCATGGCCTCGGAAAACCATGATACCTTTCTTTCAATATTCGTACCCGCTGGCCTGGCCGATGGGTTGGTCCAGCAGCTGGGGGTTGGCGAAGATGTACTTGACCAATTTGAGGCTGCGGGCGAAGTAAAACCCGTCGGCGATGCGCTCGTCCAGTGTGGCGCCGATGTCGATCACGTCCCGGAGTTCCCTGTGTCCGTCGGGCATGGCCAGTTCTTCTTTGTGCAGGGTGCCGATGGTGACCATGATGCTGTTGGTGCCGTAGTTGGCCAGATGGTGATAGACCGCCGGGCACTGGATGCTGCCCAGGTTGCTGCACAGGATGGTGGTGTAGTGGGTGTCCCCGGTGGTGAGGGCTCTGGGCACCTTGCCCCAGAAGTCCAGCCAGCGGACCACGCGGGCCACCAGCATCAAAAGGGGCCTGGGGAGTTTGCCGAAGGTATCCAGAACGCTGTCGATCCCGCCGGTGGCGGTATCGCTCTTGCGGACCTGGCGCACGTTGCCCACGATCTTCCGGCTCACCGTATCCAGCGTGTCCTCATCCCCGGGCTCCAGCACCATCAGCGACTCCTCCGCACCGTCGGCAAATTGGCGCTTGACCACAAAGCTGATGGAGATGGCGTCCCGCTCATACGTCCTCCGGCCCTGAATAAAGCGGTTCATCATGGGCCGCTCCCGCACCATCCGGGCCAGACCCACCACCGCGCAGTGAAAGACGGTGGTCTTATACTCCGGATGGGCCGCATTTTTCTCCGCCAGGTACTTCACCAGCTCGGTGGCGTCGATCACATCGTGGAGATAGACCTCGCAGTCGGTGCGGTTGGGCCAGAGATGGGGCATGATGGCCTGGAGCCCAGGCAGGTCCCGGACCCTCCGGCCATCCCGGCGGTCTCCCCAGCGCCGCTTTTTCTTCTCTTCCATGGCGGTGTTCCCCCTCTGCTCTGTCTGCTCAATCCACGCCGGCGGCGGCGTTGGCCTCCTCCTCCAGCACCCGGTAGGCCACCTTGCCCACGATGGTCTTGGGGAGTGCGTCCCTGAACTCGATCTCCTTGGGCAAGGCGTAGGCCGCGACGTGCATACGAAGGCGCTCCATGATGCGCTCCTTGCACGCCTCGTCCCCCACAACGCCCGGGCCGGAGGACCACATAGGCCTTCACCCGCTGGATCCGCCTGGGGTCGGCCACGCCGATGACGCAGCTGTAAGCCACCTCCTGGCAGGCGTCGATGGCGTTCTCCACCTGTCCGGGGTAGACGTTGTAGCCGTTGGTGATGATCATGCGCTTGAGGCGCTGGTGGAAGTAGACATAGCCGTCCTCGCTCATGTGGCCCAGGTCCCCGGTGTAGAGCCACGTCCGGCCGTCGGCCAGCACCCGCAGGGTCTGGGCGGTCTCCTCCGGCGCGTCCAGGTAGCCCAGCATGACGGTGGGGCCGGTGAGGATGATCTCCCCTTCCTGGCCGGCGGGCACCTCCTCGTCGGTGCCGGGGGCCACCACGCAGTAGTCCGTGTCGGCAAAGGGCAGACCGATGCTGCCCTCGCGATATGTGTCCTTGGGCGTCAGACAGCTGGCGGTGACGCACTCGGTGAGGCCGTAGCCCTCCCTGATCTGGATGGTGGCGCCGTGGTCCAGGAGGAACTGGTCCACCTTTTTCTTCAGTTCCACAGACAGGGAGTCCCCGCCGCAGAACATCCCACGCAGGAAATCCAGCTTCACATGGTCCAGCTCCGGCAGGTGCAAAAGGGCCTCGAAGATGGTGGGCACGCCGACGATGAAGTCGGGCTTTTTCTTCGCGAGCATCTGGGCGTAGCTTCTGTCGGTGAAGGTGGGCATGAGGACGCAGCGCACGCCGTAGATCAAGGCCGTGTGGATGTTGATGCCCAGGCCAAACCCGTGGAAGCAGGGCATACAGCTCAAGATCTTCATCCCAGGCCGGAACTCCTGCTCGATGGCGTTGCGGGCCTGGATGGCGCAGGCGTTGAAGTTCAGGTCGGACAGGCAGATGCCCTTGGGCACGCCGCTGGTGCCGCCGCTGTAAAGGATCACGGCGGTCTTGCCCGGATCGTAGACCGGCTCCGGCAGGGCCGGGCCGCCGTCGCCCTGTTTCAGAAATTCGGTCCACAGCATGGCATGGCTGGTGTTGGGGTAGCGCAGAAATTCCCTGCCCGTTTTCAGCACAAAGCCCGCCCGCAGCACCGGGTTCAGCTCGTCCTGCATCCGGCACACCAGCACCGTCATGTCCTGGGGCACGTCCTCAAGGGCGGCCTCCACCTTCTGGCAGAACATATCCACCGTCAAGACGACCTTGCTCTTGGACAGGGTCAGGTAAAAGCTGATCTCCCGCTGGGCGGACAGGGGATGGACCATGTTGCACACCGCGCCGATGCGGTTGAGGGCGTAAAAGCAGTCCAGCGCCTGGGGCGTGTTGGGCATACAAATCGTGACCACGTCGCCCGCGCCGATGCCCAGGGCCACAAAAGCTCTGGCGGCCCGCTGGATGCGGTAGATAAAGTCCTCATAGCGGGTCTTGCGGCCATAGAACTCGTAGGCCACCGCCTTGGGGTACTGCCCGGCCACCCGCTCGACCATCTGGTACATGGTCAGTTCCGGGTACTCCAGCTTGTAGCCGCCCGCGTTTTGTCCCATAGGTCCTCGCTCCCTTCCTGCCCGGCGGTCTCCTCCGGGCTGATGTCAGCAAAACAGCGGCAGAGAGTGAGCTCTGTCGCTGCTTTTGGCGTAGTTATCGGTCGGTGGGTTTCATGGTGGGGAACAAGATCACGTCCCGGATGGAGTCGGCGCCGGTGAGGAGCATGACGCAGCGGTCGATGCCGATGCCCATGCCGCCGGTGGGAGGCATACCGTATTCCATGGCGGTGAGGAAGTCCTCGTCCAGCATCTCGGTCTCGTCATCGCCCCGCTCCCGCTGTTCCATCTGCTTTTCAAAACGCTGGCGCTGGTCGATGGGGTCGTTGAGCTCGGAGTAGGCGTTGCCAAACTCGGAGCGGTTGATGAAGAACTCAAAGCGCTCGGTGAGGCGGGGATCCTGGGGAGAGCGCTTGGTCAGGGGCGAGACCTCCACGGGGTACATGGTGATGAAGGTGGGCTGGATCAGGTGCTCCTCCACCCGCTGGTCGAAGCAGGCGTACAGGGCGTTGCCCCAGGTGGGCTCGGCGGCGTCGGCCAGCTCCACCCCCTTGGCCTTGGCGGCGGCCACCGCCTCGGCGTCGTCGGTGATGGCGCCAAAGTCGATGCCCACGTACTGCTTCACCGCCTCCACCATGGTGAGCCGCGGCCAGCCGGGGGTCAGGTCGATCTTCTCCCCCAGCCACTCCACTTCGTAGGTGCCCAGGATCTCCTTGGCCGCCGAGGACAGCACCCCCTCGGCGATGTCCATCATGTCGTGGAAGTCGGCGTAGGCCTCGTAGAGTTCGATGGTGGTGAACTCCGGGTTGTGCTTGGGGTCCATGCCTTCGTTGCGGAAAATGCGGCCGATCTCGTAGACCCGGTCCATCCCGCCCACGATGAGGCGCTTCAAGGGGAGCTCGGTGGCGATACGCATATACATATCGATGTCCAGGGTGTTGTGGTGGGTGATGAAGGGCCGGGCGGCGGCGCCGCCGGCGATGGTGTTCAGAACGGGGGTCTCCACCTCGATGTAGCCCCGGGCGTCCATGAAGTCCCGGACGTGCTTGATGAACCTGGAGCGGATGGTGAAGTTGCGCTTCACCTCCGGGTTGACGATGAGGTCCACATACCGCTGGCGGTAGCGCAGTTCCTTGTCCTGCAGGCCGTGGAACTTCTCCGGCAGGGGCAGCAGGGACTTGCTCAGCAGGGTGATGTTCCGGGCCCGGACGCTCATCTCGCCCCGCTGGGTGCGGAACACCTCCCCCTCCACGCCGACGATGTCGCCGATGTCGAACTTCTTGAACTTCTTGTAGGCCGCCTCGTCCATCTCGTCCTGGCGGGCGTAGAGCTGGATGCGGCCGTCCCGGTCCTGGAGGTCGCAGAAGGACACCTTGCCCATGCCCCGCTTGCTCATCAGCCGGCCCGCCACCTTCACCGCCTTGCCCTCCATGGCGTCGAAGTTGTCCTTGATCTGTTGGGACGTGGCGTCCCAGGCGAACTTTGTCACCTGAAAGGGGTCCTCCCCCGCCTCCTGAAGCTGGGCGAGCTTGTCCCGGCGGATCTTCAGAAGTTCGGAAAGAGAGGGCTCCGGCTGCTGGGGCTGGTGGTTTTTCTCCTCTGCCATGGTGATTTCTCCTATCCTTGAGATTCCTTACTTCTCGATCTTGATGATCTGGTAGAGCACCGCGCCGTTGGGGGCCTCCACGCTGACCTTGTCCCCCACTTTGTGGCCCAACAGGGCCTTGCCAAAGGGGGACTCCTCCGAGATGCGGCCATTCATGGGGTCGGCCTCCTGGGAGCCCACCACCTGGTAGGTCTCGGTCTCCTTGAACTCCAGGTCCTCGACGGTGATACGGCTGCCAAGGCGCACGGCGTCCGGGTCCTTGGGGTGGTCCTCGATGATGACGCAGTTGCTCAAAATGCTCTCGATCTCGGCGATGCGGGAGAAGAGCTTGCCCTGCTCGTTTTTCGCCTCGTCATACTCGCTGTTCTCGCTGAGGTCGCCAAAGGAGCGGGCCTCCTTGATCTGGTCGGCCACCTCCTTTTCCCGGACGGTCCTGAGGTAGTTGAGTTCCTGTTTCAGCGCCTCCAGCCGGTCAACGCTGAGCTTATATTCCTTTGTAGCCATAAGGTCCATCACACCTTTCTGTGCCCTTCGACACAAATCCTACGCGGGGCATAGGGGCTTTCGCATCTTCACTATTATAGGGACATTTCCCCGTTCTGTCAAGTCGCCCACATGGGAAAAGCAGGCCGCCCAACGGGGCGGCCTGCTTGGATCGCTGAAAGGGCTGGAAAGCGCGGGCGGCGGGGAATTACTTCAGCTCCACCTTGGCGCCGGCGTCCTCCAGTTTCTTCTTCATCTCCTCGGCGTCGTCCTTGCTCACGGCCTCCTTGACGGCCTTGGGCGCGGACTCCACCAGAGCCTTGGCCTCGGCCAGACCCAGACCGGTGATCTCGCGGACGGCCTTGATGACCTTGATCTTCTCGGCGCCGATCTCGGCCAGAACCACGTCGAACTCGGTCTTTTCCTCAACGGCGGCGGCACCGGCGGCGGCGCCACCGGCGGCGGGAGCGGCCATGGCGGCGGCGGAAACGCCAAACTCCTCCTCAAGAGCGTGGACCAGGTCGCTGAGCTCCAGAACGGTCAAGCCCTTCACTTCTTCGATCAGGGCAGCAATTTTCTCACTAGCCATTTTGTTTTTACCTCCTGTTTATGTGGTTTGATTTCAAAGATGTTGCGGGGAAATTACTCCGCGGCGGGAGCCTCGGCGGGCGCGGCCTCAGCAGCGGGGGCCTCGGCGGGCGCTTCCTCCGCGGCGGGAGCGGCCTCGGCGGGGGCCTCCTCCGCGGGCTTGGCGGCCACAGCGGCGGCGCCGCCGCCCTTCTCGGCGATGGCCTTGATGACGATGGCCAGGCTGGTGATGGGGGCCAGCATGGTACCCAGCACCTGGGCCTGCAGGGCCTCCTTGGAGGGCAGCTCGGCCAGGGCCATGATGTCGTTCAGGGGCAGAACCTTGCCGTCCATAAAGCCGGCTTTGATGACGAACTTGGCGCCGTTGAACTTCTTGGAGAACTTGTTGATGACGCGCATGGGAGCGATGGGGTCCTCCACGCACACCGCCAGAGCGGTGGTGCCGTGCAGGTGCTCGTCCAGCTCGCCAAGGCCGGTGTCGTCCAGGGCGAAGCGGACCATGGTGTTCTTCACCACGGCGTAGTCCACACCGTTCTTACGCAGTTCCTGGCGCAGTTCGGTGTCCTCCGCCACGGTGAGGCCCTTGTAGTCCACCAGCACGCCGGAGGCGGCGGTTTTCAGCTTCTCTTCCAGCGCGGCCACCACAGCCTTCTTCTCGTTCAGGATCTTGGCATTGGGCATATTTTTTCACCTCCATAAAGTAAAATGCCGCTTTCGTGTCCCAAAGCGCACGAAAACAGCATGGCAAAGCGGTAATTCCATTGCTGTATTCTCGGCGGGTCTTACCCCTCGCGGGCGCCTGCTGTCTCAGAACACGAGGGAGATTATAGCAGTTCCGCGCGAATTTGTCAAGGGTTTTTTCCAAATGGAGCCTGGGGACAGGGCATTTCCTCTCAAAAAAAGCACGGACGACCGCGATGGCCGTCCGTGCTTTTGCGTTTCTTGGGTTCGCGGTCACACCATCTTGGCGGCGTTGAGCTTCACGCCGGGGCCCATGGTGCTGGCGCAGACGCAGGAGCGGACGTACTGCCCCTTGGCGGCGGCGGGCTTGGCCTTGATGATGGCGGCCATGAGGGCCTGGAAGTTCTCGGCCAGCTTTTCGGGGCCAAAGGAGACCTTGCCGATGGGGCAGTGGATGATGTTGGTCTTGTCCAGACGGTACTCCACCTTACCGGCTTTGATCTCGGTGACGGCCTGGCCCACGTTGGGGGACACGGTGCCGGCCTTGGGCGAGGGCATCAGGCCCTTGGGGCCCAGGACCTTACCCAGACGGCCCACAACGCCCATCATGTCGGGGGTGGCCACCACCACGTCAAAGTCGAACCAGTTCTCCTTCTGGATCTTCTCCACCAGGTCCATCTCGCCCACATAGTCGGCGCCGGCGGCCTTGGCCTCCTCGGCCTTGTCGCCCTTGGCAAAGACCAGCACCCGCTGGGTCTTGCCGGTGCCGTGGGGCAGGACGATGGCGCCGCGGACCTGCTGGTCGGCGTGGCGGGAGTCCACGCCCAGCTTCACATGGAGTTCCACGGTCTCGTCAAACTTGGCCTTGGCGGTCTTGACCACCAGGTCCATGGCCTCGGCCACGTCGTACTGCACGCTGCGGTCGATCAGCTTGGCGCTATCGACGTATTTCTTTCCTCTGCTCATGCTGATCCCTCCTTTAGTCGCCCACCACGACGCCCATGGAGCGGGCAGTCCCGGCGATCATGCTCATGGCGGCCTCGATGCTGCCGGCGTTCAGGTCGGGCATCTTGGTCTCGGCGATCTTGCGAATGTCCTCTTTGCTGATGGTGGCGACCTTCTCTTTGTTGGGCACGCCGGAGGCTTTTTCGATGTTGCAAGCCTTCTTGATGAGGACGGCGGCGGGAGGGGTCTTGGTGATGAAGGAGAAGGAGCGGTCGGCATAGACGGTGATGACCACGGGGATGATCATGCCCATGTCGTTCTTGGTGCGCTCGTTGAACTCCTTGGTGAAGCCGGCGATGTTGATGCCGTGCTGACCCAGAGCGGGGCCAACAGGGGGAGCGGGCGTTGCCTTGCCCGCGGGGATCTGCAACTTGACGTAACCTACTACTTTCTGTGCCACTGAAAGCACCTCCTAGATAAAATGTGGTTTGGCGGAGCCGCCTGGGGCTCCTCCCACGGCGGGGAATGGGGCTTAGTCCACCCGCTCGATTTGGTCCAACTCCAGTTCCACCGGGGTGTCCCGGCCAAACATGGAGACCTTGACGCTGACCTTGCCGCGCTCCAGGTCGATCTCCTCCACGGTGCCCAGGAAGGACTCCAGCGCGCCGTCGGTGATCTTCACGCTGTCGCCCAGCTGATAGGAGACCTCAACGTGTTTTTTCTCCACGCCCAGGTTGGCGATCTCCGCTTCGGTCAGAGGGATGGGCTTGTTGCTGCCCTCCCCCACGAAGCCGGTGACGCCGCGGATGTTGCGGACCAGGTGCCACGCCTCATCCGTCATCACCATCTTCACCAGCACATAGCCGGGAAAGACCTTGCGCTCGAAGGTCTTGGGGCCGTTGTCGGTGATCTCGGTGACGGTTTCCATGGGGATGTTGATCTCCTGGATCAAGTCGTGCATATTGCGGTTTTCCACCGCTTTTTCAATGGTAGCGGCCACGGTGTTCTCATAGCCGGAGTAGGTGTGTGCCACGTACCATTTCGCGCTCTCTGCCATGGCGCTGTCCCTCTCAGCCCTTACCAGCCAGAGCCAGCAGAGCGTCAATGATCAGCCGGGCCACCAGGTCGAATACCCACAGGAATACGCCCACCAGAATGACGCAGACGATGACGGTCAGGGTGTTGTTCCAGGTCTGTTTCCATGTGGGCCACTGGACCTTCTTCAGCTCGCTCTTCATCTCCCGGAACCAGCGGGCGATCTTGGCGAAGAAGCCCGGCTTTTTCTTGGCGGCCTTGGCGGGCTTGTCCGCCTTGGCGGCCTTGGCGGCCTGTGCCTGATTCTCAGGCAGCTTTTCTTGCTCGGTCATGTTTCACATACCCTTCTTTCTTAGTGCGCCTTTGGAGGGCAAGTCACTTGGTTTCGTTGTGGACGGTGTGCTTTCTGCAGAAGGGGCAGTACTTCTTCAGCTCCAGACGGTCAGGGGTGTTCTTCTTGTTCTTGTTGGTCTGGTAGTTGCGCTGTTTGCACTCGCTGCAGCGCAGGACGATCTTGACGCGGTTCCCAGCCTTTGCCACTGTTCGGCACCTCCTTTTCGTATTTGCCGACCCAGAAAAAAACCGGGTCCGGCGGGAGGCCGGACCCGGCAACGCAAAAGGGCGCAATGCCCTTTTTGTCGGCGTTACGGTGCAGTCCGGCGCATTGCCTCCCTATGTCTGTGTGAAAGGGTTTTGCCGACATACACCGTAAAATGCCCGCAAAAAAGAGGCCCTTTCCATAGGTAAGAGGTATTTTAGCACACCGGACCGGGCTTGTCAAGAATTATTTGCCGCCGATCTCGCCGTAGAACTTGTCGTGGACCACCTGGACGGCCCTGTCGGCGTCGTTGGCGTCCACCAGCACGGAGACCTTGATCTCGCTGGTAGAGATCATGTGGATGTTGATGCCCGCGTTGAACAGGGCCTCGAACATGGTGGCGGCCACGCCGGGATTGTTGATCATGCCCGCGCCAACGATGGAGACCTTGGCGATGTTGCCGGACACGTCGATGTGGTCAAAGTGGATGACGTCCTTGTGCTCCTCCAGCAGTTTCTGGGCCAGCTCCATGTCGCTTTTCACCACGGTGAAGCTGATGTCCTTGGTGTCGTCCCGGCCGATGGACTGGAGGATGATGTCCACGTTGATGCCGCTCCCGGCGAGCAGCGAGAAGATCTTAAAGGCGATGCCCGGCTCGTCCTCCAGGCCCACCAGGGCCAGACGGGCCACGTTTTTGTCTTTCGCCACGCCAGAAATATGAGTGTCTTCCATGCTTTTCGCAACCTCCTTCACTTTGGTCCCCGGCTGGCCGGAGAAACTGGAGATGACCTCCAGATCGATATGGTAACGCTTGGCCATTTCCACCGAGCGGTTGTGGAGCACCTGGGCGCCCAGGGTGGCCAGCTCCAGCATCTCGTCAAAGGTGATCTCCTCCAACTTGCGTGCGCTGGGGACCAGCCGCGGGTCGGCGGTGTAGACCCCGTCCACGTCGGTGTAGATCTGGCAGAGGTCCGCGTGGAGCGCGGCGGCCAGGGCCACCGCCGAGGTGTCTGAACCGCCCCGGCCCAGAGTGGTGACGTCGTCATACTTGTTGATGCCCTGAAAGCCGGTGACGATGACGATGGCGTTTTTGTCAAGCTCGGCCAGGATGCGCTCAGGCTCGATGCGCTTGATGCGGGCGTTGCCGTAGGCGGAGTTGGTCCGCACCCCCGCCTGCCAGCCGGTGAGGGAGACCACCGGACAGCCCAGGTTCTCGATGGCCATAGCGCACAGGGCGCAGGAGATCTGCTCGCCGGTGGAGAGCAGCATATCCATCTCCCGCTTGGAGGGGTGGCTGTTGATCTCCATGGCCTTTTCGATGAGGTCGTCGGTGGTATCGCCCTGGGCGGAGAGCACCACCACCACCTTGTGCCCTCTGCGGTAAGTCTCCGTAATGATCCGGGCGACGTTTCTCACCCGGTCGGCGTCAGCCACCGAGCTGCCGCCAAATTTCTGCACGATCAGTCCCATAGTAAACCCAACCTTCCCGGCCCGCGGGCCGCTGAGAATCACATTCTTCGCGCCAACCTATCTTATGCCAGGTCGGGGCTTTCGTCCAACACCCGGATGGTGCTGAGGGTCCGCCGTCCGCCCAGCCGCTTTTCCAGCTCCAGTTGGCTCATGGGCTCGGTGATCACGCCCACCTCGTCGCACTGGGCGCCCGCGCCGGCGCGGGCCAGGCTGGTCACGGGGCCCAGGCACTCCCAGTCCCGGATGGAGCCCTCCAGCCGCAGGAACCACTGGGTCACAAGGGTCTCCGGGCCGATCACGTAGTCCTCTCCGCCCTCGTCCCAGCCCAGAAAGCGGCGGGTGCGCGCGTGCTGTTTGGCGTCGATCACATCGGCCACCACAGCGGAGGCCGTGGGCAGCATCCCCGCGCCCCGTCCGTAGAACATCACGTCCCCAATGGCGTTGCCCCGGACGGTGATGGCGTTGAACACGTCCTCCACGCCGGCCAGCGGATCGTGGATGGAGACAAAGTGGGGGGCCACGTAGGCCATCACCTTGCCCTCTTCCCGCCAGATGGCCCGCCCCAGCAGTTTCACCTTCATCCCCGCGGCGTAGGCGTAGGACACGTCGGCCAGGGTGATCTTGGTGATGCCCTGGGTGGGCACCTGGTGGGGGTAGACATGGCGGCCAAAGGCGATGGCCGCCAGGATGCAGATCTTCCGGCAGGCGTCGATGCCCTCGATGTCGGCGGTGGGGTCGTGCTCGGCGTAGCCCCGCTGCTGGGCCTGCCGCAGTGCCTCGTCAAAGGAGATGCCCGTGCCGAACATGTGGGTGAGGATATAGTTGGTGGTGCCGTTCAGGATGCCCTGGACCTCGGTGATCTTGTTGGCGGCCAGGCACTGGGACAGGGGGTGCAAAATGGGGATGCCGCCGCCCACGCTGGCCTCAAAGCGGTAGCTGACCTGGTTTTCCCGGGCCAGTTCCAGGAGCTCATAGCCGTGCTGGGCCACCAGTTCTTTGTTGGAGGTGACCACGCTCTTCCCCGCCCGCAGGGCCCGCTGGGTGAAGTCGTAGGCCGCCTTACAGCCGCCGATGGTCTCGATGACCACCTCCACCTCCGGGTCTTTCTCGATGACGGCGAAGTCCTTGACGAACTTGCCCGCGTAGGGGCTGTCTGGGAAGTCCCGCACATCCAGGATATACTTGACCTCAAAGCCCGCGCCGGCCCGCGCTGTGATGGGGCCGCTGTTGCGCCGGATGACCTCGGCCACGCCGGAGCCCACCACGCCAAAGCCGAGGATCGCAACCTGCGTCATATCTTTTGTTCCCTCCTATTGTCCTGCCAGAGTCTCGTATTTCAACACCCCGCGCACCTGGGCCGTGCGGGACAAAAACTCATCCAGCGATACGGTCAGGTCCGAGGTCTCCACGCTCACCGCCACCGCCGCGGCGCCGCCGGAGGGGATGGACTGGTTGATGGTCAGCAGGTTCCCGCCCAGAGAGGCGATGACGTTGAGCACGTCGGACAGCACGCCGGGCTGGTCCTTCAGCGTCAGCCGCACCGTGACGATGCGCCCGCTGAGCATATCGTGAAAGGGCCGGACCATATCCTTATACTTATAGTACGCGCTGCGGCTGACCCCGGCCTGGGCCGCGGCCTGGTTGATGGTGGCGGCCTCGCCGGTGTCCAACAGCCGCTTGGCCTCTACCACGCGGATGAATATCTCCGGCAAAACCGCGCTGTCCACGATGTAGTATTTCCCTGTGCCGACCACGGTCTCACCTCGATCTCCCCTTGGCGCCGTCTCTGGTGCGAGGGCATTTGTTGCCGGAGAGCGTACAATATTCTAACACAGCCCACCGGGAATTGCAACGAAAACGCCCCTGGGAAAGCCACCATTTTTGCGGGCCCATCCCTCAAAAATCTATCCAAAACGCACAAATCCCCCAGGAACGCAAAGACGCCGCCGGAGAGGTCAGGGACCTGCTCCGGCGGCGGGGTCAGTCAACGGGGATGCCCACGGGGACGTAGGGCTCGGCGCTGGGCGGGCCCTGCTCCGGGCCGACGGAGGGCGTGGGCGCGGGCTCGGCGCTGGCGGGCGGCGAGGGGTGGTCGCTGGGCGAGGGCCCTGGGGAGCCGGAGGGGACAGGGTCCTCTGTGTCGGGGATGGTGAGGGGCCATGTGTCCGGGTCGTTGATGTCAAAATCCGGGTCGTCCAGGGGCCAGGTAGAGGGGTCGCTGGGGTCAAAGGGGTCGGCGCCGGGGACCCAATCGGCGTCGTGGACGGTGCAGGTCTCGCCCTGCTTGTAGCTGCTCAACAGCGCGCCGGAGTCGGAGGCGGACACCGTGGCCGCGGCCCCTTCCCGGTAGTAGTCCAGAACGGCCACGGTCCTGACGCTCTCCTCTGGGCAGAACTCCCCGGCCAGATGGTAGCGCCCGGTCTCCTCGCCGGTCTCCTCGTTGCGGTAGGGGTCGTCCACGCAGACCTGGACCGCCACATGGCGGTCACAGGCTTTGGTGGGCTGGTCGCCGCTGACAAAATACCCCGTGGCCACGCGGCTTCCCCGCGCGTCGGCGGCGCAGAGCTCGGTGGGGGCCAGGCCGCTGTCCAGACAGTAGCTGGCCGTGACCACCTCCTCCCCCACGGGCCTGGGGAAGTCCTTGTTGGGCAGGCCCTCGTGGACCTGGCTCATCACCTTTTTCCAGAGGATGTTCTGGGGATGGCCGATGTTGCCCAGCCGCTCCTGCCGGTCATAGCCCACCCAGACCGCGGCGGTGTAATAGGGTGTGTAGCCCACGAACCAGAGGTCCTTTTGGGCGGTGGTGGTGCCGGTCTTGCCGGCGATGGTCATGCCGGGGAAGGCGGCGTCGGTGCCGGTGCCGTTGCTGCCGGTGACAACGCCGCGGAGCATATTGTTCATATAGTAGGCCGTGCTCTCTTTGAGTACGTACTCCCCGTCCCCGGTGCGGTCCAGCAGCACGGTCCCGTCGGCGTCCACCACCTTGGAGTAGGTCCTGGGCGGCACATACCGGCCCATGTTGGGGAAGGTGGCGTAGGCCGCGGCCATCTCGTAGACGGACACGCCCTTGGTCAGACCGCCCAGGGCCAGCGGCGCGAGGTCCAGATCGCTGAACTTCTGGTCGTTGACCCACTGTTCCCGGACCAGGCTGGTGATGTGGAAGCGCTGTTCCAGGAAGTCATAGGACGCCCGCGGGGTCACATAGTCCCCCAGCACCCGCACCGCCACGGTGTTGCTCGACTGCTCCACGGCGTGGGAGATGGTGTCCAGGCCCTTGTAGTAGCCCACCGCGTTCTTGGGCCAGGCCGTGCCGCCCAGCATCTGGTAGGGCACATCGTCGCTGACGCTGTACGGCGTGATCAGCCCCATCTCCATGGCGGGGGCGTACACCGAGAGGGGCTTGATGGATGAGCCGGAGGGCCGCTTGGTGTCGCTGGCCCGGCTCCAGGCGCGGTTTTGGGTCTTGTCGTCTCCGATGCCGCCGGACAGGGCCACCACCCTGCCCTTGTCGTCGATGATGACGATGGCCGACTGCATGGGCTGGCCGGAGTTGGAGACGTAGTTCAGGTTGGAGCGGTCGGCGTAGACCTCGTCCACGATGTTCTGGACCCGCAGGTCCACGTTGGTGTAAATGGACAAACCGCCGTAAAAGAGCTTGCGGCTGGCGGTCTCGCTGGTCCAGTCATACTTTTCCATCAGGTCGTTGATCACATCGTCGATGACCTGGTCCTGATACCAATTATATACCGTGCTGGGGCCGCCGCCCTCGGCGGAGCCCCGGACGAACTCCATGGTGTCCACCTCGGCGTAGGCGGCGTCGTGGGCGGCCTGGTCGATCTTCCCCTGCTCCAGCATCATGTCCAGGACCAGCTTGGCCCGGCTGCGGTTGGCCTGGTCGTTGGTGACCTCGGCGTTTTTGTTCAGGTAGGGGTCGTAGCGGGAGGGGTTGTTGGTGATGCCCACCAAGCTGGCGCACTGGGCCAGGCTCAGCTCGGTGACGTCCTTGCCAAAGTAGGCCCAGCTGGCCGCGCCCACGCCGTAGCACCGCTCGCCCAGGAAGATCTCGTTGAGGTAGAGCTCCACGATCTGCTTCTTGCTGTGGGTCTTTTCAAACTCCAGCGCCCGGTAGATCTCCGTGATCTTCCGCTTGACCGTGACCTGGTTTTCCCCGGTGTCGTTTTTGATGAACTGCTGGGTCAGGGTGGAGCCGCCCTGGATGGAGCCGCCGGTGAACAAGTTCAAAACGCCCTTGGCGGTGCGGATCCAGTCCACGCCCTTGTGGTCGTAGAACCGCTTGTCCTCGATGGCCACCAGCGCGTCCTCCAGATAGGTCTTTTCCAGGTCCGCGTAGCTGACCCACTGGCGGTTCTGGTCGCTGTCGATGGTGAGGTAGGGCTGGGTGGCGCCGTTTTCGTCGGTGTAGTACATGGTGGAGGTCAGGGACACCAGACCGCCGTCGCCGTAGTCGGCCACCCACTGTTTGGCGTCCGGGATGATGACGGAGTTGATATACACCGCCGCGAAGCAGACCAGCAGCAGCCCGGTGGTCAGACAGACCAGCAAGAGGGTTCCCACTACCTTCCCCACCGTGCGCCACGGGCTCTTTTTCCTCCTCCGGCTCTGCCGCTGGGCGGAGGAAGAGCCCTGCCGCCCAGCGGCAGAGCCGGAGGCGCGCCTGGGCTCCTCTCGGTCATTCAGTTCGGAGGCTTTATGGAGTTCTGCCATGGTTTTCACCTCAACTTTAACGCCACAGGGCGAACGGGCCAAAGCCGTATACACGGCATATTATAGCAACTTTTTTCCATCTTGTCCACCCCTTGCCTCTGTCCGCTTTTGCCAAAATCCGGCGGCAAATTTTGGCTCCCTGCCGTCTTGCATTTTTGTCGGGAAACTGGTAGACTATACCCATGGAGAAAACCGCGAGAGAGGTGAGTCCCATGAGCGATGAATTTGGCCCGGATTTCGTCACCGTCACCGACGAGGACGGCAACGACATTGAACTGGAGTTCATTGACGCGCTGGAGATGGACGGCGTGCGGTACATGGCCTTCTTTCCCGCCGATCTGGGCGAGGGCGAGGAACAGGAGGCCGAGCTGGTGATCTTGAAGGTCATCCAGGACAACGGCGAGGAGCTGCTGTCCACCCCGGACACCGACGAGGAGCTCAACCAGGTCTACGACCTCTTCATGGAACAGATCTTCGCCGACGAGGAGGAGACCTGACCCCGTCCCCCTTTCCTGTGTCCCCCTTTCCTGCTTGGTGCGTGATGGGTTTCTTATTAACCCACATTTCTAATATGGGACGCCGGTACTCACGCCATGGCTCGCAGACCTCCCGTTCCGGCTTTGACCGGCAATGGACGTTGGGAGCGGTAAAGTGGCGCGGAGGCGACCCACCTGCCAACACGTGCAGGTTTTAATAGGGCCTACACGGCCAAAGCGGGTGCGGCCCGGTCGAAAGACCGGGCCGTTTTTATCGCCCGTTTGCGGACAATTTGTAAACATTATCAAAAAAATAGAATTGGCTCTTGCGTCCATCCCTATAATTCGTTATAATATATCGGTATGAAAAAACCGCGCGCACCATCCAACTACACATGAGAGGACTGAATGACCCAATGAGCGGAGCAAAGAAGAAATCCGAACGTCGCGCCCTGCAGGCCGAGATGGGCATGACGGAAAAGCAGAAGCAGGAGCTGAAAGTCGAACAGGCCAAGCGCCGCAACAAGATCCTGGCCATCGTGGGCGGCGTTGTGGCCGTGGTGCTGGTGGCGGCCCTGCTGGTTTGGAACTCCGGCATTTTCTCCCGCCACACCACCGCCCTCACCGTGGGCGATCACAAGCTGTCCGTGGTGGACATGGACTACTACTACTATGACGCCATGAACTACTACGCCAACCAGGAGCAATATATGGCCCAGCAGTACAGCTCCATGGGCATCGAGTACACCACCACCTTCGACATCTCCGTGGACCCCAGAGAGCAAATCTATGACCAGACCAGCGGCGAGACCTTCCACGACTACTTCAAAGAACAGGCCAAAGAGACCGCCACCCAGGTCTGCGCCCTCTACGACGCCGCCAACGCCGCGGGCTACACCCTCTCCGAAGACGCCCAGTCCCAGATGGACAGCGCCTTGGAGAGCCTGGACAACACGGTCAAGCAGTACAGCTTTGGCAGCCGGGACGCCTACCTCAAGCGGGTCTATGGCCGGAACATGACCTACGCCATCTACCTGGAGAACCTGAAGATGAACACCCTGGCCTCCGACTATTACACCGCCAGCACCGCCCAGACGGAGGACTACTCCGACGAGGAGCTCCAAGCCTACTACGACGCCAACCCCGGCAAGCTGGACAGCTATGATTACGACTACGTCTACTTTGACGGCTCCGCCGCCGATACCGACGCCGACGGCAACGCCATCGAAGTCACCGACGAGGCCAGGGCCGCCGCCCTGTCCGACGCCAAGGACAAGGCCGACGCCTTCCTCGCCGCCGTCCAGTCCGCCGACGCCGACGTCACCTTCTCCGCCGTCGCCACCCAGCAGGGCCTCACCGCCGTGCCCCGCACCGGCATCATCGGCGTCACCGCCACCGCCCTGGTGGGTTCCGACGCCTACTCCGACTGGCTCACCGACAGCGCCCGTCAGAACGGCGACACGGAGGTCTTTGAGGTGGAGGGCGCCGGGTACTACGTGGTCCAGTTCCACAGCCGCTACTTCTCCGACGACCCCACCATCGACGTGCGCCATATCCTGGCCTCCTACGAGGCGGACCCCTCCGTGGAACACGAGACCGATGAAAACGGCCAGATCATCTACACCGACGCGGAAAAGGAAGCCGCGCGGGCCAAGGCCCAGTCCTGGCTGGACGAGTATACCGCCGGGGAACAGACCGCCGACGCCTTTGGCGCTCTGGCCGAGGAGTATTCCGGCGACGGCCGCAACGAGGACGGCTCCCTCTCCACCGCCGGCGGCCTCTACACCAACGTGGCCCGTGGCGATATGGTCAAGCCCTTTGAGGACTGGATCTTTGACGACGCCCGCTCCGAGGGCGACACCGGACTGGTCCAGACCGACTACGGCTGGCACGTGATGTACTTCCAGGCCGCCCACCGTCCCGCCTGGATGGACGCCGCCCAGAGCGCCAAGCAGTCCGAGGAACAGACCGCCTTTATGGACGGCGTAGAGGCCGGACACGAGGCGGTGGAGGGCTCTGGCTGGGCCGACGTGGGCCTCGGCTGAGCCGCGTTTTCTGACACACCGGCGGACGGCCGCGCAAGGCCGTCCGCCTTCTTTTCCACCGGAGGTGAACCCTGTGAACGACGCCTTTTCCCGCACCGCGCTGGTGCTGGGCGACCGGGCCATGGAGAAGCTGGCCGCCAGCCATGTGGCCGTGCTGGGTCTGGGAGGCGTGGGAGGTTACGCCGTGGAGGCCCTGGCCCGTTCCGGCGTGGGGGCGCTGACCCTCATCGACCAGGACGACGTGGGCCTCACCAACCTCAACCGCCAACTGCTGGCCACCGTCCAAACCCTCGGCAAGTCCAAGGCCCAGGTAGCGGCGGAGCGGGTGCTGTCCATCAACCCCGCCTGCGCGGTCCGGCCCTGGGTCTTTCGCTACTGCGCCGAGACACGCCAGGAGTTCTTCGCCACGGACTACGACTACATCGTGGACTGCATCGACCTGGTCAGCTGTAAGCTGGACCTGATCCAATCGGCCCTGGAGCGGGGCGTTCCCATCATCTCCGCCCTGGGCACGGGCAACAAGGTGGACGCCACCCAGTTCCGCGTGGCCGACATCTCCAAGACCCAGGGCTGTCACCTGGCCCGGATCATCCGCAAGGAGCTGGGCCGCCGGGGCATCCGGCACCACAAGGTGGTCTTTTCCCCGGAGTTGCCCAGGAAGGTCCAGGCCGCCCAGGAATCGCCGCCGCCGGGCCGCCGGGACCTCCCCGGCAGCGTGGCCTGGGTCCCTGGCTGTGCCGGTCTCATCCTGGGCGGTCAGGTGGTCCTGGACCTCTGCGCCCAGGCATGAAAACGCCCCTTCCCTGCCATACTACGGCGGGAAGGGGCGTCTTGTTATGAGGGATACAGAGGGTCGGCAGGTAAACAGGGTCTGGTGCGCGGCGGCGGGGGCGCTGGCCGGAGTCGCCAACGGCTTTTTCGGCGGGGGCGGCGGCATGGTGCTGGCGCCGCTGTTGGCGGGGCCCTGCGGCCTTGACCAGCGCTCCGCCTTCGCCAACTCCGTGCTCGTCATCCTGCCCCTGTGCGCCCTGTCCTCGGCCATCTATCTGCTGCGGGGCAGTCTGGACCTGTCCGCCGCCCTGCCCTACCTGCTGGGCGGTCTGGCCGGCGGAACTTTGGGCGGCAAGCTCTTCAGGGGCCTGAATGTGGACTGGCTGCGGCGGGTGTTCGCCCTGTTCATTCTCTATGGCGCCTGGACCTCCCTGACGGCATGAGCTTTGTCTGCGCTCTGCTGGCGGGCGCGGCCACCGGCGTCCTCTCCGGCTTCGGCGTAGGCGGGGGCACGCTACTGCTCATCTATATGACCAGTCTGGCCGGGCTGGACCAGACCTTGGCCCAGGGCATCAACCTGCTCTACTTTCTGCCCACCGCCGCCTCCGCCCTCCTCTACCACAGGAAAAACGGCTATCTGAACCGATCCGCCGCCGTGCCCGCCATCCTGTGCGGCTTGTTGGGCACGGCGCTGGCGGCGTGGCTGGCCACATCGCTGGATGTGGCGCTGCTGCGAAAGTGCTTTGGCGTATTTCTGCTCTTTGTGGGCCTTCACGAGCTGTTGCGTAAAAAGCCCAGATAGCCCTCCAAAATCAGCGTGGCCGCCACAGCGTCCACCTTTTCCTTGCGGCGCTTGCCCCGGTTGCCCGTCTCGGAGAGGATGCGGTGGGCGTCCACGGTGGTGCGCCGCTCGTCCCAGAGGGCCACCTCCATGCCGGAGACCTCCTCCACCAGCCCGGCAAACTCCCGGTAGAGCTGTGCCCTGGGCCCCTCGGTGCCGTCCATGTTCCGGGGATAGCCCATCACCAGCCGCTCCGCGCCGTGTTCCCTGGCAAGCTCCGCCAGGCGGCGGGCGACTTCTTTGGGGTCGCGGCTGTGGATGACGGTGGTGAACCCCGCCAGAAGCCCCGTGGGGTCCGAGATCGCCACCCCCGTCCGGGCCTCGCCGTAATCAATGGCCAGCACTTTCATTCTTACCCCTCCAAACAAAAAGACTTGACAAACGGCATTTCCTCAGGTAAACTATCCCTTGCAAACGCGATGATGGGGAAAAAGCCCTGCCCTTCCCTCTCCAGAGAGCCGGTGGTCGGTGGAAACCGGTGTGGGCGGCAGAGAGCGTCACTGGCCCCTGAGCGGTCCGCCTGAACCACAGTAGGGCGGAACGGACGGCCCCGTTACCCGCCAGGGCTTTGCTGGAAGCCGACGAGCGTTTTCGGGCGACCGGAGACGGAAACAGGGTGGTACCGCGTTAGACTTGACGCCCCTGACCAAGACTTTGGTCGGGGTTTTTTGTTGCCCGCGGCCAAAACAAGGAGGAGTTTTTCCCATGAAGCAGTCCTTTGAGAAGTACATCCCCTTTGAGCCCATCTCCCTGCCCGACCGCACCTGGCCCGACAAGCGCCTCACCAAAGCCCCCATCTGGTGCTCGGTGGACCTGCGGGACGGCAACCAGGCCCTGGTGGACCCCATGAACCTCCAGGAGAAGCTGGAGTATTTCCACACCCTTATAGACATCGGCGTCAAGGAGATCGAGATCGGCTTCCCCTCCGCCAGTGAGACCGAGTACGAGATCTGCCGGGAACTCATCGACGGGGGCCACATCCCCGACGACGTGACCATCCAGGTGCTGGTCCAGGCCCGGGAACACCTCATCAAGAAAACCTTCGAGGCCATCCGGGGCGCCAAGCACGTGATCTTCCACTTCTACAACTCCACCTCCACCCTCCAGCGCAAGGTGGTGTTCCACACCGATGTGGAGGGGGTCAAGAAGATCGCCGTGGACGCGGCCAAACTCATCTACGACCTCTCCCAAGACGCCGTCGCCGCGGGGATGGACCTCCGCTACGAGTATTCCCCGGAGAGCTTTATGGGCACCGAGATGGACGCCGCCGTGGAGATCTGCGAGGCCGTCATCCAGGCCATCCATGCCACCCCTGAGCGCCCCATCATCCTGAACCTGCCCACCACGGTGGAAAACTGCATCCCCTGCTACTTCGCCGACGAGATCGAGTATTTCATCCGCCATCTGCCCTCTCGCCAGAGCGCCATCATCTCCCTCCATCCCCACAACGACAGGGGCGAGGGCGTGGCCACCGCCGAGATGGGCCTGCTGGCCGGGGCCGAGCGCATCGAGGCCACCCTCTTCGGAAACGGCGAACGCACCGGCAACGTGGACATGGTCACTCTGGCCATGAACCTCTATACCCAGGGCGTGGACCCGGAACTGGACTTCCACGACATCAACAAGATCAAGGAGATGTACGAGCGGTGTACCAAAATGCCCGTGGGCGACCGCCAGCCCTATGTGGGCAAGCTGGTGTTCACCGCCTTCTCCGGCTCCCACCAGGACGCCATCAACAAGGGCACCCGCTATATGCAGGAGAGCGGCACGGAGTATTGGGAGATCCCCTATCTCCCCATCGACCCCGCCGACCTGGGCCGCCAGTACGAGCCCATCATCCGCATCAACTCCCAGTCGGGCAAGGGCGGCGCGGCCTATGTGATGCAGCAGTCCTTTGGCTACGACATCCCCAAGGCCATGCAGCCGGAGTTTGGACACATCGTGCAGGTGGAGACCGACCGCCTGGGCACCGAGCTCAAGCCCCAGCAGGTCTTTGACCTCTTTGACAGGGAGTACCTCTCCGTCCCCAAGACCTACCAGCTGGAGCGCAGCCGCTTCCTGGAGGACTCCCGCCACGGCGACGCCAGCGCCGTCACCTTTGACGGCGAGGTGAGCTACAAGGGCAAGGCCATGTGGGTCACAGGCACAGGCACCGGCCCCATCGACGCCTTCTTCAACGCCCTGCACACGCTGCCTGAGGGCGCCATCGACGGCTACGCCTTTGTGGACTACAAAGAGCACGCCATCGCTGCCGGAGCGGACACCCAGGCGGTGTGCTACATCCACTTGAAGGACCCCAAGGGCCGGGACGTGTTCGGCGTGGGCAAGAGCCACAACATCAACCGGGCCTCCCTCCGGGCCATCCTCTGCGCCATCAACCGCAGTCTCAAAGACTGAACTCAGTCCTCCAGCCCCAGGTGCCGCAGACAGGAGCGGTAGGTGTTCTCCATCAGAATGGCGCGGGTCATGGGCCCTACCCCGCCGGGCACCGGCGTGATGTACGAGCACTTGGGGGCCACGGCGTCAAAGTCCACATCGCCGCACAGCTTGCCCTGGGCGTTCCGGTTCATGGCCACATCAATGACCACTGCCCCATCTTTCACCATATCGCCGGTTACCAATCCAACCTTGCCGACAGCGGACACCAAAATGTCCGCTGTCGCGCATTTTTGGGCCAGGTTCGGGGTCTTGGAGTGGCAGACCGTCACCGTGCCGTTCTCCGCCAGCAGCAGCGCCGCCATGGGCTTGCCCACGATGTTGGACCGGCCCAGCACCACGCACTCCTTCCCCGCCACCTGGATGTCATACTCCCGCAAGATCGCCATGACGCCGCCGGGGGTGCAGGGCAGAAAACCGCCTTTCTGCCCGGTGTAGAGCTTGCCCACGTTCACCGGATGGAAGCAGTCCACATCCTTGTGGGGCACGATGGCGTCCAGCAGCGCGATGGCGTCCAGACCCTTTGGCAAGGGCAGCTGGACCAGGATGCCGTCTATGTCCGCTCTGCCGTTGAGGGTCTCGATCAGGTCCAAAAGCTCTCTCTGGGACACCGTGGCGGGCATGGTGTACTCCTCGCTGTAAAAGCCGCACTGGGCGCAGTCCCGCTTCTTGCCGTTGACGTAGGTGCGGCTGGCGGGGTCGTCCCCCACCAGGATCACCGCCAGTCCCGGCTTGCGGGGCAACCCGTCCGCCTTTTCTTTCAGTTCACCCTTCAGC
Organism: uncultured Oscillospiraceae bacterium; assembly: GCA_947599925.1. Classification (GTDB taxonomy): domain Bacteria; phylum Bacillota; class Clostridia; order Oscillospirales; family Oscillospiraceae; genus MGBC124762. The sequence goes on along the minus strand of CANQFT010000007.1, from coordinate 45,064 downwards.
TTCTCCGCCAGGGCCTTTCCGTCCAGGATCGTCATGTTGTTTTCCCTCCATTTGATCAACATAGAGTTCCTCCGGCCTGTGTCGTTTCACCGCCAGATGGTAGACCAAAAATCCCACGGCGGCCAGGGACGTGGCCCAGGCCAGCACTTGGCTGACCCGCAATGGCACGCCGCCGATCTCCAGACCAAAAAAGGGCAGGTAGTCCCGCCGCAGTCCCTCGATCCAGCCCCGTCCGGCGCCGTACCAGGCCAGGTAGATGCAAAACATCTGCCCGTCGAACTTGCGCCAGCCTTTTTTCAGGATCCAGATCATAAGTACAAGTCCCACCAGGTTCCACAGGCTCTCGTAGAGAAAGGTGGGGTGGACTTCCTGCATCCCCAGATAGGCGCCGGTGTTGCTGTCAAAGACGTTTTCCACGCCCATGCGCCAGGGCAGCGTGGTCTCGTAGCCGTAGGCCTCCACGTTCACAAAGTTCCCCCACCGGCCCACGGCCTGGCCGATGAGCAATCCAAAGGCGCCCAAGTCCAGATAGGGCCCCACCTTCTGGCGGCGGACCTTGCAAAAGACCACCACCGTGACCACCGCGGCGATGACCCCGCCGTAAATGGCCAGCCCTCCGTCCCAGATGCGGACGGTGGCGGCCCAGTCCACGCCGCCGCCCTCGGTGCGAAATTCGCCGGTGTTCCGGCTCAGGGCCGTCACCACATAATAGGCCCTGGCCCCCACGATGGCGATGGGCACGGCGAAGAGGAGCATATCCAGCAGGTCGTCCCCCGTCAGGCCAAATTGGGGCGCCTGTCTGCAACAGAACCACACCGCCAGCAGAAACCCCGCGGCGATGATGATGCCGTACCAGTAGATGGGCTTGCCAAAGAGGCTGAAAGCCACGCGGTTCAGCGTAAACTCCAGCCCCAGGCCGGGAAAAGTGACCGTAGACATCATGCCGCCTCCTTCGGAGTGATCATCGCCAGGGCGTGGCGTTCAGCGGTGAGATACCGGGCCACGAAGTCCTGCACGTCCCTGGCTGTGATGGACTGGAACACCTCCGGGAATGTCAGGTACTCCACGCCGTCAAAATAGCTCTGGGCCAACTCCACGGCGGTGTTCTCAAAGGAGTTGAGCTGGCTGACCATGCCGCCGTAGGCCGCCTTTTTGCACCGGGCGAAGCGCTCCGGCTCAAAGCCCTCCTCCGCCACGCGGCGGCACTCCTCCAGCACCGCGTCCCGCACCGCCCGCGGGTCCCGGCTCTCTCCGCCCAGGGCCAGAAAGGCACAGCCGGGGTAGTCCTCGTACCCGCAGGAAAAGGCCCGGTTGACGAGCCCCTGCCCGTAGAGGCGGTTGTAGAGCGGGCTGGCCTCTCCCACCAGCAGATCCCCGGCCAGGTCGCCCAGCAGTTGGGCCCGCAAGCGGTCCTGGCCCCTGTCCGGCGCGGGCAGCTTGAAGCCCATCTGAAACAGCGGCGCGGACACCTCCATGGAGCGGCTGGTCTCCCGCTCCACGGCGCCGTCGGGCTCGGCGGGGCCGTAGTCCCGCTCCGGGCTGCCCTTCCCCGCTCCGACGACCACCTCCCCCGCCAGGTCCATCACCCTCTGGGGGTCCACATCCCCCACCACCGTCAGCACCATATTCCCCGGGTTATAGAAAGCCCCGTGGCAGGTGTACAAGGTCTGGTCGGTGATCTGGGCGATGGACGCCTGGGTCCCGGCGATGTGGGTGCGGATGGGGTGGTGGGCGTACAGGCACTTCAAGAGGTCGTAAAACACCTCCGTCTCCGCCTCGTCGTCCCCCATGGCGATCTCCTGGCCGATGATGCCCTGCTCCTTGGCCACGCTCTCCGGCGTGAACCAGGGCTCGCTGACGAAGCTCAGCAGGGTCCGCAGATTCTCCTCAAAGCCCTGGGTACACTGAAAGAAATACCCCGTGATGCCAAAGCTGGTGAAGGCGTTGGGATCGGCGCCGTTGGCCGCCATCAACTGCAGGGCGTTGCCGTCCTTGGTGTCAAAGAGCTTGTGCTCCAGAAAGTGGGCCACCCCGGCGGGGGTATCCTGCCAGCCCCGCTCCGTCTTGAAGCGCATATCCAGCCCGCCGTAGCGGGTGGCGAAAAAGGCAAACTGCTTGCCGTAGCCAGGGCGCTTGTCCACAAAGACGTGGAGCCCGTTGTCCAGCCGGCCGTGGAACAGGTCCATGCCCAGCCTCTCGTAGCGTTTTTCCTCCATGGTCTCAGCCCTCCATTCCCATCAGCCGGTATACCGTGTCCAGTTCCATCCCCTGGGCGATGGCCGCCACCTGTTGGGCCGTGACCCCCTCTACCCTGCGGACGGTCTCCTGGGGCGTCTCCTCCCACACGCCGGACACCGCCGCGGTGAGGCAGAACTGCTCCAGCTGACTGCGGCTGTCCGGCACGCTCTTGTAGACGTTGACCACGGCCTGTTTGGCGCTTTGCAATTCCTGCTCTGTAAAGTCTCCGGCCTTCACAGCTTCCAGCTGGGCCAGGATCTCGCTCTGGGCCTGGTCCATCCTGTCAAACTCCACGCCGGAGGACACGGCGCAAATGCCCTTGAGACTGTCGGTGGAGGCGCTGGCGTAGTAGCACAGGGACAGCTTCTCCCGCACGTTCATAAATAGCTTGGAGGTAGCCGTGCCGCCGTAGAGGGCGGTAAAGACCAACAGGGCCGGATAGTCCTCCCGCCAGATACAGGCGCCCTTGGTACGAAAGCCCAGGCACAGCTTGCCCTGGGTCACGTCCAGATGGTCCACCACCGTCCGGGGCTCCTGCCCGGCCCGGTTTTCCCGGACCTGACAGTCCAGCTTCGCCGTCTCGCCCCGCAGGGGCGCCAACCGCTCCACCAAGGGCTCCAGCGCCGCACGGACCCGCTCCACGGGGGCGCTGCCGCAGTAGTGGAGCTCCAGGACCCCGTGGGCCAGCAAGTCCTGATAGGCGCGCCACGCGCTCCGCGCGGTGATGGCGGCGGCGTCGGCCTCATCGCCCAGACGGTCCACGCCGTAGGGCTCGTCCCCGCACATCTCCCGCACCAGCCGCGCCATGGCGTACTGCCGCTTGTCGTTCATCTGGGCGCGGATGGCCAGCAGCAGATTCTCCCGCTCTCCGGCGACGTATTCCTCGCGGAACACGCCCTCTTCCACCGCCGGCTCCAACAACACCTGGCACAAAAGCTCCGCCGCCGGCTCCAGCACCCGCTCCCCGTCCAGGGTGTAGGCGTCGTCCAGAAAACTGCCGATGAGCCCCAGGCATTGGCTCTCCCCTTTTTTCCGCACCGCCGACTCCAAAACGCCGCCGTAGAGCTCGTCCAGGCGGGTGCTGACAGCCTCCATGGTGGGCCAAGAGCCGCAGCCCCGGCGCAGGATGTAGGGCACGATGGCGTTGACGGCGGCCTTTTTCCGCTCCAGGGGCGTCAAAAAGGTGGCCGACAGGGTGGCGCTTTTGAACTTGGTGGTCCCGATGGCGGTGAGGAACACCCCAGGCGCCAGCTGTTCCCGTTTGAACTCCATAGACCAGTCTCCTTTTCCCGCGGTAAAAAATATCCAAGAGGCATTATACATCATTTTACCCAATTTCGCACCTATTATTTTTCACAGGAAAAGACCGCCCGCAAAGGGGCGGTCTTTGGCGGTTCGCGGCCCTTACTTGTCAAAGGCGGGATTCACGTAATAGACGTTCTTCTGGTCCATCTTGTCTTTCGCCAGGGCAATGGCCTCGCCGAAGCGCTGGAAGTGGACCACCTCGCGCTCCCGGAGGAAGCGGATGACGTCGTTCACGTCCGGGTCGTCGGACAGGCGCAGGATGTTGTCGTAAGTCACCCGCGCCTTCTGCTCGGCCGCCAGGTCCTCGGTGAGATCGGCGATCACGTCGCCCTTCACCGCCATGGACGCGGCGGAGTAGGGGAAGCCGGAGGCGGCGGTGGGGTAGACGCCGGTGGTGCGGTCCACGAAATATGTGTCAAACCCGGCAGTCCGGGCCTGTTCGTCGGTGAGCTTGCGGGTGAGCTGGTGGACGATGGCGCCGATCATCTCCAGGTGCCCCAGCTCCTCCGTGCCGATGTCCGTCAAGAGGCCCTTGAGCTCCGGGTAGGGCATGGCGTAGCGCTGGGACAGATAGCGCAGGGAGGCGCCCAGTTCCCCGTCGGGCCCGCCGTACTGGCTGATGATGACGCTGGCCAGCTTGGGGTCGCAGTTTTTGATGCGAACGGGGTACTGCAACTTCTTTTCGTAGATAAACATTTACTTGTCCCCTCCTTCCTGGTAGTTCCAGGGCCACGGGTCCTTGAGCCAGGCCCAGCTTTTGGACTGGGCGGTGGCCGCCTGGGTGATGGGGCCGTAGGCGGCCTCGTACCGGGCCCGGCCCTCCTTCTCCAAGGCCGCGTACTGCCGGTAGAGCTCCATGGCCTGGGCGTCGTCCTGGTGGGTGTCCAGATAGAGCCCCAGCTCCACCAGCACGAACTCCAGGGCCTGCAGCTCGCTCAGCGGGGTCATGGGCACGTTGGCGGCCTTGGCCTTCAGATGGAAGGGCAGATTCAGTCCGGGGAAAAGGGTCCCGTTTTCCAGGGCCTCGGTGTGGTCATATTTCTTGGGCTCCTTCTGCTGGAAGGGCACATAGGGCACAGCCAGAGGGGCGCAGGCGGGCATGGTGCCGCAGGCGTCGCCGCAGACCGCCGCGTCCATGTCCTCCGCCGGCTTGTCAGGCTTGGTATACACAGTCTCACTCCTCCTTTGTCGTGGGCGGGAACTTGCCGTTCCCACCAAGTCATTCTATGCCCTGTAAAATTTCCCGCCCCAGGTCTTTGCAAGACAGGTCGAAACGTGGTATAATCCAAATGGTCTTTGTCCCCTCCCCTTCTCATAGCCTTTTAAGCGGGAGGCGAGGGAATTGAGCCAAAGCGCGATGTGGAAACTTTTATCTCTGGCGGCCCTGGGACTGCTGGGCGCCCTGGGCGTCTGGCTGTGGGGGCACGGCCCCGCCGCCGCCACGCTGTCGGTCCAGCAGGGCCCCACCGTGGTCATCGACCCCGGCCACGGCGGAGAGGACGGGGGCGCGGTGGCCCCCGACGGCACGGAGGAGAGCACCATCAACCTGGCCATCGCCCAGCGGTTGGACGCCGTCCTCTCCTTCTGGGGCTGCCGGACCCAGCTTTTGCGGAACGGGGACGTCTCCCTCCACGACGCCGGGTGCGAGACCATCCGCCAAAAGAAGGTCAGCGACATCCACAACCGCGTCTCCGCCGTCAACGCCGCGCCCGACCCGCGGCTGATCAGCATCCACCAGAACTCCTTTCCCCAGAGCCAGTACCACGGCTCTCAGGTCTTTTATGCCAACGGGCCCCTCGGCCAGCCCTGGGCCAAGCTGACCCAGGACAACCTGCGCTCCTGCCTGGACCCGGCCAACAGCCGGCAGGAGAAGCCCATCTCCCACGATGTGTACCTGATGAACCACATCGCCTGCCCCGCCATTTTGGTGGAGTGCGGCTTCCTGTCCAACGCGGAGGAGTGCGCCCGCCTCCAGGACCCGCGCTACCAGACCGCCCTGGCCGCTGTTGTGGCCGCATCCTATCTCCAATACGCCAATGAGGAAGGAGGACCCGCCCATGTCTCCTAAAGCCAAGCGCGTGTTTTACTGCACGGAGTGCGGCAATGAGACCCCAAAATGGCAGGGCCAGTGCTCGGCCTGCGGGGCCTGGAACACCATCGTGGAACAGCCCGCGGAGTTGACCGCCAAAGGCTCCGCCTCGCCCCGGCGGACAAGCCCCGGCAGGGGCCTGAACCGCCCCAAGGCCATCCGGGACGTGGAGACCACCGACGAACTGCGCTTCAACACCGGCATGGCCGAGCTGGACCGGGTGCTGGGCGGCGGCGCGGTGAAGGGCTCGCTGGTGCTGGTGGGCGGCGCGCCGGGCATCGGCAAATCCACCCTCATGCTCCAGATCTGCGACAGCCTGTGCCGCTTCGCCAACGTCCTCTATGTATCCGGCGAGGAGTCCCAGCGGCAGATCAAGCTCCGGGCCGAGCGGCTCAAGGTCCGCGGCGAGGGGCTCTACCTCCTCAGCGAGACCAACCTGGACGACGTGATCGAATCGGTCAACCAGCTCAAGCCCGACGTGCTCATCGTGGACTCCATCCAGACCATGTACAGCGGCGACGGCGCCGCCTCGCCCGGCAGCGTGGGCCAGGTGAAGGAGTGCGCCATGGCCCTGATGCAACTGGCCAAGGGCCAGGGCATCACCGTCTTTGTCATCGGCCACATCAACAAAGAGGGTTCTCTGGCCGGGCCCAAGGTGCTGGAGCACATGGTGGACTGCGTGCTCTACTTTGAGGGCGAGGAACATATGTCCCACCGCATTCTGCGCGCCGCCAAAAACCGCTTTGGCGCCACCAACGAGATCGGCGTGTTCGAGATGGGGGACGAGGGGCTCACCGAGGTCCCCAACCCCTCCGAGGCCCTGCTCTCCGGTCGGCCCCAGGACACCCCCGGCACCTGCGTCACCTGCGTGATGGAGGGCGCCCGGCCCGTGCTGGCGGAGATCCAGGCCCTCGTGGTCCCCAGCAGCTACGGCAACGCCCGGCGCACCAGCAACGGCTTTGACTACAACCGCGCCGTTTTGTTGCTGGCGGTGTTGGAAAAGCGGGGTGGGCTGATGGTCAACGGCTGCGACGCGTATCTGAACGTCATCGGCGGGCTGTGGGTGGGCGAGCCCGCCGCGGACCTTGCCGCCATCATCGCCCTGGCCTCCAGCTTCCGGGACAAAAACGTCCCCGGCGACCTGGCCGCCGTGGGCGAGGTGGGCCTCACCGGGGAACTGAGGAGCGTCAACTCCCTCTCCCAGCGGCTGGCGGAGATCCAGCGCCTGGGCTTTACCAAGTGCCTGGTCCCGGCCCGCAGCCACGGCAAGGTCGTCGCGCCCGCGGGCTTACAGCTCATCCGCGTCCACAACATCCGCGAGGCCCTGGCCGCTGTCCTGTGACGCCAGCGGCACATAGTTCACGCACGGGTGCTCCTGGCTTGGCCGGCCGCTGGACATAGCCCGCTTGAGCTGGCAGTAGCCGTCTTTTTGATACAGGCAATCGCTGGTGCAGCCGATCAGACTCATAGGGTCATCACCTGTGCCTCAGTATGGCCCAAAGGCGAAAAAATATGTTGGAGGAAGCCCCATGAAACTGCTCTTCGTCTGCCACGGCAACATCTGCCGCAGTCCCATGGCGGAGTATTATATGAAGGCCCTGACGGCCCAAAGGGGCCTGGCGGACCGCTTTGTCATCGCCTCCGCCGCCACCAGCGCCGAAGAGCTGGGCAACGGCGTCTACCCACCGGCCCGGCGAGAGCTGGCCCGGCACGGCATCGACTGCGCCGGCCACGCCGCCCGCCAGCTGACCTCCGCCGACTACGGCCGCTGGGACCTGCTGGTGGGAATGGACCAGGCCAACCTCCGCAACATGGCGCGCGTCTGCGGCGGCGACCCGGAGGGCAAACTCCGGCTGTTGCTGGACTTCACCTCTCGGCCCGGTGAGGTGGCCGACCCCTGGGACACCGGGGATTTCAGGGCCACATGGCGGGACGTGAGCGAGGGTTGCCAGGGGCTCCTCGCCCATCTGCAAAGGGAGGGTCTTATATGACCAGAGACATTCTGCCCGGCGAGAAATACCTCCACTTCAAAAACAAGCTCTACCAGGTGCTGGCCATCGCCAGGCACTCGGAGACCCTGGAGCCCATGGTGGTCTACCAGGCCCTCTACGGCGACTACGGCGTTTACGTCCGGCCCTACGCCATGTTCGCCTCGGAGGTGGACCGGGCCAAATATCCCCAGGTCCGGCAGAGATACCGCTTCACCCGCGTCCGCCCCACGGCGGACGGCCTGGAACTTCTGGAGGAACCATAAAAAACGGTGTGACCTCATGGGTCAGTTTGTCAAAAAAAGCCTCGCAGAGTTTCGCGCCGAAAGGCGCGAAAGATTCATAGAAAATTTTTTCCGGCGGCGTGTACGTCGGAAAAAATACATCTCGGCCCGCAAACATGCGCCCCGGTCGCCGCAAGGTCGGCCGGGGCGTGCGCTGCAGCGGGCCGCAAAAAAATTGTCAAAGAAGCGGCCTTGCCGCTTCTTTGACAATCTCAGCGGTGTGACCTCATGGGTCACACCGTTTTTTTGCGCGCTTTTTAGAAGAACCGTCAACTGTTCTGATGGTATTCCTCTCGGAGCCGGAGCCAGTAGTCCCGGTCCTTCTGGGTGATGGGCCGCAGGACCCGGCAGGGATTGCCCACCGCCACCACATGGCTGGGGATGTCCCGTGTCACCACGCTGCCCGAGCCGATGACCACACCGCTGCCGATGGTCACGCCGGGGTTGATGACCACGTTGCCGCCCACCCACACGTCGTCGCCGATGGTGACGGCCTTGCCGAACTCCAACCCCTCGGCCCGCACACCGGCGTCGATGGGGTGGGCGGCGGTGTAGACCCCCACGCGGGGCGCGAAGAACACATTTCGACCGATGGTCACCGGGGCCACATCCAGGATGATGCAGTCGAAGTTGGCGTAGAAACCCTCGCCCACCCGGATGTTGGCGCCGTAGTCACAGCGGAAGGTGGGCTCGATGTAGATCCGCTCCCCCGTCTGCCCAAAGAGCTCCCCCAGGAGCTCCCGGCGGCGTTCCCCCTCCTCCGGGCCGGTGGCGTTGTAGGCGTGGGTGAGCTTTCTGGCCCGCAGGCGGGCCTCCAGCAGTTCCTCGTCGTCCGCTCGGTAGAGCCGGCCGGACAGCATTTTTTCTCTCTCCGTCATGGCTGTTCTCCCTCCAACAGTTTGACCAGATCCTCCTCGCTGAGCACGGGCACGCCCAGCTCGTTGGCCTTTTTCAGCTTGCTCCCGGCGGCCTCCCCGGCCACCACATAGCTGGTCTTTTTGCTCACCGAGCCCGACACCTTGGCGCCCAGGGCCTCCAAACGCTCGGTGGCCTCCTTGCGGGTGAAGCGGGTCAACTCCCCGGTGAGGACGAAGGTCTGCCCGGCCAGAGCGGTGCCCGCCGGGGTCAATTCGCTCCGGGTGTTCACACCCGCCTCGCGCAGACGCGCCATCAGGTGCCGGGACTGGTCCCTGGCCAGCCAGTCCAACAGGCTCCGGGCCGTGATCTCCCCCACGTCGGGGATGGCCACCAGCTCTTCCAGCGTGGCCCGCTCCAGGGCCTCCAGACTGCCGAAGTGCCGGGCCAGCACCTTGCCCGCCTTCTGGCCCACCTGCCGGACGCCAAAGGCGTAGAGCAGGCGGGAGAGGTCCTGGCCCTTGGACCGCTCGATGGCGGCCAGCAGGTTCTTGGCCGACTTCTCCCCCATCCGTTCCAGGGCGGCCACGTCGGGCAGGCGCAGGAAGTAGAGGTCGCCCGGCGTGCGGATAAGCCCCGCGTTCACCAGGGCCTCCACCACCGCCTCCCCCAGTCCCTCGATGTCCATGGCGTCCCGGCTGGCGAAGTGGGTGATGGTCCGCAGCAGTTGGGCGGGGCACTCCGCGCCGCAGCAGCGGATGTGGGCGCCGTCCTCGTCCCGCTCCACCGGCGCGCCGCAGACGGGGCAGACCGCGGGGAGATGGTAGGGCTGGGCGTCCGGCGGGCGTTTCTCCCGGAGGACGGAGACCACCTCGGGGATGATCTCTCCCGCCTTTCGCACCAGCACCGTATCGCCGATGCGGATGTCCTTGTCCGTGATGTAGTCCTGGTTGTGGAGGGTCACGTTCTGCACCGTGGTCCCCGCCAACCGCACCGGCTCCACCACCGCCTTGGGGGTCAGGACCCCCGTCCGCCCCACCTGGACGATGATGTCCAGCACGCGGGTCGGCTTCTCCTCCGGCGGGTACTTAAAGGCCGCCGCCCAGCGGGGGAATTTAGCCGTGGAGCCCAGGGCGGCGCGGTGGGCCAGCGAGTTGACCTTCACCACGGCGCCGTCGATGTCGAAGTCATACCGCTCCCGGTCCTCGCCGATCTGGGCGATGACCTGGCCGCACTGGTCCACACTCTGGCGCAGGGTGTAGGGCACCACCTTGAACCGCTGACTTTTCAGGTAGTCCAGGGTCTGGGTGTGGGTGTCGAACGCCTTCCCCTCCGCCAGCTGGATGTTGAACACCAGGATGCTCAGCTCCCGCTGGGCCGCGATCTTGGGGTCCAGCTGCCGCAGTGAGCCCGCCGCGGCGTTGCGGGGATTGGCGAAAAGGGGCTTCCCCGCCGCCTCGCGCTGGGCGTTGAGCTTGTGAAAGACCGCCTTTGGCATATACACCTCGCCCCGGACGATCAGCCTGGGCAGGCTCTCCGGCAGGCGCAGAGGGATGGCCTTGATGGTGCGGAGGTTTTCCGTCACGTCCTCCCCCACCTGCCCGTCTCCACGGGTGGCGCCCCGGACAAAAACGCCGTTTTCGTACTCCAGCGCCACCGACAGCCCGTCCACCTTGGGCTCCACGTCAAACTCCGTCTCCTCCACCACGGCGGCCACCCTCTGCCCAAACTCCGCCAGCTCCTCCAGGGAGAACACATCCTGCAAACTCTCCAGAGGCACCGGATGCCGCACCGTCTGGAACTTGTCCAGGGCCTGGCCGCCAACCCGCTGGGTGGGGGAGTCGGGGGTCACCAGTTCCGGGTGCTCCCCCTCCAGCTCCTCCAGCCGCCGCAGGGCCATGTCGTAGTCGTAGTCGCTGGCGGTGGGCTTGTCCAACACATAGTATTGGTAGCTCCACCGCTCCAATTTTTCCCGCAGAGCCTCGATCTCCTGCCGCGCGTCCATGGTCAGACCTCCCTCACATGACACCGCTCCTCCAGCCCCGGCCACAGCCGCCGGGCCAGCCGGTACAGCCCGTAGCCCGCCAGGGCCCCGGCGGTGTTCAAAAGCACATCGTCAATATCGGTATACCGGCCGATGAAAAACTGGGTGAACTCGATGGCGAAGGAGGCGCCAAACCCCACCGCCAGGGACTTCCACCACCTCCACCGCCGCCACAACAGCGCCGGGAAAAACCCCAGGGGCATGAACATGGCCACGTTGCCCAGCAGCAGGAGCCACTGGATGCCCAGCCCCGTTTTGAAGGTCCTGGCGATCTCCTGAAAGGGGGTGAGCATCTCCGGCAGTCCCTCCAGCCGCTCCACGATCTCCGGCCAGCTCCGAAACCCCGCCCACTGCCCGCCATAGCGCCAGTGGACGTCCAGGTCCCAAAAGCCGCTGGGAAACAGCGTCAGCGCCACCAGACCCGCGCAGAACACCGTGAAACAGCCCAGCGTCACCTCTCTGCCCAGGCCGCTGACCAAGCCCCGCTCCGCCAGCCGCCGCTTTCGCCAGGGCCGCAGGGCGAAAAACGCCGCCAGAGCCATGAGCGCCGGAAAGCGCATCTCGTAGACATACCAAAGCGCCCACCTCGCCATACTCCCCATCCCGATCTTCCTCTCTACCTGTTCTCCGGCCGATCCTCCGCCCTGTCCGGCAGCAGCACCTGGAACCGCAGTACCAGCTCAAAGCCCACGCCGTCGCGGTTCGCACCCTCCACCGCCGGGGCCTGTCCCCTGCCCAGCCAGCCCAACACCAGCACCGCCAGTGCCGCGCCCACCAGCAAGCACGCCAGCCATCCCCGCCAGGGCCGGTCCTCCACCGTTCTCACCTCCGGGAAAAGCCTATGACCCGGAGGGGCCAACTTATGCTACCCCAGCAGTTCCTGGGCCGCCAGAAGGATGCCCAGCTTGCCCGATTCGTAGGTCAGCCCGCCCTGGAGGTACACCGTGTAAGGCTCCCGCATGGGGGCGTCGCAGGAGAGCTCGATGGACGCGCCCTGCACAAAGGCCCCGGCGGCCATGATGACCTGGCTGTCGTAGCCCGGCATATCCCAGGGCTCCGGCGTGACGTAGGAGTCCACCGGCGCGCCCCGCTGGATGCCCTTGCAGAATTTCTTCACCGCCTCCGGGCTCTTCAGGTGGAGCATCTGGATGATGTCGTGCCGCGCATCGCCGCTTTTGGGGTCCACCTCGTACCCCAAGAGCTCCATCATCCGCGCGCCAAACAGGGCGGTCTTGACCGCCTGGGCGGTGGTGTGAGGCGCCAAAAACAACCCCTGGTAGAGACTTCTGCTGTGGCCCAGGGTACAGCCGCACTCCCTGCCGATACCCGGCGCGGTGAGCCTGGCGGCGGCCCCTTCCACAAGGTCGGCCCGGCCCGCCAGATAGCCGCCGGTGGGGGCCAGCCCGCCGCCGGGGTTCTTGATCAGCGACCCCACCACCAGGTCCGCCCCCACCTGGGTGGGCTCCAGCTCCTCCACGAACTCCCCGTAGCAGTTGTCCACCAAAATGGCCACCTCCGGGTTGGCCGCTCGGATGGCGGCGCACATCTGCCCGATCTCCTCCACCGAGAGGGACCTGCGGGTGGCATAGCCCCGGCTACGCTGGAGCAGGATCGCCCTGGCGTGGGGCTGACGGACCGCCTGGACCATCCCCTTCAAGTCCGGCCGGTTGTCAAGGAGTTCCACTTGACAGTAGTTGACGCCGTAGTCCTTCAACGATCCGGGGCCCTTGTGGGTCACGCCGATGACGCCCAGCATGGTGTCGTAAGGCGCGCCCACGCCGGAGATGAGCAGGTCGCCCGGCCGCAGACAGCCGAAGAGCGCCGCGGTGATGGCGTGGGTGCCGTTGACGAAATTCAGCCGCACCAGGGCCTCCTGGGCGCCGAACACCTGGGCGTAAATGGCCTCCAGCTTGTCCCGGCCCACGTCGTCGTAGCCGTAGCCCGTGGTGCCCACAAAGTCCCCCTCCGACACCCTGTGCGCCTGAAAGGCGGCCAGCACCTTGGCGGTGTTGGCCTGGGACACGGCGTCCGCCTTGGCGAACTGTCCCCGCAGGTCGGCCTCCGCCTGGGCCGCCAGGTCCCAGAGCCGGTCCTCTATCTGTAAAGTCATTTCCCTTTACCCTCCCACACGCTCAATGGGCGGCAGCTCTTTCTGGACCAGGGCCGCCAACAGCGCGGCGCAGTCGGTGACGTCGCTGAGGGCCACCGATTCCTGGGGCGTATGGGTGTACCGGCAGGGGATGGAGACCCCGCCGGTGACCACACCGGCCCGGCTCTTGTGGATGGCCCCGCCGTCGGTGCCGCCGCAGTCCATCACGTCCATCTGGTGGCGGATCTTCCCCTCTTTTGCCAGGTCCCGGAGCAGTTCCACCATCTGGGGATGGCAGATGACCGAGCGGTCCATGACCTTGATGGCCGCGCCGCCGCCCTGTCTGGCGGAGCAGGTGTGCCCACTGCCGGGCAGGTCGCCGCAGTCGGTCACGTCGGCCACCACCGCGTAGTCCGGGTCGATGGCAAAGGCCGCCGTCTGCGCGCCCCGCAGACCCACCTCCTCTTGGGTGGTAAAGACGAAGTAGAGGTCGTTGGGACTGTTCTGGACCCGCTCCAGGGCCATCAACAGCGCCACACAGCAGACCCGGTCGTCCAGATAGGGCCCGAAGATGGAGCGCCCACTGAGGTAGGTGGGGGTGTGGTAGACCGCCATGTCGCCCACCTGGACCCTGGCCCTGGCGTCGGCGGCGTCCACGGCGCCGATGTCCACGAACAGCTGGCCCATCTCCCGCTTCTTGCCCTCTTCCAGACCCTCCTCCTGCTGCAGCGCGCCCAGCACGCCGTTGGCAAAGCGCACCGGCGTGCCCAGCACGTCTCCGGGCTCCACGCCGCCCACGGCGCCGACCCGCAAAAGGCCGCTGTCCTCCAGATGGGTGACCATGAAGCCGATGGAGTCCATGTGGGCGCACAGCATCACCCTGGCCCCGGCGCCTTTCTTGTGGACGATCAGGTTGCCCATCACGTCTGTATGCACCTCGTCGGCGTAGGGCTCGGCCAGAGCGCGTATCTTCTCGGCCACGCGCCGCTCCTGGCCGGAGGGCCCAAAGCGGCTGTTGATGGCCTGCAGCGCTTCCAATACGTTCATTGTCCCGCTCCTCCTTCCGTCTGTGCCCTGGCGGTGATGAAGAGCCGGGCCAGCTTCAGCATATTTTCCCCGTCGTCCAAACTGACCACGCTGGTGGGGGCGTGGAGATACCGCACCGGCGCGGACAGGGCGCACACCCGGACCCCGGCCCGGCTGCGCTGGACGGCCTTGGCGTCGTTGCCTCCGGCGATCAGCTCCTTGGTCTGCCAGGGGATGGCGTTGTCCTGGCACAGCCCGCGCAACTGCTCAAACAGCGCCCTGTCGTAGATGGTGCCCCGGTCGATCAGGGAGATGACGGGCCCACGGCCCACTTGACAGACCCGCTTGTGCCGCGCCACGCCGGGCAGGTCGGCGGCGGTGGTCCCCTCCAGGACCATGCAGACCTCCGGCGCCACGGAGAAGGCGGCGGCGAAGGCCCCGCGGGTCCCCACCTCTTCCTGGACTGTAAAGGCGAAGGTCACGTCCATGGGCAGGTCCTCCTCCAGCAGTTGGACCATGATGGCACAGCCCAGCCTGTCGTCGATGGCCTTGGCCTTGAAGAGCCCGTCGCCAAACTCCAGCGCGTCCCCTTGGAATACGCACAGGTCCCCTGGCGAGATAAGGCCCTGGAGCTCCGCGGCGCTCCTGGCGCCCACATCGATATAGAACTCCTCCAGCCGCGCCACCTTTTTCCGCTCCTCGGCGGTGGTGAGGTGGATGGCCTGGAGGCCGATGACGCCGGGGAGACGGTGTGGCCCCACCCACACGGGCTTGCCCAGAAGCACCCGGCGGTCGATGCCGCCCACGGCGTCAAACTTGACGAAGCCCTGGTCGGTGACGCGCCTGACCATCAGCCCCACCTCGTCCATGTGGGCGCAGAGCATCAGGGCGTTGGGGGCGGGCCGGGTGCCCCGCTTCACGCAGATCAGATTGCCCAGGGCGTCGCTCCGGACCTCCGCGCCGGCGGCCTGGGCCCGGCGGCGGAGCCAGTTTCGGACCTCGTCCTCGCCGCTGGATACCCCGCTGAGGGCGCACAGCTGGGCCAGGGTATCTTTCAGCATACCGCCTCCGCCTCCTTCCCCAAGTCCAGAGCAAAGGCCCGCAGAAGTTGGGCCAGCCGCTCCAGGTCCGTCTTGTCGATGACCTCCACAGGGGTGTGCATATACCGCAGGGGCAGGCTCACCACGGCGGTGGCCACCCCCTCGCGGCTCACCTGCATCCCCCAGGCGTTGGTGCCGGTGTCCCCGGCCATGACCTCCATCTGGTAGGGAATGCCCATCGCCTCCGCCTTTTTCTGCATCCGGCAGGTCATCCAGGGCGTCATATTGGGCCCCACGCCGATGGCCGGGCCCGCGCCAAGGGCCATCACCCGGCCCTTGGGGTCCCGCACATCCGGGGTCTCCCCGTGGGTCACATCCACCGCCACGCACCAGTCCGGCCGCACCGCGAAGGTGCCGCACAGGGCTCCCGCGCCGGAGACCTCTTCCCTGGTGGAGCCCATGAAGTAGACGTCCACATCCAGCGGCGCCTTTTGCAGTGCCTGGGCGCAGAGCAACAAAGCCGCGAAGCAGGCGCGGTCGTCCAGGCTCTTGCCGCAGACCCGGCCCTCCCCCAAGGGGAAACAGCCCCGGCGGTAGGTGACGGGGGTGCCCACCGGGACCCTCTCCTCCGCCTGGGCCTGGGAGAGCCCCACGTCGATATAGAGCTTGTCCGCCGCCATAGCCTTGTCCTGGTCCCCGGCGCTCTGCACATGGGGCGGCAGACAGGTCACAACGCCCAACAGCGGCGGGTCGGTGAGCACCCGCACCTCTTGATCCGGCAGCATCCGGGGGTCTACCCCGCCGATGGGGGCAAAGCGCAAAAAGCCCTCCTCATGGCCGGTGACGATCAGACCGATCTCGTCCAGATGGGCGTCCAGCAGCAGCCGCCGGGCGTTCTCCCTGCCACAGCGCCGCACCCCCAGCACGTTGCCCATGGCGTCCAGCCAGGTCTCGTCCACCAGCGGCGCCAAAAGTTCCCTGGCCGTCCGGGCCACAGAGCCCTCAAAGCCCGACGGCCCCTGCTCCGATGTCAACCGCTCCAGCGCGTTCCAGACCTCCACGCCCGGTCACTCCCTCTCCTGGAGCCGGTGGACCAGCTCCTTGAACACCCGGCCCCGCTCCATGAAATTCTTGAATCGGTCAAAGGCCGCGCAGGCCGGGCTCAGGATCACCACATCGCCCTCTCCCGCCGCGGCGTAGGCCGCCTCCACCGCTCCGGCCAGGTCGTCGGTCTCCACGATGGGGGTGGCCAACGGGTCGTAGCCGGGGGCGTTTTCCACGCAGGCGCGGATCTTTCCGGCGGTGTCCCCTGTCAAGAGGAGCAGCTTTACACGCTCGACGATCTCAGGGCCCAGGTCGTCAAAGGGGATGTGCTTGTCGTATCCGCCGGCGATGAGGATGACCTTTTGGTCAAAGGAGCGCAGCCCCGCGATGGTACGGGTGGGGCTGGTGCCGATGGAGTCGTTGTACCACCGGGCGCCGCGGATCACGCCGCACAGCTCGATGCGGTGCTCCACGCCGCCAAAATTCCGGGCGAAGTCCCGGATGGCGTCGGCCTCCACCATGTCCTTGACTGCGGCGATGGCCGCCATGTAGTTTTCCACGTTGTGCTCGCCGGGCAAGAGGATGTCCCGGCGCTCCAAGACAGCCCGCAACCCCTGGCCGTCCCGGACCCAGATGGCGCCGTCCTGACAAAAGACGGCCTCCCCCTCCGGCGTTCCCTGTCGGCTGAACCAGACCACGTCTCCAGGCGCGGTCCGGGCAAAGGAGGCGGCGATGGGGTCGTCAAAGTTCAAGACGGCCCGGTCACCGTGGGCTTGGTGGGCCAGCAGGTTGCCCTTGGCGGCCACATACTCGTCCATGTCGGTGTGCTTGTCCAGGTGGTTGGGGGATACGTTGGTGACAACGGCGATGTGGGGGCTCCGGGTCATGGTCATCAGCTGGAAAGAGCTGAGCTCCAGCACCGCCAGATGGTCCGGGCGCATCTCGTCTACCCGGTCCAGAAGGGGCGTGCCGATATTGCCGCCCACCCAGACGGTGCGGCCCGCGGCCTTCAGCAGTCCGGCGATGATGGTGGTGGTGGTGGTCTTTCCGTCGCTGCCTGTCACGGCCAGGATGGGACAGGGACACAGCTGGAAAAACGCCTCCATCTCGGAGGTGAGCTCCGCTCCCCGCGCCACCGCCGCCGCGAGCTGGGGCGTGTGGGGCATGATGCCCGGCGAGCGGAAGATCACGTCCTCGGTCAAGTCCTCCAGGTAGTCCTCACCCAGCCGCAGCCGGGCGCCCTGGCCCTCCCAGCGGGCCACCAGAGCGCCGTCAAAACTCTCCCGCGGGCTCCGGTCCCGGATGGTCAGGTCCACGCCCGACGCCAGCAGGAGGGCGATGAGGGGCTTGTTGCTCACTCCCGCGCCCAAAACCGCCACGGTCTTGCCGGAAAATGTCTGAAAATACCTCTGCAGGCTCGTTTCCATCTGCTTCCCTCATTTCCAAAAGATACACCTGGCTATTATATCCCAAGAAAAGCGATTTGACAAGGTGGGAAAGATGGGCTAAAATAACAGGGCAAGCAAGCTGGACAGCCGCGTGGACGTCTCCAAAGGGGCGTCCATGAGGAAAGTCCGGGCTCCACAGGGCAAGGATAACGGGTAACGCCCGCCGGGGGTGACCCCAGGAAAAGTGCAACAGAGAGATACCGCTGGCGAAGGATGGGCCCTGGGCCCACACCCGCCAGTAAGGATGGAAAGGCGGAGGTAAGAGCCCGCCCGATGGACTGGTAACAGCCCACCGCTGTAAACTCTATCCGGAGCAACGCCGTGGAGGGACACAAGGCCGGCCCGGCCGTCCCGGGGAGGCGGCTTGAGCGCGTTGGCAACAGCGCGCCTAGATAGATGGCTGTCTTAAAGGACAGAACCCGGCTTACAGGCTTGCTTGCGCTCTTTGCCCGATCCGGGGCCCTGCCCCGAATTTTTTACCACGGAGGTGCGTTTCCATGGCGAAGGCCTTTGCCAGCATCCTGACCGCCTCGGTCACGGCCCTGTCGCTGTTCCTCGGCGCGTGCCAGTCCCCGGCCTCCGGCGGCCACGGCCCGGCGGGCTACGACTACGCGAGCCCCGTGCCTGAGAGCGAGCCGGTGGGCGACGAGTGGTTCGACGACAGCTGCATCATCGGCCACTCGCTGATGGAGGGCTTTGAGGGCTTTGCCAAGGTCAAGGCCAACATCCACTACTTCACCTCCACCGGCCTCTCCGCCGCGGGGACGCTGGGGTACAAGAAGTTCGACCTGCCCGACGGCGGCACGGGCACGCTGGAGCAGGGCCTGTCCCAGCGGGAGTTCGGCAAGGTCTATATCATGCTGGGCGTCAACGAGATCAGCATCTCCTCCAACTCCTACAAGGAGAACATGGGCGAGATCATCGACACGGTGCGGAACATCCAGGGCGAGGACGTGCCCATCTACCTGATGAACCTGACCCCCACCACCCGCAACAAGTCCAGCTCCGGGCCGTTCAACAAAGAAAACGTCACCCGCCTCAACGCCGCTCTGCTGGAGGTGGCCCAGGACAAGGAGTGCTTCTACCTGGACCTCTATTCCTGCTTTGCCGACAGCGAGGGCTACCTCCCCTCGGAGAAGTCCACCGACGGGGTCCACGTCACCGCAGGACAATACCAGGTCATGGCGGACTACCTGAAACGACACACCGTACAGTGACCAACTGAAAGGGCGGCCCGCCTGGGCCGCCCTTTCAGTTTGTCAAAGGCCTCGCAGAGTTTCGCGCCGTAAGGCGCGAAAGACACATAAAAAATACCTCTCGGCCCGCAAACGTGCGGCCCGGCCACCGAGGTGGCCGGGCCGTGCGCTGCAGCGGGCCGCGAAAAATTGTCACAGAAGCGGCCTCGCCGCTTCTGTGACAATGTTTTTACGCCCAGCCAAGGGCCAGGCAGAGAAGGTGGAACAGGGCGCACACCACCACGCCGCAGACGGTGGGGATGGCCACGGCCAGGGCCGTCCACCGCCACGAGCCCGTCTCCTTGCGGATGGTGAGGCAGGTGGTGGCGCAGGGCCAGTGCAGCAGGGAGAAGAGGATGACGCTCACCGCCGTGGTCCAGGTCCAGCCGTTGGCGGAAAAGACCGCCAGCAACGCGCTCCCCTCCATCGCCACCAGGCTGCCCTGGGCCAGATAAGCCATGACCATGATGGGCACCACGATCTCGTTGGCGGGCAGGCCCAGCAGAAAGGCGGTCAGGATCACCCCGTCCATGCCCAAAGCCCTGCCCAGCGGCTCCAGAAAGCCGGTGATGTGGGCCAGGACAGTGGCCCCGCCCACGGTGACGTTGGCGCAGATCCAAATCAGCACCCCCGCCGGGGCCGCCGTCATCACGGCCCGGCCCAGCACCCGCAGGGTGCGATCCACCACACTGCGGACGATGACCTTGCCCACCTGGGGTCTACGATAGGGCGGCAGCTCCAGGGTGAAAGAGGAGGGGACGCCCCGGAGCACCGTGGCCGACAAGAGGCGGGACACCAGCAGGGTCATGCCCACCCCCAGCAGGATCACCCCCACCAGCATCAGCGCCCCCGCAAAGGAGCCCACGGCGCCGCCCGCGGCAAGAAAGAGGGCGATCATGGAGATCATGGTGGGGTAGCGGCCGTTGCAGGGCATGAAGGTGTTGGTCAGAATGGCGATCAGCCGCTCTCTGGCCGAGTCGATGATGCGGCAGCCGGTGACGCCGGCGGCGTTACAGCCGATCCCCATGCACATGGTCAGCGCCTGTTTGCCGCAGGCTCTGCTGGCCTGGAAACAGCGGTCCAGGTTGAAAGCGACCCGCGGCAGGTAGCCAAAGTCCTCCAGCAGTGTGAACAGCGGGAAGAAAATGGCCATGGGCGGCAGCATCACCGCCACCACCCAGGCCATGACCTTGTAGCCGCCGTGGATGAGGACATCGGTGACGAGCCCAGGTATCCCAAGGGCTGTAAAGGCGTTGGCCAGACCATCTTCCAGGGCGAAGAGCCAGGCCGACAGCACCGCGGAGGGGTAGTTGGCCCCCACGATGGTGAGCCAAAAAATGCCCAGCAGCATCAAAAGCATGATGGGAAAGCCGGTCCAGCGGCTGGTGAACAGCCGGTCCAGACGGCGGTCCAGCCGGTCGGGCCGGGCCCTGCGGGAGCGGACCACATCGCGGCACAAGGTCTCGCCCTGGCGCACCACTGCCGTGGCGATGGCCTGGCCGGCGGCGTCCCTACCCATGCCCCGGACGGCCCAGGCGCGGAATATCTTGTCCAGGGCCGCCTCCACCTCCGGTTGGCGGGACAGGTCCAGGGCCAGATGGGCGTTGACGCCACGGAGGATGGTCCCCTCCCCTTCCAGCAGCCGCAGCGCGGTCCAGCGGGTGGAAAGGGTTTTCCCTTGACACAGCTTCTCCAGACTGGGCTCCAGCCGGGCCACGGCCTCTTCTATGTAGGCGGGGTAGTCCACCGCCGGGGCCTGACGCGGCGGCCGGTCGCAGACGTCCGCCAAGGCGTCCAACAGCTGGTCCAGGCCCTCTCCGCCGCGGGCCGCCGTGCCGATGACAGGCACGCCCAGCCGCTCCGACAACAGCGGCAGGTCCACCTCCAGCCCCTTGCGCCGGGCCTCGTCCATCAGGTTGACCGCCACCACCACGCGGTTCGTGACCTCTAGGATCTGCAGGGTCAGGTTCAGGTTTCGCTCCAGGCAGGTAGCGTCGCACACCACCAGCACGGCGTCGGCCCCGCCAAAGCAGAGAAAGTCGCGGGCCACCTCCTCCTCGGCGGAGTGGGCCAGCAGGGAGTAGCACCCCGGCACGTCCACCAGCTGGTAGTCCCGGCCCTGGTGGGTGAAGCTGCCCCTGGCGTTGGCCACGGTCTTGCCCGGCCAGTTGCCCGTGTGCTGGCGAAGGCCGGTGAGGGCGTTGAAGATGGTGGACTTGCCCACATTGGGATTGCCCGCCAGGGCAATGACGCGCTCCGCCCTCACCCCGCCACCTCCACCCCCGCCGCGTCCTTGCGCCGCAGGGCCATCACAGCGCCGCGGACGCGGTACGCGGTGGGGTCGCCCAGAGGGCTGGTCCCCAGGCATACCACCGCCGTGCCCTGGATCAATCCAATATCCTGAAGCCGCCGGCGGACTTCCCCGGCGCCTGTCAGACCGCAGACCACGGCGCCCTCGCCGGGGCGCAGGTCTGATAACACGCGTGTTCCTTCCATCGGTATCACCTCCACTGGTTCAGCGGGCGCACTACGCCCGTCAGTCCAATCTATGACGAATTTTTCCCGCGGTGCATGGCCTCCGGCTCTTGCCAGAGGTGGACCGGCATTGTATAATAGCCCCAGAGCGGCCGCGGCGCCTTTGGAGGCCGCGCGCAGGTTTTCCCCTGAGGAGGAATGGCAAATGGCAGCGCAAAGCGCCCAGGCGGAACGGACCCTGGATCAGCTCAGCCCAGGACAGAGCGGCGTCATCCGCACCGTGGGCAGTCACAAGGGCCCGGTGAAGCGGCGGCTGGTGGATATGGGGCTTACGCCCGGCGTGAAAGTCACCTTGCGAAAGGTGGCCCCCTTTGGCGACCCGCTGGAGTTGACCCTGCGGGGCTACGAGCTGTCCCTGCGGAAAGAGGACGCCCGCTGTGTGACCCTCTGTCCGCCGGACCAGGCGCCTAAAAGCCCAAGGAGGACCCGCCAGGGCATGGTCCAGCCCATCCCCGACGGCGAGACCCTGCGCCGCATGGCCCTGGCCCACAAGCACGAACACACCGAGCACCGCCAGGCCGCCGACCCGGAGGCCCACGAGGTCCGGGAGATGAAACTGGCCCTGGTGGGCAACCCCAACTGCGGCAAGACCACGCTGTTCAACGCCCTCACCGGCTCCAACCAGTATGTGGGCAACTGGCCGGGGGTCACGGTGGAGAAAAAAGAGGGCCTGGCCACGGTGGAGGGCCGGACAGTGACCATCGTGGACCTGCCGGGCATCTACTCCCTGTCGCCCTACTCCATGGAGGAGATCGTGGCCCGGAATTTTATCGTGGAGGATGGCCCCGACGCCATTATCAACATCGTGGACGCCACCAATCTGGAGCGGAATCTCTACCTGACCGTCCAACTCCTGGAGCTGGAAAAACCCATGGTGGTGGCGCTGAACTTTATGGACGAGGTGGAAAAGCACGGGGACAAGATCGACCTCGACCGTCTCTCCCGCGCCCTGGGAGTACCTGTGGTGCCCATCACGGCCCGCTCGGGCAAAAATGTGGACCAACTGCTGAAACTCGCCCACAAGGCCGTCCACTCCGGCTTCACCCTGGAGCCCGACGACCTCTATGACGACTTCACCCACCAGATCCACCACCGCGTGGGCGAGCTCATCCATGACCGGGCCTACGCCGCCGGACTGCCCGCCCACTGGACGGCCATCAAACTGCTGGAGGGGGATGACAGGGTCGAGGCCGCTCTGAAGCTGGACGAGGAGACCCGCTGGAAGCTGGAGCACATCGTCCAGGAGTATGAGGGCGCCTACGCCCTGGGCGACCGGGAAACTCTGGTGGCGGACAGCCGCTACCAGTTCATCAGCCAGGTGGTCACGGTGGCGGTGAAAAAGGGCATGAGGCCCGACGCCATGACCACCTCGGACAAGATCGACTCCATCGTCACCCACAAGGTCTTTGCCGTGCCCATCTTCCTTTTGACCATGCTCTTCATTTTCGCCGTCACCTTCGGACCCGTGGGCTCCTTCCTCTCCGACGGCGTGGAGGCCCTGATCGGCGACGGCCTCTCTCCCTTGGTCCAGGGCTGGCTGGAGAGGGCCGGGGCGTCGCCGTGGCTGGTGAGCCTTGTGGTGGATGGCGTCATCGGCGGCGTGGGCGGCGTGCTGGTCTTTCTGCCCCAGATCGCCCTGCTGTTCCTCTTTCTGTCCATTTTGGAGGATTCGGGCTATATGGCCCGTGCCGCCTTTATCATGGACCGGCTGCTGCGGCGGTTCGGCCTCAGCGGGAAAGCTTTTATCCCCATGCTCATGGGCTTTGGCTGTACCGTGCCCGCCATTATGGGGGCGCGGACCATGGAGCGGGACAAGGACCGGCGGATGACCATGCTGCTGGTGCCCTTTATGTCCTGCTCGGCCCGGCTGCCGGTGTACGGCCTGCTCTCGGCGGCCTTTTTCCCCGGATACGCGGGCCTGGTGGTCTTTTCCCTCTACATCCTGGGCCTTTTCTGCGCCATCTTGTCGGGGATATTCTTCAAAAAGGTGGTCTTTCGGGGCGAGCCCGCCGCCTTTCTTTTGGAGCTTCCTCCCTACCGTCTGCCCACCTTCCGCAACTGCGCCGGCCATGTATGGGAGAAGGTCCGGGGCTTTTTGGTGAAGGCGGGGACGCTGATCTTGTGCATGAGCATCGTGCTGTGGTTCCTCCAGTTCTTCGGGCCGGGCCTCACCATGGCGGAGAGCGCGGACCGGAGCTACCTGGGGCGCTTTGGCGCGGTGATCGCCCCGGCCCTGGCGCCTCTGGGCTTTGGCGTGTGGCAGGCGGCGGTGGCCCTGCTGACGGGCCTGGTGGCCAAGGAAGCGGTGGTGTCCACTCTGAGCCTGCTCTACGGCTTTTCCATCGGCGCCTCCGGCGCGTCGGTGGCGGCGGCGCTGGCGGGGACCTTCGCCTCCCCGGTGGCGGCCTACGCCTTTTTGGTGTTCGTACTGCTGTATATCCCCTGCGTGGCGGCCATGTCCACCATGTACCGGGAGATGAACAGCCTGCGGTGGACCCTGTTTTCCGCGGCGTGGCAGATCGGCTGTGCCTATGTGGTAAGTCTGCTGGTCTACCAGGTGGGCACGCTGATCTGCTGACAGGGCGTGCGCTGCAGCGGGCCGAAAAAAATCAAAAGCCTCTGAAACCCTAGGGTTTCAGAGGCTTTTGACCGTAAATTACAGCCGCAGACGGCGGCTGGCGCTCAGGCCAAAGGCGTCCGGCCCGGTGTGGCAGATGACGGAGAAGGACAGGGGCTCATAGTGGAGGGCCACTCCCTGGGGCATCGCGGTCTGGATCTGCTCCACCCAGCTGGCCTCCTCCTCCGGGTCCTGGAAACTGCTGGCCACGCCCACGCTGACGCTCCAGCCCTTGGCCAGCATCTCCGCCGCGGCCTTGGCCCCCATCTCCACGGCCTGCTTGCGGCAGTTGGCGACGCCGCGGACCTTGGCGATGGCGTCAAAGCGCTCGCCGTCGCACTTCAAGAGGGGCTTGATGTTCAGCACGGTGCCCAGCGCCGCGGTAGCGGCGGTACAGCGGCCGTTTTTCTTAAAGTATTTCAGGGTGTCCACACCCAGGTAGATCACAGAATCCATGCCGCCGGCCTCCAACTGCTCCCGGATGGCGGCGGCGTCCAGACCCTCCTTGGCCAAGGCGATGGCGTCCATTACCCCGTCGTACTGGCTGACGGAGACCCGGTGGTTATCCACCACCTGGACCTTGCCGTCAAAGTCGGCGGCCAGGCCCTGGGCGGTGGCGCACGAGGCGCTGAGGCCGCTGGACATGGGGATGTGGACGATCTGGTCAAAGCCCTGGGCCAAAACGCTGTTCCACATGGCCTCCACGTCCGCGGGGGAGGGCTGAGAGGTGGTGGCGTCGGCTCCGTCGGCCAGGCGCTGATAAAATTCCTGATGGGTCAGATCCACCCCTTCAAAGTAGGTCTTGCCATCCAGGATCACCGGCATGGGCAGGATAAAAATGCCCAGTTCCTTTCCCTGCTCTGGGAAAATGCCGCTGTTGCTGTCGGTCACAATGGCTGTCTTCATGGCGTCTCCTTTCCCGGTCTTTCTCCGGCAAGCGGCGGTCCTCCGCTTGAGGGTCTATTATAGCCCATCCATCCAGAGAAAGCAAGGGTTTTTCGCATTTTTCACCTTTTTGTAGATTATTTCCCCTTGCGTCTCCCGCCAGCTTTGGGCTTGGGCTTGGCCCAGCCCGCCTTGCGCTTGGCGGGTTTGGCGGCTGCGGGTTTGGGCTTGAAGGGCGTCTTGGCGCCGCCGCCCCGCTCCTTAGGCCCTCTGCCCCGCTCCGGCGGGCGCCGGGTCTGGGGCCTGTCCGGCCGCAGGAGGCACTCCTTGCCGTAGCCGATCAGGTCCTGGCGGTGGGTGAGCCGCAGGGCCTCCAGCACCAGGGGCCGCTTCTCCGGCCGCTTCCACTGCATCAGGGCCCGCTGCATGGCCTTTTCGTGGGCGGAGCGGGGCACGAACACCGGCTCCATGGTGCGGGGGTCCAGGCCGGTGTGGTACATACAGGTGGAGAGGGTGCCCGGCGTGGGGTAGAAGTCCTGGACCTGTTCGGGCTGGCGGCCGGAGTGGTTGAGCCAGCAGGCCAGCTCCACCGCGTCGTCCAGGGTACAGCCCGGATGGGAGGACATGAGGTAGGGCACCAGGTACTGCTCCTTGCCGTATTTTTTGTTGAGGGAGTCGTACTTCTGGCGGAATTTTTCGTAGACGGCGATGTGGGGCTTGCCCATGTAGTCCAGCACACTGTCCACGCAGTGTTCCGGCGCCACCTTCAGCTGGCCGGAGACGTGGTGCTCCACCAGTTCCCGCAAAAAGGCGCCGCTCTTGTCCTGGAGCAGATAGTCGAAACGGATGCCGGAGCGGATGAATACCTTTTTGACCCCAGGCAGGGCCCGCAGTTCCCGCAGGAGCTTCAGGTAGTCGGCGTGGTCGGCGTCCAGGTTGGGGCAGGCCGTGGGAGCGAGACACGCCCGGTTTTTGCACAGCCCCGCCTTGCACTGCTTCTGACAGGCCGGACGGCGGAAGTTGGCCGTGGGGCCGCCCACGTCGTGGATGTAGCCCTTGAAGCCTGGGTGTCGGATGAGCAGCTGGGCCTCCCGCAACACGCTCTGGTGACTGCGGGAAGTGACCATCCGCCCCTGGTGAAAGGCCAGGGAACAGAAGTTGCAGGCGCCAAAACAGCCCCGGTTGTGGCAGATGGAAAAGCGGACCTCCTCGATGGCGGGCACGCCGCCCAGCGCGTCGTACATGGGGTGGGGCTCCCGGACGTAGGGCAGCTCCGCCACCCGGTCCAGCTCTGCCGTGGTCAGGGGCATGGCAGGAGGGTTGACCACCAGGAAGCGGTCCCCGTGGGGCTGGAGGATGGCCCGACCCACCACGGGGTCGTGCTCCTGGTACTGGAGCATGGTGGCCTGGGCGTAGGCCCGCTTGTCCCCCGCCACCTCCTCGAAAGAGGCGCAGAGGACCTTGGGGTAGACGCACGCGCCGGGGTCGGCGGTGAGAAAGGCCGTGCCCCGCACGTCGTGGATCTCGCCGATGGGGGTGCCGGAGCGCAGTCTGGCGGCGATCTCCAGGGTGGCCCGCTCCCCCATGCCGTAGGTGAGCAGGTCCGCGCCGCTGTCCACCAGGACACTGCGGCGGACCTTGTCCTCCCAGTAGTCGTAGTGGGCGAAGCGGCGCAGGGACGCCTCCAGCCCGCCGATGACCACAGGGACGTTCCCAAAGGCCCGGCGGGCCAGGTTGGCGTAGACGATGACGGCCCTGTCGGGCCGCAGACCCGTCCGATTTCCCGGGGAATAGGCGTCGGAGGAGCGGCGGCGCTTGGCCACGGTGTAGTGGGCCACCATGGAGTCCAGGTTCCCCGCCGAGAGGAGCACGCCCAGCCGGGGCCGTCCGTAGGCGGCAAGGGAGTCGGGGGAGTTCCAGTCGGGCTGGGCGCAGACGCACACCTGGTAGCCCTCCGCCTCCAGCAGCCGGGCGATGATGGCCGTGCCAAAGGAGGGGTGGTCCACATAGGCGTCCCCGGTGATGACCAGAAAATCATAGCCCGCCCAGCCGCGGGCGTCCATGTCCGCCTTGGACACGGGCAGAAAATCTTCAGCGTTCAAATCCAATGTACTTCTCCAAATAGTCCAGGGGGACCCGGCTGCCCGCCGCTTCCCCGATCTTGTAAAAGCCGTATCTGGTGTAAAACCGCTGGGCGACGGCGTTGTCCGGCGCGCAGCGCAGACGCAGCCGGTCACAGCCCAGGTCCCGGAACACGCTGACCGCCTGGCCGATGAGCTGCACGCCCAGGCCCCGGCCCCGGTACTCCGGCAGCAGGTAGAGGAAGGGCACGGGCCCGTAGCCCTGGGCCCTGGCGGTGGGGATGTCCAGCTGGACAAGACCCGCGGGCCTGTCGCCCAGCAGGGCCAGCCACAGCGCCTCCGGGCTCTGCCGCGCCTGGTACTGGGCGTCGCGCAAAAAGCCCTCGCCGTCAAATTTGTCCAAGGAGCCGTGGATGACGACCCAGGCGTCCTTTCTGCACCGGTAGTAGAACTCCCCCTCCCCCACCGGGTCCAGCGTCCGGTAGCGGAAGTTGGCGTCGGCGGTAAAGCCCACGCCGGGCCGCCACCACTGCTGCTGGGCAAAGGTGGACAGGTCGCCGGAGAGGTGGCTGTTGTCGTTTTGGAACAGGATGGTCCAGGCGCCGGGTCGGTACTCCACAAGGCTGACGCCGGTGTTGTCGCAGTGGGGCGTCTGGGCCCCCTCCTCCACGGGGCGGCCCGCCAGCGCGGTCATCAGGTTGCGAAGGGCCATGCCGTGTGTGACCACGGCGATGGTCTGCCCCTCGTGCCGCCGGGCCAGCTTGGTGAGGGTGTCCACCATCCGCCGCCGCAGGGCGGGAAAGGTCTCGCTGCCCGCCACGGCCCAGCGGGGGTCATTGGCGTTGAAATAGCCCAGCTGCTCCGGGTCCCGGTGGGCGATCTCGCCCCAGGGCAGGTTCTCCCAACAGCCCAGGTCCACTTCCCGCAGACCCGGATCGGTCTCCAGGGCCAGGCCGTGGGTCCGTGTCACCGCCGCGGCGGTCTTTTGGGTGCGGTAGAGGTCGCTGGCGTACACCGCGTCCACCGCCACGTCCCGGAATCGCTCCTCCAGGGCCGCGATCTGCCGCAGGCCCCGGTCTGTGACCAGGGAGTCGTACTGCCCCTGGCTGCGGCGGTAGAGGTTGCCCTCCGCCTCCGCGTGGCGTATGAGGTAAATTCGGGTCATAGTCTCTCTTCCTCTCGGTTTTACCAGGGCCGCACGCCGCCGGTGAGTTCCCGGACGGCGGATACGCCGTGTTCGGCGCACCAGTCCTCCAGACCCTGGATGGTCTTGACCGGCGCCATGGGGTCGGCGAAGATGGCGCTGCCCATGCCCACGGCGGTGGCCCCCGCCAACAGCATCTCCACGGCGGTCAGCGCGTCGGACACGCCGCCCATGCCCAGGATGGGCAGGTCCACGGCGCTGTGGACCTCCCACACCATGCGAAGGGCCACGGGCAGGACCGCCGGCCCGGACAGGCCGCCGGTGTTCATCCGCAGGATGGGCCGACGGGTCTCCGTGTCGATCCGCATCCCCCGCAGGGTGTTGATGAGGCTGATGGCGTCGGCCCCGGCGTCGGCCACGGCGCGGGCGATCCCGGCGATGTCGGTGACGTTGGGCGAGAGCTTGACCATCACCGGGGTCCGGCCCGCGTGGGCCTTGGCCTCCCGCGTCACCTCCGCCGCCAGGTCGGGCCGGGTGCCGTAGGCCAGGCCGCCGGCCTTCACGTTGGGGCAGGAGACGTTGACCTCGATCAAAGGGACCCCCGCGGCGGAGAGCATTTCGCACATCTGGCCGTACTCGGCGGGGGTGTTGCCTGAGATGTTGGCGATGGTCACTGTGTCCAGCTCCCGCAGCCGGGGCCACTCCTGGGCCAAAAACGCCTCCACGCCGGGGTTTTGCAGCCCCACGGAGTTGAGCATCCCCATGGGCGTCTCGGCCACGCGAGGGGGCGGGTTGCCGTTCCGGGGGTGCAGGGTGAGGCCCTTGACGCACATACCGCCCAGCCGCTCCAGGTCAAAATACTGGCCGTATTCCCGTCCAAAGCCAAAGGTCCCCGACACGGGGACGATGGGGTTTTTCAGCCGCACGCCGGCCAGGGTGACAGACAGGTCCACCTCAGACATTCCAGTCCACCTCCTGGGCGTCAAATACCGGGCCGTCCTTGCAGACGTGCCTCATCGTCCCGTCCGCCATCTGGATGGCACAGCCCAGACAGGCCCCCACGCCGCAGGCCATGCGCTCCTCCATGGAGACCTGGCAGGGGACGCCGTATTCCCCGGCCGCCGCCGCCACCCCACGAAGCATGGGCTTGGGCCCGCAGGCCAAAATCGCTGTAAAGTTCTTATCCTTGTCAAGCACCGCCCGGACCCCATCGGCCACAAATCCCGTAGCGCCAAGGCTTCCGTCATCGGTGTAAAGGCGAACATCTTCACAGGCTTTTCCAAAGGGCTCCAGCAAAATGGCCCGCTGGGCGCTGCGGAAACCCAGCACCGCCACCGCCCTGCCGCCGCAGAATTGGGCGCAGCCGTACAGCGGGGGCACGCCGATGCCGCCGCCGGCCAGCAGATAGCGGCCCTCGCGCTCCATCTGGAAGCCGTTGCCCAACAGCCCCAGCACGTCCAGGCTGTCCCCCTCTTCCCGCTCCGCCAGCCACGCGGTGCCCTGGCCCCGGACCTCAAAGACGACGCTCAGCAGGTCCTCCGGGACGTCACTCTGACAGGCGCACACGGAGATGGGGCGGCGCAGGAGCCGGGGCTCGCCACAGCGGATGTGGACAAACTGGCCCGGAGCGCGGAAGGTCTTGTCCACCATCTCCCCCGCCTCCAGCACAAATTGCCAGGCGCCCGGCCCCACCGGGACCTTGGAGACCAGCTTACAGCTCTGTTGCACGGGCATAGTCACACCCCTTTACACAATGGTGACGTATTTCTTGATGTCGTCACGCATGGCCTCGGCGGCCTGGCGGGCGGCGTCCTGGTAATTTTCCGCCCCGTTTTCCATCTTCTTCCAGGCGCAGAGGATGCCCCTGGAGGAGTTGACGATGGCGCCCCAGCCGTAGCGGTCAAAGGCGTGGCGCACGTCCTCGGCGGTGCCGCCCTGGGCGCCGTAGCCGGGGACCAGGAAGAAGGTGCGCTCCATGCGGCGGCGCAGTTCCCTGAGCTCGGCGGGATAGGTGGCCCCCACCACCGCGCCCAGGGTCTGATACCCTCTCTCCCCCTCTGTGCCCTTGCCAAGCCGGGCGCACAGGTCGGCCATGACCGTGTAGACCTGGCGGTCTCCGGCGATCATGTCCTGGAGCTCCCCGGAGGAGGGGTTGGAGGTCTTGACCAGCAAAAACACGCCCTTTCCCTCTTCCTTGGCGATGTTCAGGAAGGGCAGGATGGCGTCCGAGCCCATGTAGCCGTTGATGGTGACGCAGTCGGCGTCAAAGGGGGCGAAGGCCCGCTCGCCCACCTTGCTCTTGCCCAGCCAGCCCTCGGCGTAGGCCTGGGCGGTGGAGCCGATGTCGCCGCGCTTGATGTCGGCGATGACGTAGTAGCCCTTGTCGTGGGCATACTGGATGGTGTCCGCCAGGGCCTTGACGCCGGGCCAGCCCAGCAGCTCGTAGTAGGCCGCCTGGGGCTTGACGGCGGGGACCACCCCTTGGAGGGCGTCCATCAGATCGCAGTTGTAGCGGTACACCGCCTGGGCCGCCCCCTCCAGGGTCTCGCCGTACTTTTCAAAGCACCCGGCTACCAGCTGGGGCGGGATGTACTCCAGCCGGGCGTCCAATCCGGCCACGGTGGGGTTTTTCAGCTTGCGTATCTTCTCTTGCAGCGCGTCAAACGACATATGTATTCTCCTTTTTTATCCCCGGTAGACGATCTGGCCGTCCACGATGGTATATTTGACCTTCCCCTTCAGCGCGCGCCCGGCAAAGGGCGTGTTGCGGGACTTGGACTGGAATTTCTCCGGCTCCACCGTCCAGGTCTCGTTGGGGTCAAAGACGGTGACGTCGGCGGCGCCGCCCACGGCCAGCCGCCCCACTGGGAGCCGGAGAATGGCCGCCGGGTTCAGGGTCATCTTCCGCAAAATGTCCGGCAGGGTCAGCTTGCCGGTATGGTAGAGGTATGTCAGGGTCACGGCCAGGGAGGTCTCCAGCCCCACCATGCCGCTGGGGGCTTCGGTGAGCGGCCTGGCCTTCTCCTCCGCCGCGTGGGGCGCGTGGTCGGTAACGATGGCGTCGATGGTGCCGTCCCGCAGACCCTGAATGATGCCCTCCACGTCGGCCTTGGTGCGGAGGGGCGGGTTGACCCGGGCCAGGGACCCCTGGGCCAGCACCTCGTCCTCGGTCAGCGAGAAATACTGGGGACAGGTCTCGCAGGTGATCTTCACGCCCCGGCGCTTGTACCGGCGGATGATGTCCACGCTCCGGGCGGTGGAGACATGGCAGATGTGGACCGCGCAGCCCGTCTCCTCGGCCAGCATCGCGTCCCGGCACACCATCAGCTCCTCGGCGATGGCGGGCCGGCCGGGGATGCCCAGGGTCCTGGACACCGGGCCCTCGTTGACGGCGTAGTTTTTCACCAGGTCCGCGTCCTCGCAGTGGGACAGGACGGCCATGCTCTGCCGCGAGGCCAGGATCAGGCCGTCGCGCATGATGTTGGCGCTCTGGACCGGCACGCCGTCGTCCGACAGAGCCACCGCCCCGGCCTGCCGCAGCGCCTTGGAGTCGGTGAGGGTCTGCCCCGCCTCCCCTATGGTCAGCGCGCCGATGGGGAACACATGGGGTCCGGGCCCCTTGGCCTTTTCCAGAATGTAGCGAATGGTCTCCGGGCTGTCGGCCACGGGCTTTGTGTTGGGCATACAGGCCACAGCGGTGACGCCGCCCGCCGCCGCCGCCGCCCGGCCTGTCTCCACGGTCTCCTTGTGGGTGAGGCCAGGGTCCCGGAAGTGGACGTGCATATCCACCAGCCCGGCGCAGACCACATATCCCTTCAGGTCCAGCACCTGGGCGTCCGGCTCGTGGATGGAGCTGGCGATGAGGACCACGCGGCCGTTCTCCAGCAGGATGTCCATGACGCCGCCGATGCCGCCGACCGGGTCCACGAACCGGCCCTGCCTGAGCAAGAGCTTCACACCCGCGCCCCCTTTCTACCTGGTGTTCGCGCATACTACTTTTATTATACAGAAATTGACGGCAATACGCAATGGATTTTTTGCGAATTTGGGCCATACTAAGGTGGACGAAGGAGGGATACCCATGACAGGACATCCGTTTTTGAAAGGCATCGGCCTTGGCATGGTGGCGGGAGCCGCCGTAGGGGCCACCATGATGAAAAACGAAAAGAACATCAAGCACACCGCCCAAAAGACCGTCAAGCAGATGGGCCGCGTGGCCGAGGACGCCGCCAGCATGGTGGCGGACAAGCTGCCCCACTGAGCGCGGCAAAAAAAGACACACCGAAAGGTGTGTCTTTTTTCGTGGTGCGCGAGGCGGGAGTCGAACCCGCACGTCCTTGCGAACACTGGCACCTGAAGCCAGCGAGTCTACCAATTCCACCACTCGCGCAAATCGGGCGCGGAGCGTTCACCGCTCGGCGCAAGCATTATATTACCATGACAAAGCCGGACTGTCAACACTTTTTTTGCTCCTGGAGAAAAGTTTGAAAAAATCCCTTGCATTTCCAGCGGAAGTGTGCTAACATAAGTAAGCTGTCCGCAGGGGCGGCGCACGCGGCTGTAGCTCAGCTGGATAGAGTGACTGGCTACGAACCAGTAGGTCGGGGGTTCGAATCCCTTCAGCCGTACCAGACAAAGGCGGTCCACATCTGAGATGTGGACCGCCTTTCGTCTGTCAAAAAAGCCTCGCGGCGTTTCGCGCCGCAGGGCGCCACGGGCGCCTCTTTTCCGCAGGGTCAGAACGGCAGGTTCAGACCGCCTGTGAGCTTTTGCATCCCCTGGGCGGCGGCCTCGTCGGCGGCCCGCAGGGCCTGGTTCACAGCGGCGATGATCAGGTCCTGGAGCATCTCCACATCCTCCGGGTCCACCGCCTCCGGGTCGATGGTGAGCCCGGTCAGCTCTTTCTTGCCGGAGACCACGGCGGAGACCACGCCGCCGCCGGCGGCGGCGGTGTAGGAGGCGGCCTCCAGTTCCTCTTGCATCCGCTGCATATCCTCTTGCATCTTCTGGGCCTTTTTGATCATGTTCATGTTGATGCCGCCGCCCATGCCGCCCATGCCGCGGCTGTTGAATCCCTTTGCCATTGGAAACCGCTCCCCTTTCTCAATGTGGCGTTTTTGTTTATGATTCCCACTGCCGGCCCATGGCCAGCAGGTCGTCCAGATTGCCCGCGGTGGGCGCCGGCGCGGTGACCGTGACCCGGATGGGGCGGCCCAGGCGGTCCTGGGCGGTCCGGGCGATGGTGTCCAGCACCTCCGGCTTGTCGATCATGGACTTGGTGACGCTGACCTTGGCCTCCAGGGTCAGCTCGTCCCCGTTGAGAACGCCGGTGGCCATGGCCGGGTTGGACACGAAAGGCCACACCGCCGGGGACAGCAGGGGCTTGAGCCCCGGCAGCAGCGCGGGCCAGAAGTCCCTATCCTCTGCCCCAGCGGGCGGGGCCGCGGGAGCCGGTTCCGGCGGAGAGGGCTCCGCCGTCCCGTTCCGGGGCCCCTCCGGGTCCTCCGGCGGCGGGGCGTCCCCGGCGTCCTCTCCCAAAGGCGCGCTCTCCGGCTGCTTGGCGGGGGCGCTCTGGCCCTGGGGCCGGGCCGGAGGGTAGGCCATCATGGCCTCCAACTGGGCCACGCGGGCCGACAGGCCCAGGGCGCTGCCGTCCAGACTGGGGTCGCCCAGGCGGATGAGGCAGAGCTCCGCGTCAGTCCTTTGGTTGCCGCTGCGGGCCAGGTCGCCCACAGTCTGCTGAAGCACCGTCAACATCTGAATGAGGCGGGGCGCGGTGAGCTGTTCGGAGAGGCCGCGCATGGTCACGTCGTCATAGCCGCCGGTGAGCAGCGCCGTGCCGCCCTGGAGCGCTGTCTTGCGGATCAGCAGGTCCCGGCAGAGGCCGGACAGCTCTCCCAGCATGGTCTTTACGTCCTTGCCCGCGGTGTAGAGCCGGTCCAGGTCCCGGAGCGCCCCGGCGGTGTCCCCTCTGGCCAGTTCCTCCAGCATTTTGGCGGTCTCCAGATTGCCCGCCATGCCCAGCGCGGCGACAATGCTCTGCTGGTCGATGGCCCCGGCCTGGCCCCGGCACTGGTCCAGCAGGCTCAGCGCGTCCCGCATCCCGCCGTCGGCCAGGCGGGCCAGCAGGTCGGCCCCATCCTGGGTCAGCGGGATGCCCTCTTGCCCGGCCACATAGGTCAGCCGCGCGGCGATGTCGCCGGGCAGGATGCGCTTGAAGGCGAACTGCTGACAGCGGGATTTGATGGTGGGCAGGACCTTATGGACCTCGGTGGTGGCCAGAATGAACATCAGATGCTCCGGCGGCTCCTCCAGAATTTTCAGCAGGGCGTTGAAGGCGGCGTTGGAGAGCATATGGACCTCGTCGATGATGTAGACCCGCTTTTTCACGCTGCCTGGGGTATACACCGCCTCGTCCCGGAGGGCCCGGACGTAGTCCACGCTGTTGTTGGAGGCGGCGTCCAGCTCCAGCACGTCCAGAATGGCGCCGCTGTCCAGACCCTTGCAGGCGGCGCACGCGTTGCACGGGTCCCCGTCCACCGGGTGCTGGCAGTTCACCGCCTTGGCCAAAATCTTGGCGCAGGTGGTCTTGCCTGTGCCGCGGGTGCCGGTGAAGAGGTAGGCGTGGCTCAGGCGGTTTTCCGCCACCTGGCGGCGCAGGGTGTCGGTGATGTGGGCCTGGCCCACCACGTCGGTAAAGGTCCTGGGGCGGTACTTGCGGTATAGGGCCTGATACATTGCCTGCGCCTCCACACAGCGTTTTGCCTCACGCGCCCGGCCTCCGGCCGACGCAAAAAGCGCCCGGTGAAAGAGCACGGCCGCACACCGGCCTTTGAAGCCACCTCTATGCCCGTTACCCTCACAGCCAACTCAGGTCCGGCGCCCCCACGGCACAAGCGGTGGACCGCTTAGTGCTGCTTGGTTCCCCACCTGACACGGTTCACGGTTCCGCCTTGCGTGGGACCGGTCCTTCATCGCCGCTTATGAGGGTCAGACGACACAGAAATGGTCCGGGGACCGGGATTCATCCCTGCTGTAGCGGGTTGCAGGTACAGGGCACCGCTAACTCCCCGACTAGTGCGGCCTTGCTCCGCCACCGGGCGGACTGAGGCTTTACCTATTATACACCACTTTTTTCAATTCCGCAACACTCTCTTTTCCCCGCCCTCCCTTTCGCCAAAAACCGCCCCCACCGGCCCCGCTCCGCCCGCCGGAGGGCTTGTGGAACCCATGGCGGCGTGGTATGATAAGAGCAAACAACGGCGGGGCGGCCCGTAATTTACATGAGGGAGGAAACGGAAAATGGTGTCGAACGACTTGGTGGACAACTTTATTCCAGGGAGCAACACAGGCAGATGCAAGGAGTGCCGGAAGTGGCGCGGACGGTTCACCTGCGAGGTGTACCCCAAGTGGATCCCGGACAAGGCGATGGACGAGGACTGCCCGGACTTCGAGGAGAAGGAGACGGACGGGGAAGCCTGACCGGGAGCGGTATCCTATACAACGATGGAGGAAGTCAATTATGGGAATGACGGACGATTCAGCGCGCTTAGTAGGGAGACTGACGGGCAGCATCAAGGGGACGAAAGAGGACGCCGCAGCCATAGTTCTGACGCTGGGGACGGAGGAGAACGCCCAGGAGTTCTTCGCGTGGTGCCGGAGTTTGACGGAGGACCCAACGCCCCAGGCTTGCGTTGAGAAGGCAATAGAGATTTGGGAAGCCAACGGCCCGTGGCCGGAGGAGACAGACGGGGAAGCCTGACCGAATGAGGCAACTGATTGGGTGCTTGCCGGGGAAAAGCCACGGCGGATGGGGCTCTGATGAGAATGTATTTGGAGGGAAGCAGATATGGCGGTGACAGAAGTGCAACAGCTCTTGATCGACGCTATGAAAGCCTGCGGCGTAAGCAACGGGAAGGGAGCGGCCATTTTCATGACCTTGCAGACCGAGGAGAATATGCTGGAGATGTGCGGCTACATTCTGAACCATATGGACGCGACGGAAAACGAACTGCTGGACAAAGCCAGGGAGATCGCGGGAACACTCAAGGAAGCCTGACCGGGCGGGGCGCACGTTCTCGTGCGCGGAGACATAGACTGCCT
This sequence comes from uncultured Oscillospiraceae bacterium, assembly GCA_947599925.1. Classification (GTDB taxonomy): domain Bacteria; phylum Bacillota; class Clostridia; order Oscillospirales; family Oscillospiraceae; genus MGBC124762. The sequence goes on along the minus strand of CANQFT010000007.1, from coordinate 9,014 downwards.
CTGTGGAGGTCCTCCTCCAACACTGAAGAACGGAGGCTGACACATGATGTGTTATTCTCAAAACCGGTGCGGCTCCGCCCGGCAGAGCTCCTGCCAGAGCGGAAGCTGCGGTTGCGGCTGCGGCTGTCAGAGCGGAAGCTGCGGCTGTCAGAGTGACATCCCCACCGCCACCATCTCCATGGCCGATTACCAGCCCTATGTGCTGGTGCCCACCACGGTGTTCGACCAGGGCGACGTGGACTGCGCCTGCGGGATGGGCTGATCCAGCGGTCAGGCGCCGCCTGAACCATCGCCGTCCCCGGCGGGACGGCGGTACTTACCCCTCCCCCTCTCCAAGTCAGTCTCCGCCCAGCCAGGCGCGGCCCTGTCCCCGTATCCGCGGGACAGACGGGGCCGCGCCGTCCAGGTCTTGGAAAAATGCCTTGCAAATCCCGCTTGCCCGTGGTATCCTGTTGTCACAAAATGGCGCCATAATAGGAAAGACCCGCGGCGTGGGCGGCAGGGCTTTCGGCGCCGCGGCGGGGCTGATCTCAGGGCAAAGGACGGGAATGTTTTTTATGAACATCATCATCGTAGGCGACGGCAAAGTGGGCGCGGCCCTGGCCGGGCAGCTCTCCCAGGAGGACCACAACGTCACCATCATCGACTCCGACCCTCAGGTCATCAGCGAGAGCGCGGAGCAGCTGGATGTGATGGCCGTGGTGGGCAACGGCGCGTCCATGGCGACCCTGCGGGAAGCCGGCGCCCAGAACGCGGACCTGCTGATCGCCGCCACCAGCCTGGACGAGCTGAATCTGCTGACCTGCCTCACCGGGAAAAAGCTGGGCTGTGGCCACACCATCGCCCGCATCCGCAACCCGGAGTACGCCGACCAGCTCGTGGCCATGCAGGGCGAGCTGGGCCTCTCTTTCACGGTGAATCCGGAACAGTCCGCGGCGCTGGAGGCCTACCAACTGCTCCAGTTCCCCTCCTTCCTCAAGCGGGAGAGTTTTGCCAAGGGCCGCGTGGAGATCGTGGCCGTGCCGGTGGCGGAGGGCTCCCGGCTGGCGGACCTCCCCTTGCACAAGCTCTACGAGATCGCCGGGGTCAAGGTGCTGGTGTGTGCGGTACAGCGGGACGGACAGGTCCACATCCCCGGCGGCTCCTTCGTTCTGCGCGCGGGGGACACCATCTTTGTCACCGCCGGCGTCCAGGACCTGGCCCAACTGGTGCGGAACCTGGGGCTGGTGGAGCACAAGGTCAAGAGCCTCCTCATCATCGGCGGCAGCCGCATCGCCTTCTATCTGGCGGGCCGGTGCCTGGACAGCGGCATCGCCGTGAAGATCATCGAGCGGGACCACGCCCGGTGCGTCTCTCTGGCCGAGCGTCTGCCCAAGGCCACCATCATCGAGGCCGACGGCTCCCGGCCGGAGGTGCTGGAGGCCGAGGGCCTGAAACGCTTTGACGCGGTCATCACCCTGACGGGCATGGACGAGGAGAACGTGGTCCTGTCCATGTTCGCCCAACACCTGGGCGTGAGCAAGGTCATCACCAAGGTCAACCGCTTGGAGTACGACCAGCTCTTCAGCAAGATGGGCCTGGGCTCCATCATCAGCCCCAAAGCCCTGTGCTGTTCCAACATCGTCCGCTACATCCGGGCCATGTCCACCGCCAAGGACGCCGAGGGCCTGCGGGCCCTCCACCCCATCGTGGACGGCCAGGCCGAGGCCCTGGAGTTTCAGGCCGGACCCGCCACCCGCCACTGCGGCCAGGCGTTGCGGGACATCCCGCTGAAAAGCGGCATCCTCATCTCCTGCATCACCCACCAGGGCCGGACCCTCATCCCCAAGGGCGACACCTGCTTCTACCCCGGCGACACCCTGATCGTGGTCACAGCCGGGGGCCGGGCCGTCACAGAGCTGGACAGCATCTTCGCGGACTGAGGAGGCAGGACAATGAACCGGAAGATCATCGGCCGGACGCTGGGCGTCCTGCTTTTGCTGGAGTGCCTGTTCCTCTTCCCCTCCGTGGTGGTCAGTCTGCTCTGCGGCGAGACCGGCGCCCTGCGCGCCATCGTCACCGCCATGGCGGTGGCCGCTCTGCTGGGGTGCGGGCTGTGTCTGCTCTGCCGCAAGGCCGACCGGCACTTTTACGCCAGAGAGGGTTTTTTGATCACGGCCCTGGGCTGGATCGTGCTGTCCCTGGTGGGCGCCCTCCCCTTCTGGCTCTCCCGGGAGATCCCCAGCTATCTGGACGCGGTGTTCGAGGTCATCTCCGGCTTTACCACCACCGGCGCCTCCATTCTCACCGAGGTGGAGTCCATGTCCAAGGGCCTGCTGTTCTGGCGGTCCTTCACCCACTGGTTGGGCGGCATGGGCATTTTGGTGTTTATGCTGGCGGTGGTGCCCATGGGCAAGGGCGGCTACTCGGTCCACATCCTCCGGGCCGAGAGCCCCGGCCCCAGCGTGGGCAAGCTGGTGCCCAAACTGCGGCAGACCGCCGCCATCCTCTACGGCATCTATGTGGCCCTGACGGTGCTCGACGTCCTCTTTCTCCTGCTGGGCGGAATGCCCCTCTTTGACAGCCTCTGCACCGCCTTCGGCACCGCCGGCACCGGCGGCTTCGGCGTGAAAAACGACTCCATGGCCGGCTATTCCCCCTATCTGCAGACCGTCTGCACGGTGTTCATGGCCCTCTTCGGCGTCAACTTCACCGTCTACTTCCTGTTGCTCATCGGCAAGTTCAAGCAGGTGCTCAAGGGCGAGGAGCTCTGGGTCTATCTCTGCCTGATGCTGGGCTCCATCTGCATCATCGCGCTGAACATCGCCTTTCAGCACCCCAGCTTCCGGGACGCCTTTCACCACGCGGCTTTCACCGTCTCCAGCATCATGACCACCACCGGCTTCGCCACGGTGAACTTTGACCTGTGGCCCCAGCTGTCCCGAAGTATCCTGGTGGTGCTGATGATATGCGGCGCCTGCGCCGGCAGCACCGGCGGCGGCATCAAGACCGCCCGGCTCATCCTGCTGGTCAAGTCCATGCGGGCCCGGCTGCGGCAGTTCCTGCGGCCCCGCAGCGTGAATCTGGTCCAGGTGGAGGGCCGGACCATCTCTGACGAGACCGTTCAGGGCGTCCACGTCTACATGACCGCCTACTTCGCCATCGTGGTGGTGTCCTTCCTGGTCTTGTCTGCGGACTCCTTTTCTCTGGAGACCAACCTCACCGCTGTGCTGGCCTGCCTCAACAACATCGGTCCGGGCCTGGGACTGGTGGGACCCACGGGGAACTACGCCATGTTCTCCGGCGTGGCCAAGACGACACTGATGCTGGATATGCTTCTGGGGCGGCTGGAGATCTTCCCTCTGCTGATCATGCTCAGCCCCCACACCTGGCGGCGGGCCGGATGAGGCGGTGGGCAAAGTCCATCGAAAGCCGTCAACGAGAAAAAAATAAAGGCCGCCGGCAGACGGTATGAAAGCCCTTCCCAGGGAGATACTGAAACCAGTATTTCCAACTGGGGAGGGCCTTTTTCATGCAGGGAAAGGTAGAGATATGCGGGGTCAACACCTCCAAGCTGAAGGTGCTGAAAAATGAGGAGACCATGGCACTGCTCCGCAAGGTCAAGGAGGGGGATATGGAGGCCAGGGACCAGCTGATCCAGGGCAATCTGCGGCTGGTGCTGTCGGTGATACAAAAGTTTATGGGCCGGGGCGAAAACGCCGACGACCTCTTCCAAGTGGGCTGTATCGGGCTGATGAAGGCCATCGACAACTTCAACGTGGACCTGGACGTGCGCTTTTCCACCTACGGCGTGCCCATGATCGTGGGGGAGATACGGCGGTATCTGCGGGACAACAGCGCCATGCGGGTGTCCCGGTCCATGCGGGACACCGCCTACAAGGTCCTCAGCGCCAAGGAGAAATATCTGGCCGAGCACCAGCGGGAGCCCACCCTGGACCAGATCGCGGAGATGCTGGGCATTCCCCGCGAGGAGGTGGTGTTCGCCCTGGACGCCATCGTTGACCCGCTGAGCCTCTACGAGCCGGTGTACGAATCCGGCGGCGACACCGTCTACGTCATGGACCAGGTCCGGGACAAGAAAAACACCGACGAGAGCTGGCTGGAGCGCATCGCGCTCAGCGAGGCCATGAGCCGGCTGGACCAGCGGGAAAAGCGCATCCTGGCCCTGCGGTTTTTTCAGGGCAAGACCCAGATGGAGGTGTCCGCCGAGATCGGCATCTCCCAGGCCCAGGTGTCCCGCCTGGAGAAAAACGCCATCAACCAGATCCGCAAGGACCTGTGACCCAACGCAAAAGCGTGGAGAGGGGTCTGTCTCCCTCTCCACGCTTTGCTTTTTTGCGGAACGCGGGCCTCGCCCGCTCTGCACTTTGCTCGCTGCGGAACGCGGGCCCCGCCCGCTCCTCTGCGGTGGATTTACTTTTTGCGAACGTACTTCAGGCAGTCCAGCATCACCGCCACCAGGATGATGATGCCGGAGAATACGAACTGGAGGTTGGTGTCGATGCCCAGCACGGTGAGGGAGTAGGTCAGGGAGGTGAAGATCAGCACGCCCACCACCACGCCGGAGATCTTGCCGATGCCGCCGGTGAAGGACACGCCGCCCACCACGCAGGCCGCGATGGCGTCCATCTCCCAGCCCTGGCCGTACCCGGCCGAGCCGGAGCCGGTGACCCGCATACACTCCAGCCAGCCGCCGAAGCCGTAGAGGATACCGGCCAGGATGAACGCGCCCACCGTCACCCGGAACACCGAGATGCCGGAGACCGCCGCCGCCTCCGGGTTGCCGCCCACGGCGTACAGGTTCTTGCCAAAGGTGGTCTTGTTCCAGATGAACCAGACCACCGCGATGGCCGCCACCGCCCAGAGGATGACGGTGGGGAACTTCCCGATCTGGGGGATCATGGCCTTGGGGATGGAGGACTCGATGGCCCCGAAGGAGATGCCCTTGGTGGCGTAGGTCAGCAGGCCGAAGATGACCAGCATATTGGCCATGGTGGAGATGAATGGGTGCATTTTGAACTTGGCGGTGAAGCACCCGGCGATGGTGGTGAAGATGGTACACATCACCACGCACAGCACCAGGGCCATGATCACCCGCACCGGCACCGGGATCCCAGTCAGGTCGAAGGCCACGCCGAAGAAGGTGCCGGTGTTGGGCCCCTTGTGCATCACGATGGTGGAGATGGTCATGGTCATTCCCACCATGCGGCCCACCGACAGATCGGTGCCGGTGAGCAAGATCAGCCCCGCCACGCCCAGGGCCAGGAACATCCTGGGCGACGCCTGCTGGAAGATGTTCAGGATGTTGGTCATGGTCAGCAGGGGCATATTCTTGACCACAGGGGTGATGATACAAAGGGCGATGAAGATGACGATGATGGCCAGGTAGAGGCCGTTTTTCAGCAGGAAGGACTTGGCGTTGAAGGTGTACTTGTAGTTCTCCCACCGCTGGGACATACTCTCCGCCGGGGAGAATTTAGACAGGGTGAGCAGGTCGATCAGGTGGTACTTATGGGCGAAGGCGTTGTGCCGCCGGTCCTTGATCTCCTGAAGGGCCTTTTGGTACTCCAGCTTGGCGTCGAACTGGCGGTTTTTGTAGACGTACTTTTCGTCCTTGATCTCGTGGTGGTCGGAGAGGTGGGACAGGTTCTCCTGGTGCTCCCGCTCCAGCTGGGCCAGGCGCTCCTTGTAGCGCGCCTGGGCCGCCACCTTCTCCTGGGCGCAGCTTTCGACCACCGGCTGGTAATACTCCTTTTTGTAGTGGGCGGCCAGGTATCCCTTGGCGTCGGCGATGAGCTGGGCGATCTCGCCCTTGTTGGCCGTCTCCACCAGCCTGGCTTGGGCCAGGTCCTTCTGCTCGGCGGCGATCCGGCGGGCCTTCTCGTCCTTTTTCAGACCCCGGTCGCGCTTGATGGCGTCGATCTTGCTCTGGATGGCCACCGCCTTGCTGGTCCCGTCAGTCCGGAGGGCGTCGATCTTGGCCTGTACTCCGGCGACATAGTCGTCGATGGGTCGGCGCAGCGCCAGCTCCTCGTCGGCGGAAAGGATCTTGATCTCGGTCATTGTGTTTCCCCCTTAGATGTATTTCGCGCTGAGCCGCAGCAGCTCCTCCTGGTCGGTCTCCCCGGTGTTGACGATGCCGGAGAGCCGTCCGTTGGACATCACGCCGATGCGGTTGGTGATCCCCAGGATCTCCGGCATCTCCGAGGAGACCACGATGATGGTCTTTCCCTCCTTGGCCATGCGGATGATCAGCTCGTAGATCTCGTACTTGGCGCCCACATCGATGCCCCGTGTGGGCTCGTCCATCAAAAACACCTTGGGCGAGCGCTCCAGCCACTTGCCGAAGATGACCTTCTGCTGGTTGCCGCCGGAGAGGCTGGAGATCAGATCGTCCGGGCCCATGCACTTGGTCCGCATGACCTTGATCTCCTTGGCGGTGGCGTCCACCATCTTCTTGTTGGAGAGGGCCATCCCCGACATATACTGGCTGAGGTTGGCGATGGTGGTGTTGAAGGTCAGGTCCCCTTTTAGGAACAGCCCGTCTGTCTTGCGCTCTTCCGTGATCATGGCGAAGCCGTGGTCCATGGCGTCCTTGGCGCTGGCGAAGTTCATCAGCCGGCCGTCCAGGTAGACCCGCCCGGCGGCCCTGGTCCGCACGCCAAAGATGGTCTCCAGCAGCTCGGTGCGTCCGGCCCCCACCAGGCCGTAGAGCCCGAAGATCTCACCCTCACGGACGTCGAAGGTGATGTCCTGGAGGTTGGGCTCGTACTTGGTGGACAGGTGCTGGATGGACAGGATGGGCCGCCCCGGGGTGTTGTCCACCGGCGGGAAGCGGTTGTCCAGGGACCGGCCCACCATGGCGGAGATCAGCTCGTTCATGCCGGTGTCCTCGGTCCGGCGGGTCATGACCAGGTTGCCGTCCCGGAGGACGGAGACCTCGTCGCAGATGGCGAAGATCTCGTCCATCTTGTGGGAGATGTACACCAGGGCGATCCCCTGCTCCTTGAGCATCCGCATCATGGAAAAGAGCTTCTCCACCTCGCGGACGGTGAGGGAGGAGGTGGGCTCGTCCAGCACGATGACCTTGGCGTCGTAGGAGATGGCCTTGGCGATCTCGCACATCTGCCGCTGGGAGACCGACATTTTCCGCATGGGCTGGTTGAGGTCCACCGTCATATCCAGCCGCCGGAACAGCTCCGCGGCCTCCTTTTTCATCCGCCCCTCGTCCACGATCCCGGCGTTGGTGGGGTAGCGGCCCAGGAAGAGGTTGTCGGTGACGCTGCGGTCCAGGCACTGGTTCAGCTCCTGGTGGACCATGGCGATGCCGTTTTCCAGCGCGTCCTTGGGCCCGGAGAAGCTCACCTCCGTCCCGTCCAGGAAGATCTGGCCCTCGTCTTTCTGATAGGTGCCGAACAGGCACTTCATCATGGTGGACTTGCCCGCGCCGTTCTCCCCCATCAGACCCATCACGGTGCCCGCCTTCACGTCCAGGTCGATGTGCTTGAGCACCTGGTTGCGGCCGAAGGATTTGCTCATGCCCCGTATGGATAAAACAACGTGATCACTCATAGCTTGCATGGTTCCCATACTCCTTCTGGTTTGCCTCCATAAGCGAGTAGGGAGAATCGCTTCTCCCTACTCGCCCGGTCTATTTGGTTGTTGCCGCTGGGCTTACTGGAGCTTGGCGATATAGGTGGCGGCGTTGTCGGTCTTGCAGATGTTGACGCAGAAGCCGTCGTACTGGTCCAGGTTGACGAAGCGGTCGGAGATGGAGGACTCGGACTGACCGTCGCCGGCCACATACTCCACATCCAGGTTCAGCAGACCGTCATAGTTCTCCAGCAGGGGCTTGTAACTCTCGTTGAGGAAGTTGTCGCTGGCGTTGTAGATGTCCAGCCAGACCTTCTTGGCGGGATGGGTGCTCTCGTCCAGCTGGTTGGAGACGGGGCCGTAGGGCGCGGTGGCGTCCAGGAACTGCTCGTAGTTGTCGGCGGTGATGGCCAGGTTCAGAGCGTAGTAGGAGCGCTCGGACTCCACATACTTGTAGTCGCTGGCTTCCAGGACGTTCCCGGCGTCATCGGGGGTGCCGATGCCCAGGTCCATGTCCCCGCCGTCCAGGGCGTTGCGGATCAGCCGCAGGGTCAGGTAGGCCTGCACGTCGGCGTGCTGAGAGATGGTGCCGCCGAAGCCGTCGGCGATGGCGGCCACCGCGTCGCTGTTGGCGTCATAGCCGAAGGTGGGCACGTTGTTCTCCTGGGACCAGTTGTTGAAGATGGACATACCCATGCCGTCGTTGTTGGAGACCACCAGGTCGATCTGGTCGCCGAAGGAGCCGGCCCAGGTCTGGATGGTGTTCCCGGCGGTGGGAGCGTCCCAGGTGGCGCCGGCGGCGTTCTTCATCTCCTGAGAGGCCAGCTCGCGGACGATGTACTCTTTCCCGGCGATGGTGACCTTGCCGTCCTGCACGATGGTGGAGGTGCCGTCAGTGTTGGTGCCGATGGGGGTGGGGTCGATGTCGCCGATGCTGGTGCCGCCCTTGCCGGTGCCCAGAGCCAGGCGGGCGCCGCGGGTGCGGGCGATGGAGTCGTTGTGGCCCACGTCGCCGATGGCCAGGACGTAGCCGATGATGCCGTCGCCGTTGCGGTCGATGGAGGCGTCAGCCTTGTTGGTGAGGAAGTCCATCACCATCTGGCCCTGGAGCTCGGCGCCCTGCACGGCGTCAAAGCCCACGTAATAGGTCTCGTCGTTGAACTGAAGGGCCTCCATGTCCAGCTCGCCGGTGGTGGCGTTGGAGGGCTGGCGGTTGAACCAGACCAGGGGCTTGTCGGCGTTGGCCACGGGGCCCGCGTCCGGCGCGTCGGGGGCGTCGGTGGCGGGGGTGTCCGGCGCGTCGGTGGCGGGGGTGTCATCCCCACCGCCGCAGGCGGCCAGGGCCACGACCATCAAGGCGGCCAGCAGAAGGGCCAGGATACGCTTGTTCATACGAGATCTCCTCTTTTCCTAAAAATTTT
>CANQFT010000006.1 GCA_947599925.1 uncultured Oscillospiraceae bacterium | reverse complement strand
CGGGGGCCGGAGCGGTGGCGGGGCTGGCGGGCGGCGTGGCCATGGACCTCACCGGCGGCGGCGTGCGGTTTTACGCGGTGAGCTACGCCCTGGCGGGGCTGTGCGCCGGACTGTTGCGGGGCAGGAGACGCCTTTGGCGGGCGCTGGGGTTCTGCGGCTGTGTGGGGGTCATGCTGGCGTGGAGCGGCCCGACGGTGGCGGGACCGGCGGTGCTCTACGAGGTCTATCTGGCCGCTCTGGTCTTTCTCCTTCTGCCCCAGCGGTATCTGGACCAGGCCGAGGTCCTCTTCTCTCCCCAGAGCCGCCCCACCAGGGACCAGTGGGCCTACAAAAGCGCCCTGCGGCAGCTCCGGGATGTGGCCGGGGCCTTCGGCGAGGTGTTCTCCGCCCTGCGCTCGGCCTTTGGCGGTCCCACGGACAACGGCGAGGACCCCTGCGTCATCTACGACCGCTCCGCCAACCGGGTGTGCGCCCGGTGCAGTCTGCGGGAGCGGTGCTGGCAAAGCGGCTACCAGGATACCTACGACCTGCTCAACCACGCCCTGCCCTCCATTCTGGCCGACGGCCAGGCCAAGGCGGAACACTTTCCCCAGCGGTTCCGGGACCGCTGTCCCCGCTTCGGCGCGTTTTTGGCGGCGGTAAACCAGGAGCTGTCCGCCCTCTTGCTCCGGCGGCGGTATCACAGCCAGGCTGACCGCAGTCGGCGGGCCCTCTGCAGTCAGTACGGGGACATGGCCCGTCTGCTCCAGGACACGGCGGCGGCCATGGCCGCGCCGATGCCCGCCGACGAGGGCCGCACCCACAAACTCTCCCGCTTTTTGGCCGGACGGGAGCTGAACTGCCAGGGATTGGTGACGGCGGACGCCAGGGGTCGGCTGTGCGTACAGCTGGACGGCCCCGACGCCGGCGCCCTGGCCGACGAGACTGCCCGCCAGACCCTCTCCAGCCTGCTGGATACCCCTCTGGCCGCCCCCAGCGTCAGCGGCGGGCAGGTGCTCTACCGCCAGTTGGAGCCCCTCACCGTCACGGCGGGGGTGTCCAGCCGGACCAGGTCCGGCCAGAGCGTCAGCGGCGACGCCTGCAGCTGGTTCAAAGACGACAGGGGCAAGCTCTACTTCCTGCTGTGCGACGGCATGGGCAGCGGCCGCCAGGCCAGAAAGGACAGCGAACTCTGTCTGGCCCTGCTGGAGAAGTTCCTGCGGGCCGGTGTGGAGCCCAGGACCGCCCTGCGGACGCTGGACCAGGCCCTGGGTCTGCGGCAGGAGGAGACCGGCGGGTTCTCCACGGTGGATCTGCTGGAGCTGGACCTCTACTCCGGCCAGGGCTGTGTCTACAAGCTGGGGGCGGGGCCCAGCTACCTCCGGCGCACGGGCAACGTCCGGCGTCTGAACTGCCACAGTCTGCCCGCGGGTCTTGGAACAGGCGAGGCCCAGGCCGACTGCTGCCCCTTCCAGACCGATCCGGGCGACTGCCTGGTACTGCTCACCGACGGCGTGCTGGGCGGCGACGACCAGTGGCTTCGAAGCGCCCTGGTGGACTTTGACGGCGGATCGCCCGCGGCCTTGGCTGAGGCCCTCACCGCCCACGCCTCGGACGATGACGACGACAAGACCGCCCTGGTCCTCCGCGTGGGTCTGCGGGTCCAGGAGCCGCAGAAGGCGCCGGATGGGGAAAAAGAGAGCAGCGCGGCGGTGTGAGCGGGCCGGAAAAATTTCCTATGCGTCTTTCGCGCCCTACGGCGCGAAACTTCGCGGGGCTTTTGGACAAACTGAAGCCCCCGGCCATCGGTCGGGGGCTTTGTTTTGCCTGTTTCGCGGCCGGGGTCTCACCCCTCCAGGTCGGCCTTGATGGCCTCAAAGACCTGGTCCTGCTCCGGGCACATCACCAACAGCAATGTGCCGTCGCTGAGTTCGTCCAGCTTGGCGTTGGCGGCGACCTGGTACTGGTCCTCCAGATAGAACTGGAAGGTGTTCTTCTGGTTTTCGATATAGCCCTCCAGACCCTTGCGGACCGTGTCGCCCTTGCCCTCGGCGGGCATGACGGCGGCGATGGAGTACGCCTGGATGCCCCGCGTGGACACCATCAGCGCCGAGGCGGTGATGTCCTCCGGGGCAATGCCCATCAGTCCCAACAGCAGTTCATACATATCATCCTCCGGCCCGATCTGCGGGAAGGATTCCCGCTCCTCCGGGCTCTGGGCGGCGGTGATGGCCTCGGCGTAGGCCGTGTTCAGCTCCTCCGGGGTCTTGTCGCTCTTTTTCTCGCCGCCGCAGGCGGTCAGGCACAGGGCCAGGGTCAAAAGCAGGGGGAAAAGTCGTTTCATGTTCCATTCTCCTTCTCAAGTGATACCCCGTTAGACGGCGGTTTTGGCAGAAAGTTCCCCCTCTGGCACACTGAGGCAAAATTGTCCGCCAGGCCGGAGTTTTCCCGTCAGCAATCCCTCGGCGGCCTTGTCCTCCACCTGCTGGGCAATGAGCCGACGTAGGGGGCGGGCTCCCTGGTTTTGCGCCATGGCCTGGGTCACAAGACCCTCCACCGCCGCCTCCGGCGTCTCCAGCCGCACGCCGTGGGCCCGCAGACGCTGTCCGGCCTCGTCCAACAGCGTGCGGGCGATCTGGGTCATCTCCGGCCGACCCAGGGCGTCAAAGCACACCGTCTCGTCCAGCCGCCCCAAAAACTCCGGCCGGAAGAAGGCCCTGGCCGCCTCCAGGGCGCACCGCCGGGCAGCCTCCTTGCCCGACGCCGCGCCAAAGCCCAGGGCCACCTTGCCCCGGCTGAGCCGCTCCGCGCCCAGGTTGGAGGTGAGGACGATGACGGCGTTTTTGAAGTCCGCCGTCCGTCCCTGGCCGTCGGTGAGGCTGCCCTCCTCCATGATCTGCAGCAAAAGATCCAGCACCGAGGGATGGGCCTTCTCCGCCTCGTCAAAGAGGATGAGGCTGTACGGCTGGCGCCGGAGCCGCTGGGTGAGCTGGCCGCCGTCGTCATAGCCCACATAGCCCGGCGGCGCCCCCACCAGCCGCGCGGCGGTGTGCTTGTCCATATACTCGGACATATCGAAGCGCACCATGCGCTCCGCACTGCCAAACAGGTGCTTGGCCAGGGCCCGGCACAGCTGGGTCTTGCCCACGCCGGTGGGCCCCAAAAAGAGAAAGCAACCGGCGGGCCGGTTGGGGTCCTTCAGCCCCAGGCGTCCCCGCCGCACCGCCTGGGCCACCGCCCGGACAGCCTGGGGCTGGCCCACCACCTCGCGCAGAAGTTCCCCCTCCAGCGCCGCCAGGCGCTCCCGCTCCGCGCCGCCCAGGGGCGTGACGGGTATGCCTGTCCACATCCCCACCACCTGGGCCACCGTCTCGGCGGTGACGCCGCCGCGGCGGCCGGCCCGCCACCGCTGGCGCAGTTCTCCCGCCTGACGGAGAAAACTCTGCTGCGCGTCCCGCAGAAGAAGGCAGCGGTGAAAGTCCCGGTTGGCCGCCGCGGTCTCCCGCTCGGCGGCGGCCTGGTCAGCCCGGCGCTCCAGGGCCAGCACCTCCTCGCTCTGCCAGTTGGGAGAGAGCCGCTCCAGGGCCGCCGCCTCGTCCATCAGGTCCACCGCCTTGTCCGGGAAACGCCGCTCCGGGAGATAGCGCCCGGCCAGATCCACCGCCGCCTCCAGCGCCGCGTCGGGGATCGGGATGTTGTGGTGCTGTTCGTAGCGGGGGCGCAGGCTCTTGAGGATGGCCAGGGTCTGCTCCCGGCTGGGTTCGTCCACCGTCACCGGCTGAAACCGCCGCTCCAGCGCCGCGTCCTTTTCGATGTAGCGGCGGTAGTCGGCCACGGTGGTGGCCCCCACCACCTGGAGCTCTCCCCGGCCCAGGGCGGGCTTCAGGAGGTTGGCCGCGTCGATGGCGCCCTCGGCGGAGCCCGCGCCCACGACCGTGTGGAGCTCATCCAGGAAGAGGATGGCGTCCCCCGCGCGGCGCAATTCGGCCAGGATGTTGCGTACCCGCTCTTCAAACTCCCCTCGGTACTTGGTGCCCGCGATCATGGCGGCCAGGTCCAGGCTCAAAAGCCGCTTATCCCGCAGGTCCTCCGGCACCCGGCCGTCCGCCATGGCCTGGGCCAGCGCCTCGGCCACGGCGGTCTTGCCCACGCCGGGCTCGCCGATGAGGACGGGGTTGTTTTTCATCCGCCGGGCCAGGATCTGGATGACCCGGCCCAGTTCCTTTTCCCGGCCCACCACCGGGTCCAAAAGCCCCTGCCGGGCCTGGGCGGTCAGGTCGCGGGCAAACTGGTCGGTGAGACGGGTGTCCGAGCCGTCCTTTTGCCGGGGCGCGCGGTAGGGACTGCCCTGGGCGTGGCGGTCGGACTCAGGGTACATGGGCATACTGTTCTCCCTCCTTTGTCTGCTGTTTCCAGTTTTGCCAGGGCCCTGGCCGGTTATGCAGAGGGGGCGGAAATTCCCCGCGGGGAAAAGTCGAAAAAAATAATGATTGCAATTTTGAAAATCTGTGGTAGAATGGTCTTGGACGGCGACGTCCAGTGTGTGTATGATCCATCAGTCAGGAACGGAGGTGTATTCCAATGGCTTATCAGATCGGTTCGGATTGCATCAGCTGCGGCACCTGTGAGGGCGGCTGCCCCGTGGGCGCCATCTCCCAGGGCGATAGCCAGTACGTCATCGACGCCGGCGCTTGCATCGACTGCGGCAACTGCGCGGAGAACTGCCCCGTGGGCGCCATCTCCCAGGGCTGATCGGTACATCCAAACCTCGGCAAAAAAGCCGGACGCTGATAGCGTCCGGCTTTTTTCATGCTGTCAAAGAGGCGGCGAGACCGCTTCTTTGACAGTTTTTCGCGCCCTGCGGCGCGAAACTCCGCGGGGCTTTTCCTCGCTTTTCAGTTTTTCAAACTCTGCAACGGCGCGGGGATCCGGCCGCCACGGGCGATGAAGTCCGCGCTGGACTCCCCGTGGACCGGCATGACCGGGGCGGCGCCCAGCAGTCCGCCAAACTCCACCGTGTCCCCCACGTCCTTGCCCGGCGCGGGGATGATCCGCACGGCGGTGGTCTTGTGGTTGACCATGCCGATGGCGGCCTCGTCAGCGATGATGGCGGCGATGGTCTCGGCGGGCGTATGGCCGGGGACGGCGATCATGTCGAGGCCCACAGAACACACGCAGGTCATGGCCTCCAATTTGTCCAGGCACAGCGTCCCGCTCCGGGCCGCGGCGATCATCCCCTCGTCCTCGCTGACGGGGATAAAGGCCCCGCTGAGGCCGCCCACGCTGGAGCTGGCCATCACGCCGCCCTTTTTCACCGCGTCGTTCAGGAGGGCCAGGGCCGCGGTGGTGCCGTGGGTGCCGCAGGTCTCCAGCCCCATCTCCTCCAGGATGCGGGCCACGCTGTCCCCCACGGCGGGGGTGGGGGCCAGAGACAGGTCCACAATGCCAAAGGGCACCCCCAGCCGCCGGCTGGCCTCCTGCGCCACCAGCTGGCCCATGCGGGTGACCCGGAAAGCGGTCTTTTTCACCGTCTCGGCCACCACATCGAACCCCTCGCCTTTCACGGCCTGGAGCGCGTGGTACACTACGCCGGGGCCGGAGACGCCCACGTTGATGACCCGGTCTCCCTCGCCCACGCCGTGGAAGGCCCCGGCCATGAAGGGGTTGTCCTCCACGGCGTTGCAGAAGATCACCAGCTTGGCACAGCCAAAGCCGCCGCGGTCGGCGGTCAACTCCGCCGCCTTCTTCACCGTCTGCCCCATGAGGGCCACCGCGTCCATGTTGATCCCCGCGCGGGTAGAGCCCACGTTGACGCTGGAGCAGACCAGCTCCGTGGCCGCCAGAGCCTCCGGGATGGCGGCGATGAGCCGCCGGTCCGCCGGGGTCATCCCCTTTTGCACCAGAGCGGAAAAGCCGCCGATGAAGTTGACCCCCACCGCCCGGGCCGCGTCGTCCATGGCCTGGGCGAAGGGCAGGTAGTCCTCCGTGTCGCTGGCCCCGGCCACCAGCGCCATGGGCGTGACCGAGACGCGCTTGTTGACGATGGGGATGCCAAACTCCGCCTCAATGTCCTGGCCGGTCTTGACCAGGTCCTGGGCCGAGCGGGCGATCTTGTCGTAGATCTTCCTGCAGGCGGCCTTGGGGTCCGGGTCGCAGCAGTCCAGCAGGGAGATGCCCATGGTGATGGTCCGCACGTCCAGGTGCTGCTGGTCGATCATGTGGATGGTGTCTAATATCTCGTTGTTGTTGAACATAGGCATGGCGTTTCCCCCTGTTTGCAGGCTCTGATCCCGCGTCCGGGCCGGGCGCGGGGCTGATTCAGATGCGGTGCATGGCGTTGAAGATGTCCTCTCTCTGCATCCGGATGTCCAGCCCCGCGGCCTCGCCCTCTCCTTTCAGGAGGGCCGCCAGGTCCGCGAAGGGCAGGTCGGACTCCCGGACGTCCACCAGCATGATCATGGTGAAATACTCCTGCAGGATGGTCTGGCTGATGTCCAGCACGTTGACCCGGTGCTGGCTGAGCAGGGCGCACACGCTGGCGATGATGCCCACGGTGTCTTTGCCGATGACGGTGACGATGGCTCTCATGGTGTATTCCTCCTTGTGGCTGCCGACGCGCGCTCTGGGGCCCGCCGGCGCTTTTTACTGCAGTTCGTCCAGGGTCAGTTCAAATCCGGGCAGGAAATGCTTGATAAAGTAATCCAGCGCGGGCAGGTCCATGCGGTCCAGGGCGTCCCGCGTCTGCCGGGCGGCCTGCTTGAACTCGTTGTTGCCCGCCCGCAGTTCCTCCAGGCACTTGATGTGGGCGGCCAGCTTGTCGGCGGCCTTGACGATGCCCAAAAGTTCCGGCTCCAGCTCCTCCCGCACATAGGGGGCAAAGGCGGGGGCCAACTCCTGGGGCAGCATACTCAGCAGTTTATCCGCCGCCACCGCCTCCACCGCCTTGTACGCCTCCTTGATGGCGGGGTTGTCGTACTTCACCGGCGTGGGCAGGTCCCCGGTCAGGATCTCCGGCGCGTCGTGGTAAAGCCCGGCCACAGCCGCCTCGTTGGGGTCCACGGAGGAGCCAAACTTCTCCCTGGCCACCACAGCCAGGCCGTGGGCCAGCACCGCCACCATGTGGGAGTGCTCCTGGATGTTCTCCGTGCGGGTATTTCGCATCAGACCCCAGCGGTCGATGCAGTTCATCCGGGAGAGATAGGCAAAAAAATGATAGCTCAAAGCGGTCTCTCCTTGCAAACTCAGACGTAGGCGTGTAAAATAACCAGGAGACATTCTACCAAACTTCCGCAAAAAGTGCAAGAGGGGGCTTTGCCGTGCGGTTCGCCATCTACACCCTGGGGTGCAAGGTCAATCAATACGAGTCCCAGGCCCTGGAGCAAGCGGGTCTGGCCAGAGGCCATACCCTGGTGCCCTTTGGGGAGGAGGCCCAGATCTACATCGTCAACACCTGCACCGTCACCAACCTGGCCGACCAGAAAAACCGTCAGGTCATCCGCCGCTGTCGCCGGGAACACCCCTCCGCCCTGCTGTGCGTGTGCGGCTGCTTTCCCCAGACCCACGCCGGGCAAGCGGAGGCTCTGGGGGCGGACCTGGTCTGCGGCACCGGGGACCGGGGCCTCTTTTGGGCCCGCGTGGAGGAGGCCGCGGGTCAAAAGGCGCCGGCCACCTTTGTGGACGACGCCCTGCGCCGCCGCGACTTTGAGGAACTCCCCGCCGGCGGACTGGCCCAGCGGACCCGCTGTATGCTCAAGGTGGAGGACGGCTGCGTCAACTTCTGCGCCTACTGCATCATCCCCTACGCCCGTGGCCCGGTGCGCTCCCTGCCCCTGGAGCGGGCCGTGGCCCAGGCCAGGGAGATGGCCGCCCAGGGCTACCGGGAGATGGTGCTCACCGGCATCGAGATCTCGTCCTGGGGCCGGGACCTGCCGGGCCGACCGACGCTGGCCGACCTGCTGGAAGCCCTCTCCGCCGCCATCCCCACCATGCGGCTCCGCCTGGGCTCTCTGGAGCCCAGGACGGTGACGGAGGGGTTCTGCCGCCGGATGTCAAGTTTACATAATGTCTGCCCGCACTTTCACCTCTCCCTCCAGTCCGGCTGCGACAAAACCCTGCGGGCCATGGGCCGCAAGTATAGCGCGGCGCGATTTTTGGAGAGCGTGGAACTGCTGCGGAAATATTATGTAAACCCAGGGCTCACCGCCGACCTCATCGTGGGCTTCCCCGGCGAGAGCGAGGAGGACCTTCAGGAGAGTCTGGCCTTTGTCCGGCGGTGCGCCTTTTCCGCCCTCCACGTGTTCCCCTACTCCCGGCGGCCCGGCACTCCGGCGGCGTCTCTGCCGGACCAGGTGCCCCGCAGCGAGAAAAAGCGCCGGGCGGCCCTGGCCGGCGCCCTGGCCGGGCAGCTTCAGGACCAGTATCTCCAGGGTCTGGTGGGCCAGGAGTTGGAGGTCCTCTTTGAAGAGGAAAAGGCGGGGCTCTGGCAGGGCCACGCCCCCAACTATGTGCTGGTCCGGACCCCTGGCCATGACCTCCACAACCAGGTCCGCCCCGTCCGCGTCACCGCGGCGGGGCACGGCTTTCTTCTTGGCCAGCTGGTCCAGCCCTGACAGGGCTCTGTCGGAAAAATGACCGCTGGGATGTCCCGCTTCGCCCGTGTAAAAAAAGCCCCGGACCGCGCTGGTCCGGGGTTTTTTGTGTTCAGGCCCGCAGGGCTTTGGAGGACTGGTAGTAGAAGATGATCTTGATGACGTCGGCCACCAGCATCACCACGCCGGTGAGGATCCCGGCGATGCCGGCCAGGACGTCCAAAACGGGGATCCAGCCCACCAGGACGCAGATGATGGACACCGCCGCGCACAGGGCGTAGAGCAGAATCACGAGCCGCGCCTGGTCAGCCAAGTGGCCGTCGTCCTTGTCCTTGAGCAGTCCACGGGTGGCGCCGCACACAAAGGCGGTGGACAGCAGGGCCGCCAGGATGTTCAGGATGGAAAGGACCCCGCCCAGCACTCCGCTTTCGAAGATCATCTGCAGCACGGAAATGACGATGCAGGCCGCCTCCATGATCATGGCCAGGCGGTAATAGCTGTGGGCGGGGGCGGCGGCATAGAGCCCGTAGAGCACCAGCGCGGCGCCCAGGATGGCGGCCACGCCGCCCGCCACGGGGCTGAGGATGCGGAGACTGCCCAGAGCGCCGATGACCGCGCCCAGGCACACCAGCCTCAGCGCCTTGCCCGCTACTTTACACGCAGACATGGTTTCATTCCTCCCTTTCTTGTCACTTGTCCTGTTCGATCATATGCACGTTGATGTGGTCGTAGGTCATGTTCAGCCCGCGCCGGTCCAGGCCCGCTTTGATGCTCTCGTTGACGCTGTAAAGCGCGGGCCAGTAGTCGCTGCCCTTGCACCAGACCCAGACGTTATAGCGGATAGCGCTGGCGCCAAATTCCGCCACGCCCACCACGGGCGCGGGCTGGTCCAGGGTCAGCTGGTTGTCGGCCAGGGCCTCCAGCACCGCCTCCTTCACCTGGTCGATGGGGCTGTCGTAGGAGGCGGAGAAGGTCACCTCCACGCGCCGGGTCTCCTCGGCGGCGAAGTTCTGCACCTTGGCCTCGGAGATGATCTTGTTGGGGATGACCACCAGCCGGTTGTCGGTGGTGTCCAGCTTGGTATACATCAGGCTGGTCTCCTTCACCGTGCCCGTGACGCCGTCCACCTCCACAAAGTCGCCGACCCGGAAGGGCTTGGCCCACAGGAGCACCATGCCCCCGGCCAGATTGGCCAGCAGGCCCTGCATGGCCAGGGACAGCGCCAGACCTACCACAGAGAAGAGGGCCAGCAGAGAGGTGACCTCCACGCCCAGGGTCTCGCAGATGATGAGGACGCACACCACACCCACCAGCAGTTTTACCGCCGTGCGGATGAGCTTGACCAAGACGGGGTCCAGCTTGCTCTTTTTCAGCGCCCGGCCCACCAGGGACATGATCACCCGGCTCACCACCACCGCGGCGATGATGACCAGCAAAACAAAGGCGATGTTCCACAGATTCAGCTTTTCAGGCAGTCCAGTCAGCACGCCGCTGACCGCCTCGTCCACTCCTGGCATATTCGTTCCCTTCTTCCTTTGAAAAAGGACGCCAGCCGGGTCGCGGCTGGCGTCCTCTGGGTTTGATCAGCGCAACGGTCCAGAGGGAGATCAGTCCTCTACGTCGATGACCACGCCGGAGCCAACGGTGCGGCCACCCTCGCGGATGGCGAAACGCAGGCCCTTCTCGATGGCGATGGGGGTGATCAGCTCCACCTTCATGTCCACGTTGTCGCCGGGCATACACATCTCGGTGCCCTCAGGCAGCGTGATGACGCCGGTGACGTCGGTGGTGCGGAAGTAGAACTGGGGACGGTAGTTGTTGAAGAAGGGGGTGTGGCGGCCGCCCTCGTCCTTGCTCAGAACGTACACCTGGCCGGTGAACTTGGTGAGGGGGTGGATGGAGCCGGGCTTGCACAGCACCTGGCCCCGCTCGATGTCGGTCTTGGCCACGCCGCGGAGCAGGCAGCCGGCGTTGTCGCCCGCCTCCACGAAGTCCAGGGTCTTATGGAACATCTCCATGGAGGTGACCACGGTCTTCTTGCGCTCTTCGGTCAGGCCGATGATCTCGACTTCCTCGCCGGCCTTCAGCTGGCCGCGCTCCACACGGCCGGTGGCCACGGTGCCGCGGCCGGAGATGGTGAACACGTCCTCCACGGGCATCAGGAAGGGCAGGGAGTCGTCACGGGGCGGGGTGGGGATATAGTTGTCCACCGCGTCCAGCAGTTCCTTGATGCAGGCGAAGTCGGGGTCGTCGGGGTTGTTGGACTCGTTGGTCAGGGCGTTCAGAGCGGAGCCCTTGATGATGGGGATGTCGTCGCCGGGGAACTCGTACTTGGACAGGGTCTCGCGGACCTCCATCTCCACCAGCTCCAGCAGCTCAGGGTCGTCCACCTGGTCGCACTTGTTCAGGAACACCACGATGGCGGGCACGCCCACCTGACGGGCCAGCAGGATGTGCTCCTTGGTCTGGGCCATGGGGCCGTCGGTGGCGGCAATGACCAGGATGGCGCCGTCCATCTGCGCGGCGCCGGTGATCATGTTCTTGATATAGTCGGCGTGGCCCGGGCAGTCGACGTGGGCATAGTGACGGGCGTCGGTCTCGTACTCCACGTGGGCGGTGTTGATGGTGATGCCGCGCTCGCGCTCCTCGGGGGCCTTGTCGATGCTGGAGTAGTCCTCATACTGGGCCTGGCCCTTCATGGCCAGATACTTGGTGATGGCGGCGGTGAGGGTGGTCTTGCCGTGGTCAACGTGGCCGATGGTGCCGATGTTGACGTGGGGCTTGGTGCGTTCAAACTTTTGTTTGGCCATTTTTGTTATCCTCCTTAGAGTGGCTAATATGGTTGCTGGGGAAAGTTGTCAGTACACGTTGGTACTGATTGTATCGCATCTTGCTGAAAAAAGCAAGCCCTTTTTAGTCCTCGCTC
Source organism: uncultured Oscillospiraceae bacterium (assembly GCA_947599925.1). GTDB lineage: Bacteria > Bacillota > Clostridia > Oscillospirales > Oscillospiraceae > MGBC124762. Next base: position 76,988 of record CANQFT010000006.1, on the reverse strand, counting down.
TGTTTGCCCCGCTGGGCGATGATCTTCTCGGCGATGGACTTGGGGATCTCCACGTAGCTGTGGGGCTCCATGGAATACTGGCCCCGGCCCTGGGTGCGGGAGCGCAGGTCGGTGGCGTAGCCGAACATCTCGGCCAGAGGCACGTGGGCGGTGACCTGGGTGGCGCCGGTGCGGCTCTCCTGGCCCTGGACCATGCCCCGGCGAGAGGTGAGGTCGCCGATGACGTTGCCCAGATAGTCGTCCGGGACGATCACGTCCACCTTCATCACCGGCTCCAGCAGCACGGGATCGGCCTTGCGGCAGGCCTCTTTGAAAGCCATGGAACCGGCGATCTTAAAGGCCATTTCCGAGGAGTCCACCTCGTGGAAGGAGCCGTCGTACAGCGTGACCTTCACGTCCTCCACCGGGTAGCCGGCCAGCACACCGGCCTGCATGGCGCCCTGGATGCCCGCGTCCACGGCGGGGATATACTCCTTGGGGATGGCGCCGCCCACGATGGCGTTTTCAAAGACGTAGCCCGCGCCGGACTCGTTGGGCTCCACGCGGATCTTCACATGGCCGTACTGGCCCTTACCGCCGGACTGACGGGCGTATTTGGTGTCCTGCTCCACGCTCTTGCGGATGGTCTCCTTGTAGGCCACCTGGGGCGCGCCCACGTTGGCCTCCACCTTGTACTCGCGCAAAAGGCGGTCCACGATGATCTCCAGATGGAGCTCGCCCATGCCGGCGATGATGGTCTGGCCGGTCTCCTCGTCGGTCCAGGTCTTGAAGGTGGGGTCCTCCTCGGCCAGCTTGGACAGGGCGATGCCCATCTTCTCCTGGCCGGCCTTGGTCTTGGGCTCGATGGCCACGCGGATGACGGGGTCGGGGAACTCCATGGACTCCAGGATGATGGGGTGCTTCTCGTCGCAGAGGGTGTCGCCGGTGGTGGAGTTCTTCAGGCCGATGACGGCGGCGATGTCGCCGGAGTAGACCGTCTCCAGGTCCTCGCGGTGGTTGGCGTGCATCTGCAGAATGCGGCCGATGCGCTCTTTCTGCCCCTTGGTGGAGTTGAGCACGCCGGTACCGGTGTTGAGCACGCCGGAGTAGATGCGGGTGTAGGCCAGACGGCCCACGAAGGGGTCGGTGGCGATCTTGAACACCAGAGCGGAGAAGGGGGCGGAGTCGTCGCTGGGGCGCTCGTCGATCTCGTCGGTGTCGGGGTTCACGCCCTGGATGGGCGGGATGTCGGTGGGGGCGGGCATATAGTCCACGATGGCGTCCAGCAGTTTCTGCACACCCTTATTCTTGTAAGAGGTGCCGCAGGTGACGGGGACGAACTCGTTGGCGATGGTGGCCGCCCGGATGGCCTTGCGGATCTTATCCTGGGGAATGTCCTGACCCTCCAGGAACATCTCCATGATCTCGTCGTCGAACATGGACACCGCGTCCAGCAGTTTCTCCCGGTACTCGTTGGCCAGGTCCAGCATATCCGCGGGGATCTCCTCCACGCGCATATCCTTGCCCATCTCGTCGTAGTAGATGTCGGCGTCCATCTCCACCAGGTCGATGATGCCCTTGAAGGTATCCTCCCGGCCGATGGGGAGCTGGATGGGCACGGCGTTGCACTTGAGCCGGTCGTGGATCATGTCCAGGACGTGGTAGAAGTCCGCGCCCATGATGTCCATCTTGTTGACGTAGATCATGCGGGGGACCTTGTAGTGGTCGGCCTGGCGCCAGACGGTCTCCGACTGGGGCTCCACGCCGCCCTTGGCGCACATGACGGTCACAGAGCCGTCCAGCACGCGCAACGAGCGCTCCACCTCCACGGTGAAGTCCACGTGGCCCGGCGTGTCGATGATGTTGATGCGGGTCTGGGGAAACTGGTCCTTGGTGCCCTTCCAGTAGCAGGTGGTGGCGGCGGAGGTGATGGTGATGCCCCGCTCCTGCTCCTGGGCCATCCAGTCCATGGTGGCAGTGCCGTCATGGGTCTCGCCGATCTTGTAGTTGACGCCGGTGTAGTAGAGGATACGCTCGGTGGTGGTGGTCTTGCCGGCGTCGATGTGGGCCATGATGCCGATGTTTCTGGTGTTTTCTAAGCTAACTTTTCTCGCCATATCTCTAATACTCCTTGGGTCTTACCAGCGGTAGTGGGCGAACGCCTGGTTGGCCTCGGCCATCTTGTGGACGTCCTCGCGCTTTTTCACGGCGGCGCCGGTGTTGTTGGCGGCGTCCATGATCTCGCCGGCCAGACGCTCGCGCATGGTCTTTTCGCCACGACCGCGGGAGTAGGCGGTGAGCCACCTCAGGCCCAGGGTCTGGCGCCGCTCGGGCCGGACCTCCATGGGCACCTGATAGGTGGAGCCGCCCACACGGCGGGATTTGGTCTCCAGACTGGGCATGATGTTCTCCAGCGCGGCGGTGAACACGTCAAGGGGCTCCTTGTCGGTCTTCTCCTTGATGATGTCAAAGGCGCCGTAGACGACCTTCTGGGCCACGCCCTTTTTGCCGTCGAGCATGATGCTGTTGACAAGCTTAGTGACTAAGACGGAATGGTATACCGGATCGGGGAGGATCTCCCGCTTGGGTACGTTTCCTCTTCTGGGCACTTCGCTTCCCTCCTTCATATAAAAATGAATTTCATAGGTACTCGAAGCGTTTTTCAACGTTCGTGTATGCCCGCCGGAAACGCGCCCTCTTTAATATAGGGAACGCACGGCGAGGCGTGCGGGGGATGGGTCGGATTTACTTCTTGCCGGCCTTGGGCCGCTTGGCGCCGTACTTGGAGCGGGCCTGCATACGGCCGGAGACGCCCTGGGTGTCCAGCGTGCCGCGGATGATGTGGTAACGCACGCCGGGCAGGTCCTTGACACGGCCGCCACGGATCATGACCACGCTGTGCTCCTGCAGGTTGTGACCCACGCCGGGGATATAGGCGGTGACCTCATAGCCGTTGGTGAGCTTCACACGGGCGATCTTACGAAGGGCCGAGTTGGGCTTCTTGGGGGTAGAGGTACGCACGGCGGTGCACACACCTCTCTTCTGGGGAGAGGGCAGGTCGGTCTCCTGGTTCTTGATGGTGTTGAGGCCGAACTGCATGGCGGGAGCGGTGGACTTGTAGGTGGCGCTCTTGCGTCCCTTGCGGACCAGCTGATTGAACGTAGGCATAGTGTTCCTCCTTTCTTTTGTTGTTAATGATATATTTTAACAGGATAACGGGATATTATCCAGTTAAAACCAAATGATACCCGCGCTCACAACAGCGCGGCGCAGGCGGCCTTGACCGCGATGGCGCAGGCTTGGCCCAGGGCCTTCATGTCGGGGACCTCCTCCACGGGAACGCCCCGCTCTCCGGCCAGGTCGGTCAGGGGCCGGACCAAGGCGGGGTCGGCATCCAGGGCCACAAAGAGCTTCTTCGCTTTTCCGGCGGCCAGGGCCCGGCGGACCTGCTTGGCGCCCACGACGCACGGGGCGTTGTTCAACTCCTCCAGCAACCTGACCCCTCCTCCGCGGTTTTCAGGCCGGACATACCGGCGCAACTTGGCATTATAGCATAACAAAGGGACCAAGTCAAGGAATATTTACCGTCTTTTCCGGCCGTGGTAGCCCCTGCGGGGCTTGAATACGCCAAAGCGGAGGATGGCGGCCACGATGACCACGCCCAGGATGACCAGGCCGATCTTCACCCAGGTCTGGCCAAAGAAGTCCCGCAGCTGCTTCATGCGGTACAAAAACTCGCTGCGCTCGGCGGAGGCCGCCGCCACCAGCTTCACCGTGCCGTAGGTGGTCTGGCCGTTGCGGACGGTGAGCTCGCCCAAGATCTGCCCGGCCTCCACAGGGGCCTCCACCGCGTTGTAGTAGAGGGTCACATCCTGCTGGAAGTCCGCGGGGTCCAGGTCCTTGGGCAGCGTCAGCTCCAGGTCCTGCTGGGGCTTGACGGCCACGGAGGTCACCTCGGCGGACAGCTCCACGGGCATCTCCTTCACCGGCCGTCTGGCGTCCACCAGCACCTTGCGCTCGAAGTTTTCAAACCCCCACTTCAAAAGCCGCCTGCTCTCGGAAAACTGCTGGCGGTCCACCTCGCCGTCCTCGTTCTTGACCTCTTCCGCGCCCAGCACCACGCAGATCAGCGTCCGGCCCTTGTTCACCGCCGCGGACACCAGGCACTTCCCCGCCGCGCTGGTGGAGCCGGTCTTGACGCCGATGGCCTGGGGATAGGTGTACTGGCCGCTGTACAGGGGATTGATCAGGGCGTTGGTGGAGCTGAGCTTCCGCTCGCCGTGGAGGTTGGTGGCGGGGACGGTGTGACTGCGGACCGAGACGATGGTGCGGAAGGTGTCGTTCCGCAGAGCCGCCTGGGTCATCAGGGCGATGTCGTAGGCGCTGGTGTAGTGGTCGGCGTTGTGGAGGCCGTGGGCGTTGGCAAAGTGGGTGTCCTCCATGCCCAGCTCCTGGGCGCGCTGGTTCATCCGCTCCACGAAGGCCGGGATGTCGCCCGCCAGCCGCTGGGCCAGGATGTTGCAGGCCTCGTTGGCGGAGGGGACCAGCGCGCAGTACAGCAGCTCCAGCACGCTCATCTGCTCGCCGGGCTGGATGTTCTGGGTGGTCCCGCCCACCTCCAGGTCATAGCCAAAGGTATCCGAGGCGGTGACCAGTTCCTCCAGGGTCAGCTCTCCCCGGTCCACCGCCTCCAGCACCAACAGCGCGGTCATGATCTTGGTGATGGAGGCGGGGTAATTCTGCTCGTGGGCGTCCAACTGGTAGAGGACCTCGCCGGTGTCGGCGTCCATCAAAACAGCGGCCTTGCATTTGGCGGGCTCCATGTCCCGCAGAATGTCGCTGAATACCTCCGGCTTTTCCTGGACGGCGGTGCCCTCCTCCGCCGCGGTACTCTGGGCGGCGGTGCCCTCCTCCGCCGCGGTACTCTGGGCGGCGGTGCCCTCCTCCGCGGGGGCGGACAGAGAGGCCGGGGCCAGGACCGTCAGCGCCAAAAACAACGCCAGCAGGAAAGAAATGTATTTTTTCATGGCAAATTCTCCATCTGTGTGTTATAATGGTCGTGTATTCCGTTTTGCCCCATCCGGCGGAGCGGGTCCAGCCTGAGATTATAACAGATTTTTCCACTGTCCGCAACCGATTTCCTGAGAAAATGAGGAGGCGCCTTTGAAAATTTTAGTGGTAGACGACGAGCAGGTGCTGGTCAAGGGCATCCGCTTCAACCTGGAAAACGAGGGCTACGAGGTCAGCGTGGGCTACGACGGAGAGACGGCGGTGTCCCTGGCCAAGAGCCAGGACTTCGACCTGATCATCCTGGATCTGATGATGCCCAAGGTGGACGGTCTGGCGGCCTGCCTCGCCATCCGGGAGTTTTCCACCGTCCCCATCATCATGCTCACCGCCAAGGGCGAGGATGCCGACAAGATCACCGGCTTTGAGTGCGGCGCCGACGACTATATCACAAAGCCCTTCAACATCCTGGAGCTCAAGGCCAGGGTCCGGGCCCTGCTCCGCCGCAGTGCCATCCAGAGCAAGCTCCAGGGCCCGGCGGGCCGCCAGCTGGTCCGGGACCATGTGCGGCTGGACTGCGAGGGGCGGGCGGCCTGGAAGGGCGAGGAGCGCGTGGAGCTCACCGCCAAGGAGTTCGACCTGATGGAGCTGCTGATGCGAAATCCGGGCAAGGTGTACTCCAGGGAGAGCCTTTTGAACCTGGTCTGGGGCTACGAGTACGCCGGAGAGGACCGGACGGTGGACGTACACATCCGGCGGCTGCGGGAAAAGCTGGAGCGGGATCCCGCCAGCCCGGAGTTGATCTTGACCAAGTGGGGCGTCGGGTATTACCTGCGCGGCGCCGATGTATAAAAGGAGGGGTTCGTCATGAAGATCGCAGTTTTAGGCTCCGGCGGCTGGGGCACCGCCCTTTCCCTGCTCCTGCTGGAAAACGGCCACGAGGTCACCCTCTGGTCCTACCAGGAGGACGAGAGCGCCCGGCTCCGGGAAAAGCGGGAGAACCCGGTGCTCCCCGGCGTGGCTCTGCCGGAGGAGCTGGTCCTCACCTCCGACATGGGGTGCGTGAAGGGGTGCGGCGTGGTGGTGCTGGCCACGCCCTCCTTCGCCGTGCGGACCACGGCGACCCAGCTGGCCAAGGAGCTGGACGAGGGCACGGTGATCGTGTCGGTGTCCAAGGGCATCGAGGAAAACACCTGCCTGACCCTGACCGAGATCATCCAGCAGGCCACCGGCGGCCGCTTCCCGCTGGCGGCCCTGTCCGGGCCGTCCCACGCCGAGGAGGTGGCCCGGAAAATGCCCACCTCCGTAGTGGCCGCGGCCAAGGACCGCCATGTGGCGGAACTGGTCCAGGACCTCTTTATGAACGAGCATTTCCGGGTGTATATCACCGACGACGTCATCGGCGTTCAGCTGGGCGCGGCGCTGAAAAACGTCATCGCCCTGTGCGCCGGCATCTGCGACGGGCTGGGCTTTGGGGACAACACCAAGGCGGCGCTGATGACCCGCGGCCTGGCGGAGATGGCCCGGCTGGGCCAGGCCATGGGCGGGCGCAGGGAGACCTTTGCCGGGCTCACCGGCGCGGGCGATCTGGTGGTCACCTGCACCTCCATGCACTCCCGGAACCGCCGCTGTGGTATCCTCATCGGCCAGGGCAAGCTGCCCCGGGACGCCGTGCGGGAGGTGGGCATGGTGGTGGAGGGCTACTATGCCGCCGCCGCCGCCAAGGCCATGGCGGACAAGCACGGCGTGGAAATGCCCATCTCCGAGGCGGTCTGGCGGGTGCTCTACCGGGGCAAGGACCCCAAAAAGGCGGCCGCAGAGCTGATGACCAGAGAGCGGACCACCGAGACCGACGAGGTCTGGGCGTAAGGCCCGGCGCGGCGGGTCGCCTGCCCGCCGGGGAGAGAGGTGAGACAGGGTGGAGAAAACGGCAAAGCGCGGACCGGGACTGCGGTTCAAGTTCGCGGCGACCTATGTGTTGCTCATCGCGGCGGTGCTTCTGCTTCTCAACACCTACCCCGTCCTGTTCAGCCAGGAGCTGATCTTCAACAGCAAGCAGGGCGCCCTCCAGTCCCAGCTGTCCCTCCTCTCCTCCGGCCTCAGCGGTCTGGAGGAGGTGACTCCGGCGGGCGCGGGCCAGGTGATGGAACAGCTCAGCCTGCACAGTTTTACCCAGGTGATGATCACCGACGCCCGCGGCGTGGTGGTCTACGACACCGACCAGTCCGCCCAGTCCATGGGCTCGCGGTGCGACTGGCCGGAACTGCGGCAGGCCCTGGAGCAGTCCCAGGACGTGTTCCACGCCGCGTTTTACGACGGGGCCTTCCAGAGCCGGGCCGCCGCGCCGGTGACCACCGCCGGGCGGGTCATCGGCGGGGTATGCCTGTTTGAATACGACGCCGAGCAGGGCGGGCTGCTGCTGGACATCCAGCGGAACCTGGGCACCATCTCCATCGTGGTGTCGGTGCTGGCCGTGGCGGTGAGCCTGTTCCTCTCCAACGCCGTCACCCGGCGCATCGGCCGGCTTTTGCAGGCCATCCATCTGGTCCGTGAGGGGGAGTATTCCCACCGGGTCAAGGTCTCCGGCCACGACGAACTGCGCCAGCTGGCCGACGAGTTCAACGAGCTGACCCGCCGCCTGCAGACCACCGAGGAGGTCCGGCGCCGCTTTGTGTCCGACGCGTCCCACGAGCTGAAGACCCCGCTGGCCTCCATCCAACTGTTGTCCGACTCCCTCTTGCAGTCGGACAACATGGACCCCGCCACCGCGCGGGAGTTCATCGGCGACATCCGGCAGGAGGCCGGGCGCCTGACCCGCATCACCGAAAAACTGCTGACCCTGACCCGGATGGACTCCCGCGGCGAGGAGGACCTGGACATGGGTCCCACGGACCTGGCGGCGGTGGTCCGCCGGGCCTCCCATATGCTCCAGCCCCTGGCCCGCCAGAGCGAGGTGGACCTCTCCCTGTCCCTGGCCGACCGCTGTATGGCCCCTTGCGGCGAGGACGACCTCTACCAGATCGTGTTCAACCTCATGGAAAACGCGGTGAAATACAACCTCCCCGGCGGCACGGTGGCGGTCAGCCTGGACGCCACGGAGGAGGGCTGCGTGCTCAAGGTGGAGGACTCCGGCGTAGGCGTCCCGGAGGAGGACCTGGGAAAGATATTTGACCGCTTCTACCGGGTAGACAAGGCCCGGAGCCGTGCCGCCGGCGGAACGGGCCTCGGCCTGTCCATCGTCCGGGACGCGGTGCGGGGTCACGGCGGCACGGTGGAGTGCCGTCGGCGAGAGGGCGCCCAGGGCACCTGCTTCGTGGTCACCTTCCCAAAACCGGGGACACCTGGGGAAAAAGAGCCTGGCGGCAAAATTCTTCCAAATTCCCTTGTATCCAGCGGAGATTTGTAGTATAATAGTGGACACGCCGCTTGGATACATAGCGGCAACAAACTTACATTCAGGAGGTTTGCGTGATGGATTTTGACGCCATTATGTCCAAAGTCAGCGAGGTGGCCCAGAGCGGCGTGGCCAAGGCGAAGGATCTGGCGGAGATCGCCAAGCTGAAGGTGAACAACGCCGCCGAGCAAGACAGCATCCGCAAGGCCCACATCGAGTTGGGCAAGCTCTACGTCGCTCTCCACGGCGCGGACCCTGAGCCGGAGTTCGCCGCCCTGTGCGCCAAGATCGCCGAGTGCAAGGAGCGCGTGGTCTACAACAACGAGCGCATTGCCGACATCAAAAGCGCCGACGGCATCACCGACGCCGACATCGAGGCCATGGCCGCCCAGATCCCTCTGGACGAGGACGAGACCGAGGACAAGCCGGAGGCCTGACATACGTCATGTCAAAGAAGCGGCGAGGCCGCTTCTTTGACATTTTTTCGCGGCCTACGGCGCGAAACTCCGCGAGGCTTTTTTGACAAACTGACAGGCCCGCTCCCGGAGGAGCGGGCCTGTGTTTTTTGCTTTTTCACAGGGCCGTCACATGGTCGGCGTACCCCTCCAACTCCGGCCCGTGGCCGGTCATCACGATGGGCTTGCCCAGCGCCTTGAGGCGGGCCAGGATCCGCCCCTGGCGGGCGAGGTCCACGCCGGCGAAGGGCTCGTCCAACAGCAGCCGGACGCTGGGCAGAGCCAGACAGCGCCCCAGGGCCAGCCGCCGGGCCATGCCGCCGGAGAGGGCGCCGGGGTAATTTTTCTCCTCGCCGGTCAGCTCCACCAGCTCCAGCAGTTCCGCCGCGACGGAGCGGTCGGGGGCGGGCATCACGTCCAGCAGGTGCTGTTCCACCGTCCGCCAGGGCAGCAGCCGGTCCTCTTGAAAGAGAAAGGCGCTGTCGGCCCGGTAGCGGTCAAAGAGGGCCCGCAGCAGCGTGGTCTTGCCCACGCCCGACGGCCCGGTGAGCAGGGTCAGGCCGTGGTCGGGAAAGGTGAAGTCTCTGTGGTCAAAGACCCGCTTGTCCCCAAAGTGGACGGTGAGATCACGCAGTTCCACCCGCGCCCCTCCTCTCCCACAGCCGCCACAGGGCCCAGAGGCCCCGCTCCAGCATGAATGACAGCGCCACCACCGCCACGGTCCAGGCGAAGAGGTCGGTGGTCTCCAGATAGACCTTGGCGTTGTAGACCTGGGTGCCCAGGGCCAGCCTGGGACGGCTCAGAGCCTCGGCGGCCACGCCGGCCTTCCAGGCGAGGCCCATGGCCGTGCGGCAGCCGGCGGCCACGGCGGGCTTCGCGCTGGGGATGTAAATGAGCCGCGCGGTCTTGTACCGGTCAAAGCGGTAGGCGCGGGCCAGTTCCAACAGCTTGGGATCGGCGCTCTCAAGGCCCTGGGCCGTGGCGCTCCACACCACCGGGGCCGACATCAGCGCGGCGATGACCACCGGCACCCAGTCGGAACTGCACCACAGCCAGATCAGCAGGATAAAGGACGCCACCGGCGTGGCCCGGACGATCTTCATCACCGGCGTCAGCGCCCAGCCCACCGGGGCCTTCCACGCGGACAGCGCCGCCACGGTCGCACCCAGGACCGCGCCCAGGGCTCCGCCCAAAAAGACCCGGCCCAGGCTCACCAGAGCCGTGGCCCAGAATTCCCCCGTCCAGGCCAGGGCGAACAGCCGCACTGCCACCTCTCCGGGTCCCGGCAGCAGCAGGGAATGGCCCACGCCCAGAGCCAGAAACTCCCATACCCCCAGCCACAGGGCCAGGGGCAGGAGGAGTTTTATGGCGTTTTTGGCCCTCGGTCCCCTCATGCCTGGCCGGGCATGAAGTAGAAGGCGTCGTCAGGGATGGAGCCGCCGATGGAGGTGGGGTCGGCGGCGTAGAGCACTTCGTAGTAGCCCTGGATGGCGGAGCGCATATCCGAGCCGTCCAGATAGACCAGATTGCACTGGGGAATGGCCGCGCCGGCGATGGCGGCGGAGGGGGCGATGCCAAAGTCAGCCACCAGTTGGGCCGGGTTCTGGTCGCTGGAGAGGGCCATGTTCGCAGGGTCGGCCATGAAAGCGATGGACTCCGAATACTCCTTCAGGAAATCCTCCACCGCCTTGGGCTCCTCCTGGGCAAACTCCGTGCGGACCACCACACAGCCCATGGTCAGCTGGGAGCCGTTTTCCAGCGCGTCCCACGCCTCGGAGAGACTGATCTGCGCGGTGATCTTGCCCTCGCTCTTGGCCGCCAGCGCGGTGGCGGCGGGGACGGGCAGCATACAGTACTCCCCCTCGCCCTGGAGCATGGTGGCGGTGACCTCCTCGGCGGCCTGCCAGACCACGTTCACATCGCTGACGCCGTTCTGGGCCAGCAGGTAGTTGAGCACATACTCAGGGTTGGCGCCCTGGCCGGTGGCGTAGAGCGTCTTGCCCGCCAGGTCCGCCAGCGAGGCGACGGGCCGGTCGGCGGGGCCCAGGATGTAGAGCACGCCCAGGGTGTTGATGGCGGCGATCTGCACGCCGCCCTGGGTCTTGTGGTAGAGGTTGGCGGCCACATTGGTGGCCACGGCCGCGATGTCAAACTCGCCGTTGATCAGCCCCGCCATCACCTGCTGGTTGTCGGTGCAGAGGGTGGTGGTGTAGGCGTTGGCCGTGGCGTCCGCCAGGTTGTCGGCCATGAGTTTGGCCGCGCCCACGCCGGTGGGCCCGGACAGGACGGCCAAATTCACCTCCGTGCGCTGGGCCACGGGCTCTTCCGAGGGCGCGGGCGCCTCCGAGGGAGAGGGGGACGGGCTGGGCGCGGGCTCCTGGGGACCGCAGCCGCACAGACAGACAGCCAGGGCCAGGCTCAGCGCCAGGACCAGGCAGAGCAGTTTTTTACCGGTGGTTTTCATTGGGGGACCCTCCTTGCAAATATTGAAAATCATTCCTGTTAAGAATAGCCCCTTGCCGGACATTTGTCAAGCCCGACGCATAAGATGGGGCGAGGAGGGTTGCATGATGGCTGAGAAAACCTGTACCCGCGCCCAAGACCAAGCTCCCAGCTGCCAGGTCGCCTGGCTCCAGCGCCGCCAGGCGCTGGAGGATATGCCCACCGCCCGCGTTGACGCCGGCGACTGCCAGACGGCGGAGAGCGGCGGCGGTTGCTGCTGTCACTGGAGGGAAGCGGAGGCCCTTTTGACGTGCCAAAACAAGCTGCTGTTTGATATTTTGGGCGCGCTGAACGCCCTGACTGCCGCGTATCTGGCCCAGCAGAAGGGCTGAAAACACGATCAGGGACCTGCCCGCGGGCAGGTCCCTGATCTCCTGCCCAAAAAGCCTCGCAGAGTTTCGCGCCGAATGGCGCGAAAGACACATAAAAATTTTTTGCCAGGACACGCGCCTGGCAAAAAATACATCTCGGCCCGCAAACGTGCGCCCGGACGCCCTGCGGCCGGGTCGTGCGCTGCGGCGGGCCGCAAAAAAACAGTCAAAAAGAGCGTGGAGCCCAGGGGCTCCACGCTCTTTTTTGACTGCTTGCTCAGTCCTTGCGGCAGCTGGTCCCGTTGGCGCCCAGGTCGAAAGAGGCGCACTGGGTCTGGTCGCACTGGGCCACGGCGGGATCACAGCAACCCACCTTGATGGTTTTCAGCGAGCAGTAGTTCCTGTCGCCGCAGTGGTGGGCGCAGCTGGTGACGGAGCACTGGATGGATTCATTGACGTTGCAGTTCATGGAAACCACATCTCCTTTCGCGCTTTTACGCGAGGGTAGTATGCGCTGTCCAGAGGCGGGCTATACCCGTCAACTCTCTGAATCCGCCGGGCTCTTGGCGCATACAATGGTCTGAAAGGATGTGGTATCTTTGGATCTACGAAATCAGCAGATCACCATCGGGGAAATTTTGGCTTACCCCGGCGCCCGGGAACTTCTGCGGAAAAAATTTCCCCTCGTCTTTCGCAAGCAGTTCTCCCCATCGGCCAAGTCGGTCACTCTGGAGCAGCTCGTCGCCCTGATCGGCGGCTTTTTGCCCCAGCGGACCCTGACCGACACCATCCAGGCGCTGGAACAGCTGTAAAGCGCGTCAAACCTCCAGCCCGTCCACGATGGCCACCACCGCCGCGTCCACCGGCGCCCTCTCCGCGCCGATGGCCCGGCGGGCCGCGGTGCCCGTGACCACCAGCACGCCCTCGCCCACGCCCGCGCCGATGACGTCGGCGCACACCCGCAGTTTGCCGCCGGAGCTCTGGGCCAACGGGTCCCAGCCCTCCACCAGCAGGAGTTTGCAACCGGCCATCTCACCGGATTTTTTGGTGCACCAAACCGAACCGCGGACCCGGCCCAGCTCCATACCCTCTCTCCCTTTCCTCCGCCGCCAGCGGCGCCAAGCGGCCCAGCGGACAGATCCGCAGTCCCGCTCGCCGCAACGTATACAGCCGTTCCCGGACCAGTCGGCCCAAGGCCCCGGTCCCCAGCTGGGACAGGCCCTCCTGGACGGTCCACACCGGCCTGCCCGCCAACAGCGCCTCCAGGACCCGCCGGGCCGGGTCGCCGGTGCAGACCCCGGCGTAGACCTGGCAGATCAGCTGCCCGGTCAGCACCGGCAACACCAGGCCGTCCCTGCCGTCGCCCAGCAGTCCCTCCGCCTCCAGCGCCCTCCGCAGATAGGCGCCCAGGGGCTCTCCCGGCTCGTCCAGCAGAGCCAGACCGCCCTCAGCGGTCATAGTAGCCGCTGAGGACCCGGCACATGAGGATGTGGAAGGCGCTGGACAGGCGGTTCATGGTCCGCAGAATGTCCCGCTGGACCTCCGTGGGCCGGCCCGAAAAGGCGGCCACCGCCGCCGTCTCCGCCACCCTCGCCTGGGCCCGCAGCTCGTTGAGGGCGGCGTAGACAAAGCCCAGGGTATGGCTGGGCGGCTTCATATACTCCACGCCGAACACCCCTTGGGGGTCGTGGGACTGCCGCCGCAGCTCCTGGGGCGACAGGCCGATGATGTCCCCTGTGGGCAGGGCCGCGTCCAGCACCTCGCCGCGGATGATCTGGCGGCACAGCTCCACCACGCTCTCCAGATCGCCCACCAGCGCCTCCGGCGCGTGGCGCTCCGCCAGCTCCGCCTGGACCCGCACCACCCTGGCTTCCAGCAGGTCCATCTGCCCGCGGAAGCGAATGCGGGGATGGTCCTTGGGCACCAGTATGTCGCCATTCAGATGGGTCCAGTCCTCCGGCTTTTGGGCAAAGCGTCTGCCGCCCAGACCCTTGTATACGGGCTTTTTTTCCACGCCATCGGCCCCCTCCCCCGCGGTCTTTCCCGCGCAGTCTTTTGTGTGTAGTATAGCATAGATGGAAAAAAGTATGCAACAACCGCTCTTGACGCTGGCCAAAAAATGTGGTATAGTACGTGGGCGACAGTTCAGGACAGCGTTTGCAAAAGGGCGCAAAACGCGGCGAACTGACAAACAGGACCCGGCGGAAAGCCGGGCCTTATGAGACGCTAGTGTAGCTCAGCCGGTAGAGCAGCTGATTCGTAATCAGCAGGTCAGGTGTTCGAGTCACCCCACTAGCTCCATGCGGCCCGCCAAGATTCCTTGGCGGGCTGTTTGTTTTCCGGCGGCGCCGACAATACGAGGCCCCGCGAAGCGCTATGTAGACGCCCAGGCGCTGGTCCAGGAGCGGTCAGGACCCCAGCACCTTTCATCAAAACGCAAAAAGAAGCGGTCAGCCGCTTCTTTTTTTGCGCTTTTTGGCCGGATGTGGTACACTGTGGTGCGAACGGGGGTGGTGAACTTGCTGGAGGAAATTCAGATCCTGCGCCAGTCGGAGCGCAGCCGGGTCGCACTGATGCTGGATCCGCGGACAGGCGCGAAGTCTGTCCGCAAGGAGCTTCGGGGCCAATACCCGGTATACGCCCAGCTTCAAACTCTCTCCCATCCCTATCTGCCCCAGATCGGAGAGGTGACACTGGAACCAGACAGAACGGTCATTCTGGAGGAGTACATAGAGGGGGCCACGCTGGACAAGATCAGTCTCAGCCAGCGGCAGCTGACCCGGCTTCTGCTGGAGCTGTGCGACGTGCTGACCTTCCTCCACGGCCAGGGCATCCTCCACCGGGACATCAAGCCCTCCAACCTGATGCTGGCCGCCGACGGCCATCTGCGGCTCATCGACTTCGACGCCGCGCGGGAGGAGCGGCCCCAGGCCGACCAGGACACCCGTCTGCTGGGCACCAGGGGCTACGCCCCGCCGGAGCAGTACGGCTTTGCCCAGACCGACGCCAGAGCGGACATCTACGCTCTGGGAGTCACCTTCCGCCAACTGCTGGGCCCACTGGCCCGGAAGCGGCGGTGGAAAAAACTCCTGCGGAAGTGTACCGCCCTGGACCCCAAGGACCGCTACCGCTCGGCGGGCCAGATCCGCCGGGCCGTCTGGCTGGGGCGGGCGCGGCGGTGGCTGCTGCGGCCCGTTTTGTTCCTCATCCTCGCCCAGCAGCTCTACTACCTCGCCATCATCGGCTACGGCATCGCCACCGACGCGGAGTTCCGGGAGGTGCTCCACGGGGCCATCTTCGAGACGGCGTGGCTGGAGCGGACCCGCGTGTTCCAGGGGCTGGACGTGGACAAGCTCAAGACCGACCGGATGGTGGGGCGGCGGTACACCGGAGACGTCTCCCGCCAGACGGCGCGGGTCCAGGCGGCCTACCCGGACAAGGGCGTGATCTACACCGGGTATCTGGACGAGGCGGACGGCGCCCTCTTCGGCGTCTTTGAGGTGCGTTACAGCGTCTACACCGGAGAGTACCGCTACGAGCGGTTTTTGGGGCTGTGCGCGGCGGCGCGGGACGGCTCGGTCACTCCTCTGATCGACCCTCAGGCGTGCCAGGCGTCGCCGGAGCGGTACGGCCCGGCGGTGCGGGCCCTCTACGACCTGGACGTGTTCGACACCCCCATCTTCTAAGAGACCGCCGGCGGCTTTGGAACGGGCCGGACGGCCCCTTGGGAATGGGCCACGGACGAAAAAACGAAAGAGTTAGCCGCTGGCTAACCAATTCCTGTTCAAATGCCGTTAAAATGGGGGCGAGGTGATGGGGATGAAAACCACCGACGAGCTGGTCCACGAGATCAAGACCTCCGATGATATTCTGGTCTACCTGGAGAAAAACAGCTCGGAGATGCAGGTGGACAGCCTGCCGGAGTATCTGAAGGACTGGCTCGACCGCAAACAGCTGACCAAGGCGGATGTGGTGCGCCGTTCCAACCTGAACCGGGCCTACGTCTACCAGATCTTCCTGGGCCGGAAGTTCCCCTCCCGGGACAAGGTGATCGCTCTGGCCTTTGGCCTGGGGCTGGACGCGGAAGAGGTCCAGACCCTGCTGAAGCAGGCGGGCTACCGGGAGCTGTACCCGCGGGACCCCAGGGACGCGCTGTTGATCTACGCCTTCAGCCAGGGCCAGGGCATTTTGGAGGCCAACGAGCTCCTCTTTGACCACAACATCGAAGTGCTGGAATAGCCCGCGCCGGCGGCGGAGCCGTCGGCCGACCTTGACCTGCTTTTTGCCGGGCCCTGAACGCCCCTTTTGAGAGAAAAAGGGGCGCGTCTGCGGCGTCGCCACAGATGAACCCAGAAAGAGAGGGAGCGAGATGAACTGTCCAAACTGCGGCGCGAGCAACGCGCCGGAGGCAAATTTTTGCCGCAAATGCGGCGGACCGCTGACGGCCTCGGCCCCGTCGGAGGAGCCGCGGCCGCCCGCGCCTGAGCCCGCGCCTGACCCTGTGCCCGGCCCCGCGCCGGACGGCCCCGCGCCGGCGCCGGGGAGCACACACCAGGACCCGGTGTGCCCCTTCTGCGGCGGGACGGACTGCCAGCCGGTCAGCCGTACCACGGGCAAGGCCAGGGGCGGCGGGTACAGCATCAGCGACGGCTGCTGCGGGATGTGCCTGATGGGGCCGGTGGGCCTGTTGTGCGGCCTGGGCGGAGGCAGAAGCAAGATCGACCTCAAAAACGAGGTGGTGTGGGTCTGCCGCTCCTGCGGCAAACAGCACCTCTCCCAAAAGGACGGGCTGGAAAAGGCCGTCGCCCTGGCCAGCAGCTATGGAACCGGTGCAGCCGTCATCGGCCTGATCATCTCCTTTGGGATGTTCGTATACGGCTGGAGCTGGATCTTCGCGGTCCTCTGGGCCTTCAGCCCGCTGGTGGTCTATGGGATGGTGTCAACAGAGGTGGAGGAGGCGCTGGGCTACCCCATGGCGGAGATCCTGCCCCCAAACACATCCATCCCCAAGATCCTGATCCTGTCGGAGATCGGGATGGTCCTGCTGCTCTGGCTGGGCGGGCATTTCATCTTTGACTTTCTGGACGAGATGGCCTCTCAATGACCGGCTACCGCTTCTGTGTGATCCTGGGCCGGGCCTCCGGCTGCCACCAGCGGCCCGAGCGGAGCTTTTTCTTCCGGGGCAAGCAGTTCCCTGTCTGCGCCCGGTGTACCGGGGTATACCTGGGGGAGCTGGCGGCACTGCTCAGCGTTCGGTGGGTGCGCCCGCCGCTGTGGGTGGCGCCCCTGTTCTGCGCGGTGATGCTGGCGGACTGGGGCGTACAGGCCCTGGGGTGGCGGGAGTCCACCAATCCAAGAAGACTGGTCACCGGCCTTTTGTGCGGCTACGGGCTGTGCTGTGGGGTCGTGATCGGCCTGGCAAAACTGCTGGGGAAAATATAGAGAAAACGGAGGAAAAGAGCATGAAACGGATCTGGAAGGTTGGAAAACGGCTGGGCGCCGCCGCGCTGGTGCTGACCCTGCTGGTCTGCCTGGCGGCCTGCGGCCAGAGCGGCCAGGAGGAAAAGCTGGTGGGCACCTGGGACGCCTACTATGGCATCATCGGCGAAGAATCCGATGGGTTCGACAAGGGCGATATGCGGCTGGATCTGTCCAACAAGGGCACCTTTAACCTGGCCAGCATGGGAGATGTGATCAGCGGGGACTGGAGCTACGATGGCAAGACCCTGTCCCTGGACTATGGCGGGGGATATGTTTTTAAGATGTCGGTGTCCCTGATCTCAGAGACCGAGATGACCACGCAGGCAGAGGATGAAGATATGCTGATCAGCTGGCGCAAGCGGTAAGGCCCGCCAAAGAGGAGAAAACCATGGCTTTTTGCATGAACTGCGGCAGGGAACTGCCCGCGGGGGCGGGGTTCTGCCCCAAGTGCGGGACCAAGGCGGTGACCGACGCCTGTCCCAAGTGCGGCAAGGAGGTGGACCCGGACGACGCCTTCTGCCCGTTCTGCGGCACGCCCCTGACGCCCGCGCCAGAACCGGAGCCGACGCCCACTCCCGCGCCAGAACCGATGCCAACGCCGACGCCAGAATCGACGCCGACGCCAGAACCGGAACCGACGCCGACGCCAGAACCGACGCCACCAACGCCGGAACCGACGCCGACGCCCGCGCCAGAGCCGACGCCGGAGGGCGGCGGCCCGGACCAGGCCCAGAGGCCCGGCGCGGGCGAGCCGCCCCAGGAGTTTTCCTGGCGCTATCGGCAGGCCGAGATGCGCTGGAACAAGCGTGTGTCCGTCCGCGCGGAGGTGGACGACAAGCGCCTTCTCTGCACCACCCAGGTCAATGTCCTGGGCCGCAAGGCGGAGACGGAGCGGGAGATCCCCTTGGAGCAGATCTCCGGCCTCACCCTGGCCCCGGAATCGTCCGTGATGGCGTGGGCCGGGGTCGTGATGATGCTGCTGACCTTTGTGGCCCTGCCCCTGCTGCCCCTGTTCGGCTTCGTCCTCCCCGTGGAGGAGAACGAACTGATCGCGGGCGTGGCCATACTGATCGGGATCTTCGCCCTGACGGTGTGGTGGGTGCGGTTCAACCTCTGCCATTACGAGCTGACCATCCGCGACCAGACGGGGATCACCGGGCTGAAACTGGACGCGCAGAGGTACAACGACCTGCGGCCGCTCCAGTTGGAGTTGATCCGCCGGACGGGTGCCGAGCCCACCCCGCCCAAGGAAAACGCCGTCGGCAGTGCGGTCGGCGGCGCGCTCATCGGCGCGTTTCTGGCCGCCGGTATCGTGGCGATCGTGGTCAGCAACCTGCCCAGGACGTCCAGCGCCGGGCCCTTGGCCGACACGCCGGCGGCCAGCCGGACGACGGCCAGCTTCACCACCCCGACCCCCGCGCCCACGCCGACGCCCACGCCCATCCCCGCCCCGGTCTTCGACTACGACTCGTACGATGACGAAGAAGAGGACGACACCGACGGCTTGTTCCTTGACGATGACTCGTACGATGACTACGACGCGAGCGATGACTACTACTATGACTATGACTCGTACGATGATGTAGAGTATGTCTCCGGGTTTAACGAGGAACTCAGTGTGTTGTATGGAAACTGGGAGGCAACAGGGTACGGCCAAGCTCTGACCATTGAAAACAACTTGAGCACAGGGCAAGTCTATGTGACCAACGATTTTTACGCGACCGATACGCACGGCGGGACCAGAAGCTCCGGCATCCTGAGCGCCGATGATGAGGGCTACCTGTACGCGGACTTGACGTCTACAACTGGGGGCCAGGCAAAGCGGATCTATCTATTCTATGAGGATAACAGCATTTACGCTTTTTGGATCTATGAAGACGGCACCAGCACAGATGTGTTGCAGTTTGAGCGGCGGTGGTGGTGACCCACCGCCTGACAAAACGAGCGGGAGAGGCAGAGCCCTCTCCCGCTCGCTTTATTTCGCCCGATCAGAATGGCGGGGCCGCTGCTTTCGTCAAAAATGTACTTGTCCTTTATGAGATCCTCCGCTATAATATGATTCACACATACGTCACAGATCCCCGATCGCCACACTCTGTCACAGCTTGTCGTTGGATTTTTTCAAATCGCGTTTTTCCCTGTATCATCCTGTCATGTTCACCCGTGAACAAGTCAAGAGGGAGATGGCAAAATTGGAGAAATTGTTTTCGATCCATCAGGTCGGCAAGAGCTGCGGGGTGTCCCGGTCCACTCTCATGCGGCTGGAGGAGCGCGGACTGCTCACCCCGGCCAAGGTGGACGAGGAGACCGGCTACCGCTGGTACGACAATTACAACGTCAGCCGGGTGATGCAGATCCTGTCCTTTCTGCAGATGGGCATGACCTATGACGACGCCGCCCTCTACTACCAGACCCACGGGACGTCGCGGGAGCTTCTGGAGCGGATCGAGGAGCGGTTTTTGAAGTTCAAACGGGCCTATGAGGAAGTAAAGCTCCGTGTGGAGAAAAAGGACCATTTGAGCTTTGAGTTCGTGGACCTGCCGGAGTATGTCTGCTACTGCCGGGAGTTCCAGGGGACGACGGCGGAGGACCGCTATTGGGCCATGTACGACCTCTACCACGAGACGGTGGAGAAGGGCTATCGGCTGCTGACGTCCGAGCCGCTGTTTGTCATCAACAAGCGCACCGATTACCTGGACAGCGCCTTTGAGGATACGGAGGGGGACTTTATCTGCTGCGTCCCGCTGGAGCCGGAGGACGCCCCAGCGGAGGCGGTGACCCTCCCCGCCTGCCGGGGCTTCTCCTGTCTGGGCTACGGCAGCTACTCCCGCAGGGCCCACGCCTTCAACGAACTCGGCCGGGAGATCCGGGAGCGGGGCTTGAAGCCCACGGGCTATGTCCGCGTCCTGGGCCTGGTCGCCCCCTACACCGGGCGGGAGATCGACCCGGAGGACTACGTTTCCCGACTGGTGGTGCCGGTGGAGGGGTAAAGATCTCCCGCGTTTCGTTGTCAACAAAACCCAAAAAAGGGGTCTGAAACCCTGTGGTTTCAGACCCCTTCGTGACGGTCAAAGAAGCGGCGGGGCCGCCTCTTTGACGATTTTTGTGCCGCGGTCCAGCGCGGGCCGTTACTTGCCGCAGAAGTCCCTGGCGACCTCGGCGATGTGCTCCGCCGACAGGCCAAATTGCTTGAGGATGGCGGCGGCGGGGCCGGAGTGCCCAAACTCGTCGTTGACGCCGATCCTGCGCACGGGGGTGGGGCACCGCTCGCTCAGCAGGGAGCAAACGGCCTCGCCCAAGCCGCCCACCACGGAGTGCTCCTCGCAGGTGATGACCCTGCCGCACTCCCTGGCGGCTTTCAGCACCAGTTCCTCGTCCAGCGGCTTGATGGTGCAGAGGTTGATGACCCTGGCGGAGACCCCCGCCTCCTTCAATGCCCTGCCGGCCTCGATGGCCTCGTTGACCAGCAGGCCGTTGGCGATGATGGCCACGTCGGAGCCGTCCTGGAGCACCTCGCCCTTGCCGATGGCAAAGGTGAAGTTGGTCTCGTCGTGGAACACGGGGACGGCAAACCGGCCAAAGCGCAGATAGACCGGCCCCTTGTAGGCGTAGGCCGCCTTCACCGCGGCCCTGGCCTCCACGTCGTCGGCGGGCGAGAGGATGACCATGCCGGGGATGGAGCGCATCAGGGCAAAGTCCTCGCAGCACTGGTGGGAGGCCCCGTCCTCCCCCACCGAGAGGCCGCCGTGGGTGGCGCCGATCTTCACGTTCAGATGGGGGTAGCCGATGGAGTTCCGGACCTGCTCAAAGGCGCGGCCGGCGGCGAACATAGCAAAGGAGGACACAAAGGGCACCAGCCCCATGGTGGAGGCGCCGGCGGCGGCGGCCATCATGTTGGCCTCGGCGATGCCACAGTTGAAGTGCCGCTGGGGGAACGCCTTGCGGAAGGTGTCGGTCTTGGTGGCGTTGGAGAGGTCGGCGTCAAAGACGATCAGGTCATCGTGGAGCTGGCCCAGCTCCACCAGCGCCGCGCCGTAGCTGGCGCGGGTGGCGACTTTTTTCACTTCCGCCATCTCACATCGCCTCCAATTCCGCCAGCCGGGCCCGCAGCTCGGCCATGGCGATCTGGTATTCCTCGTCGTTGGGGGCCTTGCCGTGCCAGCCCACCTGCCCCTCCATGTAGCTCACGCCCTTGCCCTTGATGGTGTGCAGGATGATGGCGGTGGGGGTGCCCTTGACCTCTCTGGCGTGGGCAAAGGCGGTCTCCATGGCGTCGAAGTCGTGGCCGTCGATCTCCACCACCTCCAGACCAAAGGCCCGGAACTTCTCCGGGATGGGGCTGGAGTCCATGACCTCCTTGTTGCTGCCGTCGATCTGCAGACCGTTGTTGTCCAGAATGACGCACAGGTTGTCCAGCTGATAGTGGTGGGCGAACATCAGCGCCTCCCACACCTCGCCCTCGGCGATCTCTCCGTCGCCCAAGAGGGTGTAGACCCGGCAGGTCCTGCCCTGGTGCTTGGCGGCCAGGGCCATGCCCGCGGCCACCGAGATGCCCTGGCCCAGAGAGCCGGTGGACATATCCACGCCGGGGACGGTGTGCATATTGGGGTGGCCCTGGAGGTAGCTGTCGATGTGCCGCAGGGTGGGCAGGTCCTCCACCGGGAAAAATCCCCGGTTGGCCAGAGCCCCGTAGAGGCCGGGGGCGGTGTGCCCCTTGGAGAGCACGAACCGGTCCCGTCCCTCCCACTTCGGGTCCTTGGGGTCGATGTTCAGCTCCTTGAAGTAGAGATAGGTGAACACATCGGCGGCGGAGAGGCTTCCGCCGGGATGCCCGGCCTTGGCCCCGTGGGTGCCCTCGATAATGCCCATGCGTACCTTGCAGGCCGCCAGCTCCAACTGCTGTTTTTCCTTCGGGGTCATGGGATCACCTTCCTTTCTCGGTTTGCCCGTAATAGGCGTTGGGGCCGTGCTTACGCAGGTAGTGCTTGTCCTGCAACTCCTGGGGCGCGGGCTGGATGTTGGGCTGGATGGTCTCAGCCCGGTAGGCCATCTTGGCCACCTCCTCCAGCACCACGGCGTTGTGGACGGCGTCCTTGGGGTCCACGCCCCAGGCGAAGGGCCCGTGGTTCTTGCACAGCACGGCGGGGACGGCGGCGGGGTCCAGGCCCCGCCGGGCAAACTCCGAGACGATGAGCACGCCGGTGTTCCGCTCATAGCCCTGGTCGATCTCCGCCTTGGTCAGACAGCGCAGACAGGGGACCTCGCCGTAGATGTAGTCGGCATGGGTAGTGCCGTAGCAGGGGATGGAGCGGCCCGCCTGGGCCCAGCTGGTGGCGTAAGAGGAGTGGGTGTGGACCACGCCGCCGATGTGGGGAAAGGCGTTGTAGAGCTCCACATGGGTGGGCGTGTCGCTGGATGGGCGGTACCGCCCCTCGATCCGCTCTCCGGTGGCCAGGCTCACCACCACCATATCCTCGGCGGTCATGCCGTCATACTCCACGCCGGAGGGCTTGATGACCATAAGGCCCCGCTCCCGGTCCACCCCGGAGACGTTGCCCCAGGTAAAGGTGACAAGGCCGTACTTGGGCAGCAGCAGATTGGCTTCCAACACCTGTTTTTTCAGTTCTTCCAACATGGTCCGACCCTCATTTCAGTTTCCAGGCCAGATCGGACAGGAACAGTTCCCGCTCCAGGCTCTCCGGCGTGGTGTCCTTGTTGATGTGAACAAACTCAATGTCCATGATCCGGGCCCAGTCCCGCAGCTGCTGGGCGGTGACGTCATAGCTCAGCACGGTGTGGTGGGCGCCGCCGGCGGCGATCCAGCACTCCACGCCGGTGGTGAGGGAGGGCTCCGCCTGCCACATGACCCGTGCCACAGGGAGGTTGGGCATGGGCAGGATGGGCTTGACGCAGTGGATGTCCTGGCAGATGAGGCGCATCCGGCCGCCCATGTCGATGAGGGAGGCCACCACCGCGTCCCCCGCCTTGCCCTCAAAGACCAGACGCGCGGGGTCTTTCTCGTTCATGCCGATGCCCAGGTGGTGGGTCTCGATCCGGGGCCGGCCGGCGGCACAGCAGGGGCAGACCTCCAGCATATGGGCGCCCAGGGAATACTCCGCGCCCGGGGTCAGGTTGTAGGTGTAGTCCTCCATGAACAGCGAGCAGCCGTTTCCGCCCTCGCCCATGGCTTTCAGAATGGCGGTCATGGCGGCCACCTTCCAGTCGCCCTCGCCGCCGTAGCCGTAGCCCTGGGCCATCAGGTGCTGGGTGGCAAGGCCGGGGAGCTGCTCCATGCCGTACAGGTCCTGGAAGGTGTTGGAGAAGGCCAGGCAGCCCTCGGCGTCCATCATCTTCTTGATGGCAAGTTCCTCTCTGGCCTGATAGCGGATGGCCTGGATGTCGTCGGTGGCGATGTCGTAGCTGGCCTTATAGGTCTCCATCAGGGCGTCGATCTCCGCGTCGGTGACGGCGGCCATGGTCTTGACCAGATCGCCCACGGCCCAGGTGTTCACCTGCCAGCCCAGCTTGGTCTGGGTCTCCACCTTGTCACCCTCGGTGACGGCCACTTCCCGCATGTTGTCGCCAAAGCGCATGACCTTCATGCTCCGGGACACCGCCGCGCCCACCGCGGCCTTCATCCAACTGCCCAGCCGGTCCCGGACGGTCTGGTCCCGCCAGTAACCGGCGATGATCTTTCTGGGCATCCGGAGCCGCGCGGCGATGAAGCCGTGTTCCCTGTCGCCGTGGGCGGCCTGGTTCAGATTCATGAAGTCCATGTCGATCTCCTGGTCGGGGATCTCCTGGTTATACTGGGTGGCCAGATGGCAATAGGGCTTTTGCAGGGCGGCCAGGCCGTTGATCCACATCTTGGAGGGGCTGAAGGTGTGGCACCAGGTGATCACCCCGGCGCAGTCGTCGTCGTAGTTGGCCTGTTTGACCACATCGGCGATCTCCTGGTTGCTCTTGGCAGTCACCTTGTAGAGCAGAGGGTAGGGGAGGTCGCGGCTGAGCTGGTCGGCCATCTCCTGTGCCCGCTGGGCCACGGTCTCCAGCACCTCCGGGCCGTACAGGGACTGGCTGCCCACAATGAACCAAAAGGAATAGGGACGCATTGATGTTCCTCCTTTGTACCAGTCAAGTTATGTCCGCGGCGGTCCTTACAGAGCGGCCACCGCCGCCCGCTCCACCTCCAACAGCGCCTTGTAGCGCCCGATGTAGGCGTTAAAGCCCGCCAGGTCGTCGGGCTGGGGCTGAACGGTGGAGCCGGAGACGCCGGCAAAGACCCTGCGGGCGAGGAAGTCCTCCAGGCTCTCCCCCGCTTCTCCGCGGAGCAGATAGGCCGCCAGCAGAGCCATGCCATAGGGCCCGCCCTCTCCGGCAGTCTCCATGCAGGTCACCGGCGCGCCGCAGGCGGCGGCCATATAGCGCTGGCCCACCAGAGGCGTTTTGAACAGCCCGCCGTGGCCGGTGAGGGAGTCGATGGCCACCCCCTCTCCGGCCAGGATGTCCATGCCCAGCTTCAGCGTGGCCATGGTGGCGTAGAGCTGGGCGCGGAAGAAGTTGGCAAGGGTGAAGCGGGCCTCCGGGGTCCGGGCCGCCAGAGGGCGGCCGGCGTCCATGTGGGTGACCCCCTCCCCTGCCAGGTAGTTGCACACCAGCACGCCGCCGCAGTCCGCCTCGCCCTCCAGACTTTTCTGGTAGAGCTTGGTATACAGCTCTCCCGGCTCAGGGTCCGCGCCGAAGAGCCGGGCGGTCTCCCCCAGAAGGCTGACCCAGGCGTTGGTGTCGCCGGTGCAGTTGTTGCAGTGGACCATGGCCACCGGCGCCCCGGCAGGGGTGGTGACCAGGTCGATCTCCTCATAGACCCGCTCCAGGGGCCGCTCCAGCACCACCATGGAGAAAATGGAGGTCCCGGCGGACACGTTGCCCGTCCGGGGCGCCACGGCGTTGGTGGCCACCATGCCGGTGCCCGCGTCCCCCTCCGGAGGCGCGAAGGGGATGCCCGCCGGGAGCAGTCCCTCCAGCAGCGCCGCCCCCTCCGGGGTGAGCGCCCCCGCGTCCTCACCGGCGGCCAGCACCTTGGGCAGCAGGTCCTCCAGCCGCCAGGGAAGGCCCCGGCCGGCCACCAGAGCGTTGAATTTCTCCAGCATCCCCGCGTCATAGTCCAGGGTGCGGCTGTCGATGGGGAACATCCCGGAGGCCTCCCCCACCCCCACGGCGTGGACGCCGGTGAGCTGGTGGTGGATGTAGCCCGCCAGCGTGGTCAGGTGGGCCACACGGGTCACATGGGGCTCGCCGTTGAGCACCGCCTGGTAGAGATGGGCGATGGACCACCGCTGGGGGATGTTGAAGCCAAAGAGCTCCGTCAGCTCCGCCGCGGCGGGGCCGGTGATGGTGTTTTGCCAGGTGCGGAAAGGGACCAGCAGGTTCCAGTCGCTGTCAAAGGCCAGGTAGCCGTGCATCATGGCGGAGATGCCCGCCGCCGCGATGTCCTGGCGGCCCTCCACCTGGGAGATGGCGGCCCTCAGGCCGGTCCACACCTCCTCCAAGGGGTAGGTCCACACGCCGTTTTCATACCGGGAAGCCCAGGTATAGTCCCCGGAGGAGACGGGACAAAAGCCGTCGTCCACGGTGACGGCCTTGATCCGGGTCGAGCCCAGCTCGACCCCCAAACAGGTCCTCATACCCCACCCCTCCTCACTTCTTGTTCTTCCGCAGCAGGACGATGCTCTGGATCACCAGGAACAAACACAGCATGGCGGCCACGGTGATGTTGGACCACCACGCCTCGTCAAAGCCCAGGGAGGAGACGATGCGCTTGATGGTGTTCAGGCTCATCACGCCGAAGAAGGTGCCCACCACATTGCCCACGCCGCCGGTGAGCAGGGTGCCGCCGATGATGGAGGAGGCGATGGCGTTCATCTCGTCCCCCGCGCCGTTGGCCACGTCGCCGCTGCCCACGTGGAGGAAGTAGAGGATGCCGCCCAGTCCCGCCAGCAGGCTGCACAGCACATGGGCCAGGAACTTGGTGCGGCGCACGTTGACCCCCAGCATACTGGCGCTCTGGTTGTTGCCGCCCACGGCGTAGAAGCCGCGGCCGAGCTTGCCCCAGCGGAGCAGGCAGAACAGCAGCACCACCACCGCCAGCGCCACAACGACCCCCACCTCCACATAGGCGGGGACGTACTGCCCCAGCTTGTTGACCGACCCCATACCGGGGACGGTGATGCGGGTCTCCTTCACCGCCAGGAACGCCTCGTTGGTCACGCGGATGGGCTCTTTGCTGACGATGGTGGTCATGCCCTTGGCGAAGAACATCCCCGCCAGAGAGACGATAAAGGGCTGGATGCCCAGATGGGCCACCAGGAACCCCTGCACCACGCCAAAGGCCAGGCCGATGCCCAGGCCGATGAGGATGACGGTGAAGATGTTGCCGCCCTGCCGCTCCAGATTCACCGCGCTGACCATGCACACCAGGCAGGTGACGCCGCCCACACTGATGTCGATGCCGCCGGTGATCATCACCACGCTCATGCCGCAGGCCAGGACGATGAGGGGGGCGTTGTTGTTCAGAATGTTCAGGAAGGTCTGTCCCTTGGTAAAGCCGCCGCCCAGGAAGAGGATGGCGGAGAGGTAGAGCAGGAAGAACACCACGATGGTGATGGTCAGGAGCAGGTTGGCGTCGCTCATGGCGACCCGCTGTTCCCGGAGCCGTCCCTGCTTGTCAACTGCGATCCCTTTCGGCATTTCAGGACACCTCCTTTGCGGCCTTGGCGGGCGTTCGGCCCTTGACGCGGGTCAGCTTTTCCCGCACCACCGGAGCGCTGAGCACCACCAGCAGGATGACCACCACGGCCTTGTAAGCGGGCAGCGCGGTGGAGGCCACGTCGTATTTGTAGAGCGTGGTGGTGAGGAACTGGATCACGTAGGCCCCCAACACGGAGCCGTAGATGTTGAACTTGCCTCCGCCCAGGGCGTTGCCGCCCAGGGCCACGGCCAGGATCGCGTCCATCTCGATGTTCTCGGCGATGCGGGAGTAGTTGATGGAGCCGCTGCGGCTCACCCGCAGAAAGCCGGCCACCGCCACGCAAGCGCCCAGGATCATGTAGGTGAGCAGCTTGATGAACTGGGGATTCAGACCGTTGAGCCGGGCAGAGCTGGCGTTGATGCCCACAGACTGGGTGTAGAGGCCCAGGTTGGTGAACTTCAGCGCCAGCCAGAACAGGAGGATGACGAAGAGGGTGACGAAGATGGGGGTTGGGACGGGGATTCCGGGGAGGAAGGTCCCGGCGTACTTGAAGGAGATGTCGTTCATGATGGGCAGTTCGTTGTTGTTGATCCACGCGGCGATGGAGCGCCCGGCGGTATACAGGATCAGGGTGGCCACCATGGGCTGGATCTTGAAGTAGGCCACCAAGGTGCCGTTAAAGGCGCCAAAGAGCATACTCACAACGATGGCGATGAACAGCGCCAGGAAGAGGTTCATGTGCATGGTGTCGGCGTTGACCTGACCGCCGCAGACCAGCCGCAGGATGACGCTGCCGGCGATGGCCATGGCCGCGCCCACCGAGATGTCCTGCCCGCCGGAGGAGGCTGTGACCAGGGTCATGCCGATGGAGAGGATGACCAGCTCCGAGGCGTTGTCCAGCACAGAGATGATGTTGCCGCTGAGGACGGGGTTGCCCAGGCTGTTTTCCTTGATGCTGACCGCGAAGAAGGAGGGGTCGGCGATCAGGTTGAACAGCACCAGCAGCACCAGCGCCGCCAGGGGAATAAAGAGCTGCTGCCGGGTGAGCCGCTTGAAGAAGCTCTCCCTGGCGCTCTCAACTTTTTTCACAGGGTCCTTGACAGGGGCTGTCATTGCGCTTCACCTCCCGCGATAGTGGCCATGATCTTGGCCTGGGTCAAGTCCTCGCCGGTGAGCTCGCCCACCGTCTTGCGGTCCCGCATGACGATGAGCCGGGAGCAGGTACGCAGCATCTCGTCGATCTCCGAGGAGATGAAGGTGACGCTCTTGCCCTCGGCGGCCAGCTTCAAAACCAGCTTTTGGATTTCGATCTTGGTGCCGATGTCGATGCCCCGGGTGGGCTCGTCCAGGATCAGGTACTTGGGGTCTGTGAGGAGCCACCGGGCCAGGATGACCTTCTGCTGGTTGCCGCCGGAGAGGGACTTGATGGGGGTGTCCGCCGAGGCGGTCTTGATCTCCAGTAGCTTGATGTACTCGTCGGCAAAGGCCTCCGCCTGGGCCCTGGTGAACGGGCGGAAGAAGCCCTTCATCACCTGGAGGGCCAGGATGATGTTTTCCCGGACGCTGAGCTCGCCCACGATGCCGTCGCCCTTCCGGTCCTCCGGCAGATAGCCGATGCCCTTTTTCATGGCGTCCAGGGGCTTGCGGATGTGGGCGGGCTTGCCCTCCACCTTCACCGTGCCGCCGGTGACGTGGTCTGCGCCAAAGATGGCCCGGACGCACTCGCTGCGGCCGGAGCCCAGCAGCCCGGTGAAGCCGTTGACCTCTCCCTTGCGGACCGAGAAGTCAAAGGGCTTGATGCCCGCGTTGCTGCAAAGGCCCTGGGCCTCCAGCACGACTTCCCCGGACGCGTCGGCGGCGGCGCCCACCTCGCTCTTGATGTCCGCCATCTCGTCCAGCTCTTTGCCCAGCATCTTGCTGACCAGCTGGACCCTGGGCAGGTCCTCGATGACGTACTCCCCCACCAGCTGGCCGTCCCGGAGGACGGTGATGCGGTCGCACACCTCGTAGACCTGGTCCAGAAAGTGGGTGACGAAGATGATGCCCACTCCCTTGGCCTTCAGATCGCGCATCAGGCCAAAGAGCTTTTCCACCTCCTGTTCGTCCAGGGAGGAGGTGGGCTCGTCCAGGATGAGGACCTTGCACTCCATATCCACCGCGCGGGCGATGGCCACCATCTGTTGCACGGCGATGGAGCAGGTGCCCAACTGCTGCTTGGGGCTGGCGGGGATGCCCAGGGAGGTCAGGATCTTTTTGGCCCCGGCGTTCATCCGCTTCCAGCTGGTCCCAAAGCCCTTGGAGCGGCCGATGTAGAGGTTCTCCGCCACCGTCAGATTGGGGCAGAGGGTGATCTCCTGGTACACGGTGCTGATGCCCGCGTTCTGGGCGTCCTGGGGAGAGCGGATGGTCACCGCCTTTTCCTGCCCGGCCATGTAGATGTCGCCCTCGTCCTTGGCGTACACGCCGGTCAGACATTTGATCAGCGTAGACTTCCCCGCGCCGTTCTCACCCATCAGGGCGTGGATCTCCCCTTCCCGCAGGACGAAGTCCACGTTCTGAAGGGCCCGCACGCCGGGGAAGTATTTGCAGATGCCGCGCATTTCCAACACTACGCCTTCCTGCATTCGGGACACGCCTCCATTCTTTCAGATAATAGAACACGCGGCGCGGCTGGGGTGCCGCGCCGCGTGCCGGGTCACAGAATATGTTGCTGTGGAAGAGGCCGATCAGGTCCCGTACTTGTCCACGTCGGCCTGGGGGAGCGGGGCGGCGTCGAAGCCCTGCTCGGGGGTGTAGATGATCTTCTCAGCGGGCTCGTTCCCGGCCACCAGGTCCTTGATGATGGCGTCCACCGTGTCGGCCTGGAGGGGGTTGCACAGGCCCATGTAGTTCCAGCGGCCGGCCAGGACCTCCTCGAAGGCCCACTTGTCGCTGTCGAAGCCCATGATGATGACGTCGCCGTCCACGCCGTGGGTGATGCCGTTGGCGTCCAGAGCGGCAGCGGCGCCGCGGGCCATGCCGTTATTCTCGGCGTAGATCACGTTGAAGTCCTTGCCGGAGTCGATGACGGACTGCACGATGGTCTTGGCGGTGGCCTCGTCCCAGTCGGCGGTCTGCTGGGTGACGTAGTTCCAGTTGGCCTCGGCCGCTACCTTCTCGTCCAGAGCGCCGGTGCGGCCCAGCTGGGCGTCGGAGCCCATGTGGCCCTGGATGTGGATGATGTTGTACTCATCCAGGCCCTGGGCCTCCAGCCAATCCACGGCGGTCTTGCCCTCGGCGGGCATATCGGAGACCACGGCGGCGACGTACATACTCTCGTCGGCTTCCAGCATACGGTCAAAGAGGATGACCTGGGTGCCGGCGGCCTGGGCGTCCTGGAGGACGGTGTCCCAGCCGGTGGTGGAGGCGGGGGAGAGGAGCAGGAAGTCCACCTCGTCCTGGATCATCTGCTGGGCGGTGGCGATCTGCTGGGCGGCGTCGTTGTTGTTGTAGAAGGTGGCCTTATAGCCGTTGGCCTCAGTGAAGGTGGCCCGCATGGCCGCGTCGTTGGCGGTGCGGTAGCCGGACTCGTTGGGGTCGTTGTTGATGACGCCCACGGTGATCAGGCCGTCAGCGGCGGGGGCGTCGTCAGCGGGGGTGGTGGGGGCGTCGGTGGCGGGGGTGTCGGGGGCGTCGGTGGCAGGAGTTTCCTCGCCGCCGCCGCCGCAGGCGGCCAGGGAGCCCACCAGGGCCAGGCAGAGCATCAGGGCCAAGAGCTTTTTCATCTTCATCATAATTCCTCGCTTTCCATTTTGTTGGTCGTTCGCCGGGGTTTATGCCATGGTCATCATACCATTTGCGCTTTCTCCGGTCAACGATTTGTATGAAATTTCTTGATTTTCCCGGAAATGAACAATACAAATTTTCGCCCGTGTCCCCTATTTTTCGGATACAAATTCTTGTTCCCTTTGAAAACCTTAAAAATTACAGCTAAACCCGCCTGTTTTCAAAATATTTTCTCATCGATTCTTTTCCCTCGCCCGCCGTCCGCCCCGGCAAAAGTCCCCGTCATTTTGCACAATGAGAGCCGCGAAAGGGGGATGGGATTCGATATTTTAACAGTCCAACCGCCAAATTTCCCCTTTCCCTTCTCCGTTTTCTTGTATAAAATAAGGGTGAGGTCCTCTGGCCGCCCGTCCCGCCGCGCCATTTCCCGCGGCAGGATGCGTACAAATTTGCGGCCCCGCGCCTCCGGCGATGTGACAAGTTCCGCCGCGGCGCCGGAGGACCCGGTCCCCCATCTCTCACCCAAGGAGGTCAACCGCCCTATGACGCCCAAATACCAGGCGATCGCCGATTCCCTGCGGCAAGAGATCGAAAGCGGCCTCTACCGCGACAGGGGCCTGCTCCCCACCGAGCAGGCCCTCTGCCGCCACTTCGGCATCAGCCGCCAGACCGTCCGCCGGGCCCTCACGGTGCTGGAGGAGGAGGGGCTGATCACCCGGCGGCAGGGCAGCGGATCCCATCTGCGGGTCCGCCCCAAGTCGAAGGAGGCCCGCACGTTCGTCATCGCGGTGCTCACCACCTACATCAGCGACTACATTTTCCCCCACATCCTGCGGGGCGTGGAGTCGGTCCTGGCCGCCAACGGCAGCGCGCCCCTGCTCTACGCCACCCAGAACCTGGTCTCCACCGAGCGGAAGATCCTCCAGAGCCTCTTGACGGTCAAGCCTCTGGATGGGATCTTGGTAGAGGGCAGCAAGACGGCCCTCCCCAACCCCAATCTGGACCTCTACCAAAAGCTGATCGACCGCGGGGTGCGGCTGGTCTTTATCAACGGCGCCTACCCGGAGCTGGCCGACGTCCCCTCCGTCCTGGCGGACAATCGAAGCGGCGGCAGGATGCTGGTGGAGCATCTCCACCGGCGGGGCCACCAAAACATCGCCGGGGTCTTCAAAAGCGACGATATGCAGGGCCACCAGCGCTACTCCGGCTATGTGGAGGCCCTGCGGGACCTGGACCTGCCTCTGGAGGACCGGCGCGTCTTTTGGTACAACACCGAGGACCGGGAGCTCTTTCTCCACGAGCCCTATCTGGACCAACTCCTGAGCGGTGCGGAGGGCTGCACGGCCATGGTGTGCTACAACGACGAGGTGGCCATCCGCGTGGTCACCCAGCTGAAAAAGCGCGGCGTCCGGGTCCCGGAGGACATGGCGGTGGTCAGCTTTGACAACAGCCATTACAGCGAGCTGGCGCCGGTGCGGATCACCTCTCTGTCCCACGGCAACCAGAACCTGGGCGTGCTGGCCGCCGAGCAGATGCTCCGCCTGCTGCGGGGCGAGCCCTGCCGCTCCGTCTCCGTCCCCTGGCAGCTGGTGGAAAAAGAGAGCGGCTGACGAAAAAAGTTCCCGGAAACGTGCGACCCGGCCACTTTGTGGCCGGGCCGTGCGCTGCGGCGGGCCGCAAAAACATCGTCAAAGAAGTGGCCTCGCCGCTCCTTTGACGATGTTTTTCTCAGCGGTTCAAAAACCAGGCGGCGAAGTTCAGGTAGAGCGCGAAGGTGAGCCACAGGAGATAGGGCCCCTGGGCCCAGGCCGCGGTAGCGTCCAGGGCCTCGAAGGCGGCCAGCATCCACAGCGCCAGCCCCCACAGCGCCACCAGCCACAGCAGGGCCGGCGCGAACCACATGAGCCCGAAAAACAACAGCGGCCAGCAGAAATTGACCGCCAGCTGGACGAAAAACAGCCCCAGGGCCAGGGTCCGGGCCCTGGACGGCGGCGCGGCCCAGATCCGGGCGGCGGAGAAGGCCATCAGCGCGTAGAGCGCCGTCCAGACCAGGGCGAACACCCAGCCCGGCGGCGACAGCGGCGGTTTGACGGCGGCGGCCTGGTAGACCTGGACCCCCTCTCTGGTCAACCAGCCCGCCAGGGCACCCACCCCTTCTGTCAGCGCCAAAAACGCCAGAAATACCCTCCAGTTGGTCCTCTTCACACAGCATCACCCCACACAGCCTACGCCGCGGCGGTAAAAATATGCCGGCGGGTTTGAAATTTCATCTGTCATTTGGGCACAATCTGTGGTAGAATGGCCCTGTGCGGCGGAACCTCGCCGCCGCGGAGACCGTCTAAACCTTACGCACTCCAGAAAGGAGCGCCGTCTTATGCCAAGCGCCGCCCACCCCATCCTGGTGCTGGGACACAAAAACCCGGACACCGACTCCATCTGCGCCGCCATCGCCTACGCCCGGCTCAAGTCCATCCTGGACCCGGAGCGGGTCTATCTCCCCTGCCGGGCCGGGCTCGTGAACCGGGAGACGGAGTTCGTGCTGGAGTATTTCGGCGTGGACAGCCCCATGCTCTGCACCGACGTCAGCCCCCAGCTGCAGGACGCGGACTACCGCCGCGAAAAGGGCGTGGAGCCCGGCATGAGCCTGCGCCGGGCCTGGCACACCCTGCGGGACCGGAACACGGACACCCTGTGCGTGGTGGACGAGGGCGACCACCTGATGGGCCTTGTGACCGTCAAGGACCTGGCCGGCAGCAGTATGGACGGCGTGGACGAGCGGGTGCTGGCCCGTGCGGAGACCAGCTACGAAAACATCGCCGAGACGCTGGAGGCACAGGTGGTGGCCGGGTCTCCGGCGGGCAGGACCGTCCAGGGCCGCATCGTGATGGGCGCGGGCACGCCAGAGGTCATGGAGGCCGCCATCGGACCGGGCGACGTGGTGATCCTGGCCAACCGGGCCGACTCCCAGCTGGCGGCCATAGACGCCGGGGCCGGGTGCGTGGTGGTGTGCGGCGGGGCCAGGGTCTCCCCCACCATCCGGGCGCTCGCCCAGGAGAAGGACTGCGTCATGCTGGTCACGCCCTGCTCCCCCTATGTGGCCGGGCAGATGATCGTCCAGGCGGCGCCCATCCGCCACGCCATGAAGACCCAGGACCTTGTGACCTTCACCCCCACCACGCTGGTGGAGACCGTGCGGCGGCAGACCGCGGAACTGCGCTACCGCTACTTCCCCATGGTGGATGAGGAGAACCGCTGTCTGGGCCTGATCTCCCGGCGGAATCTGCTGAATCTGCACAAGAAGCAGCTGATCCTGGTGGACCACAACGAGAAGTCCCAGGCCGTGGACGGGCTGGAGGAGGCGGAGGTGCTGGAGGTCGTGGACCACCACCGCATCGGCGCGCTGGAGACGGCGGGGCCGGTGTACTTCCGCAACGTCCCCGTGGGCTCCACCTGCACCATCATCTCCCAGCTCTACGACGAGATGGGCGTGGAGCCTGACCGGGCCACGGCGGGGCTGATGCTCTCGGCCATTTTGTCGGACACGCTGATGTTCCGCTCCCCCACCTGCACCGATGTGGACCGCCGCCACGCGGACCGTCTGGCCCGTCTGGCCCAAGTGGAGATGGAGCAGTACGCCCAGGCCATGTTCGACCGGGGCGGCGACGTCTCCGGCAAGTCGCCGGAGGAGATCCTGCGCACCGACTACAAGATCTTCTCCAGCGCCGCGGCGCGCTTTGGCGTGGGCCACGGGTACTTTATGACCGAGAAGAACCTGGAGGCGGCTATGGCGGCGCTGACGCCCTATCTGCCCACGGCCCTGGCCAAACAGCGGCTGGACTATATCTTCTGTATGTTCACCTATATCCCCACCTCCACCACTCGCCTGGTGATGGTGGGCGACGGCGCCCAGGAGCTTGCCCAGCGGGCCTTCCACGTCCCCGTGCGCCACGGCCAGGCCGTGCTGGAGGGCGTGGTCAGCCGGAAAAAGCAAGTGGTGCCCGCCCTGCTGGGCGCCATCAAACAGGGCCTTTGACCCTGAGAGTTTGGAGGTCTGACTATGAAAAAGAACCATATCCGCGCCGCTCTCTCCGCCGCGCTGCTGTTCGCTCTGCTGGCGTCCCCCGCCTCGGCGCTGACAGCGGAGCAGGCGGGGGAACTTCTGGAGCTGTACTACGTTGACCCCGTGGACCAGAGCATCCTGGACCTGCCCACGGTGGACCAGATGTTGGACGCCCTGGGCGACCCCTACACCGAGTTCCTCTCCGCCCAGGAGTACCAGGACTTTCTGGGCACCATGGAGGACGAGACGCTGGTTGGCGTCGGGATGGTCACCAGTGCCCAGACAGCGGAGGACCCCTTTGTGGTGGAGGAGGTCCTGGCAAACGGCCCCGCGGCCAGGGGCGGTCTGGAGGCCGGCGACGTCATCGTGGGGGTGGACCATGTGGACGTCGAGGGCATGGAGCCCGACCAGATCATCGCCATGATCCGCGGGCAGGAGGGCTCCGAGGTGGTCATTACATACCTCCGCGACGGCAGTCGAAACACGGTGACGCTGGTCCGGGAGACGGTCGCCATCCCCTCCACCACCGGCAGACTGCTGGAGGGCGGCGTGTGCTACATCCAGTGTACCACCTGGGGCCAGGAGACCCTGGGCCACTTTCACGACATCATAGGCCGGTACGCCCCGGAGACCCAGTGCTGGCTCATCGACCTGCGGGGCAACCTCGGCGGTCTCACCGAGGCCGCCACCCGCACGGCCGGGCTCTTTTGCGGGCCGGGAAATATGCTCTCCCTCCGGGGCAGGACCCAGGACCCGGAAAGTCCTGACGGCTACGTTTACGAGACCTACCCCTCCCGCTCCGTCCCCGCCACCGACAAGCCGGTGGTCATCCTGGTAGACGGATACTCCGCCTCCGCCTCCGAGGTCTTTTCCGCCGCGTTGCGGGACTACGACGCCGGCGTGGTCGTGGGGGACCGGACCTACGGCAAAGGCGTGGCCCAGAGCATCCTGGACCAGAGCAACTACCCTCAGTACTTTGACGGGGACTGTCTGAAGATCACCATCGCCAGGGCCTACTCCCCCGTCGGCAACACGAGCGACGCCCTGGGCGTCATCCCGGACCTCTGGGTGGAAGATCCCGTGGCCGCCGAAAATCTGGCGGTTGATCTGGCCTTCACCTTCGCCCAGGACCCGGAGAATTGGCGCCAGACCTTCCAGGACGTGGCCCAGCTCTTTGTGGACGACACCCGCTTTCCGGACGCCATGGGCGACGCCGCCCAGGACAGGGCTGCCAACACCCTGCGGGCCTACGGCCTGATCCGGGGCCGGGACGACGGCCTGTTTCATCCCCAGGACACCCTCACACGGGCGGAACTGGCCCAGATGCTGGCCAACGCCCTGCGGTACTGGGTGCCGGAGAACGCGGCGGGCTACGCGGATGTGGACGCCCAGGCCTGGTACGCCGACGCCGTAGCCGCCGTCTCCGTCCAGGGGCTCATGGAGGGTGTGGGCCAGGGGCTCTTTGTCCCGGACGCGCCCCTGACCCGGCAGGAGCTTTTCACCGTGATGGGGCGCCTGGGCCGTCGGCTCAACGACGATCTGGACCTGGTGGCCCGGCAGTCCAGCCAGGAGGACTGGGACCTGCGGGACCTGGGCGGTTACGCGCCGTGGGCCCGGCCCTCGGTGTGGCTCCTCTCCTGTGCCCTGGGAGACAACGCCAGCACCGTCAACCTCCTGTGGGACGAGCCGGAGAACATCGACCCCAACGCCCTCGCCACCAGAGGGGAGGCCGCCCAGGTGTTCTACTCCCTGCTCTACTCCCTCGCCATTTTGTACCAATGACCCACGCGTGTACACGCAGCAAAGCGCCCGCGGGCTGTCCTGGCCCGCGGGCGTCTTTTCTTATCCGGAAAGGGTCGGCGGGCAAAGTCCCCGTCCCCTGGAAAACCCCCTCAGCCCACGGCCTCCGCAAAGACCCGGCCGATGGGGGCGTGGAGCACCAGGTCGGCGTTGTCGTCATAGGGGGTGGCGTCCTTGTTGATGAGGACCAGGCGGCTGCCCCGGTAGTACCGCACCAACCCCGCCGCCGGATAGACCACCAGGGAGGTGCCGCCGATGATGAGCAGATCCGCCGCCGCGATGGCCCGGACCGCGCCGTTCACCACCGCGTCGTCCAGCCCCTCTTCGTAGAGGACCACGTCGGGCTTGATGAGCCCGCCGCAGGCGTCGCACCTGGGCACGCCGGGGGCGGCCTTGATATAGGCGGCGTCAAAGAACTTGCCGCATTTGGTGCAGTGGTTGCGGTGGACCGAGCCGTGGAGCTCAAAGACGGCCTTGGACCCGGCGGCCTGGTGGAGCCCGTCGATGTTCTGGGTGACCACCGCCTTCAGCTTGCCCCGCCGCTCCAACTCCGCCAGGGCCAGGTGGGCCGGGTTGGGTCTCGCGTCCAGGGCCAGCATTTTGGCCTTGTAGAAGCGGTAAAACTCCTCCGTCTTGGCCACGAAAAAGCTGTGGGACAAAATGGTCTCCGGCGGGTAGTCGTACTGCTGGTGGTAGAGGCCGTCCACGCTGCGAAAGTCGGGGACGCCCGACTCGGTGGAGCAGCCCGCCCCGCCAAAAAAGACGATGTTCTCCGCCTGGTCGATCCATTCCCGCAGGGTCTTTACGCCGTCCATCCCGCTCACATCCTTTCCCCGCCATTGTACTCCCCCGCCGGGGAAAAGGCAAGGTTGCATTTTCCTGAATTTGGCGTATAATAGAGCCAGCCTGAGACCAAAAAAGGAGGCGCCGCCATGAAGACACAGGACAACCACACCATGCTCTTTGACTTCTACGAGCTGACCATGGGCAACGGCTATTTCCAGACCCCTATGAAGGACAAGGTCTGCTACTTCGACGTGTTCTTCCGGGACGTGCCCGACGGCGGCGGCTTCGCCATCGCCGCGGGGCTGGAGCAGGTCATCGACTACATCCAGAACCTCCGCTTTGGCGACGACGACATCGCCTACCTGCGGAGCAAGGGCTGTTTCCAGGAATCGTTTTTGGACTACCTGCGCTCCTTTCGGTTTACCGGCGACCTGTGGGCCGTGCCGGAGGGGACGCCCATCTTCCCCGGCGAACCCATCCTCACCGTCCGGGCCAAGGCCATCGAGGCCCAGTTTGTGGAGACCTTTATCCTGCTGACCCTGAATCACCAGAGTCTCATCGCCACCAAGACCAACCGCATCGTCCGCTCCGCCCAGGGACGGCCGGTGAGCGAGTTCGGCTCCCGCCGCGCCCAGGGGCCGGACGCCGCCATCCTGGGCGCCAGGGCCGCCTATCTGGCCGGGGCCTCCGGCACCGCCTGCGCCATGGCCGACCAGATCTACGGCGCCCCCGCCACCGGCACCATGGCCCACTCCTGGGTGCAGATGTTCCCGGATGAATACGCCGCCTTTGAGACCTACTGCCGGCTCTACCCCACCTCCACCACCCTGCTGGTGGACACCTACAACGTGCTGAAATCCGGCATCCCCAACGCCATCCGCGCCTTTGATGCCGTTCTGAAGCCCCAGGGCATCCGCAGCTGCGCCATCCGCATCGACTCAGGCGATTTGACCTATCTCTCCCAAAAGGCCCGGAAAATGCTGGACGCGGCGGGCTGGACGGAGTGCAAGATCGTGGCCTCCAACTCCCTGGACGAGTACATCATCCGGGACCTCATCCAGCAGGGCGCCCAGATCGACGCCTTCGGCGTGGGCGAGCGGCTGATCACCTCCAAATCCCAGCCCGTCTTCGGCGGGGTCTACAAGCTGGTGGCCATCGAGGACGACAGCGGCGCCGTCATCCCCAAGATCAAGGTCAGCGAAAACCCCGCCAAGATCACCACGCCCCACTTCAAAAAGGTCTACCGCCTCTTCGAGCCGGACAGCGGCATGGCCTTCGCCGACTACATCGCCGTCTACGACGAGGTGGTGGAGGGCCCGCTGGAGCTCTTTGACCCCCAGGCCACCTGGAAGAGCCAGACCCTCACCCGCTACAAGGCCGTGCCCCTGCTCCGCCCCGTCTTTCAAGGCGGCCGGCTGGTCTATCAGACCCCCACGCTGGAGGAGGCCAGGGCCTACTGCGCCCAGCAGGTGGCCACCCTCTGGGACGAGGTCAAGCGCTTCGAAAACCCCCACAACTACTACGTGGACCTCTCTCCAAAGCTCTGGCAGATCAAGCAGGACCTGCTCAAAAAACAGGGCCACAAGGGATAAACAAAGACCGCTTTCCGATCAAAGAAGCGGCGAGGCCGCTTCTTTGACAGTCTTTCGCACCCTGCGGCGCGAAACTCCGCGAGGCTTTTGGGTAAACTGAAAAGACCGCTTTCCGGCGATTCGGAAAGCGGTCTTTTTTTCAGGGTCTTACTTGCCAAACAGTCCCTTGACCTTGCCCAGCACGTCGGCGGCCTGGTCGCCCACCAGCTTGGCCTTGACCCCGTCGATGATGCCCTTGACCTGCTCATCGGGCAGATCCACGCCGACGACCTTCTCCACCGCCTTCACCGGGTCCTTGGCAAAGAGGTCCTTCACCTCCGGGTCCTTGGTGACCTTGTTCACCAGCTCGTCGATCTTGGCCTTGATGTCCATGTTTTTTTGCCCCCTATATAAAAATTTTAGTAGGCCACGCCCCAGTATACCATGTGCTTGGCCGGCTTGCCGCAGATGGGACAGACGTCGGCAAGATGCTCCTGGTCAAAGGGGATACAGCGGGAGGACATACCGGCCTCCGCTTTCATGCGCTCCTCGCAGTCCGCATCGCCGCACCACATGGTCTTGATAAAGCCGCCCCGCTCCAGCTGGAGCGCCTTGGCCTCCTCCAGAGAGAAAGCGGGGTAGCAGTGCTCGTCCAGGTTGCGCTTGGCCTTGGCGAAGAGGCCGTCGTGTACGGCCTGGAGCGTGTCCGCCACGGTCTTTTCGATGCCGTCCAGGGAGACAAAGCTCTCCTCGCCGTTGTCCCGGCGGACCAGAACGCACTGGTTTTTCTCCATGTCCTTGGGGCCCAGCTCCAGCCGCAGGGGAACGCCTTTCATCTCATACTCGGCGAACTTCCAGCCCGGGGCCTTGTCGCTGGCGTCCATCTTCACCCGAAAACCGGCGGCGGTCAGAGCGTCCACCACAGCCTGGTTGGCCTCCATGACGCCGGGCTTGTGACCGGCCACGGGGATGACCACGACCTGGATGGGGGCCACCTTGGGCGGCAGGACCAGGCCGCTGTTGTCCCCGTGGGTCATGATCACGCCGCCGATGGTGCGGGTGGTGAAGCCCCAGGAGGTCTCAAAGGGGGTCTTTTGGACGTTGTCCTTGTCGGTAAAGGTGATGCCGAACGCCTTGGCGAAGCCGTCGCCAAAGTAGTGGCTGGTGCCGTTTTGGAGGGCCTTGCGGTCGTGCATCATGCACTCGATGGTGTAGGTCCGCTCCGCGCCGGCGAACTTCTCCTTGTCGGTCTTGATCCCTTTCACCACCGGCATGGCCAGGATGTTCTCGCAGACGTCGGCGTAGACGTTCAGCATCCGCTCGGTCTCCTCGATGGCCTCTTGGGCGGTGGCGTGGAGGGTGTGGCCCTCCTGCCAGAGAAACTCCCTGTGGCGCAGGAAGGGCCGGGTGGTCTTTTCCCAGCGCAGGACCGAGCACCACTGATTATAGAGCAGGGGCAGGTCCCGCCAGGAGTGGACGATCTGGCTCCAGTGCTCGCAGAACAGGGTCTCGCTGGTGGGGCGGACACACAGCCGCTCGTCCAGCTTCTCGCTGCCCCCCATGGTGACCCAGGCGCACTCCGGGGCAAAGCCCTCCACGTGGTCCTTCTCCTTCTGCAGCAGGCTCTCAGGGATCAGCAGGGGCATGGCCACGTTGGTGTGGCCGGTGGCCTTGAAGCGGGCGTCCATCTCCCGCTGGATATTCTCCCAGATGGCGTAGCCATAGGGCCGGAGGATGAACATCCCCTTGACGCTGGTATAGCCGATGAGGTCCGCCTTGGTACACACGTCGGTGTACCACTGGGCGAAGTCCTGCTCCATGTCGGTGATCTGCTCCACCATTTTCTTGTTGTCTGCCATTGAAATTCACCTCAAATTTTACAGCCGTGGGGTTATTGTACGGCAAAAAAGCCGCCTCGTCAAGACAAAAGCGCCGCCTGGCGGGTCAATACCGGTTGACCCAGTTGGCCACCAGCGCCGAGGGCACCAGCCACAACAGCAAAAAGACCAACAGCGCCCCCGCCGACAGCGAGGCGAAGGCCTGGATCAAGCAGAGGTAGAAGGACAGGGCCAGCCCCACCGCCGCGCCCAGCAGGTCAAAAAACAGCCCCGCGCGCACCGCGCCCAGCAGCCGCCGCGAGCCCACCACCGCGTCGGCATAGGGCCCCAGACCTTCCCGGCAGAGGACGGCGGAGAGGTTCTCCTCGTGTTCCTGCCGCTTGGAGGAGAGCTCCCGGCGGCGGTCCAGGCTGGGGAACTCCATGCGGTGGGCGGGGAGTTTGAAGCGCTGGTGGAGCATATGGGGGACGATCAGAAGGTCCCTTGTGGCCAGGATGGGGTCCAGGCCGTTGGAGATGAGGGTGTGCAGGGCGGGACGGATGGAGGTGTGGAGGGCGTAGTGCAACACGAAGATGGCGCAGAGGTAGCCGTCCACGGCGCAAAACACCGCGCCCTTCACCCTGAGCCCCGGGGCCACAGGCACCCGCATCAGCTCCATGAACGCCCCGGAGCCCACCGCCACGTGCTGGCCGCCGATCTCCCCGGTGACGCCCCCTTCGTGGAACACCACGCGGTCTACCCGGCGGTAGAGCCCGCCCTTGGTCTTCAGCAGATCGGCAAAGGGCTTTTCCATGCCGCTGCCGGTCTTTTGGATCAGCGTGGCGGTATAGGCCACGGCGTTTTCCAGGGAGACGTTCCCCGTGAGTTTGATGCCGTTGAGGGTCACGCTGCCCGGCGGAAAGAGGTCGGTGTCAGTCAGCACCACGCCCTGGCCCCGGCCCCGCCAGCGCAGACCGTCCCAACCGCCCAGCGCGGCGCCGATCTTGCTCAGCCGCTGGGAGAGGGTGGCGTAGGGCAGGGAAAAGCTCAAAAACGCGGTGAAGCCGCACCCGGCGGTCAGACAGGCCGACAGACACCAGAAGAAGGTCTCCGGATGGGCCCGGCCCACCGAGGCGATCAGGGCCAGCAGCGCCGAGCCCAGCAAGATCACCGGCGCGGCGATGTGGTAGGTCCGCTGTACCCCCTCGGTCTCCTGGACCTGGCTGCCGTAGCCCTCGGCCCGGCCCGACCACTTCACAAAGGCGTCCCTGCCGTCCCACATCCGCTCGTCCAGCGTCACCAGATACGGCTCGGCGGCGGAGGCGGCGGTCTTGCAGGCGTGCCACAGGCCCCGCCGCTTCAAAAGCCGCCCCCACAAAGCGAAAAACAGCGTCATAGACACGATGGCGCAGTAGGGCATGGCCCCGTCCCGGTCTCCCAGGACCGGCATGGTCAGCGCGTCCCCGGCGGCGGCGACCAGGGCGAAGAGGACCAGCGTCTCACTCTCCAGCCGCAGCCGGGCCAGGCAGAGGATCCCGTGGGCCAGCACGTCCAGGGCCAGCAGACCGCTGACCCCCATGGCCAGGGCCGACGCCTGCAGACACAGCGTCCGGTCCTCCGCCAGCAGAGGGAACATGGGCAGGCCCAGGCTGGAAAAGAGCATCAGATAGAGCTGGGGCAGCAGCCACAGGGCCGAC
Organism: uncultured Oscillospiraceae bacterium; assembly: GCA_947599925.1. GTDB lineage: Bacteria > Bacillota > Clostridia > Oscillospirales > Oscillospiraceae > MGBC124762. The sequence continues at coordinate 34,615 of CANQFT010000006.1, read as the reverse complement.
AGAAAACAACGGGTGTGGAGAAATCCCAGCCCCTTTTTGTACCGCGCGGCCAGCTTGCCCGGCGGCAGGTCGGGCTGGGGCCGGCGGAGCATACGGCGGCGTCTCCGCGGCGGCACATGGGTGGGCTCCCGCTCCCAGTCCACGCCGGGCAGCAACCGCTCCCGCTGGGCCTGTTCCGGGTCCTCCGGCGCGTCCCCGGCGAACATCCCCTGGGCGTAGCGGTCCCCCTTTTCAATGAGGCGGCCGATGCGCCCGGTGAGGGAGCCGTCCTCCTCCGGCAGTTGGATGACCTTCTCGCTGAGGTGGACCGGCTGGCTTTTCCGCTTCCACCAGGGCGTTTTTTTCTCCCGGTCCGGCGTCTCCGGCGGCAGGTCCCCGCCCTGGTCGTCCTGGGGCCCGTCCTCCGTCTCCGCGACCCCGCCCTCCGGCGGGGTCTCCGCCCTGTCGCGGGCGGTGTCCAGCGGCCGCTCCTTCACCAGCTTGCCCGCCCGGTCAAAGAGCCGCAGGGTGGGCTCCTCCACCGTCTCTCCCCGCTCCTCCGGTCCGTCGGGCGCTTCCGGCTCCGACGCCTCCGGCGCGACAGGCCCCTCCGGGACTTCCGATACAACAGGCCCCTCCGTCTTTTCCGGCGCCTTGGCCTCCTCCGGCGCGGGCCCGTCCAGGGGCGCGAACTCGTTCAGGATCTCCTCCAGATCGGGCCCCTCCGGGCCCTTGGGCGTCTTGCTCACGGCGCGCTCACCCCCTCCCCAGCCGCTGGCGCACCGCCTCAAAGATGACGATGGCGGCGGCGGCGCTGGCGTTCAAGGAGTTAAGGCGGCCTCTCATGGGGATGGACAGCCGCATATCGCAGGTCTCGGACACAAGGCGGCTCATGCCGTCCCCCTCACTGCCGATGACAATGGCGGCGGGGCCGGTCAGATCGGCCTGGTAGAGCGGGCTCTCCCCGTCCATGGCGGTGCCGTAGACCCACAGGCCCCTGGCTTTCAAGTCCTTCAGACAGGCCGTCAGGTTGGGCACGCGGGCTACGGGCACGTAGCTCACCGCGCCCGCCGAGGTCTTGGCCACCACAGCGGTGAGGCCCGCGCTGCGGCGCTTGGGGATGATGACCCCGTGGGCCCCGGCGCACTCGGCGGTGCGGATGACCGCGCCCAGGTTGTGGGGGTCGCTGAGCTCGTCGCAGACGATGACCAGCGGGGCCTCCCCCTTCTCCCTGGCCACGTCCAGAATGTCGTCCACGTCGGCGTATTCCCGCACGGCGGTGACGGCGATGACCCCTTGGTGGGCGTGGGTGAGGCTCATGGCGTCCAGCTTGCGCCGGTCGCACTCCACCACCACCACGCCCTTGCTCCGGGCCGTGGAGGCCAGGTGCCGCAGGGCCGCGTCCACATCGCCCTTGGCCAGATACAGCTTGTCGATGCTGGCCCCGGCCCGCAGGGCCTCCAAGACGGCGTTGCGCCCTTCGATGACGCCGTCCGCGCTCTCCTGCCGGGACCGGTATTCCTCTTGGGACATCAAAGGCCGCCCCCTTTCCGCCGTTGGCAAATTTTCTACTGATACGGCATCAAAACCAGTATAATAGCTATTTAACGTATTTTACCACAAGGGCCCCAGGCCGTCAAGAACGGCCCGCGGCCCGCCCCCGGTGGGTCAGGGGCCTGGGCGCATTTTTGGCCCCTGGCGGCCTTTGTCGAAATTTCCTCTTTTCAAGCGGGGAAATAGTTGGTATAATATACCTTGTATCATCAATAGAAAAAGGGGGCCTGGTTATGAACCGCGTCACCGTGTCCATCGGCGGACGGGCGTTCACCCTGCTGGCGGAGGGCGACGCCGCCGACACCCAGAGGGTCGCCGAGTATGTGGACGGCAAGCTGACAGAGGTGCTCTCCGGCGGCAAGCTCTCCCTCGTGGACGGCTGTATCCTCTCGGCCATGAACATCACCGAGGAGCTGTTCCGGGAGCAGGAGAGTTCGGAAAACCTCCGCCGCCAGCTGAAGGAGTACCTGGAGGAGTCCACCAAGCTGAAGCTGGAGCTCTCTGAGGCCAAGCGGGAGATCTTCGCCCTGAAAGGCAAGAAGTAACCTCCATGCTGGAGCTGCTCTCCCCGGCCGGCTCGCCGGAGGCCGTGGCCGCCGCCGTCCAGAGCGGCGCCAACGCCGTCTACCTGGGCTGCGGCGATTTCAACGCCCGCCGCCGGGCCAAAAATTTCAGCCGTGAGGACCTGGCCGCGGCGGTGGAATACTGCCACATCCGCGGCGCGCGCGTCTATCTGACGCTGAACACCCTCCTCTCCGACCGGGAACTGCCCGCCGCCCTGGACCTGGCGGGCTATGCCAACGCCATCGGCGTGGACGCCGTGCTGGTCCAGGACCTGGGGCTGGCCCGCTGTCTGCGCCGCCAATTCCCGGACCTGCCCCTCCACGGCTCCACCCAGATGACCGTCCACTCCCTGGATGGCGTGAAGTTCTGCGCCGGGCTGGGGATGGAGCGCGTGGTCCTGAGCCGGGAACTGTCCCGCCGCGCCATCGCCCACATCTGCGCCCACAGCCCCATCCAGATCGAGACCTTTGTCCACGGGGCCCTTTGTATGTGCTACTCCGGCCAGTGCTTTCTCTCCGCCATGGTGGGCACCAGAAGCGGCAACCGCGGCCTGTGCGCCCAGCCCTGCCGCCTCCCCTACAACGGCGGGTATCCTCTGTCTCTGAAAGATATGTCCCTGGCGGGGCACCTGCGGGAACTGGAGGAGATGGGCGTTGCCTGCGTCAAGATCGAGGGCCGGATGAAGCGGGCGGAGTATGTGGCCATCGTCACCCAAATCTACGCCGACGCCATCCGCCAGCGGCGGGAGCCCACCGCCCAGGAATTGGAACGGCTCCGCCGGGCCTTTTCCCGCTCCGGCTTTACCCAGGGATACTACCTGGGGCAGACCGGCCCCGGGATGTTCGGCGTCCGGCAGTCCGAGGAGGCCCCGGAGGACCTCTACGCCCAGGCGCGGGACCGCTGCCGCCGGGAAGCGCCCCTGGTGGGCGTGTCCATGGCGGCGCGCATCCGGCCCGGCGAGGCCGCCGCGCTGACGGTCTCCGACAGCCAGGGCCATACCGCCCAAGTCACCGGGCCCCTGCCGGAGACGGCCCGGACCCGGCCCCTGGAGCCCCAGGACGTGGAGGCGCAACTCTCCAAGACCGGCGGCACGCCCTATGGCGTCGATGGGTCCACCCTGGACCTGGCCCCCGGCCTGTCCCTGCCCAAGTCCGCCCTGAACGCCCTGCGGCGAGAGGGGCTGGAGGCCCTTTCCGCCCAGCGCGCCGCGCCGCCGGACCGGCGGGCGCTGCCCCTGCCGCCGCAACCCGGCGCCAAGCGGCGGGAGGACCCGCCGGAGTTGATCTTCTCCCTGAGCCGCTGGGATCAGCTCACCCCGGCGCTGCTGGCCCTGCCCCACCGCTTTGTGGACCTGCCCGCGGCGGTGCTGGCCCAGGCGCCCGACCGGGTCCGGCAGGTCCAGGCCGCGGGCGGACAGTTGCGGGCGGCCCTGCCCCGCGTCTGTTGGGACGAGGAGCGCCCCGCCCTGGCAAAACAGCTGGAGACCCTGGCCGCCCTGGGCGTCACCCACGCGCGGGTCCCCACTTGGGACCTGGTCCCTGTGGCCAGGGACCTCGGCTTTGCCCTGTGGGGCGATTTTGGCCTGGGGGTATACAACTCCCGGACCCTGGAGGGGCTGGCGGAACTGGGCTTCGCCGGGGCCACCGCCTCTTTTGAGTTGAAGTGGCCCCTGCTCCGGGACCTGATCAAGCCCCTGCCCACCGAGGCCATCGTCTACGGCCGTCTGCCGCTGATGCTGTTGGAGCAGGCCCCTGGCGGCGCGGAGACCGAGGCCCTCACCGACCGCCTGGGCGTGACCTTCCCGCTGCGGCGGACCGACAGCGGGCGCTATGAACTTTTGAACTCCCAGGTGCTCTACTTGGCCGACAAGCCGGAGTGGAAACGCGCGGGGCTGTCCTGCGCCCGGCTGTCCTTTACCGACGAGTCGCCCCAGCGGTGTCTGGCTGTGGCGCGGGAGTACGCCGAGGGCGGTCTGCCGCCCAGGGACTTTACCCGCGGGCTCTACTACCGCGATGTAGAATAGAGGTCATCGTCTATGGAATTGCCCATCCAAAAATTAAACCCCAAAGCCGTCCTGCCCCAGTACGCCACCGCCGGTTCGGCGGGGCTGGACCTGTGCGCCTGTCTGGACGAGCCGCTGACCCTGGAGCGGTACGCCGACGGCGCGGCCCAGGGCCGCTGGAACTGCGTCAAGGTGCCCACAGGTCTCGCCGTCGCCATCCCGGAGGGCTATGTGGGGCTGATCTTCGCCCGCTCGGGCCTTGCCACCAAACACGGCCTGACCCCCGCCAACTGCGTGGGCGTCATCGACAGCGACTACCGCGGCGAGGTGGTGGTGGCGCTTGTGGATCTGGGGGCGGAGGACTATGTGATCGAGCCCGGCCAGCGCATCGCCCAGCTGGTCATCGTCCCCTGCGCCCAACCCACCCTGGTCCAGACCGGCGCCCTGCCCCAGACCCAGCGGGGCGCGGGCGGCTTTGGCTCCACCGGAAGGTGAGCGGAGCGATGGACATCGTTCTGGCCAGCGCCTCGCCGCGGCGCCGGGAATTGCTCACCCAGATGGGTCTCGCCTACCGCGTCCACCCTGTGGACATCGACGAGCGCATGGACCGGGATATGGCCCCTTCGCTGTTGGTGGAGGCCATCTCCAGAGAGAAAGCCGCGGCCTGCGCCGCCCTGGAAGGTCCCCAGGCGCTGATCATCGCCGCGGATACGGTGGTGGCCAAGGGGGACGCCATTCTGGGCAAGCCCCAGGACGAGGCGGACGCCAGGCGGATGCTCCGCCTCCTCTCCGGCGCCGTCCACCAGGTCTACACCGGCTTTGCCGTCCGCCGCGGCCGGCGCGTCCTCACCGACTGCCTCATGACCTCCGTGACCTTCCGCGCGCTCTCCGACGCCGAGATCGACGCCTATGTGTCCAGCGGCGAGCCCATGGACAAGGCGGGGGCCTACGGCATCCAGGGCAGGGGCTCTTTGCTGGTGGACGCCATCGCAGGGGACTATTTCAACGTCATGGGCCTGCCCATATGCCGCCTGGGGCTGGCCCTTCGGGATTTCGGACTGGAGCTTCCGGAGCTCCTTCGAGGAGGTCGGGCATGAAGAAATTTTTTGGCTCCAACGGTGTGCTGGTGGCCCTGATCGCCGTGCTGTTGGCGGCGATCACGCTGGTGGTGTCCCTGATCGTCTCCGGCTCGGACCCGCTGGCCAACATCGTGGGCACAGTGACCTCGCCCTTCCGCCAGGCCGGGGCCGCCATCTCCGCGTGGAGCGAGCGCGCCTTTGACGACCGCTACCAGACCGAGTATCTGGAGCAGGAGGTGGAGCGGCTCCGCCAGGAGCTCTCCGCCATGGAGGCCAAGGCGCGGGAAGGCGAGGCCGCCATCGAGGAGAACAAGAACTACCGGGAACTGCTGAAACTGCGCCAAAAGCGCTCCGACCTCACCTTGGAGAGCGTCACCGTCACCACCCGCACCCTCTCCAACTGGGAGTCCTCCGTCACCGTCAGCAAGGGCAGCAACTACGGCCTGGAGGTGGGCCAGTGCGTCATCGACGCCTACGGCGACCTGGTGGGCGTGGTCAGCGAGGTGGGCCTCAACTGGGCCACGGTGCTGACGGCGGTGGACACCGGCATCGACATGGGCGGCATGGTGGCCCGCACCAACGACGCCGCCGTGCTGGAAGGGGACTTCTCTCTGATGACCCAGGGCAGGCTGAAGCTCTCCTTCTTGCCCCAGGACGCCCTGTTGGTGGCGGGAGACGAGGTGCTGACCTCCGGCCGCGGCGGAGTGTATCCGGCGGGGCTGGTGGTGGGCAATGTGGAGAGCGTCCACGACGACCCCTCCGGCATGACCCGCTACGCCGTGGTGGTCCCCAAGGCCGATTTGGACCACCTGCGGCAAGTTTTTGTCATCAAATCCTTTGACACAGTGGAGTGAGACCATGACCACACGCCATCAGATCCACAAATGGCTCCTATACGCCCTGGCCCTGGCCCTGGTCTGGTTTTTCGAGGCCATGGTGCTGTGGCGCGTCCCCTTTTTTGGGGTCATCCCCGTGCTGTTGCCCCTGGCGGCGGTGGCTGTCGCCTTCTGGGAGGGCGCCCGCCTGGGCGCTGTCTTTGGCGTGTGCGTGGGGATCCTGGCCGACGCCATCTACCCCGGCGTCCCCGGCGGCATGACCCTCGGCATCTGCCTGATGGGACTTGCCGCGGGCGCGGCCAGTCAGTACGGCGTGCGGCAGACCTACCTGGGCTATCTGCTCTGCGCCGGCGCCGCCATGGGCGCGCTGGAGCTGTGCCGGGTGGTCTGGGGCCTGGTGAGTCGGCTGGGCAGCGCGGAGGCCCTGGGGCTCGTGGCCTGCAAGGAGGCCCTTTGGAGCCTGTGCTTCACTCCCCTGCTCTACCCTCTTTTCAAGTATGTCTACGGCAAGGTGGGCGGGGACAAACTGGAGGCGCGCCATGAGTAGACGCCGGGAACTGGTCCGTACCCTCAGTCTGCTGATGGCTTTCGTGGCGGTGCTGGTGTGCTTTCTGTTTGTGCTCTACGACCTGCAGGTCACAAACCACGCGGCATTTCTGGCCCGGACGGTGAAATCCGTGGGCCGCAGCGAGACCGTGGCCGCCGCCCGCGGCGACATCACCGACCGCTATGGTCGGCCCATGGTCACAAACCAGGTGATCTATCAGGTAACGCTGGACACCAGCCTGATGGGAGACCAGAAAAACGCCATCCTGCTTCAGCTCATCCATCTGGCCCAGGACCACGGCGTGACCTGGCCGGACGAGCTGCCCATCGCCCAGGCCCCGCCCTATGCCCTGACCCTGTCCTCCGCCGGCCAGGGCGTTCAGAACCGTTTTGCCGCCCTCTGCGATAAAATGGATTGGGACGCCGCCAGCGGCCCGGCCCTGCTGGACCAACTGCGGGAGGAGTACAGCGTGGACCCCGGCCTCTCCAACGCCGACGCCAGGGCCCTGTGCGGCGTGCTCTACGAGCTGGCCCTGCGGACAAAAGAGGTCATCTGGCAGAGTTACGTTTTCGCCAGCGGCGTGGACATCGACTTCATCTCCGCCGTCCGGGAACACGCCCTGGCGGGGGTGAACATCGAGCCCGTCACCACACGAAAATACGTCACCTCCTACGCCGCCCACGTTCTGGGCCGCACGGCCAAGATGGACAAGGACGAGTGGAGCGTCTACCAGGAACAGGGCTACGCCATGGACGAGGTCGTGGGCAAGGACGGCGTGGAAAAAGCCTTCGAGCCCCTGTTGCGCGGCACCTCCGGCGTCCAGCTGGTGGAGCGCAACGACAAGGGCAAGATCGTCTCCCAGTCCTGGAGAGAGCCGCCCAAGCCGGGCTGCAACATCGCCCTGACCATCGACCTGCCCTTGCAGCAGAAGGTGGAGGACACCCTGGCCGCCAAGGTGCCCGGCTTGACCGAGGACGTGGAGGGCGCGGCGGCGGTGGTGCTGGACGTCCACTCCGGCTCGGTGCTGGCCATGGCCTCCTACCCCACCTATGACCTCTCCACCATCTACAAAGACACCCAGGCTTACGCCGCCGCCGTCCAGGACCCGCTGGAGCCCTTCAACAACCGTGCCACCATCGCCTATCCGCCGGGCTCCACCTTCAAAATGGCGGTGGCCGCCGCCGGGTTGGAAGAGGGGATCATCACCCCCACCACCCTGATCCGGGACACCGGCCGGTACACCTATTACAAGGGCACCCAGCCCCAGTGCTGGATCTACCGTCAGTTTGGCACCACCCACGGCAACGTGAATGTCACCCGCGCCATCGAGGTCTCCTGCAACGTGTTTTTCTACGACGTAGGCCGCAGAGTGGGCATCGAGACCATCGACGAATACGCCCGCCGCTTTGGTCTGGGAGAAAAGACGGGGATAGAGATCCCGGAGGAGACCGGCGTGGTGGCCGGACCGGAGTACACCGAAAACGTCCTGGGCCAGACCTGGTACGACGGCTCCACCCTCTCCGCCGCCATCGGCCAGGAGAACAACCGCTTCACGCCCCTGCAGTTGGCCAACTACATCGCCACGCTGGTCAACGGCGGCACCCGGTACAGCGCCCACCTCTTCAAAGACGCCAAAACCGCCGACTACACCCAGACGGTGATGGAATATGAGCCCCAGGTGGTGGAGACGATCACCCTGGACGAAAAGAACCTGGACGCCATCAAAAAAGGTATGCTGGACCTGACCACCACCGGCTCCCTGCGCTCCTACTTCCAGGGCCTGCCTTTCCAGGTGGGGGCCAAAACCGGCTCCGCCCAGGTGAGCAACTCCACCTCCAACGCCGTGTTCGTCTGCTTCGCGCCCTATGACGACCCGCAGGTGGCCCTGGCTCTGGTGGCCGAGCACGGCGGCAGCGGCAGTGACCTGGCTGGTCTGGCCGCCGACATTCTGGAGTTCTACTTCAACTCTCAAAGCGGCTTTGGCGCCGCCGTGGAGGAAAACACCCTCCTGCGGTGAGCTCGCCTGTCCCAACGATTCCTGATAACGAGGTGATAGTTTGTGTTTGACCCCGCCATCTTCCACCCCTTTGACCCCGCCTGCAAATCTCCCCAAGGCGCCGTGGCCGCAGGGGAAAGCGTGACGCTGTCGATCCATCCGCCCAGGGAAATGGGCTATCTCCAGGCCTGGGTCACTCTGCGCTACGAGCAGTGTGACGACCACAAGGAGGCCTACCCCATCCCCTGGCTGGACTTCCATCTGGACGTGGACACCTTCCAGGCGGAGATCCCCATCCCCGCCGACTACCAGGGCCTGATCTGGTACTCCTTCCAGCTGGATTTCTCCACGCCGCCTTTCCGCATGGAGTCGGAGGAATACCAGCTCACGGTCTACGACGGCGCCGACCAGGTCCCCACCTGGTTTGGCCAGGGGATGTGCTACCAGATCTTCCCCGACCGCTTTTGCCGTCTGGCCCTGCCGGAGCACACCGGCCCCGGCGACCGCATCATCCACCAGAACTGGGCCGACGCCCCCATCTACAAGCCTGAACCCGGCCGCGGCGTCACCAACCGGGACTTTTTCGGCGGCAGTCTCAAGGGCGTGGAGAGCAAACTGGACTATCTGTCCGGGCTGGGGGTGGAGACCCTCTACTTCTGCCCCATCTTCGAGGCCCTGGAAAACCACCGCTACGGCACCGCGGACTATGAGAAGATCGACCCCATGCTGGGCACGCTGGAGGACTTTGAGCGGCTGTGCAAGGCCGCCCACCGGCGGGGCATCCGCATCATTCTGGACGGCGTGTTCAACCATGTGGGCTGGGCCAGCCGGTACTTCAACGCCACCGGCGTCTACGGCGAGGGCGGCGCGGCCCGCGACCCCAACTCCCCCTACCACGACTGGTTCTTGTGGGAGCGGTGGCCCGACCGGTACAAGTCCTGGTGGGGCTTCCACACCCTGCCCGACTTCAACAAGATGAATCCGGAGTTTTTGGAGTACATCTGCGGAGAAAACGGCATCATCCGCACCTGGCTGCGCCGCGGTGCGGACGGCTGGCGGCTGGATGTGGCCGACGAATTGCCCGACGAGATGGTCCACCGCATCCACCAGGCCGCCAGAGCGGAAAACCCCAACGCCCTGATCATCGGCGAGGTGTGGGAGGACGGCTCTATCAAGACGGCCTATGACGTGCGCCGCAAGCACGTCTGGGGCGGCCACTGCGACGGGCTGATGAACTACCCTCTGCGCTCGGCCCTGATCGGCTACCTGCTGGGCGGCGACGCCGCCGACTTCCGCTGGGAGATGGAGACCCTGCGGGACCACTATCCGCCCTTCGCCTTCCAAAACTCCATGAACTCCCTGGGCACCCACGACACCCTGCGTATCCTGACCTTCCTTGGGGTGGGCCACGACCACAAAAACGACTGGTCCAAGGACCAGCGGGCCGCCTATGTGATGACCGACCAAGAGCGCCGCCAGGGTCTGGAGCGGCTCAAGCTGGGCTACGCCGTCCTCTTCGCCTTCCCTGGCGCCCCCACCATCTACTACGGTGACGAGGCCGGCATGACCGGCTTTGAGGACCCCTTCAACCGGGGCGCCTACCCCTGGGGCGGCGAGGACCGGGAACTGCTGGCCTATGTGTCCAGGCTGGGCAACCTCCGCAAGACCCGCCAGGCGTTGCGCCAGGGCGATCTGGAGTTCCTGGCGGCCCACAGGGGCCTGCTGGCCTTTGCCCGCAGTTGGGAGGAGGAGACCCTCATCGCCGTCGTCAACCGGGACGGCCAGAGCCGGGAACTGGACCTGCCCTGGGACGCGGTGGACCTGCTCTCCGGCAGGACCTTCCCCGCCCAGGCCAAGTTCCCCGGCTGCAGCGCCTTCCTGCTGGCAAAACAGTGAGCCGCCGCCTTCGCCATGTGGTGACGCCCGACCAGGCCGGACAGCGGGTGGACGCGGTGCTCAGAGACGCCTTTCACCTCACCGCCAGCGTCATCCGCCGGGTCAAGTGGCTGGACGACGGCATCACCCTGGACGGCAAAAGGGCCTTCGTCAGCGACCAGACGGCTCCGGGCCAGGTGTTGGAGGTGCTGGTGGACCAGCCCGGCCGTCCGGTCAGACTGCTCTCCTACCCCGGCCCGCTGGACATCGTCTACGAAGACGACCACCTCGTGGTCCTCAACAAGCAGGCGGGCGTCCTGGTCCACCCCGTGGTCCCCGCCCAGTCGGACACCCTCGGCAACTTCCTCCTCTGGCACTACAACACCACCGGGCAGACCGGCACCCTCTTTCACCCGGTCCACCGCCTGGACCGGGGCACCACCGGACTGCTGGTGGTGGCCAAGCACCCCAGCGCCCAGACAGCCCTCAAAGAACAGCTCCACACCCCCGCCTTTCAGCGGACCTACCTGGCCCTGGCCGTGGGTCGGCCGGAACCGGCGGCGGGCACGGTGGACGCCCCCATCCAAAAGCTCCCCGATTCCGCCATCCGCCACGGGGTCTCCCCAGAGGGGCGGCGGGCCGTCACCCACTACGAGACCCTGGCAACTCTGGAGGACCGCAGTCTGCTGCGCCTCCGGCTGGACACCGGCCGGACCCACCAGATCCGCGTCCACATGGCCCACATCGGCCATCCCCTGCTGGGGGATTTTCTCTACGGCCAGGAGTCGCCCCTCATCGCCCGGCCCGCGCTCCACTGCGCCCAGCTCTCCTTCGTCCACCCCATGTCCGGGGCGGCCCTGACCTTCTCCCAGCCGCTTCCCCAGGATATGTCCCGCCTGCTCCAGCCCCCGCCGGACCCCTGATCCCCTCGCGGGGCACTTTTCCAGATCCCCGTGGAGACGACGAAACGGAAAAATCACGCCTTGACAGCGGCGCGAAGTTATGCTATCATACTATCCGTATCTGGGCGGCCAACTTGGAGAGGTGTCCGAGTGGTTTAAGGAGCCGGTCTTGAAAACCGGTGACTCGAAAGAGCCGTGGGTTCGAATCCCACCCTCTCCGCCAGACAAAGTTCCCGACCCCAGCGCGACTTTGCAGGCCATGCAGAAGTACCCAAGTGGCCGAAGGGGCTCCCCTGCTAAGGGAGTAGGCGGTGTTGAGCCGCGCGAGAGTTCAAATCTCTCCTTCTGCGCCAAAAAAGAGAGCATCCCGTGGGATGCTCTCTTTTTCTGTCCGTTTTTCTTTTACTCCTCCGGGGGCTCGCGCTGGATGGTAAGGCTGCCGCCCAGGGCGGGCCGGACGGTGACGGTGAGGATCTTGTTGGCCTCCTCCGGGCTTCCGGTCAGGGCCTCCAGATGGAGGAGCATCTCCATCTCCTGGGAGCCGTCATCCCGGACCTCCAGATAGCACTCCACCACGCAGTCCTCGCTCACCAGGCCCCAGGAGCCGTCGGGCAGGGCTCCCCATTTCTGGTCGATCAGCTTGTAGATGCCGGGGCCGGTGTAGGTTTGGTTGGTGAACTTCCACCACATACCGCTCAGCGTGTCTCCCCAGTTCCTGTCGCCTCCCTGGGCGGTCATGGGCAGGTTGAGGACGATCAGCCCGCTCAGGCTGCCGGTATAGGGCAGCTGGTCGGCAGGGACCAGGTTGCTGGGGTACTCGTTGCGGATGTGGAGGTAGATGTCGTTGCCGTCGCCAAAGGCGGCGCCGATGGCGGTCCCGTTGATGTTTCCGTTGCCGGGGGTATAGGCCAGGATCTGGTGGCCGCGGTATCCCGTCCAGTCGTCAAAGTTGCCGTCAATGGCCACGCTGTCGCCGGGCATAAACTCCTCCACGGGGTGGAAGCCCTCGGCGGCGCCCTCGTACTTGATCTCGTCGATCATATCCCCTTGCTTAAAGCCGCCCAGCTGCAGTGTTTTCAGATACTCCGGCAGACAGTCCGCCGGGACCTTGAACTGGTAGGCGCGGACAGGCTGGCCGTCTGCGGTATTGGCGACGACGGAGGGGGTGATCTCCCAAACGTGCCCGTGGGGGTCGGTGATCCGGACCGCGCCCGCGCCTCCCGTGTTCTCCACCTGGAAGGTCAGCACCTCTCCCATGTCGCTGGACACCCGGAAACAGCCGCCGGAGAGGGCAAAGAGATTGGCCAGCGTGGTGCCCGAACCCTCTGTCTCGATGGTGATGGACAGCCCCTCCTCCGTCCAGGTCGCCTGGGCGGAGCGGAGGAATTGCAGATCGGAGGGCACAAATTCCTCCGGGATGGGCTCCCACTCGAAGCCCGTGCGTCCGCCTCCGGCGCTGGGCCAGTCGCCGTAGTGGGGGATCGCGGCGCCGGTGGCGTATTTGGCGGGGGCATAGGGGTATCCGTTCTTGAGCGTGTCATAGGGGTGGCTCTCGGTCCGCTGGTCCTGGGGCAGTTCCGGCACGGTGGTGGCCGCGCTGGTCTTGGTGAACTTGCCGTACTTGGCGCCGCCCACAAAGGCCTCGCCCAAGGCGTAACAGCCGGGGATCTTGGCGCTGACGGTGGCGTTGCTGGTGTTGGCAAAGACGTCGGTCTTGCCATCATAGGTGCCGGAGACGGCGCAAGTGGTATAGCACCCCTCCAGCTCGCCGCCGGACCACAGGCCCACCAAGCCGCCCGCCGTGTCGGTTCCGGTGACGTTGGGGGTCCCGGCGGCGAACTTGCCGGACTTGGTGTGGCCTCCGGCGTAGGAGCTCGTCACCCTGCCGCCGCTGACGCTTCCGGCAAAGCCCCCGGCGGCCACGCCGCTGACACGCACAGCGGCGTAGCTGGCAGAGACCTCGCCTCCGGCCATGAGCCCGGCGAAGCCGCCAACGTACTTCCCGCCGGAGATGATCTGGGCGTCGTAGCCCGTCTTGACCTGCCCCTCCAGCCGGACGCCGCTATTCTGAACGGCCCCGCTGTCCTTGTCGCTCAACAGCCCCACGAAGCCGCCGCTGTACGGGCTGGCGCCGGAGACGCCCAGCTTGCCCGTGCCGATGACATAGCAGTCCGTCACCGTGCCCTGGCCGTCCCGCATACAGCCCACGAAGCCGCCCATGCTGCCCCGCTTTTCCACGCTGCTGGCGCTCTCTTTGGAGAAGCCGTTGCTCACCTGTACGTCCCGCGCCGTGCAGTCCCGGACGGCGGAGGTATCGCCCTGCTTGTAGATACAGCCCACCAGGCCACCGGCGTCATAGGTGTACCCGCCGCCGTCCACGCGGGTGTTCTCCACCGCGCATCCGGCGATGGCAAACTCGCCGTTGTCCGCGTAGCCCACCAGTCCGCCGGCGTAGCCACCGGCCTTGGTCCCGGCCACGGCCACATCGCAGTTTCGCACAACGCAGTTTTCCAACCGCCCCGCGGAACTGAGCCGTCCCAACAGCGCGCCGGTGGAGCTGTTGGAGTAGTCCGCCGTGCCCTGGATGTCACAGTCCTCCAGGGTGATGTTTTTCAGCGTGCCGCTGATGACCCGGTAGAAGACGCCGGAATAGTACACCCCGTCGTCTTTGTAGTAATAGGGCCGGATGCTCAGGCCGCGGATCAGACGGCCGTTGCCGTCGTAGGTGCCGTTGAAGGATGTCAGCGTGCCGTAATCCCCCTCGCTGGGGTTGCCGTGGCTGCCGATGGGGGCGAAGATCAGCCGGTACTCCTCCGGCATATTCCAGGAATTGAGGCCGCTCTCGTAGCCCCAAGCCGTACCGCGGCGGCCCCAGAGCTCAAACCCGGCCACCTTGGTGTGCTCGCCGGAGTTGTCCAGCCACTGGACCGGGTTCCCCAGGCGGTCCGCCGCCAGGTCTCCCTTGTAGCGCGAGGCATCGATGTCCAGGTCCTGCACGTAGTCCGGCGCGCCGTAGAACCGGCCCACGTTGCCCAGCTGCCGGACCGAGCGCACGTGGATGACGCCGGGGATGTTGGAGGGGGCGGTGCCGTTATAGGCGGAGCAGGCAAAGAGGGGGTTGACCCAGCCCGTGGCCTCCACCTCCAGCGGCTCCATGCCGATCACGTTGCGCGTCCCTTTCACCGTCACCTGCGCGGCGTAGCCCCCGTTGGGGACCACGTCGATGGCGGCGGTGGGGATGGCGTAGGCGTAGTAGGCGGCGGGCTCGGCCTCGGTGGGCTGGAGCTCCTCATCCAGTGCGCCCAGGTACACGGCCTTCTCCACCGTCGTCTCCCGTGTCTCCACGCCCTCTGCGCGCACCGTCAGTCCGGTCTCGTTCTCCCAGTCGTTCTGCAGCCGCTCGGCGCTCAAAAAGGCGTAGCCGTCGGCCTCGATGGCCCCGGTTCGGTCGGTCAGGGAGCTCTTCTCGCCGCCGTTGACATAGGCGTGGTACTCCGTGGCGTACCCCTCGCCGGAGGGGTACTGCTCATAGTAGGCCAACAGGGACTGGGGCGCGGGCGGCGCCACCGCCTCCAACCAGTCGCCGTAGTGGGGCAGATCACGCCGCGCCTCCCCTGTGCCCACGACGAGGGTGGGATAGGGGTATGGGGCGGAGAGGGCGGGGTCGCGGGGATCGGCCCCGCTGGGCAGGTTGTAGGGCCATGCCCTGACGCCGGCGTTGCCCCCGGCGGCAAAGGCGCTGGTATCGGTGAGACCGGCCAGCGTCTGCATCGCCTCCGTGCTGACCATGGGAACGCCCGGCGCGGCGGGGTCCTGGTCGTTGAGGCCCCGGTCCACCAGATAGTAAGCGGTGCTTTCGCACGCGCCCCTGGGCGGAATGAGGCCGTAGACCTTGCCGCCGAAAGCAGACAGATCCCCGTAGTCCACCGCCGCGTAAGAGTGGGCGACGGTGACGGGGTAAGAGGGACGGTCTGTGTCAACGGCGTAGGCGGCCACCAGCCCGCCCGCCGCCGTCGATGCCTCGGCGATGGTCCCGGCGGCGTAGCTGTTTGTCACGGTGATCGGGCTGCTATACGCCTCCTGCATCCCCACCAGGCCGCCCACGTTCCCGCCGGACAGGTGACAGGCGGCGTAGCAGTTGGCAATACTCACGTTTCCGGCCATGCCCACCAGGCCGCCGGCGTCGGTGCTGCCGGAGACCACGGTGGCGGCAAAGCTGCCCTCCTCCAGACGGGTGTTCGTCGCGTTGCCGATCAGCCCGCCGGCCCAGGAGCCCTGGATGCGGACCTCTGTGGAGGGGCGGCTCAGATAGGACTTGCAGTTTCGCACCACGTGCCGGACGCCGCTCCCCGCGCTGTCCCAGACCGTGCCCGCCAGCGAACCGGCGGAGAGCGGGCCGTAGACCTTGGCGTCCACCAGCAGGATATTCTCCAGCGTGGAGCCCCGGAAGGTGCCGAACAGCCCGCCGTAGGGCATACCGCTGGCGTTCATGTTCCGGATGGCCAGGCCCCTGCCGTCATAGCGGTCCAGGTTGATGTTGTTGATCGAGCTGAGCTTTCGCTCGCCGTAGGTGTCCGCCCAGGAGTAGATCCCGGTCCCGGTCTTGGCGAAGTCGATCTCCCGGATCTGGACCGCGGCGGTGACAGCGGGGTCCAGGTCCGTCCGCCCAAGATTCTGGAGATGGCGGCCGTAGCTCACCTGGACGGTGTCCTCGTTTCGCTGGGCAAAGAGGCTGTTGGTGGACACGCTGGCGCTCTGGGGCAGAGCCGCCAGGCCCTCGCTGGCCTTGGGCTCATACCAGATGGTAACGGTCACGTCCACGTCCACGCCGGGGACGATGCCGCTTCCCTGGACCCATCCGGAAAAGGTGTTGCCCACGCTCCAGCCGCCGTAGGGGGTGTTTTCCGGCACCTTGGCATAGGTGTCCTGCAGGGTGTCCAGCACCACGGTATTGGTCCCGCCGTCGTTGCAGTTGCCCTTTTCCACAATGGTCTTGGTGTGGGCGCCGTCGGTGAGAGAGACGGTGTAAAACACCCTGGACAGGTCCATTCCGACCCCCGCCTCGGCCTTCATCTCCAGCACCAGTTCCTCGGCGTTGACCAGCTTCAGCTTGGGCTTTGGCAGCTGCTTGGCGTCGGGCCGGGAGAAGTCCATGGCCCCGTCCGCGCCGTAGTAGCCCAGCAGAAAGCCGTCGGAGGCGGTGGCAAAGGCGTTCCGCCCCGCCCGGACCCGGCAGCCGCCGCTCTGGGCAAAGGCGCGGATGCGGTCGTAGGCGCTCTCGTTGAGGGGTTTGCCGTCGGGGATCTCGGTGTAAAACGCGCCGTAGACCACGCCGGAGGCCGGGTCAAACTCCACCAGGTAACAGCTGCCCTCTTCCATCAAAGCCAGGTCCACCGAGCCGGGCAACACCATCCACCCCGGCTCCGCGCCGGGGACGTCGGTGGAGACATACCGCAGTCCGGGGACGTCCGGGACGTTCGCCTCGCGGCCCGCGTCAGGGTCTATTTCCGTGGCGGTGCGGATGGCGGTCAGGTTGTTCTGGGCCGCCAGGTAGATGGTCCTGGCGTTGTCATCCAACTCGGTGAGCTTCAGGTCCCGGCGGTAGGCGATGACCGCGGGGATGGTGAGACCGGCCAAAATGCCGATCAGCGCCACCACAATGAGCACCTCCGCCATGGTATAGCCGCCAAGGCGGCGCTTTTCACGCGCGTTTCTCTTCACAGGCGCTCACCCTCCTTTAACCCACCTCAAAGCGTTGGGGATCCATCGGCGTCACAGAGAACTCCAGGGTCCAGAGGTCCTCTGTCCCGCCGGGCTTGGCCACGGCCAGCCGCACATCCACCGCCTGCACCTGGTCGCCGCTCTCGTGGATGTCAAAATGCAGTTCCGACAGGCACAGCCCGCAGTAGGCGTCCTCCCCCAGCAGGGCGTACGCCCTGCCCCGGCTGAGATCCCCTTCGGCGGTGGCGGTGACGCCCTGGGTGGTCAGGTGCCCCTCCCCGTCCAGACTGAGGCACACCGGCGTCTGGTAGACGCCGCTGGCCAGCACGATGGCCCCGTCGCTCTCCACGGAGGCTACGCGGCCGTAGCGAAGCTGGTGGGTGACGATCTGGGCGGCGGTGGAGGCCACCGTCTGGGCGTCCGCCAGGGCGATGGACTTATTGCGCTGCAACAGGGCCTGGCTGACCCCGAGGGCCGCCGCGGAGCTCAAAAAGCTCAAAACCAAGATCGCCACCAGGGTCTCAGCCAGGGAAAAGCCCCCTCTGGCCCTGGGCTTCCGTCGCGCCGCCATGCTCACCCCTCCTTGCCGTAGGCCGTCAGAGCGCCCTGGCCGGTGGAAGTGTAGCTGTAAACGTCCTCCAGCTCCAGCGGTCCGGTGGGCCCTCCTGTGACCCGGACGGCCAGGGGCTGGTCGGTATCGTGGTCAAACGCGTGGGACTCCACGGCGGACAGCGCCGGGTAAAAGCCGCCCTCGCCGCTGTCTGCCTGGCGCATTTTGGCGTTGATGGACATGGAGGTGCCCACCATGGTGGCCAGCAGACAGACCGACAGGCTCACCACCAAAAGAGCCACCAACACTTCCACCAGGGTCTCGCCCCGGCGGGCTCTGGGTTTTGGTGTCATGGATAAAGGCGCCTCCTCTCCTGCGTTCTCTCTCAACCTTGGCCGATCACGGCCTCCGCCTCGTCCCAGCGCGCCGTCAGGGTCTTGGTGGTGCGCCACCGCTGGCCCGCGCCCACGCGCTGGGGGTCGGAGGTGGTCTCCTCCACGGCGGCGGGAAGGGTGAGGACGGTGGGGTAATAGCGCTCGCCATCGTCCTCCAGCCAGAAACGGGCGGTGATGGTGTAATCCTCCTCCAGCTTGAGTTCCCACCGCACCTGCCCCAGCAGGGGCTCGTCGCTGTCGGTCTCCACGGCGAGGCCGGAATACGTCGTCCCGCCCGCCGCGGTGGGAAAGGCCAGACCCGCGTTGGCCCACCACTCCTCCGGCACGGCGTCGGCCCGGAACAGCTCCTCCAGCGGCTCCTTGAGCCAGGGCTCAAAAACGCCGTCATAGGAGCTGGTCACATCCAGCTGGAAGGTGGGCTGTTCGGTCTCGTCGCTGGGCAGCCGGTTCTCCTCCATCTCGGCCATGGCGGTGAAGTTCCTGCCGCACAGCTCCCCGCGGATCAATTTCACCGCCGAGGACACGGCCAGATAGCGCTGCTGGTCCTCCGCCATGTGGGTGTATCGCCCGGCGTTGGCGCTGGCGGCGGTGAGGGCCGCGGTCCCGGCGGTGATGCAGATCAACATCACCAACAGCGCGATGATGATGGAGGCGCCCCGTCTGCTCTTCAGTTTCCTGGCCGCCCGCCTCATTTCTCCTCCGCCTCACTTTTCAGGCTCTCCGGGGCCAGCTCGTAGAAGTAGATGGTGCCCCGGACCGACACCGCGCCCGTCTTGATGTCCCCGTTGGCGGTCTGGCCGCGGCCGGAGCTCTCCCGCTCCATGGGCTGGATGGACAGCCCGTCCAGCAGGGACCGCTGGCCCGTGCGGGTCAGACGGGTCAGGATGGCCCTGGCCTGGTCATAGCTGGGGGCGTCGAACTCAAACTCGATGGGCCGGGTGGCCACGCCCTCTTCAAACCGGACCTCAGGGAAGCTGAGCTTGGGCTCCAGACCCATGAAAATGCTGTCAAACTGGACCATCAGCGTCTCCAGATTGTCATAGGCCGGCATGACCGTGATCTGGTCCTTGGGCATGGCGAAGATCTCGTCCAGCTCGGCCCGCATCTCATTTCGCTGGGCCAGCATGGTCGTGGCCACGGTGGTGTCCAGCTCCAGATCCTCCTTCTCCAACTCCAGCGCCGCCAGCCTGTCCTCCACGGGCCGCTGGACGCACAGGAAGTAGAGCCCCACCAACAGCACCAGCCCCAGGATCACCAGCAGGACCTTTTCCCTGCGGGTAAAGTTCCGCATCAGCATTACTTGGCCACCTCCTCGCTCTCGCTGGCGTCGGCCAGCACGATGACCATATTGGTCAGCGGATAGGTGGTCCCGGAATCGGAGGTGGCGTCGTACACGCTGACGCTCACCGAGTCCACCATCTCCTCGGCGTTGAGGCGGGTGATCAGGCTGGAGGTGCTCTCCAGGGTCAACCCCTCCAGCACCAGCGACATCTGCCGTCCGGCCACGGCGAAGCTCCGCACCGCGCACACCGGGTAGACCTGCCGCTCCATCAGGCTCAGCACATCCAGCCGGTCGGCGATGGTACGGTCAAAATCCTTGTAGGTATAGCGGTTGTACTCCTCCCGCACCTGGTCGTAGTCGGCGTAGCCCGCCCGCAGGGTCTCCACAGTCTCCCGCATCTGGTCCACCTCTTGCTGGGCGGCGGTGACACGGGCCAGCTGGCTTCCCACGCCCCAACTCACCAGCGCCGCCACCAGCGCGATGACCACGATGACCGGCAGGGCCACCACGGGGCTCTTGGCCAGGTCCCGCTCCCGCATGGCCAGATTCAGCGTCGTTTTGGAGGCCACCGCCTTTTCCTTTTTCGCCATGGCCCTCACCCCCTTTGCAGCGCCGCGCCCAGCGCCAACAGCGACGCCGGCTCCCGCTCCAGCGCGGGCAGCAGCGCCTCCCAGCCCCGGACGGGCACGCTCAAAGTGCTCTCCAGCGCCTCCACCAGCGGCGCGATATGGACCCCGCCGCCACAGCAGCACACCGACTCCACCGGCTGTTCGGCGTTGCTGTAATTGTAGTAGTTCACCGCCTTCAGCACCTCCAGGGCGATGAAGTTGTAGATCTCCTGGCACCGCTCCAACTTCTGGCAGTCCTGGTAGTCGGTCTCCCGGTATCCGCAGGCCAGATAGGGGGCCACGGAGAAATGCTCGGCGATCACGTCGTCCAGCGCGGCGCAGCCGTAGTCCAGCCCGCGGCCCATCTGGTGGCGCCCCTGGCGGAACATATGGATGTTCACCGCCGCGTGGCCCAGGTCCAGAACGCACCTGCTGCCCTGGTCGGCGGTCTCGCCGCCAAAGCCGGCCAGGGCGTTGACATAGGCGATCTCGTCGGGGATGGCGACCTTGAGCTTGAAGCCCGCTTTGCGGAGGATGTCCTCATACATGGCGATGGTCTCCTTGGCGGTGGCGGCGGCCATCAGGTCCAGCCGCTTCCCCTCCTCCAACTGCCCCAGCACGGCGTAGTCGTAAAAATACTTCTCCTTCTCCTGGGTGATAAAGTCCCGGAACTCGTAGGACAGGTTGACCTTCAACTGCTGGTGGGTCATGGCGGGCACGTCGAACCGGCGGCAGAAGCACTCTGTGGAGTGCAGCGCCAGAGATACCTCCTTGGTCCGGAGCTTGTGGGTCTTTTTCACGCCCTTGAGAAAGTCGGCCATGGCCGCCGGGGAGACGATGCGCCCCTCCTTCACCAGTCCTTCGGGCAGGGGCTCCACCACCGACTCCCGCACGCGCTTGCCGTCCCATTCCACCATATGGACACTGCGGTTTCCGATGTCGATGCCCAGCTGTACCTGGCTCATACACGTCCAACTCCTCTCCTCAGGGTCTCTCCATTCCCGCGCGCAGCGCGGGCGGGCCTAAAACAGCCCCAGATACCAGTCCAACACCCGCTGGCCCACCAGCAGACACGGCCAGGCGGCCAGGGCGATGGCCGGGCCAAAGGGGAACTCCCTGCCCCGGCCCGCTCTCAGCGCCGCGGCCAGAACAAGCCCCGTCACACAGGCCGCGATCAACAGCAGCAGCCCGCCGTCCGGCCCCAGATAGAGCCCCAGCAGACCCAGCAGTTTCACATCTCCGCCGCCCATGCTCTCCCGGCCCAGCACCCGGTCGGCGATCAGGCTCACCGCCAGCACGCCCCCGCCGATGGCCAGAGCGCCCAGCGCGCCCCACCAGAGGCGGCGGACGGGGTCGGGATGGGCGGGCAGAAAGGCCAGAAAGATCGTGCACCCTGCCGCCATGGGCCCGTTGGGCAGCTCCATGGTGTCCCAGTCCACCAGCGCCAGCCAGATAAGACAGCTCTCCAGCGCCAGCGCCTCCACCGTCTGGAGGGAGAGGCCCAGCGCCCACAGGGTGGTCAGATAGACCAGCGCCGTCACCGTCTCCGTCACCAGGCACCTGGGGCCGATCCTGGCCCCGCAGTGGCGGCAGCGGCCCCGCCGGGCCAGATAGCTGACCACGGGGACCAGGTCCAGCACGTCCAGGGTGGCGCCGCAGCTGTCACAGCGGGAGCGGCCGGTGAGGTAGGGGACCTTGCGGACATAGCGCCCGGCGCTGCAGTCCAGAAAACTGCCCACGCAGGCCCCCAGCACAAAGGCCAGAAAGAGGGCGTAGGCCGTGAGAAACGGGCCGAAATAGTCAGGCATAGCCGTTTTCTCCTCATGGTTTTTCCTCTCGCCGGGAAAGGAGGTCCCCGGCGGGGGAAAGGGGTCAGAGCGTCCTCTGGCCCCTTTCCTCCGCCGGGGCGCCGAAGCGCCCCGGAGAAGAGACAAATGCGTGGGAATTAGCCGCCGACCTTAACAACGCCGGTCGTATTGGTGAGCGCGCCCTCCGTGCCAGAGGTCTTCGGCTCCTCGACCTTCAGCTCATGAGTGTCTTCGTCTACCGAGTACTCATAGTACTGAACACCACTTCTGTTGTTCGACAGGTAATCGACCATGGCGGCGGATTCAGCGGCGCGGTAGTTGGCCTCCTTCACCGTCTCATTGGCCCTGTCCAGCTGGCTGGTGAACACAGGCACCGCGACAGCCACCAGGATGGCCAGGATGGCGATGACCACCAGCAGCTCGGCAAGGGTAAAGCCCTTCCTCTTGTTGACCTTTTTCATACTCTTTTCCTCCTTTGAAATGATTGATGATGTATTCCATCACGGGGAGGTCTGCCCCGCGTATGAAACCTTAGCCGATCATGGTCTCCATGGAGAACATGGGCATATAGATGGCCAGGACGATAAAGCCGATAAAGACCCCCAGGAAGATGGTGATCATGGGCTCCAGCATCCCCAGGGCCTTCTCCGAGGCGGCGGCGGCCTCGTCGTCATAGTAGGCGCCGATGGTGGCCATGGTCGCCTCCAGCGCGCCCGTCTCCTCCCCCACGGCCACCATCTCCAACAGCATAGGCGGCAGGTAGGGGTTGCCCCGCATGGCCGACGCCAGCCGTCTGCCCTCCTCCAGCTGGGTCACGGCCTGGTCCAAGGTCTTGCCCACGGCCACGTTGTCCATCACCCGGCTGGTGATGGAGACCACCCGCGTGATGGGCAGTCCGGCGGTGAGCAGAACGCACAGGGTGTTGGCGAACTGGCTGGCGGCGTTCATCACGGAGATGTTCTTGATGACCGGGACCTTCAGCTTCATTTTCGCCATGTTCAGCGCCCCGTTGGGGGTCTTGCCGTATACTTTGACGCCAATGGCTATGGCGGCCAGGGCCCCCAACAGCACCGGCCACCAGGCCACGAAGAAGTCGGACACCACCATCAAAATACGGGTGGGCAGGGGCAGGGCTTCCCCGGCGTTTGAGAACATATCGAGCATACCGGGCACCAGCGCCACCATCACGATGCCCACCACCACCACGGCCAGGATGATGAGGATGACGGGGTAGGTGAGGGCGGACTTCACCTTGCGCTTGATCTTGTGGGCCTTGTCGTAGTAATCCTTCAGCCGGGCGAAGCACACCTCCAGCGCGCCGGACTCCTCGCCGGCCCGGACGGTCTCGATAAAGGCGGCGGGGATCTTCTTCCCGTTTTTCTCCAGGCTCTGGGCCAGGGAATAGCCCGCCGAGACGTCCGCGGCGCAGGCGGTGAGTATCTTTTTCATCAGCTTGTCGCTGGTCTGGTCGGCGATGAGCTGGACCACCTTGCCCATGGGCAGACCGGCCCGGAGCATGATGGCGAACTGGCTGGCGGTGAGGGAGAGGACCTTGTCGCTCACCCACAAGGGCTCGTTCAGGTCCACGTGGACCCCCTGCTTTTCCGTCATCAGGGTGATCTTTTCCACGACCATGTCCTGGGCCTTGATCTGGGCCACGGCCTCGTACTCGCTGTACGCCTGGATCACGCCGCTGACGCTCTTGCCGCTGTCCAGCCCTCTGGCGCGGTATTTGTAGGTGTTCAAGGGAAGCTCCCTCCTCTCCCGGCGCGGGCCCCGCGCCTCAGATCTTCGGCCGGTTCTCCGCCGGAGACCAGTCCGGCGGCGGGGCCTGGAACCCGGCGGCGCCGCCGGAGGTGGTGTTCTTTCGCATATTCTCCGTATCCCTGGCGGCGGCCACCGCCGTCTCCCCGGAGATGATATGCTTGCGGTAGAGGTCCAAAATACAGTTGTCCATCGTCAGCGACCCCTCGCTGGCGGAGGTGGAGAGGGTGCTCTCGATCTGGGGCGTTTTCCCCTCGCGGATCAGGGCGCGGATGGCGGAATTGACCACCATCATCTCGCAGGCGGCCACCCGTCCCTGGAACTTGCGGGGCAGCAGCTGTTGGGACAGGACCGCCATCAGCGTGGTGCTCAGCTGCAAGCGGATCTGCTGCTGCCGCTCGGCGGGGAACACGGTGACGATGCGGTCCACCGTCTCGGCGGCGGAACCCACGTGGAGGGTGGCAAAGACCAGATGGCCCGTCTCGGCGGCGGTGAGGGCGGTCTCGATGGTGTCGTTGTCCCGCATCTCGCCGATGAGGATCACGTCCGGGTCTTCCCGGAGCACGGCCCGCAGGGCGTTGGCGTAGCTGTCGGTGTGCAGGCCGATCTCCCGCTGGCTGATGACGCACTTCTTCGGCTGGTAGACGTACTCGATGGGGTCCTCCATGGTGACGATGTGACAGCGCTTGGTCTGGTTGATGCGCTCCAGGATGGAGGCCAGCGTGGTGGATTTGCCGGAGCCCGTCTCGCCTGTGACCAGCACCAGGCCCTTGTTCAGTTCCGGCAGACGGCTCACCGCCGGCGGCAGGGCCAGGTCGTCCAGTTCCGGGATCTTCTCCGAGAGCAGCCGGATGGCCGCCGACACCCCCAACCGCTGGCGAAAGATGTTCACGCGGCAGCGGATGGGGCCTGGGAAAGTGATGGCCAGGTCCCACTCTCCGGGGCCGTCCAGCGCGCTCTGCGGGGCCATCTCCCGCGCGTAGGCCATGGTCTCCTCCGCCGTCAGGGGTTGGGGGTCCATGTCCTCCAGCTCGCCGTCCACGCGGAAGCGCACAGGCAGTCCGGGGCAGATATGTACATCGCTGGTGCGGCGCTCTTTGGCCAGGGCGATCAAGTCGTTAAGCGGAAGCATTGGGCACCTCCTCGGTGGAATTGACGGTGCGGACGCCCTCCTCGATGGTGGTCACGCCCTCCAGCACCAGCTTGACGCAGTTTTCCCGCAGGGTGGTGAAGTCCTCCTTTTGCAGCTGCTCCATCAGCTCTGCCTTGGAGCGGCCCTCGGAGATCATCATTTTGGCCCGGCGGGAGAGGACCAGCACCTCGAAGATGCCCATGCGCCCTTGGTAGCCGGTGTGGTAGCAGTGGGGACAGCCCTTGGCGTGGTATATCTTCTGCTGGGTGCCCGGCGGCAGTCCCATCCAGCGCAGTTCGTCCTCGTTGGCCATGACCTCTTCCCTGCACTGGGGGCACAGCCGCCGCACCAGCCGCTGGGAGATCATGCCCTTGAGGGCGTCGCCGATCAGATAGGGTTCCACCCCCATGTCCAGCAGACGGTTGATGCCCGCCAAGGTGTCGTTGGCGTGGATGGTGGAGAGCACCAGGTGCCCGGTGATGGCCGAGCGCATGGCGATCTCGGCGGTCTCGCCGTCCCGGATCTCGCCCACGGCGATGACGTCCGGGTCCTGGCGCAGAATGGAGCGCAGGCCGCTGGCGAAGGTCATGCCGGTCTTTTCGTTGATCTGGACCTGGTTCACCCTGTCGATGTGGTACTCCACCGGGTCCTCCAGCGTGACCACGTTGCTCTCCGGGGTGTTCAGGATGCGGATCATGGTCTGCATGGTGGAGGATTTGCCGGAGCCGGTGGGCCCCACGATGAGCACCATGCCGCTGGCGTTTTCCAGCAGGGTATGGTATTTTTTCAGGTTGTCCCCGCTCAGACCCAGGTCCTCCGGCTTATGTAATTTCAGCGAGCGGTCCAGCAGTCGGATGACCACCTTTTCCCCGTGGATGGTGGGCAGGGTGGAGACACGCAGGTCCACCTCGCTCCCCTTCACCCGCACGGCCACGCGGCCGTCCTGGGGAATGCGGCGCTCGGCGATGTCCATGCCGCCCATGACCTTCAGCCGGGAGATGACCTGCTCCTGCAGGTCCCTGGGAATGGTGATGCCGGAGCGCAGAAGACCGTCTACCCGCATCCGCACCAGCATCTCCTCTTCCTGGGGCTCCAGATGGATGTCGCTGGCCCGGACAGTGACCGCCTGCTCCAAAATGGAGTTCACCAGCCGCACCGTGGGCGCGCTCTGGCTGCCCTCGGCGTCCAGGTCGTGGGTGCTGGTGGCGGCGGCGCTCTGGTCGGGCCGCTCGGCGGCGGCCATCTCCTCCAGCGCCCGGACCGCGCCCTCGTCTCCGTAGAGAGAGGCGATGGCCCGGTCCACCGCCACGGCGGTGGCGATGCGTGGCGTGACCCGCTTGCGCGTGGCGGAGCGGACGTCCTCGATGGCCATAAAGTTCAAGGGGTCGGCCATGGCCAGGATCAGCTCGTCCTTGACCACCTTCACCGGCACCACGCTGTGCTTTTTCGCCAGGGACTTGGGCACCAGGCGGGCCAGCTCCGTGGGGATCTGGACCCGGCTCAGGTCGATGAAGCTGATGCCCAGCTGCATCTCCAGGGCCTCGATCATCTGCTGTTCGGTGATCACGCCGGAGTCCAGCAGCACCTCGCCCAAGCGCCTGTGGGTGGCCTTCTGCTCCGCCAGCGCCGCCATCAGCTGCTCCTGGGTGATGAGCCCCACCGACACCAGCAGATCGCCCATCTTCATATACGCCATATCCGCCACCCCCTTTTGAAAAAACCTCTCCGCGGGCCCGGCCAGAGACCGCGGCCCCGCGTCACGGCGGCCCGCCCTCTCCCCCTCCGCCAAGACCCCGGCGGGAGAGGACGTCCCACTCCGATTCGAACCGCATGATACTACAACAAATATAGTTTATCATAAATTCACAAAAATGCAAGAAGTTTTTGCCCATCCCTTTGACAGAAACGCACAAAACGTCCCCCACACCGCGCCACCGCCCCTCCGAGGCGCAAAAAAAGCCCCAGACCCGGCATGGTCTGGGGCCAAACGCGTCAAACAAGTCCCGCGGCTTTCCCGCGCCAAAAGCAGGGGCAAAGTATTTCTATCACATCACAAATACCAGCTGTTTTTTCCAAAATTGACAGAAATATTAAGAGGGGATATAATGGAAAATGACCAAACCATCGAGGAGGTTTTTCCCATGACCTACACCATTCAGGTCGCCGGGCTCACCCGCGACCTGCCCCTGTGCCCCATCAGCGACACGCTCCAGATCGCCGCCTTCGTCATCTTTGGGGACGTGGAACTCACCTGCGCCTGCGCCAAGGCCCTGCTGGACAAGGCGCCGGAGTTCGACTACATGGTCGCTCCGGAGGCCAAGGCCATCCCTCTGGTCCACGAGATGGCCCGGCAGAGCGGCCGCAACGAGTATTTCCTGGTCCGCAAGAAGAAAAAGGCATACATGAAAAACGTCTTTTCCGTGGCGGATTCCTCCATCACCACCGAGGGCGACCAGCGGCTCTACATGGACGGGAAGGATGCGGAGAAGATCCGGGGCAAGCGGGTGCTGATCCTGGACGACGTGATCTCCACCGGCGGCTCCATCGCCGCCACCGAGACCCTGGTCCGTCAGGCCGGCGGCCAGGTGGCGGGCCGCATGGCGATCTTGGCCGAGGGCGACGCCGCCAAGCGCGACGACATCCTCTTCCTGGCGCCCCTCCCCCTCTTCGACGGCCAGGGCAACCCCAAGGCGTAGCTCCCGCCCGTTCCCCGCCATACCGCGGCGTTTCAAAAAAAGAAGCCCCGGCACAGTGACCTGTGCCGGGGCTTTTTTTAGCTGTTTTCGAGCTCGCCTTGCGGCTTACTTGTCCAGGCGCACGAAGCGCTGGAGCACCGCGGCGACCTCGGCGCGGGTGGCTTCGCCCGCGGGATGGAGGCAATTGTCGCCCTTGCCCTGGATGATGCCGTTGGCAACGGCCCAGTGCATCGCGGCGGAGGCCCAATCAGCGACCTGGTCCGCGTCGTCATAGCCGGCCATACCCATGGCGCCCTCCACCGCGGGAGAGCCCGCGAAGCGGTAGACCATAGCCACCAGCTCCTGCCGGGTGATGGACTTGTCGGGGGCGAAGGTGCCGTCGCTGTAACCGGTGATCACGCCCATCTCGGCGGCCCAATCCACAGCCTCAACGAACCAGTCGCCAGCCGCCACATCGGTGAAGTCGATGGCGGCCTCGCTCTCGTGCTCGCCGTCCAGACGGAACAGGACGGTGGCCATCATGGCGCGGGTCATGGCGTCGTTGGGCACAAAGTGGGTCGTGTCCATGCCGTTGAACAGCTCGCGGGCGGTGACGAAGTTCACATCGTCCTCGGCCCAGTGGTTGTCGATGTCCACAAAGTGCTTGGCGTTGTCCACGATCTTCACCGTGGCGCTCTCGTCCAGGTCAAAGACCACGTTGCCGTCCTCGTCCACATAGCTGTCCCGGATGATCTCCTCGGTGCCGTCGGGATTGACCACCACAGGCACCATGCCGGTGTTGGCGTCCTCCACGGGCACGGTGACGGTGGTGCTGCTGGCGCCGTGGCCCAGGGTGACGTCGGCAGTGACCTCACCGGCGGGGGTGGTGGTGGTGACGGTCTTGGAGCCGTCGGACTGGGTCGCGGTGACGACCTTGGAGCCGTCGGGCTTGGTCTCGGTGGTCTTGTCTGTGTTTTCCTTGTCCACGCCGACGCCGCCTGTCGTACCGTTGCTGACGCCGCTGCTGGTGCGCTTGGTGCCGGCGGCGGGCTCAGTCAGACCGCTCAGAGCATTGGCCAGCGCGTCCACAGCGTTCTTCACCGCGTCCGCGTCGGCGCTCTCGTCCTTCAGGACGGCCTCAGCCGCGGCGATGGCGTCCTGGGCCGCCTTCAGGTCGGCCTCAGGCATCCACTCCTTCGTGGTCCGCACGTCGGTGCCGTCCTCGGAGGCCACAACGTCGTCATACTTCTTGTGGGCCGCGTCCACAGCTTCCTGCAGCGCGCTCTTGTCCACCTCGTCGCCGCCCGCGTCCTCAGCCGTGACGGTGATGGTCTTGGTGTTGGACTTGGTGGCGTCAGTCACGGAGGTGGCGGTGATGACCACTTCGCCCGCGGTCACGCCGGTGACCTTGCCCGCCTCGACCGTGGCGTTGCCGTTGCTGGCCGTCCAGGTCACACCGGCGGCGTCGGTGCTGCCATCACTCATGGCGACGGTGGCGGTGAGGGTGATCTCCTCGCCTACCTTCACGGTATCCGGGCCCTCAATGGTCACGCTGGTGACAGTGGGAGTGGTGGGAGCATCCCCATCGGGCACCCACATCATCAGGTACATGGAGATTTCCTTGTCGAAAGTATCCCGGCCGGACAGGAACACATGGTCCCCGGCCTCCAGTTCGATCTCGCGGACAGAGACAGTTTCCTTGGTGCCATCCACGAAGCCGTTGATCACCTGGCCGTCCAGGGTGCAGCCGGCCTGATTCTCTTTGCTGGCCTGGTCGATGAACACCAGGGTCAGGGTGCCGGAAGTCGCGGTGGTAAAGGTGGTCTTGCCCACGTCGGGGTTGTTGGGCTTGAACTTAACGGCCAGGCTGGTGGTGTCCAGATAGTCGGTAAAGTCCTTCAGCGCGCCTTCGAGCATCGCGGCGGTGATCCCGGAAGTGGGCTTGGCGGAGTAACCCTCCTCAAACTCGCCGCTGGTGGCGTTCTTCACCCAGAAAGTGAACATATCCACCTGGTCTTTCCGCGCGTCGGTCCAGACCACGGCGTTTTCGGGCAGAGGCTTATCCTCTTCCTCCTCCTTCTCGAAGGTGGCGGTGACGGTCACGGCGGCGGTGGGCATGGTGAAGGTGTTGTCCGCGCCGATGGTCACGGCGGTGTCGGTGTCGGTCTGCACCGCGGTCACGCTCTTCAGCTTATAACCGGTCTCAGGGGTGGCCACCACGGTGACGGTGTCGCTCTCCTTGGCGGTGGTGGCGGCGGTGCCGCCCACCTTGAAGGTCACGGTGCCGCTGTTCTCCGGGGTCGCCACGCCGGTCAGGGCGTAGGTGGTCTCCGGCTCAGTCTCGGCGGGCACCAGGGCCTTGACGGTGATGGTCACCTTATAGGTGGTGGTGACGGCGGGCTCGTCGGCCTTGGTCTGCGTGACAGTGTACTTGGTTTCCGTGTTGGCCTCGTCCACCGTCATGTAGATGGTGGCGTAGGTCTGGCCGTCCTTGGTGAAAGTCCGGTCCTTGGGCCCGTTCACCTCAGTGGTGGCGGTGTCGCCCTCGTCAGCCTTGTAGGTGTAGGTGGCGCCCTCCTCGACGGGCATACCAAAGCCGACCCAGTAACCCTTCGTGCCCGCGCCGTTGGCATGCTCGGTCAGACTGTCGGCGGTGATGGTCACGTTCACGGTGCCGCCCTCGTCGCCGCTGCCCTCAACAGTGTAGCTCGTGGCGCTGGAGCCCTCGCCCAGCGGGGCCGCCACCACGGTGATGGTCTTCGGCGTCGTCCCCTCCTTGAACGTCGCCGTCACGGTGACGTCGCTGGCGGGCATGGTGAAGGTGGCGTTGTTCCCGACCTTGCTGACCTCCACTTCAATGCCCTCCACATCGGAGGCGACAGTGACGGCGTCCAGCGTATAGTTCTCCGCGGGCGTGGTCTCCACGGTGATCGTGTCCCCAGCCTTGGCGGTAGTGCCCGCGGCGTCCTTCACCTTGATGGCGGAGATGGTGCCGGTCTCACCGGTGGCGGTGCCGTTGGTGATGGTGTAGTCGGGATAGGTCAGCTTGTCGGCCTTGAAGGTCACGGTGTAGTACTGCAGCGTCTCGCCCGTGGGATCGGCCTCGCCGCCCTTGTCCGGCGTGACCTTATAGTAGAGCGTCAACGACGCGTTCTCCGTCACATCGTCCGGCAGGTTGACGTAGGTCATGGAGTATTTCTTCCCGCCCTTGTCCACCTGGTTGCCGCCAATGTGCTGCCACTCGCTCCCGTCCTCGCTCACGAACAGGCTGTTGTTATCAAAGTTGATCTGGGGCAGGCCCACGCCGATCCAGAAATCGTCCTCGGTGTCGGCGGGCTCCACGCCCGTGCGCTTGTGGGCGGTGAGGTCGGTGGAGTTGACCGTCACCTCATAGGTCTCATAGCCCACCTTCGTGGCCGTGGCGGTCAGCGTGCCGCCCACATCCTCGGTGGACAGCGTCCCCGCCACCACGAAGTCGGCGCCCATCGGCTGCGGCTCGAAGGTCACGCCGGACAGGTCCAGGGTGTACACGGTCTCGATGTAGTCGCTGCCCGCGCCGTCGCCGTCAACGAGGATCTCCACCGTCCCGGTCTTGGGCGAGATCTGGTGTACCATGGAGAAATACTGCTTGTCGCCATCCGCATCCAGACCCGTGTTCAGGTTAAAGGTCTTGTCCGTCGTGCTGCTGGCGCCTTTCTTCACGGTGACAGTGCCGGCGGTCTGGTACTCCGTGGGCACTTCGAACATCCAGAGCAGGTAATACCCCTCCTGCTCCTTGGGGTTCGACTTGTTAAAGTTGGTGAGGCCCTCCGCGTACTTCAGCTTGCCCGACACCGTGATGGTCTGGGTGGTGTCCTTGTCCGGATCCGCCGTAAAGGTGATGGCCCCATCCGCGAAAGCGTCCTGCTGCGTCTCGCCCACGAGGCTCCCGGCCTTGGCGTAGATACTCGCGCTCATCTCCGCAAACTCGACCTGGGAGACCTTCGCGCTGGAGCTGTGCTGGGTGATGGTCACCTTCTGGCCCTCACCGGCGGTCTTGATGCCCTCGTAGTTGTCGTCGCCGACCCACACCACGCTCACCACGTGGGTCTTTTCCGCGCCGCCATCGTTGGCCGCCACATTATAGGTGCCGGTGTAATCACTGCTGTCCTGCGCCCTATCCAGCGTAACGCTGATCGGACCGTCCGGGTCGCACGTAAGGGTGGGCTTCACGCTGCTGTCCGCGGGCACGCCCTTGACGGTGAACAACACCTCGCCGTCGGTCTGGGTCACTTTGGTGTGGTCCGCCTCCAGCGTGATCTTGCCCTGGGCTTCGGTGTTCTTGTTGATGGTCACAATGGCCTGGCCGGCGGCCTCCTTGTAGCCCTCGGCGGTGACCTTGTAGTCCACCGTGTACTTGCCCGCGTTCTTCATTTCGGGCTGTTCATCCTTGTACGCTTCCTCAGTGCTCAGCTTGTACTGGACCTCCGCGCCCGTCACGGCGGTCTCGGCGCCCTTGTCCGTGGCCTTGACCGTGATGGTCTTGGCCTTGCCGTCATAGTCGGCGGTCACGTCCGCCGCCGAGACGGTCATTTCCTTTTCCACCACTTCCTCAGCCTCGGCCCAGAAAGTGAAGCCGTACAGGAGCAGCTTAGTGGTGGTAGCGGCATACACATAATAGGTAGCACCAGCTTCCACATCAATGGTAGTAGCCCAGCCGTCCAAACCGCCAACAGCAGCAACGGTGGCAACGGTGCTGGGAGCCTCGCCACCCTTTACGGCCACAAAGGTCTTGCCGCCGTTGATCTTATAAACGATCTCCAGCTTACCGGCCTTGTCGGCCACGAACTTATAATAGGTGCCGGTGTCGGGGACTTGCCCCACGGTGGTGTTGCTACCACTCGTTTGCGGGTTTTCGCTACCGCCAACGGGATTGGTGTTATAGCTAATACCACTGGCCACGGACTTATGGTCGCTGGCATTGCCAGATGTCGTAAACGTACCGCTCTTGCCCAGATAGAAATGGATACCATCGCCGTCAGTGGTAAGCACTTCGGTTTCCGCAGAGGTCTGTCCACTGGGCAGGGAAGCGTTCTTGGCCAAGAAAGTCTTAGCCTCGCCGTACCCTTCGCCGGGCACAGAATTCGGCACAGGCTCATAGGCCGTGGCGGTAATGGTCATGGTGATCTCACTCGTGGTCACGGCACTATGGCTGTCATCGCTCAGAGTGACGGTGAACTTGTAGCTGCCATCCTTGCCCTCAGGGGCAGAGGCGGTACCGTTTTCAGCGGCGGCATAAGTGCCATCGTTCACAGTGGCGGTGACGCCCTCGTTGCCCGCCACCGCGGCAGTCACCAGTTCCTGAGCCTTGGTTTTGGCGGAAGCGGCGTCATGCGCCTCAACCGCCGTAGCAGTGTATGTCTCAGCCTCGACTGTCTCCGCCACGTCATCCAAAGGATTGGCACTGGCGACCTTATCGGTTTCGATCACCTCGACACGGTAGAAATGCACATTCGAGTTACCGGCCATCAACCGATATGCGGTGGCGGCCTGCAACTTTTTCTCCGTCAGGTAAATTGTGTTCTGAGAGTAAGTCCCTGCGGGAAACAGCTCTACCGACTCGGGGGCAGTTTTGCCCGCGCCGGGAATTTTGGCCCAGTCAGACGTCTTGACCAGACGGGCAATTCTTCCGGCATTGTCATTCGAAGGCGTAACGTTACTGCCAGTAGACCACCAAACGCGGATGTTAACGTCCTTGTCGGCGGCAGTGGTAAACTCGATGTAGCGGTGATTGCTATTTTTGCACTCACCAGTTTCAAAGTGGGGCAACGTGCCGTTCTCTTTCACCGTTAACTGGTCGTCCTCGGCGATCCCAGTATCGTAGGAGAGCGTCCCCTCAAACGTAGCAGCCTCTCCTATCTTTATAGCATTGTCTTTGCCACAGGTGAAGTATGAGTTGATGCTTCCCTCAGAGGCAACGGTATCTTTAGCGGGGTCGATCACGTGAATGCCGCCCTCGGCATTATTCTCGTTTAACGTCGCGCTCGCCGGCACCACCAGCAGACCGGCGACCAGGGCGACCGCCAGCAACAGGGAAAGTGTCCGCGACCAATTCTTCTTCTTCATCGCTTTAACCTCCTAAAAAATTTGTGCATTTTTGCCCGTTCCGGGCCATAATCTGCCTAACAGTATAGAACTTTTCACGGAGATGTCAAGACGTCATCGTCCGTTCCGGAGGGGCCGGAACGGACGAAAGCCTTGCGCCGCAAGGCTTTCGCGGGAAAAAAATTTTTTTGAAAAATTTTTCCAAGCCCCTTGACCGGGCCCCGCCGGGGCCCTTTACAGGGCGAAATACCGCTTGGCGTTGTTGAAGCAGACGCCCTCCACGATGGTCTTCAGGGCCTCTTCGTCGTTGGGGTACTCGCCCTTTTCCACCCAGTTGCCCACCAGGTTGCAGAAGATGCGGCGGAAGTAGTCGTGCCGGGCGTAGGAGAGGAAGGAGCGGGAGTCGGTGAGCATCCCCACGAAGTTGCCCAGCAGTCCCAGGTTGGCCAGGGACTTCATCTGCTCCTCCATGCCGGTCTTGGTGTCGTTGAACCACCAGGCGGAGCCGTGCTGGATCTTGCCGGGGACCTCGGTGCCCTGGAAGACGCCCAGCAGGGTGCCCAGCTGCTCGTTGTCGGCGGGGTTGAGGGAGTAGAGGATGGTCTTGGGGCACTCCCCGGTCATGTCCAGGGCGGAGAGGAGCCGGGCGATGTCCCCGCCGCAGGTGTTCTGGGCGATCATGTCGAAGCCCGTGTCCGGCCCCAGGCGGCGGTACATCCGCTCGTTCATGTTCCGCAGACAGGAGTAGTGGAGCTGCATGACGATGCCCAGGCGGTGGTATTCCCGTCCCAGGTGCAGCAGGATGGCGGTCTGGTAGCCCTCCGCTTCCGCCAAGGTGACCTCCTCCCCGGCCATGGCCTTCTGGTAGGCGGCGTTGGCCTCGGCGTCGGAGACGGGGCGGTAGGGGATGTAGTCCAGGCCGTGGTCGGTGGCGCGGCAGCCGTGGGCCACGAAGAACTCCAGCCGCTCGGTCAGCGCGGCCTTCACGTCGGCCAGGGTGTCCAGGCTGTCCTTGCCCACGCTCTTGGCCAGGGCTTTCATGTACGCGGCGAAGCCCTCTTTGTTGATGTTGATGGCCTTGTCGGGCCGGTAGGAGGGGGCGACGGTGAAGGTGATGGTGGGGTCGGCGGCGATCTTCTCGTGCCATTCCAGGGAGTCGATGGGGTCGTCGGTGGTGCCGATGAAGGCCACGTTGGACTGCTCGATCAGGCCCCGGACGGTCATCTTGGGGTCGTTTTGCAGCTTGTCCTTGGCCATGTCCC
>CANQFT010000005.1 GCA_947599925.1 uncultured Oscillospiraceae bacterium | reverse complement strand
CCCAAGTGGATGCGGGAGCGGCTGCGCGCCATGGGGGTGCGGCCCATCAACAACATCGTGGACATCACCAACTACGTCATGCTGGAGTACGGCCAGCCCATGCACGCCTTCGACTACCGCTACGTCAACGGCGGCAAGATCATCGTCCGCACCGCCAGGGAAGGGGAGAAGCTCACCACCCTGGACGGCAAGGAACACACCCTCACCGCCAACCACCTGGTCATCGCCGACGAGAACCGGGCCGTGGGTCTGGCGGGCATCATGGGCGGGGAGAACAGCGAGATCGTGGACGACACCACCGACGTGGTGTTCGAGTCCGCCTGCTTTGACGGCACCTGCATCCGCAAGGGCGCTCTGGCGCTGGGGATGCGGACCGAGGCCAGCGCCAAGTTTGAAAAGGGCCTGGACCCCATGAACACCATGCCCGCTGTGGACCGGGCCTGCGAACTGGTGGAACTGCTGGGCGCCGGCGAGGTGGTGGACGGGGTCATCGACATTTTGAACTTTGTCCCCCAGCTCACCGAACTCCGGCTGGAGCCGGACAGGATCAACGCCCTTTTGGGCACCGACGTGCCAGAGGCCGACATGGTGGCCATCCTCAAAAAGCTGGACTTCCAGGTGGAGGGAGACCGGGTCACTGTCCCCTCGTGGCGGGGCGATGTGCGCCGCATGGCGGATCTGGCGGAAGAGGTGGCCCGGTTCTACGGCTACAACAACATCCCCACCACCCTCATGCGGGGCCAGACCACCGTGGGCGGTTACTCGGCGGAGGAGACCCTGGAGCGGCGCCTGGGCCAGACCGTCCGGGCCCTGGGCTTTGACGAGATCATCACCTACTCCTTTATCAGCCCCACCTACTACGATAAGATCCGCTGGCCCCAGGACGATCCCCGCCGGGCCTCTTTCAAGATCCTGAACCCGCTTGGGGAGGACACCTCCATCATGCGGACCACCACCCTCCCCTCCATGCTGGAGATCCTGACCCGGAACTACAACTACCGCAACAAGTCCGTGCGGCTCTACGAAGTGGGGCGGATCTACCTCCCCGGCGGGCCGGACGGTCTGGCCGTGGAGAGCAAGTACCTCACCCTGGGCGCCTACGGCGAGGAGATGGACTTCTACGCCCTCAAGGGGACGGTGGAGGCCGTTTTGCGGGACCTGCGCTGTCAGGACGTGCGCTTCACCGCCGTCCAGGACGACCCCTCCTACCACCCCGGCCGCTGCGCGGCGGTTTGGGCGGGTGAGAAGCGCCTGGGCGTGGTGGGCCAGATCCACCCGCTGGTGTGCAGGAACTACGACGTGGACCAGGACCTCTACTGCGCGGAGCTGTCCCTGGAGGCGCTGATGGAGGCCGAGGACCGGTCGGTGGTCTACACGCCGCTGCCCAGGTTCCCCTCCGTCACCCGCGACATCGCCGTGGTGTGCGATCTGGCCGTCACCGTGGGCCAGCTGGAGGACTGCATCGCCAGAGGCGCCAAGGGGCTTTTGAAGGAGACCGCCCTCTTTGACATCTACACCGGCGCGCCCATCCCGGAGGGGAAGAAGTCGGTGGCCTTCAACCTGACCCTGCGGGCCGACGACAGGAGCCTCACCAGCGAGGAGGCCGACGAGGACGTGAAGAGCATCCTGGCGGCTCTGGAGAGCGAGCTGGGCGCGGTGCTG
Organism: uncultured Oscillospiraceae bacterium; assembly: GCA_947599925.1. Taxonomy (GTDB): domain Bacteria; phylum Bacillota; class Clostridia; order Oscillospirales; family Oscillospiraceae; genus MGBC124762. Next base: position 103,587 of record CANQFT010000005.1, on the reverse strand, counting down.
CGCTGATTTAACGGAAATTTAACTTTCTTTGCTCTTTACAACCGCGGAAAAGTGGGTTACAATAAGTGGCAAGTTTGGAAGGAGGTGTGGCCCCGTGCAGGAGAGCCTGGACTTTACCCGCAAATTCACCATCAACCAAGACCGCGGAGAGGAGATCCGCCAGATCCTCACCACCGTCTACGACGCCTTGCGGGAGAAGGGCTACAACCCCATCAACCAGATCGTGGGCTATATCCTCTCCGAAGACCCCACCTATGTGACCAACTACAAAAACGCCCGCGCCCTCATCCGCAAGCTGGACCGGGACGAGCTGCTGCAGGTGTTGCTCAAGGCGTATCTGGCGGGCTGAACGGCAGAAAACAAGGATGGGCGCAAGCTCGTCCTTGTTTTTTTATGGCGAAACTGCTATAATGAGGGTGATTTCATCCGCGGCGCTGAAACAGGAGGGGATGGGACGTGAAACACCATAGAAGGCGCGTGGCCTTTTTGCCGGCCCTGGCCCTGCTTTTGAGCCTGACGGGCTGTATGCGGGGCGGGGGCGAGGATATGTTCGCCCTGCCCGCGCCGCCGGAGGACTACCAGAATCTCGACGCCAAACTCAGCGAGGTCCGCGCCGCCATCGGCGGGGAGTCCATCGCCCCCATGTCGGGCACCAACACCCAGACCGTCCAGCTCCAGGACCTGGACGCCGACGGCCAGCTGGAGTCCGCCGTGGCGTTCTTCCGGGTCCCCAGCGACGAACGGCCCCTGAAGATATACATCTTCCGTCAGCTGGAGGATGAGAGCTACGCCGTGGACTCCATCATCGAGGGAGTGGGCACGGGCATCTACTCGGTGAGCTACGAGAACGTGGGCGGGTCCCAGCGCAAGGAGGCCATCGTCTCCTGGCAGATCTCCGGCGATGACCGCACGCTGGGGGTGTATAGCCTGGAAGATGTGGAGGCCATCGAGCTTTTGTGGGTGGACAGTTACACCCGCTTCCGCCTGGCGGATCTGGACAACGACAGGGAGAGGGAGCTGGTGGTCCTGTCCCTCCAGACCGGCGAGGCCGACGCCTCCCGCGCCGAGTATTACGACTATGACGGCGCGGCCCTGGCGTTGAAATCCACCGCGCCGCTGTCCACCGGCATCAACGAGATCAAGCTCCTCCGCAGCGGGAATCTGGCCGGGGGCATCCCCGCGGTGTTCGTCACCTCCGGCTTCCGGGACGCCCCCGACCAGGTGGTGGACATCCTCGCGGTGCGGGACGGCGCCCTCACCAACATCACCCTCAACACCGCCACCATGCGGAGCGAGGAGACCGTCCGGTCCTACACCGCTGTGGCCAGCAGCGACATCGACCGCGACGGCGTGCTGGAAGTGCCCCTGCCCGTGCTGGCCCACAAGGCGAGCGGCGTCAGCGACGACTTCTGGCTGCTGGAGTGGCGGCAGTTTGACGACAAGGGCCGGCCTCACCAGGTGCTGACCACCTTCCACAACGTCACCGACGGCTGGTATTTCGACGTGCCCGACAGCTGGACCGACCGGCTGGTCATCTCCCGCCAGGACTCCGTCAGCGCCGGAGAGCGGGGCGTGGCCTTCTCGCTGTGGCAGGGCGATGACCGTCCGGCCAAGACCTTCCTGGTGCTCTACAAACTCACCGGAGCCGACCAGACCAACCGCGCCGGGATCAACGGCCGCGAGGTCATCTTCACCGACGCCTCCGCTACCTACGCCGTGGAGCTCATGCCCCAGGTCTGGGACACCGGCCTGGACGCGCAGGACATCGCCGAGCGCTTTCACATCATCCGGACCGAGTGGTCCACCGAGAACTGACCGAAAGGAAGGGTCCAGCCATGAAAAAGGTTCTGGTTCTGGAGGACGAGACCAACATCCGCAGCTTCGTTGTCATCAATCTCAACCGGGCGGGCTACGAGACCTTTGAGGCGGGCACCGGGGACGAGGCCCTGGCCCAGCTCAAGGCCCACCCGGACATCCAGGTCGCCCTGCTGGACATCATGATCCCTGGCGACATGGACGGCTTTGAGGTCTGCCGCCGCATCCGGGCCGGAAACTCCAAGATCGGCATCATCATGCTCACCGCCCGCACCCAGGAGATGGACAAGGTCACGGGATTGATGACCGGCGCGGACGACTATGTGACCAAGCCCTTTTCTCCCGCCGAGCTCACCGCCAGGGTGGACGCCATCTGCCGCCGCATGGGTGGCGCCGAGGCCGCCCCCGCCGACGACGGGGTCATCCACAACCCGCCCTTCCTGCTCAACACCCGCAACCGCACCCTGGAAAAAAACGGCCAGCGGGTGAAGCTGACCCAGGTGGAGTATTCCATCATGAAGCTCTTTATGGACAACCCCGGCAAGGCCCTGTCCCGCGAGGAGATCTTGAACTCCGTCTGGGGCGAAAAATACTACGGCGAGCTGAAGATCGTGGACGTGAACATCCGCCGCCTGCGGCTGAAGATCGAGGACGATCCCCAGACCCCGGCCTATATCACCACCGTCTGGGGCTTTGGCTACAAGTGGGGCTTCTGAACCGGCCCTGACAGACAAGGAGAGGAGGAGACAGCATGGGCAAGGCACCCAAAAAAGCGCGCACCCAATCCATCCGCCGCCGGTGGATGATCAACTCCCTGGGCGTGGTGCTGCTGGTGGTGTTTCTGGGTGTGTCCGTCTTTTCCCTGGCCATGGCCAGCTTTTACTACTCCACCGTCTCCTCCGGCCTGGACACCAGGATCAGCATCGCCACGCAGTCGTTCCGCAACTTCACCGAGACCGAGTACAACAACCGCGCCGCCACCTATGTCTCCGAGTTTGAGGACAAGGGGCGGCTGGAGATCCAGTTCCTCAGCGCCTATGGCCGCATCCAGTACTCCTCCTACGGCCTCACCGCCGGCTCCATGCCCGACACGCCGGAGATCGCCAAGGCGGTGGAGACCCAGAGCATCCAGCACTGGTCCGGCACCGACCCCAACACCGGCGAGCATATCATGTGCGTCTCCTCGCCCACCGTCTATGACGGCTCGGTGGTGGGGGTGGTGCGGATCGTCACATCTTTGAAGCTGGTGGACCGGCAGATTGCGCTGGTGGTCTGTCTGGCCATGGCTGTGGGCCTTGTGATGATCTTGGTGGTCTATTTCTCCAACCTCTACTTTGTCCGCTCCATCGTGGTCCCCGTGGCCGGTATCACCGACATCGCCCAGCGCATCGCCGGCGGAAGCTACGGCATCCAGATGGAAAAGACCTCCCAGGACGAGATCGGCGACCTCATCGACGCCATCAACGATATGTCGCTGAAGATCGACCAGGCCGAGAAGCTGAAAAGCGAGTTCATCTCCTCCGTCTCCCACGAGCTGCGTACCCCGCTGACCGCGATCAACGGCTGGGCCGAGACCATGGCCAGCGGCGAGGTAAAGGATGAGGAGGACATACAAAAGGGCCTGGGCATCATCGTCTCCGAGGCCAGAAGGCTGACCAACATGGTGGAGGAGCTGTTGGAGTTCTCCCGCATCGAGGACGGCCGCTTCACCCTCTCCATCGAGCCTGTGGACATCAAGGCGGAGCTGGAGGACGCGGTGTATACCTACCGGGAGTTTTTCCGCCGCGAGGGGATCACCCTGACCCATACCGACTGCGACGAGGAATTTCCGCCTCTGGACGCCGACCCCCAGCGTCTGCGGCAGGTCTTTTGCAACATTCTGGACAACGCCGCCAAGCACGGCGGCTCCGGCCAGAGGATCGAATCGGCCATCCGCCGGGAAGAAAACGACGTGGTCATCACCATCCGGGACTACGGCCCCGGCATCCCGGAGGACGAGCTGCCCCATGTGAAGTACAAGTTCTACAAGGGCTCGTCCAAGGCCCGCGGCAGCGGGATCGGCCTGGCGGTGTGCGACGAGATCATCACCCGTCACGGCGGCACCCTGGAACTGGCCAACGCCCCCGGCGGCGGCTGTATCGTCACCATTCGCCTGCCTCTGGGGGAGTGAGGGGACGCCACACAAAAAAGGACGGCGCGGGAGGTCCCGCACCGTCCTTTTCGCGCGTCTGGGGCGCGCTCACTCCGCCTCCGGCCCCTTGGCACCCGCCGCCGCTTTTCTCCGGCTGACGCAGAAATTTCCCAGGTTATAAAATAGCGGCGGCAGCAGCCCCGCCAGCAGCATGACACAGATGACGCCCACGCCGCTGGGGAGCACGGCGTCGGAGGAGATCATATTCACCATGCACAGGAAAAAATAGCTGGAGGGGAAGGCCAGGACGAAGGTGGGCAAGATCAGCCAGACCAGAGCGGACAGGGCGTTGGGCGAAGAGAGCGCCAGCAGGACCAGCCCGCCCCAGAGCCAGGCCACGCTCACCTGGAGGGCCAGGGACCGCCGCAGTTCCCCAGGGGTGGACACCCGCGCCCAGGGTGCGACGGCGCCCAGGAGCGCCCCCACGGAGAAGTAGAGGAGCAGAAAGGCCAGTCCCGTCACCAGCAGAGTGGGCCATACGGACGACCAGAGGCTCCAGTGCGCCGGCTCGCACATCATCGCCATGAAGCACACCAGGGACAGCCCGAAGTGTCCCGCCGCGAAGCCGCCCAGCCGCTTTCCATCCGAAGCGTCAAGCACGGTCCGTCACCTCTTTCCGAAATTCCAAAATGTCTCCCGGCTGACAGTCCAGAGCGCGGCAGATGGCCTCCAGCGTGGAAAAGCGCACCGCCTTGGCGTGGCTGTTTTTCAGGATGGAGAGGTTGGCCAGGGTCAGGCCCACCTCCCCGGCCAGCTGGTTCAGCGTCATCTTCCGCCGGGCCATCATCACGTCCAGATTCACCACGATGGGCATCCCGCCGCCCCCTCTCAGATGGTCAGGTCGCTGTCCTCTTTCAGAACAGCGGCCTGGTCAAACAGCGCCGACATCACAAGGCAAAGCAGACAGCCCATGCCGAATACGGGGACGAACAGGGCGTTATAGGTGAAAAGCGGCGCGGCGGAGCGGTAGTAGAAAAGCCCCCACACCGTCCGGCCCAGGGCCATCAGGGAGATGAGGCCGAAGGAGACCGCCGCCCGCCTCATGCTCCGGGCGTTGGCGCGCTGAAAGGGGAGCCCGGCCACCACGGTGTTCAGCACCCGCCGCGCCTGCCAGAGAATGAGGGCGGTGTTGACCCCGCAAAAGAGCAAAAAGGCCGTCAGCACGGCGGTATACCCGTTCCGCCAGACCCGCCACAGGTACTGCCAGCACACGGTGAAAAAGGCCAAGGTGTGGTAAAAGGCGCCGTCGGCGAGGGTCCACAGGGCCCCCATGCCGCCGTCGGCGCCGATGCCCACCAACCCCGGCACCAGGGGAAGCGCCGCCAGGTTGCACACAAAGACCACAGTCACCAGCGCCCGCAGGACATCGGCCAGCTTTTTCCGTTCCATTTCCCATCCCTCCTCGAGCCAGATACTACCACCGCAGTTATTGTTTGTCAAGATATTTTTATCGAATTTCGATAAAGATTTTTCACAGCGGCGGGGCGAGGCGCAAAAAGCCTGTCAAGGAGGGGGCGCTGCCCCTTCCTTGACAGGCTGTGGGTGAGGCGCTCTGGGCGCCCCGTGTTTTGAACTTACGCGGCCTGGGTCCCGCGGTTGGCGCCGCTCTCGGTGTCCCGGAACAGCAGGGTGATGCACCACAGGGCGGAAAGGCCCACCAGGACGTAGATGACCCGCGCCAGCGGCGAGGTGGCGCCTCCGCAGAGGAAGGCCACCAGGTCGAAGCGGAACAGGCCCACGCTGCCCCAGTTGATCCCGCCGATGATGGACAGGACCAGGGCGATCTTATCGAGAATCACGCTCGCTTCCTCCTCTCTTTGGTCGGACGGGAATAGTTTGACCCGCAACGACGAAAAAAAACCTGTCAGGGTATTCTATTTGAGAGAAAAATTTGTTATAATCAAACTGAAAATGGGCCGTGGGAGGTGAGGACATGGAAAGCGCCCTGGAACTGCGCGGGCTGCTGCCTGAGGTGGAGCTGTTGGAGAACGAGCCCATGTCCCGCCACACCACCTTTCGCATCGGCGGCCCGGCCCGGTGGATGTTCTGCCCCAAGACGCCCCAAGAGGCCGGGGACGTGCTCAGGCTGTGCCACGAAAAGGGCGTCCGGCCCTTCTTTTTGGGCAACGGCTCCAATTTACTGGTGAGCGACGAGGGCTATGACGGCGTGGTCCTCTCCACCGCCAAGCTGGAGCAGACCATGCGCCTGGAGGACGACACGGGCATTTATGTCCAAAGCGGCGTACTGCTGTCCAAACTGGCCAATTTTGCCGCCGACCACTGTCTGACGGGGCTGGAGTTCGCCTCCGGCATCCCCGGCAGCGTGGGCGGCGCGGTGCGGATGAACGCCGGGGCCTACGGCGGGGAGATCAGCCGGGTGCTGGAGCGGGTGGACTATCTGGACCTGGCGGGGCGGCTCTGCTGGGCTACGGCGGCGGAGTGCGACTTCTCGTACCGCCGCAGTGTTTTTTGCAAACAGCCCTGGCTCATCACCGGGGCTCTCTTTCGTCTGCGCCACGGGCAGGAGACGGAGATCCGCGGCGACATGGCGGAGCTTGCCCGCCGCCGGAGGGAGAAACAGCCGGTGGAATACCCCAGCGCCGGCTCCACCTTCAAGCGGCCCCAGGAGTATTTTGCCGCCGCGCTCATCGAGGAGTGCGGGCTCAAGGGCTTTCAGGTCGGCGGGGCCCAGGTGTCGGAAAAGCACAGCGGATTTGTGATCAACCGCGGCGGCGCCACCTGCGCCGACGTGCTGGAACTGATGGCCCAGGTGCGCTCCAAGGTGCTGGACCGCACAGGCGTCATGCTGGAGCCGGAAGTGGAAATTTTGCGGTGAGGGAGGACGGACCCCATGGAATTTATCATCGTCTCCGGCCTTTCGGGGGCTGGAAAGAGCAAGGTGGCGTCCTTTTTGGAGGACATGGGCTTTTACTGCGTGGACAACCTCCCCGCCCAACTGATCGCGCCGCTGGCCCAGCTGTGCATGGCGAGCCCTGGGAAATACGAGCGCGTGGCCCTGGTCACAGACATCCGGGGCGGCCAGACCTTCGACGCCCTGTTTGACGCCCTGGACCAGCTGGAGAGTATGCGCTGCGGCCACAAGATCCTCTTTGTGGAGGCCAGCACCGAGACCATCATCAAGCGCTACAAGGAGACCCGCCGGTCCCATCCTCTGGCGAAAGACGGGCGTACCCTTCCCCAAGCGGTGGAGCTGGAGCGGACGGCGCTGGCGGAGGTCCGGCGGCGGGCGGAGTATATCATCGACACCACCGCGCTCTCCACCGCCAAGCTCAAAGGCGAGGTACTGCGGCTCTTTGGCGACCCCGGCGCCATGCCGGAGATGAGCGTCAGCGTGGTGTCCTTTGGGTTCAAATACGGCATCCCCATCGAAGCGGACCTGGTCTTTGACGTGCGGTGTCTGCCAAACCCCTTCTACATCGCCGAACTCCGGGACAAGACCGGGCTGGACGAGGACATCCGCGGCTTTCTGGTGGGCTACCGGCAGACCGGCGACCTGCTGCGCCATCTGGAGGACCTGATGAGCTTTCTGCTGCCCCTCTATGTGGAGGAGGGCAAGACGGCGCTGGTCATCGCCGTGGGCTGTACCGGCGGGCGGCACCGCTCGGTGTTCGTCACCCGCGCCCTGGCCGACTTCATCCGGCAAAAGGGCTACAACGCCAGCGAGAACCACCGGGACATGACGAGGGCCTGAGCCATGGACAGAGAGAAGCAAAGCGGGCCGCGGGTGGTGGCCATTGGCGGCGGAAACGGCCTTTCCACCATGCTTCGCGGCCTCAAGACAAGGGTGCGGGACCTCACGGCCATCGTCACCGTGGCCGACGACGGCGGCGGATCCGGCGTACTGCGGCAGGACTTGGGTATGCCGCCGCCGGGCGACATCCGAAACTGTATGCAGGCCCTGGCCAACGTGGAGCCGGTGATGAGCCGGCTGCTGGCCTACCGTTTCACGGAGGGGTCCCTCAGCGGACAGGCCTTTGGCAATCTGCTGTTGGCCGCCCTCAACGGCATCTCCGACTCCTTCGACCAGGCCGTGGCCAAAATGAGCCAGGTGCTGGCCATCTCCGGCCGGGTGCTTCCGGTGACCAACGCCGATGTGCAGTTGGAGGCCGTGTTTGAAAACGGCGCCACGGTGGTGGGGGAGTCCAGCATTTGCGACTTCAAAAAGTCCCAGGACTGCCGCATCCACCGGGTGCGGCTTCTGCCGGAGCGCCCCGCGGCCCTGCCCGCGGTGGTGGAGGCCATCGGCCAGGCCGACCTTATTTTGCTGGGTCCGGGCAGCCTCTATACCAGCGTCATCCCCAACCTGCTGGTGGACGGAGTGGCCCAGGCCATTGCCGGGTCCAAGGCCATGAAAGTCTACATCTGCAACATCATGACCCAGGACGGGGAGACGGAGAACATGACCGCCGCCGACCACGTTCTGGCCCTGATGGACCACGGCCTCGGCGGGCTGGACGTGTGCCTTTGCAACAGCGCGCCGCTGTCGCCGGAACTTTTGGAGCGCTACCGGGCCGAGGGCGCCCAGCCCATCGCGGTGGACAAAGACCGCCTGGCGGCGCTGGGGGTGGAGACGGTGGCGTGTCCCCTGGCCGACCGGGACGGGGCCTACGCCCGCCACGACCCGCAGCGGTTGGGGGAGGCGGTGGTGGAGCTCTACCGCCAGCGGGCGCAGACCAAGGTCTTTTGAGGTGAGAAGGGAGGAGCGGGCCATGACCTTTTCCGCCAGGGTCAAGGAGGAGATCTGCCGCCGCGAGCTGACAAAGAAATGCTGCGCCCTGGCCGAGTGCTACGGTGTGCTGTTGTTTTGCAACAACTGGACCGCCCAGGAGGTGCGGATCGTCACCGAGTCCGACGCCTTCGCCCGCCGTCTGCCCCAGCTGTTCCACAAGGCATTTCGCATGGACTTTGACCGCCGGCCCGGCCCGGAGGAGACGGGCAAGCGGGTGTTTTTGATCCGGGATCCGGCCAAGCTGTCCCTCCTGGACCAGACCTACGGCGGCGAGCCGGGCCAGACCCTGACCCGGACGGTGAATTTCCCGGTGGTGGAGGAGGACTGCTGTAAGATCAGCTTTTGCCGCGGGGCATTTTTGGCCGGAGGCGCGGTGACTGACCCGGAGAAGGACTACCATCTGGAGTGGGTCACCGGGCACATCGGCGTCAGCCGGGCCTTCCCCGTCATCCTCCGGGAGCTGGGCTTCGAGACCAAGCAGGCCCGGCGCAAGGGGAACTACGTTACCTACATCAAGCAAAGCGGCAAGCTGGAGGATATGCTCACCGCGCTGGGCGCGGGCGTCTCGGCCATGGAGGTCATGACCGCCAAGATCGAAAAGGACCTTCGCAACGGCGCCAACCGCCAGGTCAACTGCGACGCCCACAATCTGGACAAGGTGGTCCAGGCCGCCCAGGAGCAGATCGCCGCCATCGAAAAGCTGGAGCGGGCGGGGGTGCTGTCCTCCCTGCCGGACAAACTGCGGCAGACCGCCCGCCTCCGCCTGGACCAGCCGGAGAGCACCCTGAGCGAGTTGGCCGGGCAATTTGACCCGCCGGTCACCAAGTCCTGCCTGAACCACCGCCTCCGCAAACTGGTCGCCCTGGCTGGGGAGTGCTGACATTGACCACAGGAAAGAGGTGAGCCCCTATGGGCTTTTGCCATCTGCACGTCCATACGGAATACTCCTTGCTGGACGGCGTCTGCCGCATCGACAAGCTGGCCGGACGGCTGGCGGAGCTGGGGCAGACCTCCATCGCCATCACCGACCACGGCAATATGTACGGCGCCATCGACTTCTACAAAGCCTGCAAAAAGGCCGGGATCCACCCCATCATCGGCTGCGAGGTCTATGTGGCCCCCAGGACCCGCTTTGACAAGGACCACGGTCTGGACCTGGAGGCCCGGCATCTGGTGCTGCTGTGCGAAAATGAGACTGGCTACAAAAACCTCTCCTACATGGTCTCCATGGCCTATGTGGAGGGCTTTTACATGAAGCCCCGCGTGGATATGGACCTTCTGCGGGACCACCACCAGGGCCTCATCGCCCTGTCGGCCTGTCTGGCCGGGGAACTGCCCCGGAGACTGCGCGCCGGGGACTACGAGGGGGCCAAGGCCCACGCTATGGAGATGGCGGCGCTCTTTGGCCCGGACCACTATTACCTGGAGCTCCAGGACCACGGGATCCCGGAGCAAAAGCAGGTGGCGGCGGGCCTCATCCGCATCCACCAGGAGACCGGCCTGCCCCTGGTGGTCACCAACGACGCCCATTACCTCAGCGCCGCCGACGCCCCCACCCAGGACGTGCTCATGTGCGTCCAGATGGGCAAGACCGTTGACGACCCCAACCGCATGAAGTTTGAGACGGAGGAGTTTTACCTCAAGAGCGAGGAGCAGATGGCGGCCCTGTTCCCCGACTGGCCAGAGGCGGTGTCCAACACCGAAAAGATCGCCCGGATGTGCCAGTTGGAGTTTGAGTTTGGCAAGCACCATCTGCCCCGTTTCCCGCTGCCCCAGGGCTGGCAGGACAGCTGGAGCTACTTCCAGGACCTCTGCCGCCAGGGATTCGCCCTGCGCTATCCCCAGGCCCCGGAGACCTACCGGCGGCGGCGGGACTACGAGATGGACGTCATCCGGGAGATGGGGTTTGTGGACTACTTCCTCATCGTCTCCGACTTCATCGGCTACGCCAAGGAAAACGGCATCCCCGTGGGCCCCGGCCGCGGCTCGGCGGCAGGCAGCATCGTCTCCTACTGCCTTCGCATCACCGAGGTGGACCCCATGAAATACGACCTGGTCTTTGAGCGGTTTTTGAACCCTGGCCGGGTCACCATGCCGGACATTGACACGGACTTTTGCATCCGCCGCCGCCAGGAAGTCATCGACTATGTGGCCCGGAAATACGGCCAGGACCGGGTCAGCCAGATCGTCACCTTTGGCACGTTGAAGGCGCGTGCCGCCATCCGGGACTGCGGCCGGGCCCTGAGTTTCCCCTACGCCGAGGTGGACGCCATCGCCAAGGAGGTGCCCTTCGCCCTGGGCATGACCCTGGAGAACGCCCTGAAGCTCTCCAAGCCCCTGCGGGAGCGGTATGAGGAGGACGAGCGGGTGAAGAAGCTGGTGGACACGGCCATGGCGGTGGAGGGGATGCCCCGCAATACCTCCACCCACGCCGCGGGCGTGGTCATCACCGCCCAGCCGGTCCACAGCTATGTCCCGCTGGCCACCAACGACGGCGTGCCCGTCACCCAGTACACCATGACCACCATCGAGGAGCTGGGACTGCTGAAGATGGACTTTTTGGGCCTTCGCAACATCACCATCCTGGACGATGCGGCGCAGATGGTGAAGCGGGAGGTCCCCGGCTTCTCCCTGGCCCAGATCCCGGAGGACGACAAGGACGTCTATGATATGCTGGGCCAGGGCCGCACCGCCGGGGTGTTCCAGATGGAGTCCGCCGGTATGACCGGGGTATGCGTGGGCCTCAAGCCCCAGAGCATTGAGGACATCACCGCCATCATCGCCCTCTACCGGCCCGGCCCCATGGACTCCATCCCCCGCTTCGTGGCCTGCAAGCAGGACCCCAGGCTGATCGTCTACAAGGACCCGGCGCTGGAGCCCATTTTGTCGGTCACATACGGCTGTATCGTCTACCAAGAGCAGGTCATTGAGATCTTCCGCAAGCTGGGCGGCTACTCCGTCAGCCAGGCCGACATGGTCCGCCGGGCCATGAGCAAGAAAAAGCGCGAGCAGATCGAAAAGGAGCGGGCCGCCTTTGTCCACGGCGACCCGGAGCGGGGCATCCCCGGCTGCGTGGCCAACGGCATCCCCGCCCAGGCGGCGGAGGACATCTACCAGGAGATCGACGCCTTTGCCGAGTACGCCTTCAACAAGGCCCACGCGGTCAGCTACGCCATCGTCGCCTACCAGACCGCCTGGTTCAAGTGCCATTACCCCAGGCAGTATATGGCGGCCCTTTTGACCTCGGTGCTGGACAGCCAGGACAAGGTGGCCGAGTACATCGCCGAGTGCAGGGATATGGGCATCGCCCTTCTGCCGCCGGATGTGAACCAGTCCGGGGCCGAGTTCACCGTGTCGGGCAAGGACATCCGCTTCGGTCTGGCCGCCCTCAAGGGCGTGGGCCGGGGCTTTACGGAAAAGGTCCTCCAGGAGCGGGAGCGGAAGGGGCCCTTCCGTTCCTTTACGGATTTCTGCGCCCGGATGTATGGCTACGACCTGAACAGGCGGGCGCTGGAGAGCCTGATCCGCTCCGGCGCCTTTGACTCCACCGGCGCGCGGCGCAGTCAGCTGATGAGCGTCTGCGACGCGGTGGCCGGAGCGGTGGGGGAGGCCCACAAGCAGTCTCTGGAGGGGCAGTTCGACCTCTTTGGCGGCGGCGGCGAGGACACCGTCACCGTGCCGGAAATTCCCCTGCCCGACCTGCCGGAGTACACCCAGCGGGAAAAGATGCTCATGGAGAAGGAGGTCACGGGGCTCTACCTCTCCGGCCATCCCATGGACGAATACCGCCACATCGCCAGAAAGAAGAACGCCGCGCCCATCGGTCCCATCCTGGCCTCCTTTGAGGGGGAGGAGGGCCAGGGGCCCTACCGGGACGGGCAGGTGGTGACGCTGGCGGGCGTCATCTCCGCGGTCAAGACCAAGACCACCAAGAACAACTCCCTCATGGCCTATGTGACCCTGGAGGACGACACCGGCGCCATGGAACTGCTGGCCTTTTCCCGGACCCTGAACCAGTCGGGCAGCTACCTGAAAGCCAACTTCCCCGTGCTGGTGACGGGCAAGCTCTCCGTCCGGGACGAGAAGGCGCCCCAACTGCTGTGCGACACGGTGCTGCCCTTGGAGGACGGCACCCAGGCCCAGCCGGAGCCGCCGGCGCGGAGGCTTTGGATCCGCCTCGCCTCGGGACAGGACCCGCACCTCCAGCGGGTGAAGAGCCTGTTCGCCCTGTTTCCCGGCCAGGACAGGGCGGTGCTGTGGCTGGCGGCGGAGGGGAAGAAGCTGGGCGCCCAGTGTGAACTGCACCCGGCCTTGCTGGAGGAACTGCGAGAGGTGCTGGGCGGGGAAAACGTGGTGGTGAAGGAGGCGGACAGGCCGTGAAAACCGACAGCCGCAGGACCCTGCGGGCCGCGGAGGAGACCACGCTGCTGCCTTTCCTGCTGGGCGCGGTGAAGGGGAAGTCCCGCAACGCGGTGAAGAACCTGCTGACCCACCGCCAGGTGCTGGTGGACGGAAAGGTGGTCACCCGGCACGACGCCGTGGTGGGCCCGGAAAACCAGATCACGCTGCTGCCGCCGGACGCGCCGGCTCCGGCGGCGCTGCCCTTTCCCATCTGCTATGAGGACGAGCACCTGCTGGCCGTGGAAAAGCCCGCGGGACTGCTCACCGTCTCCACCGGCAAAGGCCAGGACCGCACGGTCTGGCGGATGGTGGGGGACTATGTGAAGATCGCCGACCCGGAGGGGCGGGTCTTTGTGGTCCACCGTCTGGACCAGGACACCTCCGGGCTGTTGCTGTTGGCCAAGAGCCTGGAGGCCAAGGAGCGGCTCCAGAAAAACTGGGACACGGCGGTGAAGGAGCGGGGCTATCTGGCGGTGGTGGCGGGCCGTCCGCCCCAGCGCGAGGACGTGGTCCGCTCCTGGCTGCGGGAGACCCGGACCCACCTGGTCTACTCCGTGGACAGTCCCTGCAAGGACGGGAAAGAGGCCATCACCGGGTATCAGGTGCTCAAGGGCAACGACAGCTACACGCTTTTGGAGCTGTTTTTGCAGACCGGGCGCAAAAACCAGATCCGCGTCCATATGCGGGACCTGGGCTGCCCGGTGGTGGGGGACAAGCGCTACGGCGGGCCCAAGAGCCCCATCGGGAGACTCTGCCTCCACGCCCACAAGCTGACCTTTGTCCACCCATTGACCGGCCAGACCATCGCCCTGCGGTCCCGCAAACCCAGGGACTTCAACCGCCTGTTCCGCGAGGCATAGACGCGAAGAGGGAGACAGCGCATCGGCGCTGTCTCTTTCTTTTCAGTTTGTCAAAAAAGCCTCGCAGAGTTTCGCGCCGCAGGGCGCGAAAGATTCATAGAAAATTTTTTCCGGCGGCGTGTACGTCGGAAAAAATACCTCTCGGCCCGCAAACGTGCGCCCTGGCCGCCCTGCGGACGGGGCGTGCGCTGCGGCGGGCCGCAAAAATCGTCAAAGAAGCGGCCTCGCCGCTTCTTTGACGACCTCAAAGGGAGACAGCGCATCGGCGCTGTCTCCCTCTTTTGTGCGGTGGATGGTCACTGGCGGGCGTAGGTGTACCCCTCAGTGGGTAAGACGGTGGACAAAATGTCCGGTATCTGGTCGTAGAGGGACTGGTAAGTGGCCTCGTTTTCCGAATCAAATTCCACATCGGTGGGGTAGAGGGCCACCAGATTTTCCACAAAGCCGTCCTCCGCGGTGAGCCGCCCCACCAGCTGGGCGTCGGGGAAGTCGGCGTAGTCCATCTCCTCAGGAATGGCCATGAGGGAGAAGAGCCAGCCGCCGTAACCCGCGTCCCGGCTGTTGGGCTCATAGAAGGCGAGGGCGTAGGTGACGTCGGTCTCCTGGGTCTCCCACACCGCCTGATCCTGCCACTGGCCGGGCAGATCGACGGAGAACCCTCCCTGGACCACATCGCCCTTGCCTGTGGTGTAAGACGGCGTGACGCGGAGCGCCTCCCGTCCGTCGCAGCCTGCCAACCCCAGCAGCAGCAAAACCCCCAGCGTCAACGCGAGAACTCTTTTCATCTCCAATGACCTCCTTTTTTTCAAATGAACGCCCCGCCGCGATATGCGGGAACGACCGATCACGCTTCATCCAGCAGGTAGTGCAGCATTTGCTCCGGCGCGTCAAGGAACCGTTTTGTGATCAGGTAGTGATCCGTCTCCCGATAGGCCGTTTTTGTAATGCCCGCGTCGGAGAACTGGTAGATCTCCGCCCCTGGAAACGCCATCAACAGAGGGGAATGCGTGGCGATGATGAACTGAGAATTTTCCCGCACCAGCCGACCCATCTCAACGATAAGGCTCAGCTGCCGCTGGGGTGAGAGCGCGGCCTCCGGCTCGTCCAAAAGGTAGAGGCCGTTCCCCTCAAATCGGTTGGCAACCAGCGCCATAAAGGACTCCCCGTGCGACTGGGCGTGAAAGGACACCCCGCCATAGCGCGTCAAGGTGCTGGTGTCGTCAAGGTAGCTGGCGGTATTGTAAAAGCTCTCTGCCCGCAGGAAAAACCCATCCTTGGGGGAAATGGTCTTGATGACGGTGATGAGGTCACACAGCTCTGAATGGGTCGCTCTTGTGGAGAAGGAGAGATCCCTTGACCCGCCCTCCGGGTTGAACCGCATGGAGACGGCGATCGCCTCAAGGAAGGTGGACTTTCCGCTTCCGTTTTCCCCGATCAAAAAAGTCACCGGCGCGCGGAACTCCAGCTCTTCCATCTGACTGAAATGGCGGAACGCGGGGATGTTTCGCAAATAGGACTGCTCGTCCGGCATTTCCCGAAGCCGGATCCCTCTGACATAATTCACCCCGCCGCCTCCCTCCACCACGAACGCCGCCCCGCGTTTTCTCTCTTGTCCAGCGTTCCAAAATGGGTCGATCCCCTCAAATTCTAATTTGTCCAGTACTTATCATTATACCACACCCCAGGGTGGGATTCAAGGCGCCCGGTCGGCGTGGTCCTCCGCCAAGAGGAACTGGGGTGGGACAGGGGATATAGGATGCCGCAGGGCGCAGCGGGAATCTGGAAAATTTATAACATAAGAAAAGGGCTTGTAAACCCTTGAAAACACAAGGAAAATCCCCACAACCGTTGGGGTTGCAGGGATTTCTTTGTTGGTGGAGCCGAGGGGAGTTGAACCCCTGTCCGAAAACGCTTTGACGGGAACTTCTCCGGGCGCAGACGGTTCTTTGCGTTCCCTTACCCGGGCGTGAGCCGTCACACTCGCGGGCTTGGTAGAGTCATTGTGCATGGTGCGCTCAACTCTTTGCGCACGCACGGACGCCACTGAGATGACACCCTTGCCGGCCCGTGGCCCCTCCGGCGCGGATGGCTGCGGCTAATTAAGCGGCAGCGAGAACTACGTTATCGTTGTTCTTTAATTTATAAGTTGCCCATTTTAAGGATGTTAGGCGCATCCGCCCGCTATTCCCGCCTCCACGTCCCCGTCGAAACCGGTACGGCCCCGTATGAGGCGGCCACGGCTGTGGCCGCGCGGTGGACAGAGCGAAACAGCAAACGTAGTTCTTCCCGCGGGGATGCCCGGCTCAGACCTTCTGGGGCGCGGGGTAGGTCTGGCCGTGGGTGTCCACGGTGATGGACTGGATCTTCTGGGGCGTCAGGGGCTTATCCCGGAAGTTGGTGCGGACATTGACGATGGCGTCGGCCACGTCCATGCCCTCCAGGACCTTGCCGAAGGCGGCGTACTGGCCGTCCAGATGGGGCGCGGCGTCCACCATGATGAAGAACTGGCTCCCCGCGGAGTTGGGGTCCATGGCCCGGGCCATGGAGAGGACGCCGCGCTGGTGGACGATGTCGTTTTGGGCAAAGCCGTTGGCGGCGAACTCGCCGGGAATGGAGTAGCCGGGGCCGCCGGTGCCGGTGCCCTGGGGACAGCCGCCCTGGATCATGAAGCCGGGGATGACCCGGTGGAAGATCAGGCCGTCATAAAACCCGGCCTGGGCCAAGGCGATGAAGTTGTTCACCGAGTTGGGGGCCTTGTCGGGGTAGAGCTCACCGGACATGACGCCGCCGTCGGCCATGGTGATGGTAAAGGTGGGATTTGCCATAGGTGTCACGCTCCTTTTTTTATCGTGTCCGCTCTTTCATTCTGCGGTCCATCTCCCGCTTGGCGTCCTTCCGGGCAGCGTCCTCCCGCTTGTCGTAGAGCTTCTTGCCCTTGGCGAGACCGATCTCCACCTTGACCCGCGGGCCGGAGAAGTACACCGACAGGGGAATGAGGGCGTAGCCCTCCTGCTGGACCTTGGCCCCCAGTTTGCCGATCTCCCGCTTGTGCATGAGGAGCTGCCGGGGTCTGCGGGGCTCTTTGTTGAAGATGTTGCCCTTTTCGTAGGGCGAGATGTGGACGCCAAGGAGGGTGAGCTGGCCGTCTTTCACCAGGCAGAAAGAGTCCTTCAGATTCACGTTGCCCAGGCGGATGGACTTGACCTCCGTGCCCGCCAGGGCAACACCGGCCTCAAAGGTGTCCTCGATGAAGTAGTCGTGGTACGCCTTGGGGTTTTTGGCGACCACGCGCTTGGCGGTTTGCGGGGCCACGGCGCCTCACCTCCTTGGAAGGGGAAATGCAATATACCAGATTATATCACGTTTGTCAAGAAAATAAAACCGGGAAGCGCGGGCCTCCCGGTTTTGGCTCACTCCACCACCACCAGCCGGACCTTGCCGCCCTCGCTGGGCGAGCGGTCGCAGTAGACCGTGAGGGTGGCGGAATAGGCCAGGGCCGCATCCAGGGAGGCGAACCAGGTCTCGGACTTGGCGTTATAACAGCAGCTGTCGATGGCGCTTGCCAGGGGCCAGGTCACGCCGTCTACCTCCACGCTCTCCTCCCCAAAGGCGGTGCGGTGGACGCCGCTGTGGGCGGTGAGGGAGACCCAGTTCGCCAGGGTCGCCTCTCCGCCGCGGGAGAGCAGAGCGGGGGCCACCCCAACGTACTCCATCCCCTTGGCGGCAAAATTCACGCCGGTGACAAGGGTCAGCGTCTCCGCGCCGTTTGTGAGGGCGAGGGTGCTGTTGGAGCCGCTCCACGCGCTGTCGTGGATGCCCTGGGTATAGTCGGTGGCGCCGTAGGTATAGCCGTCGCCTGTCACGTCCCGCAGGGCCAGCGCGTCCACGGCGCCGCTGGAGTCCAGGTGGACCAGGGCGATGGAGGCGGCGGGCACAGAGGACAGGGTGACGGCGTCCATGCCCACCTCCACCATGCGGCCGCTTTCGATCTTGTCGTACACCGCGGCCCAGGGAGAGACCTGGGCGCCGCCCAGGGTCATGGCCTTCACGTCCCAATCACCGGTGACGCCGGCGGAGGAGGCAGTGGACAGGTCCAGCCAGCCAAGGCGCGTGGAGGTCACCTCCCACAGCTTGCCCGGCGCGCTCTCCACGATCTGGTCGTTGGAGCGGACCCGGCCTTTCAGGGTGAGACCGTGGCTGGTGGTGACGGTGGCGGTGTAGATGTCGCCGTAGGAGTCCCTGCCGCCCTTGGTGATGGTGGCCACGCCCAGGGCCTTTTCCGCCACGCGCTCGGCGCTGACCACCCCCGCCACACGGTTGCTCCGGTCCAGCAGCAGCGTCACCCTGTCGCCCAGATGGAACTGGGCCAGGTCCTCCAGAGCGCAGTCCAGGACTTGCAGTCCGCTGCAGCCCATGATGGTGACGGTGTTGGGGCTCACCGGGCTGGGTACGGCGTTTTCGTAGACGCCGGTGAGTTTTTTGTCCGATACTTCCAGCACGCCCGTGCGGGGGTCGAAGGTCCCCACGTCGTAGGGCTTCACATCGGACAGGGAGGCTTTTAGGCCGTTTTTGTAGACCGCGGTGGGTCCACCCTCCCAGGCCCCGTCAAAAGGGCGGGCGCCGTCCTTTGCCACGGCGGTGACGGCGGTGTCGCTGTCGCCGGTGAGGTAGATGGAGACCAGGGTGTCGGTCTTGTCGTAACAGAACAGGGCCGTGACGCCGGGGACCAGCTCCTTATAGCTCTCGGCGTAGGTGCTCTGGACCTTGTCCGCGCGCCAAAGGGGCACGTCCCCTTTCACCAGCAGTTGTTGGCCCGAATCGGCGACCACATACCGGGCCTCGGCGGAGCGGATGCGGACAGAGCGGACGGTGTAGTCCTCGTCGGGCTGGAGGGCCAGCACGTTGCCCTCCTTGTCCGTGACCAGCCGGCACATCTGCCCCTGGAGCCCGGCGTCCAGGTCGGCGCGGAAGGTGACGTAGCTGCCCTTGTCCGTTTTCAGCGCCCAGCCTCCGGCGGAGAGGGTCTTGCCCTTGACCTCCAGGACCAGCTGGGCGTCCTGGACGTCGCCGCCCAGGACGGTTTTGAGGAAGATGTCGGAGGAGTTTTTGGTCTCGGTGTAGAGCAGGTTTTCAAACAGCAGCGCGGCCTGGGCGCGGGTCAGGGTATCCCCGCCGTCCACCTTCTCCAGACCTTTGAGCAGCAGGATGCTCCGGGCCCGGACCATGGCCCCGCCATACCAGGCACCGCCGCCCTCGCCCACGTCCTCGTCCGAATAGCCCAGGCACCGCAAGAGGATGGTGACGGCCTCACCGGCGGAGATGGGGTCGTCCGGGCAGAAGCGGCCGTCGCCACGGCCCCGGACCAGGGGCGTCACGCCCTCCCTCACCGCCGCGGCGGCGTTGATCCAGCCCAGGGCCCAGTGACCGGCGGTGACATCGGAGAAGATGACCCGTCCGGCGTAGAGCTGCCGCTCGTCGGCCCGGCCCAGGATGGTCAGGGCCATCTTGCAGAACTCCCCGCGGGTAAAGGTGCCGCCGGGGTCGAAGGTGCCGTCGGGCCGGCCGTTGATCACCTCCAACTGCCGCAGGGTCTCCACGGCCTCGCTGACGGCGGGATCGGCCACGTCGGGAAAGACCGCGAGAGCCGGGGCGACGGCCAGACAGACCGCCAAAAGCCCCGCGATGATGTGTTTTTTCATGTCGGTTCACTCCTTGCTGTTCTTGGCGGGCGGGCCCTGTCTGGCCGCCCGCGGGACTTAATCCGCTCTGAGGGCCTCCACAGGCTGGAGGGCGCTGGCTTTCAGAGCGGGGTAGAGGCCGAAGAGGATGCCCAGGGCCACGGATATGCCAAAGGCCAGGATGGTGATGCCCACGTCGGGCATGATGACCAGTCCGAAGAAGACCTTGGTCAGAACGGCGGCCGCCACATAGCCCACGGCGATGCCCAGCAGTCCGCCGATGCTGCAGATCATGGCCGCTTCGATGAGGAACTGGACGATGATGCTCCTGCGCTCGGCGCCGATGGCTTTGCGGATGCCGATCTCGCGGGTCCGCTCGGTGACGGTGACAAGCATGATGTTCATAATGCCGATGCCCGCCACCAGCAGGGAGATGGCGGCGATGATGCCCAGAAAAACGGCTTGCATGGCGTCCTCTTTGTCCAGCTCGGCGGAGTATTCGTTGGGGTTGCTCACGTTGAACCAGCCGCTGTTGGTGTTCACAATGCCGCTGAGGTAGCCGTTGAGCTTGGTGACTACGTCGTTGACGGCGCTTTTTGTCTTTACCTTGACCAGATACTGGTCGATGGGCTGGTTGCCGTTGAAATAGCGGGTCATGGTGCTGGGCAGCAGCACAAGCTTGTCCTGGTATTTGATGGAGTCAACGACCCACTGGTTCTCCTCGTCGGTCCCCACGTTGACCCCCGCGGACTTGCTCTGGTAGACGCCCACCACGCGAAACGGCATCCCGTTGATGTTGATGGTCTTGTCGATGGGGTCGGCCAGGGAGAAGAGGTACTCCGCGGTGTCCGAGCCCAGCACGCACACCTGGGCCATATTCTCCACTTCCAGATAGCTCAGCTCCCGGCCCTTGGCGATCTGGTAGTTGTTGCACAGGCCAAACTTGTCGTTGCCCAGCTGGATGTTGGGGTAGTGGTCGTCGTCGTTGCCGGAGACGCTCTCCGAGATCACCGCCGCGCCGGCCATGCTTATATAGTTCCTCTGGCGGGTGAGGGACTTGGCCCCATAGGTGATGGTGGGCTCGCTGTTGAGGTAGCCGCTGGGGGTCACGCCTACCACATCCTCCAGACCGAGGCAGTAGTCGTAGAGCCGCTGGCCCACGTCGTCCTCGCCGTTGAAGGAATAGCTGTACGCGTAGACCTCCAGGACGTTGGAGCCCTGGCTGTCGTAGAGGGCTTTCATGGCCAGGTTCTGCCCCTGGGCGTAAGTCACCAGGGCGATGACGGCGGCGATGCCGATGATGATGCCCAGCATGGTGAGGAAGCTGCGGCCCTTTTTGGTGGAGAGGGACTTCAGGGCCATTTTCAGCGCCTGTCCGATCTTCACGCCATGACCTCCTCTCTGGCGCCATCGGCCACCACCTTGCCGTCGGAGAGCCGGACGATGCGCGCGGCGGTGGCGGCGATGGAGTTGTCGTGGGTGATGAGGATGACGGTGGAGCCGTCCTGGTGGAGAGAGTGGAGGATCTCCAGCACATGGCGGCCGGTCCTGGAGTCCAGGGCGCCGGTGGGCTCGTCGGCCATGATGATGGCCGGGTGGGTGGCGATGGCGCGGGCGATGGCCACGCGCTGCTGCTGGCCGCCGGACATCTCGCTGGGGCGGTGGTGGCGGCGGTCATACATATTCACCCGCTCCAGGGCTTCCTGGGCCTGCCGGTGGCGCTTCTCCGGGCCGATGCCCTGGTAGATGAGGGGCAGCTCCACGTTCTCCTGGGCGTCCAGTTCCGGGATGAGATTGTAGCCCTGGAAGATGAAGCCGATCTCCCGGTTGCGGATGCGGGCCAGCTGGCGGTCGGAGAGTTCGGTGACGTTGGTGCCGTCCAGGGTATAGTCCCCGTAGGTGGGGATGTCCAGACAGCCCAGGATGTTCATCAAGGTGGACTTGCCGGAGCCGGACTGACCGATGATGGAGACGAACTCGCCCCGCTGGACCTGCAGGTCCACGCCGTCCAGCGCCCGGACCTCGCTCTCCATGCCCTCGTTGTATATCTTGTAGACGTCCCGAATGTCAATGAGCATAGCCGTCCTTAGCCTCCCCAAGCCTGGGTCATGATGTAAGAGACAAAGACAGTCTCGCCGCCGTTCAGGCCGCTCTTGATCTCCACATTGTAGTTGTCCGAAAGGCCGGTCTCCACCGCTACGGGGTAATAGCCGTCGCTCTCGCTGGGATAGGTGGGGGTCTCGCCGGGCATCAGTTCCGGGATCTCCACGTCCACGGCGTTCTCCGGCCGGCTGTCCGCCTGGATAAAGACCACCGAGGCGGTCTCCCCGTCCTCCAGGCTCACATATTTCACGCTCTGCATGGGCACCACGATGCAGTTGTCCGACTGGCTGGTGACGAAGGAGTAGCTGGGCCACATACCCTCCAGCAACGAGCCGTCCGAGTTGTCCACCTCCAGGGTGACGGGGTAGTTGGTCATGCCGTTGCCCATGGCGTCGCCGGAGAGGGACATATCGATCTTGGTGACCACGCCGGTGAGGGGGGTGCCGTTGTTTTGGAGCTCTACGGTCATGCCGGACTTGATGTAGGCGATGTTTCTGTCATCCACCTGCATGGTGACCAGCATGGTGGTGTTGTTGGAGATGGTGATGACGGTCTCGCCGCTCTTGACCTCCTGGCCCTCCACCAGCGAGCAGGAGATGACCGTGCCGGAGATGGGGGCGGTGGCGGAGAAGTCGTCCAGGGCTTCCTGGGCCTCCTCCACGTCCTTCTGGGCG
This sequence comes from uncultured Oscillospiraceae bacterium, assembly GCA_947599925.1. Classification (GTDB taxonomy): domain Bacteria; phylum Bacillota; class Clostridia; order Oscillospirales; family Oscillospiraceae; genus MGBC124762. The sequence goes on along the minus strand of CANQFT010000005.1, from coordinate 81,115 downwards.
TCGGCCACGCTCTCCTGGGCCGCGGTGATGTTGTCCTGGCTCAGCCGGACCTGTTCCCTGGCGCTTTCGATGTCCCGGTCAAAGTTCTCCGCCGACAGGGTGAGCAGCACCTGGCCCTCGGACACGTCGGCATAATCCCGCAGAGCGGTGGTCTCCACCAAGGTGGGCTCCCGGTCGTTCTTGGCCTTGGCGGCCTCGCTCCAGATCTCCTGGGTCTGGTAGAACTCCAAAGTGCCCGTGCCGTAGGGGTAGATGAGGTCGCCGCCGGCGGAGGTGAGGGAGGCCCAGGCGGTGAGCCCGTCGGTGAGGGCGCCGGGGTTGTCGATGACGGCGACGGCCTCAAACAGCAAGGTTCCCTCCGGCGTGACCCGGCGGACCATGTTGACCTCCTCGATGACGCCGGGGACGTCGCTGCCGCTGACGGTGACCAGCACCGGCTGGCCCACCGCGATCTGGCCCTCGTAGGCGTAGGAGAAGTAGAAGGGGATGCGGAACTTCCGGTCGTTGACCAACTCCGCCACCTTCTCGCCGCGGGTGACCTTGTCCCCCACGCGGTAGCGGACGGTATCGCGAAGCTGGCCGGAGAAGGGGGCCCGGACGAACCGGGCCTCGTCGGAGAGCCGCTGGTCCTCCAGCAGATCGTCATAGGACTGCTGGTCCTCGCTGAGCGTCTTTTGGGCTTTGGTCAGGGCGTCCCGCCGGTCGGACAGCTTGCTCTGGGCCGCTTCCAGGGCCTCTTGGGCGGCGGGCGAGACCACCTCGTAGAGCGGGTCGCCCTCGGACACGACCTGTCCCTCGGTGACGTAGACCTTCTGGACGGTGCCCGCGTTTTGCAGGGTGATGGCGGCGCTCTCCTTGGCCCGGGCCGGGCCGGAGCCCTGGACGGTGGACTGGATGGAGCCAAACTCGGCGACCTGGGTCATCATCTGGCTGTCCGGCTCACTGCTGGCGCCCAGAAAGCGGAACAGGAAAAACCCGCCCACCCCCAACGCCGCCAGCACCACCGCCGCGATGATGAGGTTGCGGACCAGATGGCCCTTCTTCCGCTTTTTCCCCGTGGGCTTTTTCCCCTCCGCCGCGGCGGGAGCGGCCGGGGCCGCGACCGCCGCCGAGGTGTTGTTGACTTCCTCGCTCATGCTCCAATATCCTCCTTGTTTCAGGCCGAAGGCCCGGCGTTTTCCTGTGGGGTGATTTTAGGGAAATTATACTACGTTTCCGCTGGGGATGGTAGTTACAATTTGGAACAGTTCCGGCGGAAACATAACTCCCGACCTTTAGACGTGGAGGGAGGGGGCCCGGTTCCGGGCGCCACCCCGTATCACCCTTATATAAGGGTATACTAAAATAGGGGAAATGTCAATAGGGGTATCCGTTGATAAAATAGGTGGTAGAGAGGAGGCGCAGCTCTATGGAGAGATTCAAGAGCATCATCCGCTACCAGACGGAGGAGTATGGCCGCGTCCGGGTGAAGCTGGCCCAGGCGTTGGACAGCCGCGGGCTGACCCGCAACCGGCTCAGTGTGCTCACCGGCGTGAAGTACGACGTCATCGACCGCTACTACAAGGGCGTAAGCGTGGAGATGGTGGATCTGGATCTTCTGGCCAAGGTGTGCTATGTGCTGGGCTGTGGGGTGGACGAGCTTTTGGAGTACCAGGGGCCCCGGACGGAGGAGGACGCCGGATGAAGATGGTATCGTGGAACGTCAACGGCCTGCGGGCTTGTATGCAAAAGGGGTTTTTGGACAGTTTCGCCGCCTTGGACGCGGACGTGTTCTGTTTGCAGGAGACCAAACTCCAGCCGGAGCAGATCAGCCTGGACCTGCCCGGCTATCAGCTTTTTTGGAACTCCGCGGAGAAGAAGGGCTACTCCGGCACGGCCGTGTTTACCCGGCTGGAGCCGCTGGACGTCCGCTACGGCATCGACGACCCCCACCACGACAGCGAGGGCCGGGCCATCACCCTGGAGTTGGCCGACTGCTATGTGGTGACGGTCTACTCCCCCAACGCCCAGGACGGGCTGAGGCGCATCGAATACCGCATGAGCTGGGAGGACGCCCTGCGGCGGTATCTGTTGAAGCTGGACAGGAAAAAGCCGGTGATTCTCTGTGGCGATCTGAACGTGGCCCACCGGGACATCGACCTGAAAAACCCCGGTCCAAACCGGGGAAACGCCGGGTTTTCCGACCAGGAGAGGGAGAAGTTTCAGGACTTGTTGGACTCCGGCTTTGTGGACACCTTCCGCTATTTTTACCCCGACCTGACCGGGGCCTACTCCTGGTGGAGCTACCGCTTTCACGCCAGGGAGAACAACGCCGGCTGGCGGATCGACTATTTTCTGGTCTCCCAACGGCTGACAGACCGGCTGGGCTCCGCCGCCATCCATGGGGAGGTCTACGGCAGCGACCACTGCCCGGTGTCCCTGACCATCGGGTAGGGCCGCGGGGCCCTGTCACCAACCTCCGCCGCGGACGCATAGGATAGAGGGCAGTAACCCACAGGAGGGATGACCGATGCGGCAGCGGTATTTTTGGGTGGTGGGCGGCGACCAGCGGCAGGCCGCCCTGGCGGAAGCCTTGGCCGGGGACGGCCACAGAGTGGCGGCCTGGCGCCTGGACAGGGCGGAGCTGTCCCAGAGCGTGGAGCGGGCGGAGAGCCTGGAGGGGATCGACCGGGCCGAGTGCGTGATCTTGCCCCTGCCTGTCCGGGGAGAAGGGGACGCGCTGAGCGCGCCGCTCTCTTCCCAGACCCAACTGCTGGACGACCTCTTTGCCCGGCTCCAGCCCCGGCAGTACCTCTGCGGCGGCAGGGTCGACAGCCGCGTCTTTGCCCTGGCCGACCGGCACGGCCTCGCCATCCACGACTACTTCACCAGGGAGGAGCTGGCCGTGGCCAACGCCGTGCCGACGGCGGAGGGGGCGGTGCAGATCGCGCTGGAGGAGATGGGCGTGACGCTGCACCGCTGCCGGGCGCTGGTGCTGGGCTACGGACGGGTGGGGCGGCTGACGGCCCACCGTCTGGCCGCGCTGGGGGCGCGGGTCAGCGTGGCCGCCCGGCGGTATGACGCCCTCGCCTGGGCCGAGGCATACGGCCACGATACCCTGCGCCTGGGCGAACTCTCCGGCTACCTGTGCGGCTTTGACCTGCTGGTCAACACTGTGCCCAGCCGGGTCCTTGGAAAAGAACTGCTGGAACAGCTCAAGGACGGGTGCCTGGTCATCGACCTGGCCTCCAAGCCCGGCGGCGTGGACTTCCAAAGGGCGGCGGAGCTGGGCGTGCGGTGTGTGTGGGCGCTGTCTCTGCCCGGCAAAGTGGCCCCGGTCAGCGCCGGGGCAGCCATCCGGGATACGGTCTACAATATGCTGCGAGAAGAGAGTTGAAGGAGTGTCACCATGGAGCAAATCACGGTAGGCTTCGCCTTTTGCGGCTCCTTTTGTACATTGGCCAGGGCCATGACCGCGCTGGAGACGGTCAAGGCCCGCTATCAGCGGGTCGTCCCCATCGTCTCCCAAGCGGTGGCGGACACCGACACCCGCTTTGGCCCTGCCCACGATTTTATGCGGGAGATGGAGCGCATCTGCGACACGCGGGTCATCCAGACCATCAAGGACGCAGAGCCCATCGGCCCCAAGAAACTGCTGGACGCCCTGGTGGTCTGCCCCTGCACGGGCAACACCCTGGCGAAGCTGGCACACGGCGTGGCCGACAGCGCCGTCACCATGGCGGCCAAGGCCCATCTGCGAAACGGCCGGCCCCTGGTTCTGGCCCCCTCCACCAATGACGGCCTGGCCGCCGCGGCGGTGAACATCGGCGCGCTGATCAACCGAAAAAACGTCTACTTCGTCCCCTTCCGCCAGGATGATCCCACCGGCAAGCCAACCAGCCTGGTGGCCGATTTTTCCCTGGTGGCGCCCGCCCTGGAGCACGCCCTGCAAGGCCGACAGCTCCAGCCGGTGCTGTTGGGGGCGTAAGACGGGTCAAAAAAACGCCGGAGCTACGATGGCTCCGGCGTTTTTTGCTGTCTTGGCGGCAGGAGTTGACCCGCCAGCGACCCCAGGACCGCCGCCAGGCTCAGGGCCATGAGCCAGGCGCCCCAGGCCATGGGGAAGGCGTAGCGCAGGGTCAGATAGGCGTGGTAGCCGCCCAGAGCGGCGATCTGGACGCAGACCGGGACCGGCACGCGGCGGATCCCGCCGGCGGCCCACACCACCGACAGGAGCTCGGCCAGGAAAAAGTACCGCTCGTGCATATAGGGCAGCAACAGCGGCACACCGATGGCCAGGACCAGCCCGGCGGCGAGCAGATGGGCGTTGGTGAGCCGTTTCCGGACAAAAAACAGCGCACCCAGCAGGGCCAGGACCAGAGCGAAGGCGGCGAAGATGCCGACCTTGGCCCAGAAGGGGCCGTCTACCTCCGCGCCGTAGGGGATCAGGGCAAAGAGGGACGGCGCGTTGAGGGTAAGGCGGTCGTGGTAGAGCCCCATCTGGTTGAAGTAGACGCCCAAAATGTCGCCCAAGGGCTTGCCCAGGGCCAGGGCGGGCAAGATGGTGGCCAGGTAGGCGGCGGGGAAGAGGAGCAGGTGCTTGAACCGGACGCGGCGGGCGTACCACAGCACGCACCACAGGGGAATGAGGAAAATGGCCTGGAGTTTGAAAGAGAAGGCCACGCCCAGCCAGATCACGCTCCGGGCCGGATGCCGGTCCAGGGCGTCGGCCAGAGCCAGCAGCGTCAGCGCGCCGTAGACGCTGTCGCACTGGCCCCAGCAGGCGCCGTTGAGCGCCACCGTGGGCAGCAGGACCACCGCGGAAAAGACCAGCGCCGCGGCCCGGCCCCTGCCGGGGAAGGCCAGAATGGTCAGCCGCGCGGCGCCAAAGGCCAGGACCAGGTCGAAGAAGATGGAGATGAGCTTGATGAGGTAGAGGTCGGACACGGGAAAGTAGGAGATGGCGGCCAGAAAGTAGAGGTAGGGCACGTTGTAGTCGCCCACGGAGAGCCGGATGCCCCCAAAGCCGCCGTTGTCCCGGAAGAACTGCACCCACTGGGAGAGGAAGTCGGTGTAGTCGGAGGTGACGTGGTCCATGGAGGCCAGCCGCACCGCCGCGCCCAGCGCCAGGGCCGCCGCGCACAGCCAGAAACAGGGCCGGTCCAGGTCCTTTCTCCACAAAAGCGCGACCCCCAAAACCACCCACAGCACCAGTCCGGCCACCGCCACAGCCACGCGCCCATCTCCCTTTCCAGAGTTTCCCATGCAGTATAGCAGATTTTTGCCTCGCCGTCCAGTGCCGGGAAAAAGAAGTGATAATTCCCAGCCCACGGGCCATACTAAGGCCAACTGGAGGGATGAGCATGGAGGAATTGCGGCTGCGGACCCGGCTGGTGTGGGGGCCGGACGCCCTGGGGTCGCTGGGGGAGCTGAAGGGGCTGAGGGTGCTGGTGGTGTCCGACGGGTTTCTGTCCCAAAGCGGCCTGGTCCGAGGGGTGATGGAGGCCCTGGGCGGGGCGGAGACCGCCCTGTTTGACGCGGTGCGGGGCGAGCCCACGCTGGAGATGGTGGCCCAGGGCGTGGCCGCGCTGCAGGCCCTGGACGCCCAGGCGGTGGTGGCCTTTGGCGGCGGCTCGGCCATGGACTGCGCCAAGGGCCTGGTCTGGTATGGGGAACGGCGGGTCCCCCTCTGGTGCATCCCCACCACCGCCGGGACCGGCAGCGAGGTCACTGCGTTCACCGTCCTCACCGACACGGCCCACAGCCTGAAATACCCGCTGGTGGACGACGCCCTGGTGCCCGACGTGGCCATTCTGGACGCACGGTTTTTGGAGGGCGTGCCCCAGAGCGTCACCGCCGACACCGGCCTGGACGTGCTCACCCATGCGGCTGAGGCCTATGTTGTTGTCAAGTCAAATCCCTTTACAGATGCGCTGGCGGAGCGGGCCTTCGCCACGGCCTACGCCCGGCTGCCCGCCGCCTTCGCCGGTGACATGGACGCCAAAGGGGAGATGCTCTTCGCCTCGGCCCTGGCGGGGATGGCCTTCAACGCCGCGGGCCTCGGCGCCTGCCACGCCCTGGCCCACGCCCTTGGGGCCAAGGTCCACGCGCCCCACGGCCGGGTGAACGCCGTCCTGCTGCCCCAGGTGATGGAGGCCAACGCCCAGCACTTGCCGACGGCGAAAAAATACGCCCAGCTTGCCAAGCTCTGCGGCCTCAGCCCCAACCACCGGGCCCTGTCCGGCGCCCTGCGGCGGCTCTGCCGCAGGTTGGGCATCCCGGAGCGGCTGGCCGGGCCGGTGGACCTGGGCCAAGTGGCGGCGGACGCCATGAGGGACCCGTGCATGGCTGTAAATGCAAGGACCTTTATACCCAGCGAGCTGGAAGCCATCCTCAAGGGGGTGGTGGGGTGACAGGGGAACTCCTGTCCGTGGGGCTGGACCTGGGCACCTCCACCACGCAGATGGTGCTGTCCCGGCTGAAGCTGGAGAACCGGGCCAGCCCCTGGGCCGTCCCCAAGGTGGACATTACGGAGAAAGAGGTGATCTACCGCTCGCCGGTACACTTCACGCCCCTTTTGTCCGACACCCGCATCGACGCCGCCGCCGTCCGCGCCTTGGTGGAGGCGGAGTATCAAAAGGCCGGGGTGAGCCGGGACAGTCTCCAGACCGGGGCTGTCATCATCACCGGGGAGACCGCCCGGAAGGAGAACGCCCGCCAGGTGTTGGAGGCCCTGGCAGGTCTGGCGGGGGATTTTGTGGTGGCCACGGCGGGGCCCGACCTGGAGTCCCTGCTGGCGGCGCGGGGCGCCGGGGTGGACAAACTCAGCCGGGAGAGGCACGGCGCGGTGCTCCACTTCGATGTGGGCGGCGGCACCTCCAACCTGGCGCTCTATGACCGGGGCAAACTGGTGGACACGGGCTGTCTGGACGTGGGCGGGCGGCTTGTAAAGGTAGATGCCTTGACACACAAGATCACCTACGTCATGGAGAAACTCCGGGGCCTGTTCCCCGGCGTGGCCGTGGGCGAGACGGCCACGCGGGAAGTGCTGACCCCGGTGTGCCAAGCTATGACGGAGGCTCTGCTGGAAGCGGCGGGGCTCCGGCCGCCGGGCCGGTGGCTGAAACACTTTATCACCCACAAGACTGTGGACCTGACTGTAAAGCCAAACTACTTTACCTTCTCCGGCGGCGTGGCCGACTGCGTCTGGAGCCCTGGCGAGGACGACTTCGCCTATGGGGACATGGGCGTGCTGTTGGGCCGGGTCATTCGGCGGGGGTTTGAGGAGGCGGGGGCGGCGCTGCTGCCCACGGAGGAGACCATCCGGGCCACTGTGGTGGGGGCGGGAAGCCACGCCACCGAGCTCTCCGGCTCCACCATCTTCTACCGGGATGTGGACTTCCCCATCAAGAACCTGCCGGTGCTGCGGCTGGACTGCCCGGTGGAGCGGCTGGAGGAGGAGCTGGAGCGGGCCCTGCCCATGTACGCCGACGAGGGCGGACAGAACCCGGTGTGCCTGGCCCTGCGCGGGCCGGAAAATCCCAGCTACCAAGAGGTCCGGGCCCTGGCCCGCGCCATCCGCGCCGGGCTCAGCCCCTTGGTGGAGGCGGGGGAGGTCACGGTGGTGGCGGTGGAGAACGATATGGCCAAGGCCCTGGGACAGTGCCTCTATCCGCTTCTGCCCCACGGGAAGCTCCTGTGCGTGGACGCCGTCCACGCCGCCCAGGGCAGCTACATCGACCTGCTGGCGCCGGCCTGCGGCGGGACGGTGCTGCCGGTGGTGGTGAAAACTTTGGCATTTGAAAAAGGGGGATGACCCAGAATGATCTTAAAGACCAAGCTGTTTGGAAAAGTCTATGAATTTCCCGACGTAAAGACCGCCTTGGCCAAGGCGAACGAGGAGAAGTCCGGCGACAGGCTGGCGGGAGTGGCCGCGGAGAACGCGGAGGAGCGGGTGGCGGCCAAGGTGGTGGTGTCCCAGCTGCTGCTGTCCGACCTGCGGGAAAACCCCGCCGTCCCCTACGAGGAGGACGAAGTCACCCGCATCATCCAGGACGACGTGAACGAGAAGATCTACGCCCAGATCCGCAACTGGACCGTCAGCGAACTGCGGGAGTGGCTGCTCAGCGAAAAGACCACCACCGCGGACATCCGCCGGATCTCCCGCGGCCTGACCGCCGAGATGATCGCGGCGGTGGCCAAGCTCATGGGCAACCTGGACCTGGTCTACGCGGCCAGGAAGATGCCGGTCACGGCCCACTGCAACACCACCATCGGTCTGCCCGGCACCCTCTCCTGCCGCCTTCAGCCCAACCACCCCACCGACGACCCCGACGGCATCATGGCCTCGCTGTTGGAGGGGCTGACCTACGGCGCGGGAGACGCGGTGCTGGGGCTCAACCCGGTGGACGACAGCGTGGAGAGCGTCAAGCGGGTGCTGGAGCGGTTCTACGAGATCAAGACCCGGTGGAACATCCCCACCCAGACCTGCGTGCTGGCCCATGTGACCACCCAGATGGAGGCCATCCGCCGGGGCGCCCACGCCGACCTGATCTTCCAGTCCATCGCCGGCAGCCAGAAGGGGAACGAGGCCTTTGGCTTCACCGCCGACACGCTGGCCCAGGCCCAGGCTTTGGCCCTGCGCGACGGCAGCGCCGAGGGGCCAAACGTCATGTACTTTGAGACCGGCCAGGGCTCGGAGCTCTCCAGCGAGTCCCACTACGGCGCCGACCAGGTGGTGATGGAGGCCCGGTGCTACGGCTTCGCCAAGCGCTATTCCCCCTTCCTTGTCAACACGGTGGTGGGCTTCATCGGCCCGGAGTACCTCTACGACGCCAAGCAGGTCATCCGGGCCGGGCTGGAGGACCACTTCATGGGGAAGCTCACCGGCATCCCCATGGGCTGTGACGCGTGCTACACCAACCACATGAAGGCCGACCAGAACGACATCGAGGACCTGGCCGTCCTGCTCACCGCCGCGGGCTGTAACTACTTCATGGGCATTCCCCACGGGGACGACGTGATGCTCAACTACCAGACCACCGGCTTCCACGAGACTGCCGCTCTGCGGGAGATATTTGGCCTGACGGCCATCCCGCCCTTTCAAAAATGGCTGGAGGACATGGGGTTTGTGGACGACAGCGGCAGGCTCACCCAACGGGCCGGGGACGGCTCCATTTTGCTGGCGTAACGAGGTGATACCATGAATGAAACAGAGCTGAAACAGATGGTGGAGCAGATGGTCCGGGACCTGGCGGGCCGCGGGGAACTCCACGCCGCGCCCAAGGGAGAGGTCCACCATCCAGACCCGGCCCAGACCCAGAGCCCCGGCTCCAGTGGCGGCTGCCACAGCGACATCACGGAGGTGGACCTCCGCAAACAGTATCTGGTCGAGTCTCCGGCCAACGGCCCGGCCTTTTTGGACCTGAAAGCCCGCACGCCGGCCCGCATCGGCCTTGGCAGGGCAGGGGCGCGGTACAAGACCGACACCATGCTCCGCTTCCGGGCCGACCACGCCGCGGCCCAGGACTCGGTCTTTTCCCTGGTGGCGGAGGACTACCCCGCCAAGCACGGCTATTTCCCCGTCCAGACCCTCTGCGAGACCAAGGACGAGTACCTGACCCGCCCGGACAAGGGCCGCCGGTTTGACGAGGCGAACCAGGCCATCTTGAAACAGCGGCTTCCCCAGGGCGCCAAGGTGGTCCTGGCCGTGGGGGACGGCCTCAGCTCCGCCGCCATCGAGGCCAACGCCGCCGACTGTATCGACGCCATCCGCGCGGGGCTGAAAGGCTACGGCATCGAGGCGCCGGAGGTGCCCTTTGTGAAGTTCTGCCGCGTGGGGGCGGGGGACCACATCGGCCAGATCACCGACTGCCAGCTGATCTGCCTGCTGGTGGGGGAGCGGCCGGGACTGGTGACCGCCGAGAGTATGTCCGCTTATATCACCTATATGCCCCGCCTGGGCGTGCCGGAATCCAAGCGCACCGTGGTGAGCAACATCCACAAGGGCGGCACCAACGCCGTGGAGGCCGGGGCCCACATCGCCCAGCTGATCCGGGACATCCTGGACAAAAAAGCCTCCGGCGTGGATCTTGTAAGGAGTTGAGAGCATGACAGGAGATGTGCTGAAAGTCAACATTTTGGCCACGCGGGTCATCGCCAATGTCTCCGAGGCCATCGCCCAGCGGTTGGGCCTGCCCGACGGCCACCGCTCCATCGGCGTCATCACCACCGATTGCGACGACGCCACCTACTGCGCCTTGGACGAGGCCACCAAGAAGTCCCAGGTCCAGGTGGTCTACGGCAAGAGCCTCTACGCGGGGGCCGCCAACGCCTCCACCAAGTATGCCGGTGAGGTCATCGGCATCCTGGCCGGACCCAACCCGTCGGAGGTGACCTCCGGGCTCCAGGCGGCGGTGGACTTTCTGGAGGGCGGCGTGGGCTTTGTCAGCGCCAACGCCGACGACAGCGTGGTCTACTTTGCCCACACCGTCTCCCGCACGGGGAGCTACCTCTCCCAAGGGGCGGGCGTGCGGGAGGGGGAGGCCCTGGCCTACCTGATCGCCCCGCCGCTGGAGGCGGTCCAGGGGTTGGACGAGGCGATGAAGGCCGCCGACGTGCGCCTGGCGGTCCTCTACGAGCCGCCCAGCGAGACAAACTACGGCGGCGGACTGCTGACCGGCACCCAGTCGGCCTGCCAGGCGGCCTGCGCCGCCTTTGCCCAGACGGTGCGGGACGTGGCCGCGAGGCCCAGGGAGGTGTAACGGAACATGGACAAGGACTTGACTTCCATCCAGGAGGTCCGGGACTGCATCCAAAAGGCCAAGGCCGCCGGGGAGATCCTGGCGGGGATGACCCAGGGCCAGCTGGACAGGATGGTGGCCGCCGTGGCCAAGATCGGGCAGGACCACGCCAGAGAGCTGGCGGAGATGGCGGTGGAGGAGACGGGCTTTGGCCTGGTGGAACACAAGGTCATCAAGAACCTCTTTGCCACACAGCGGGTCTATGAGGCCATCAAGGACCAGAAGATCGTGGGACTGCTGGGCAAAAACAGCGAGGAAAAGACCTGGGACTTTGGCGTTCCCATGGGCGTGGTGGCCGGACTGGTGCCCTCCACCAACCCCACCTCCACCGTGCTCTATAAGTCCCTGATCTCCCTGAAAGCGGGCAACCCCATCGTGTTCTCGCCCCACCCGAACGCCGTGAAGTGCATCACCAAGACCGTGGGCTATGTGCGGGACGCCGTGGAGCGCTCCGGCGGGCCGGTGGACGCGGTGACGGTGATGAAGACCCCGACGCTGGAGGGCACCAAGGAGCTGATGGGCCACCGGGACACCAAGCTCATTCTGGCCACCGGCGGAGGCGGCATGGTCAAGGCGGCCTACTCCTCCGGCACCCCCGCCATCGGCGTGGGCGCGGGCAACGGCCCGGCCTATTTCCACAAAAGCTGTGATCTGGTCAAGGCGGTGCGCCGGGTGATGGACTCCAAGACCTTTGACAACGGCACCATCTGCGCCAGCGAGCAGTCCGTGGTGGTGGAGCGGGACTTCGCCCCCGCGGTCCGGGCCGAGTTTGAGCGCCAGGGCGGGTACTTCCTGGACCCGGAACAGCGGGATATTCTGGGGGAGTTCGTCCTGCGCTGTAACGGCACCATGAACCCCGCCATCGTGGGCAAGTCCATGGGGGAGCTGTGCCGCCTCTCCGGTCTCACAGGCGTGCCCGACTCCGCGCGGGTCTTTCTGGTGCCGGAGGAGGGGGTGGGCAAGGGCTATCCCTTCTCCAATGAAAAATTGGGCCTGATCCTGGCATACTATGTGGAGGAAAGCGAGGACAAGTGCCTGGAGCGGTGCGTGGAGATCCTCCGCCATGAGGGGGCGGGCCACACCTTTTCCATCCACGCCCTGGACGACGCGGTGGTGGAGAAGTTCGCTGTGGCCGTGCCCGCCTCCAGAGTGCTGGTGAACACCCCCTCGGCCCTGGGCGGCATCGGCGCCACCACCGACCTCTTTCCGGCCCTGACCCTGGGCTGCGGCGCCATCGGCGGATCGTCCACGTCCAACAACATCGGCCCGCTGGACCTGGTGAACATCAAGCGGGTGGCCTGGGGCAAGCGGGAGTTCGCAGACCTGAAAGGAGGTGAGGCGTCTTGCCAGAACAGCAACAGCAACAACAGCAACAGCCAGCCGGAGATCTCCACGAAGGAGCTGGAGTGGATCATCCAGGAGGCTCTGGCCCGCTTGCGCTGAAGCCGGAGGAGGGCGCGGCGCCCAAGCCCCGGGCGAAGCCCAAGGCCCCCGCCAAGGCGACACAGGCAAAGATCGGGCAGGCGCTGCAGGAAGTTCTGCGCGAGGATAAACCGTTGAAAACAGGCCCCAAAGCCGGGGCAAAACAAGGAGGAGAGCGTATGGCAAACACGAACGCGTTGGGGATGGTGGAGACCAAGGGACTGGTGGGCGCGATCGAGGCGGCCGACGCCATGGTCAAGTCCGCCAACGTCCAACTGGTGGGCAAGGAGACTGTGGGCGGCGGACTGGTGACGGTCATGGTACGGGGCGATGTGGGGGCGGTTCAGGCGGCCACCGACGCCGGCGCCGCCGCCGCGGAGAAGGTGGGGGAGCTGATCTCCGTCCACGTCATTCCCCGGCCCCACGCCGAGGTGGACGGCATCCTGCCCCACCGGGACGAGGGCGTGTGACCCCATGGGGGCCAACGACATTGTGGAGGCGGTGGTCCGGGCGCTGAGCGTGGAGATCGAGGCGTCCGGCCGCCACGTCCATCTGACCCGTCAGGCGGTGGAGACCCTCTTTGGCCCCGGACACCGGTTGACCCCGGCCAAGGAGCTGTCCCAGCCGGGGCAGTACGCCTGTGCCGAGCGCGTGGACATCGTCGGGCCCAAGGGCAGCTTTTCCAATGTGGCGGTGCTGGGCCCGGAGCGCGGGGCGTGCCAAGTGGAGGTGTCCGCCACCGACGCCCGGACCCTGGGTCTGGACCCACCGGTGCGCCAGAGCGGGGACATCGCGGGCAGCTGCCCCATCACCCTGCGGGTTGGGGACAGGACTGTGGAGCTGGAGCAGGGGTTGATCGTCGCCCAGCGGCACATCCACTTTACCCCGGAGGACGCCCGGCGCTTCGGCGTGGCCGACAACCAGAGCGTGGGTATTAAGTGCCTGACGGCCCGGCCCGCCATCTTGGAGGACACGGTGGTCCGGGTGTCGGACCGGTTCGCCGCCTATATCCATCTGGACTACGACGAGGCAAACGCCATCGGCTGGCGCAAGGGCGACAGGGCCAGGCTGGTCTAAAGCGGGCCGACGGCGCATAGATTGACGCAACCCACCACAAGGAGCGTTGCGTCATGGACTCTTGGCAGGACCTGAACCAAATCACCCTGCGGGGCACGGTGGTCTCCGACCCCAGGCTCTCCCATGTGAGCCACCAGGAGAGCTTTTACCTCTTCCCCCTTGCGGTGGAGCGGCTTTCCGGCAACCGGGACGTGCTGAACGTCCAGCTGCCCGGACGGTTGCTGCGCCAGAGCCCGGTGGAGCGGGGGAGAGAGGTGGAGGTGACGGGCAGCCTGCGTACCTTCAACAACCGGAGTGGCGTAGGCGCCCGGCTGGTGATCACGGTGCTGGCCGAGCGGGTGAGCGCCGCCAGCGGGCCCCACGCCAACCTCCTGACCCTCAAGGGCACCATCTGCCGCCGCGGTGAGGTCCGCCGCACGCCGCTGGGCCGGGAGATCTGCGATTTTACTCTGGCTGTCAACCGCCGCTACGGCCGTTCGGACTACCTGCCCTGCATCGCCTGGGGCTCGGTGGCCCAGCGGTGCGCCCGGCTGGGCGTGGGCAGTCGCCTGGAGCTGTCGGGACGGCTCCAGAGCAGGAACTACACCAAGCAATACCCCGACCGGGCCGAGGAACGGGTGGCCTACGAGTGCTCATGTATGTCGGTGGAGCCGGAAGGGGGAGCGATGTAAAAAATACGGAGGGAACATTTTTTGAAAACACGCGTTTTTGCCGCGGCGCTGGCCGCCGCGCTGGGACTTTCTCTCACCGCCTGCTCCAACTCCGCTGACCGCGAGGGCTCTGTGTACTACTTAAATTTTAAGCCTGAGCAGGACAAGCAGTGGAAGGAGCTGGCCCAGACCTACACCGAGCAGACCGGCGTGAAAGTCACTGTGGTCACTGCTGCCTCCGGCAGTTATGAGCAGACGTTGATGAGCGAGATCGCCAAGACCTCGCCGCCTACGCTCTTCCAGGTCAACGGCCCCGTTGGGCTGGAGAGCTGGAAGGACTACTGCTACGACCTCACCGGCACGGCGGTGGCCGGGGAGCTGACCAGCGACGCCTACGCCCTGAAGGAGAACGGCCAGACCTTGGGCATCGCCTATGTGGTGGAGAGTTACGGCCTCATCGCCAACAAGAAGCTGCTGGCCCAGGCGGGGTATATCCCGGAGGATGTGGACTCCTTCGCGCGGCTGAAAATGATCGCCGAGGACATCACGGCCCGCAAGGACGAGCTGGGGTTTGCCGCCTTCACCTCTCCCGGCATGGACGGCACCTCCGACTGGCGATTCAAGACCCATCTGGCCAACCTGCCCCTCTACTTTGAGTACCGCGACAGGGGCGTGGGCTCCACCGAGGCCATCCAGGGGACCTATCTGCCCAACTACAAGGCCATTTGGGACCTCTATCTGAACAACGCCACCTGTTCCCCCTCGGAGATCGCGGGCAAGACCGGGGACGACGCCCGCAACGAGTTCTTGGCGGGCCAGGCCGTGTTCTACCAAAACGGCTCCTGGGAGTACGGCAATCTGGTGGGGCCGGGCAAGTTCTCCGACGAGGACCTGGTCATGCTGCCCATCTATATCGGCGCGGAGGGAGAGGAGGACCAGGGCCTCTGCACCGGAACGGAGAACTACTGGTGCGTCAACCGCGACGCCGACGAAGCGGACATCCGGGCCACGCTGGACTTCATGTACTGGTGCGTCACCTCCGACCAGGGCACCCGCGCCATGGGGGAGGACATGGGGTTCGTCATCCCGTTCAAGGCGGCGGTGCAGTCCCCCAACCTGTTTGTCCAGCAGGACGCGGCCTACACCGCCGCGGGCAAGACGCCTGTGAGCTGGAACTTCCCCACCATGCCGTCGGAGAACTGGAAAAACGACCTGGGCAGCGCCCTGACCGCCTACGCCGCGGGCACGGCGGATTGGGCGGCGGTGGAGCGCGCCTTCGTGGAGGGCTGGGCCAGAGAGTACGCCGCGCTGGACGCGGCGGGATAAGAGAGAGGAGCGCCCATGGAAAAGACCCTGCGAAAATTCTGGCCTGTCTTTGTGCTGCCCACCCTGTTGGCCTTCGTGATCGGCTTCGCCTGGCCCTTTGTCCAGGGACTCTGGCTCTCCTTTTGCCGGTTCACCACCATCGGCAGGGCCAGCTTCAACGGCCTTTCCAACTACCTTTACGCCCTCACCGAAGGGGAGTTTCTCCACTCCTTTTGGTTCACCGCCATCTTCACGGTGGTGTCCACGCTTGCCATCAACATCTGCGCCCTGGCCATCGCCCTGTGCCTGACCCGGAAGCTCCGGGGCACCAACCTCTTCCGCTCGGTGTTCTTCATGCCCAATCTGATCGGCGGCATCGTGCTGGGCTATATCTGGAAGATCCTGCTGAACGCCGTCCTCACCCTGACGGGCAGGCCACTGCTGGCCCTGAACGCCACCTACGGCTTTTGGGGCCTTGTGATCCTCATGTGCTGGCAGCAGATCGGCTATATGATGATCATCTATATCGCCGGGCTCCAGGCCATCCCCGGCGACTATCTGGAGGCCGCCCAGATCGACGGCGCCGGCAGTTGGCAGACCTTTTGGCGGGTGAAACTGCCCAACCTCATGCCGTCGGTGACCATCTGCCTGTTCCTGTCGCTGACCAACGGCTTCAAGCTCTTTGACCAGAACCTGGCCTTGACCCAGGGCGACCCCGGCCACCAGACGGAGATGCTGTCGCTGAACATCTATAACACGTTCTACGGCCGTTCCGGCGGACAGTGGAAAGGCTATGGCCAGGCCAAGGCGGTGCTCTTCTGCGCGCTGGTCATCGTCATCTCCCTGGTCCAGCTCCGGGCCACCCGCTCCAAGGAGGTGCAGCAGTAGTGGATCGTCCAGTCAAACGCGCCAAAGGCGCCCTGCTCACCGCTCTGCTGGCCCTTCTCAGCCTGGCCTGGGTCTACCCGGTGGTGATGATCTTCCTCAACTCCTTCAAGGAGGAGCGGGCCATCACGACCCAAGGGGCCTTTCAGCCGCCCACCGCCGAGACCTTCGGCGGTCTGGGCAATTATAGGGAGGTGCTGGTGGAGCGGGGCTTCGGCAGCGCCTTTGGATACAGCCTTCTCATCACCGCCACCTCGCTGGTCCTCATTCTGGTGTGCTGTTCCATGTGCGCGTGGTTCATCACCAGAGTCAGCGCCTGGTGGTCCAGAGGTCTCTATTTCCTCTTTGTCTTTTCCATGGTGGTGCCGTTCCAGATGGTGATGTTCACCCTCTCCGCCGCCGCCAACCGCCTGGGGCTGGACAAGCCCTGGACCATCTGCGTCATCTATCTGGGCTTTGGAGCGGGGCTGGCGGTGTTCATGTTCTGCGGATTTATGAAGTCCATCCCTCTGGAGGTGGAGGAGGCCGCCATGATCGACGGCTGCGGCCCGGTCCAGACCTTTTTCAGAGTGGTGCTGCCCATCCTCAAGCCCACGCTGGTGTCGGTGGGCATTTTGGAGACCATGTGGCTGTGGAACGACTATCTGCTGCCCTATCTGGTGCTGGACCGCACCGCGGGCTACCAGACCATTCCCATGCTCATCCAATCCTTCCAGCAGGGCTTTGGCCGTGTGGAGATGGGTACCACCATGGCGGGCATCATCCTGAACGTCGTCCCCATCATCCTGGTGTACGCCATCGGGCAAAAACACATCATAAAAGGGGTTGCGGCGGGGGCGGTAAAGGGGTAAAATAGGACAAGACCCGTCAAAAAGGATGTGTTTTGTTATGAGAAGCGGCGGTATTTTGCTCCCCATTTTCTCCCTGCCCAGTCCCCACGGCATCGGGACCCTGGGCGCGGAGGCCCGGCGGTTCGTGGACTTTCTCCGGGCCGCGGGCCAGGAGTATTGGCAGATCCTGCCCATCTGTCCCACCAGCTATGGCGACTCCCCCTATTCCTCCTTCTCCACCTTCGCCGGAAACCCCTATTTCATCGACCTGGACCAGCTGGCGGCGGAGGGGCTGCTGAAGCCCGCGGAGGTGCGGGCGGCGGACTTCGCCAAGGGCGAGGGCGTGGACTACGCCGACCTCTCCGCCAAGCGGATCCCCCTGCTGCGCCGGGCCTTCGCCCGCTTTGAAAAGCAGCCGCCGGAGGACTTTGACCGCTTCTGCGGCGAAAACCCCTGGCTGGAGGACTACGCGCTGTTTATGGTCATCAAGGACCTCCAGTCCGGCGCGTCCTGGATGGACTGGCCCCAAGACCTGCGCCACCGCCGGGCCGCGGCCTTGCGGAAGGTCCGCCGGGACCGCGCCGGGGACCTGGCTTTCTGGAAGTGCGTGCAGTACCTCTTCTACCGCCAGTGGGGGCAGCTCAAGGGCTACGCCAACGAGCGGGGCGTGCGGATCATCGGCGATCTGCCCATCTACGTGGCGCTGGACAGCGTGGATGTCTGGGCCGCGCCCAAGCTGTTTCAGCTGGATGCCCAGCTCCGGCCCACGGAGGTGGCGGGCTGTCCGCCGGACGCCTTCACCGCCGACGGCCAGCTCTGGGGCAACCCCCTCTACGACTGGGACAGGATGAAAAAGGACGGTTACAGCTGGTGGCTGGAGCGGGTCCAGCGCCACTGTCAGATCTACGACGTGGTCCGCATCGACCACTTCCGGGGCTTCGAGGCGTATTACGCCATCCCCTACGGCGACGAGACCGCCCGCAACGGCCGCTGGCGGCCGGGGCCTGGCCTGGACTTTTTCAAGGCCGTGGAGCGGCGCGTGGGCAGGCCGCCCATCATCGCCGAGGACCTGGGCTTCCTCACCGACGGGGTGCGCCGGCTGCTGCGGGACACGGGCTTCCCCGGCATGAAGGTGCTGGAGTTCGCCTTTGACAGCCGCGAGGACAGCGACTATCTGCCCCACAACTACACCAGACAGTGCGTCTGCTACACCGGCACCCACGACAACTCCACCGTCCTGGGCTGGGCCCGGAGCGCCAGGGCGGAGGACGTGGCCTACGCCCAGGCGTACCTGCGCGCCACGCCCAGAGAGGGCCTGAACTGGGCCATGATGCGGGGCGCCTGGAGCAGCGTGGCCGACCTTGCCATCGTCCAGATGCAGGACGTTCTGGGCCTGGACGATAGCGCCCGGATCAACACCCCCTCTACCGTGGGCGCGAACTGGCGCTGGAGGATGAAAAAGGGCGCCTGCACCGACAAGTTGGCCCAAAAACTCCGCCGGGAGATGGAGCTCTACCGGAGGGTATAAAAAGTCATCAGAGAAGCGGCCTTGCCGCTTCTTTGACAAACTGAAAACCGCCTCGCAGAGTTTCGCGCCGTAGGGCGCGAAAGATTTATAATAAATTTTTTGCCAGGACATGAGCCTGGCAAAAAATACATCTCGGCCCGCAAACGTGCGCCCCGACCACCCTTGTGGTGGCCGGGGCGTGCGCTGCAGCGGGCCGCAAAATTTTCAGAGAAGCGGCCTTGCCGCTTCTCTGAAAAACCGCTCGAAACGGGCGGTTTTTGCTTGCCAAGGGGAAACGGCTATGCTATAATGGGCAGTTGGAAAAATCCGGCCAAGGAAGTGTAGATAGATATGCCCGCAACCTTCATCAACGCCGCGCTGGTGCTGCTTGGCAGCGTCATCGGCCTGCTGTTTCGCGGAAAGATCCCGGAGCGGTTCACCCAGATCATCACCTTTGCCCTGGGCCTTTGCGTGCTGGCCATCGGCATGGACGCCGCCCTGGGCACCACCGACACCCTCTGCGTCATCGTGTGCATGGTGGTGGGCACCGTCCTGGGCGAGCTCATCGACATCGAGCGGCGGATGGACGGCGTGGGGGACTTCCTCAAGGCCCACCTGCGGTCCCAAGGGGAGGGCAACAGCCGCTTTACCGAGGGATTCGTCAGCGCCTCCGTCCTCTTCTGCGTGGGGGCCATGGCCATCAACGGCTCCCTGGCCGCCGGGCTGAACGGGGACTGGTCCATCATCGTCTCCAAGGGCGTGATCGACGGCGTGACCAGTATCTCCTTCGCCGCCGCCATGGGGGTGGGCGTGGCCTTCTCCATCCTGCCGCTGGTGGTCTACCAGGGCGGCCTGACCCTGCTGGCGGCCTGGATCGGGCCCTATCTGTCCGACGAGCTGGTGGCCCAGATGGGGGCGGTGGGCGGCTGTATCATCATCGGCATCGCGGTGAATATGCTGGGTCTTGGCAAGGAGAAGATCCGGGTGGGCAATATGCTCCCCGCCATCTTCCTTCCGGCGGCCTACCTCCCCCTCAGCCACGCTCTGGCCGGTCTTTTCTAAAAAAACATTGACAATTCAGGGAAGGATAGGTATAATACTTGCCGTACCGTTATGCGAGGTGTGCCATGAGACTGGATTTGCGAGAGATCATCCTGACGCCCGGCGCGGTCCTGCCCTTCGCGTTCCAGCTGGATCTCTCCCACCTGGAATTTCACGGCCAGGCCCCCATCCAGGCCCCTGTGGAGGTCACGGGCCAGGTCCGGAACATGGCGGGGGCGCTGGTGTTCACCGCCCAGGCCCGCGCGGTGCTGTCCCTGGTCTGTGACCGCTGCGGCGTCCCGTTCCAGAGGGAGAAAGTCGTGGACTACGAAACGCTCCTGGCCGAAACGCTGGAACAGGAACAGGACGATGGGGACATCGTGGTCCTGGACGGCGACAGCCTGGACGCGGGCGCGCTGATGACGGACACATTTATCTTAGAGATGGACACCAAGAACCTCTGCTCAGAGGACTGCAAAGGTCTTTGCCCCGGCTGCGGGGTCAACCTGAACCTGGAGCCCTGCCGCTGCGTCAGAGAGGTGGACCCGCGTCTGGCGGGCCTTGCCAAGTTCTTTGAGTGATCGATTGAACCACCAAGGCCATTATCCGAAGGAGGTGTCACTATGGCAGTCCCCAAGAGTAAAATTTCCAAGCAGCGCCGGAACAAGCGCCGCAGCAGTGTGTGGAAGATGGACGCGCCCAATCTGGTCCTCTGCCCCAAGTGCGGCGAATACAAGCTGCCCCACCGTCTGTGCAAGTCCTGCATGACCTACGACGGCAGGGATTACAGCAAGGCGGAAGCCGCCGCGAAGTAAGTGCATACCGGCAAGAAAGCAGGGCAGGAGCGACAGGCTTCCGCCCTTCTTTTTTTCGCGGCCCCTGCCGCCGACGAAGGAGGTGGACCCCTTGAGCAAGACCGTCATCACCAGCGTGGACGCCCACAGTCCCGCCCACAGGGCCGGCGTCAGACCCGGCCAGCGGCTGGTCGCCGTCAACGGCCACGCCATCGTGGACGTGCTGGACTACAAATTCTATACCTACGACGCCGCGCTGGAGCTGGAGCTGGAGCGCGAGGGGGTCCGCCGGAGGGTGAGGGTGAAAAAGGCGGAGGGGGAGGAGCTGGGTCTGAACTTTGAGACCTACATGATGGACGCGCCCCGCCCCTGCGCCAACCACTGTGTGTTCTGCTTTGTGGACCAGTTGCCCAAGGGGATGCGGGAGACGCTCTACTTCAAGGATGACGACGCCCGGCTGTCCTTCCTCATGGGCAACTACATCACCATGACCAACCTCTCCCAGCGGGAGATCCAGCGCATCATCGACCTCCATATCTCCCCCATCAACGTCTCCGTCCACGCCACCGAGCCGGAACTCCGGGCGATGCTGCTGGGCAACCGGCGGGGAAGGGAAGGGCTGGCGCTCATGGAGCGCTTCGCCGCGGCGGGCATCACCATGAACTGCCAGATCGTCTCCTGCCCCGGGCTCAACGACGGCGGGCATCTGGCCCGTACCATGGCGGACCTGGCCGGGCTCTATCCTGGGGTCAAAAGCGTCTCGGTGGTGCCGGTGGGTCTGACCCGGCACCGCCAGGGCCTCTATCCCCTGGAGCCCTACACCCAGGAGACCGCCGGAGCGGTGGTGGATATGGTGGAGGATTTCGCGGCAAACTGTCTGGAGAAGTACGGCTCCCGCCTGTTCTGGTGCTCGGACGAGTTCTACATCCAGGCCGGGCGGCCCATCCCGCCGGACGGGTACTACGAGGACTACACCCAGCTGGAAAACGGCGTGGGGATGCTGCGGCTGCTGGATACGGAGTTCAACGCGGCCCTGGCTCTGCAGGAGGAGAAAACGGCCTCGCCCTTCACCGTCGCCTGCGGTGTGGCCGCCGCCCCGTACCTCCGGGAAATTGTTGACAAAGCGCTGAAAAAATGCCATACTGAGGGAAAGGTCCAGGCCATTGTGAACCACTTTTTTGGCCAGACCATCACCGTCTCCGGCCTCATCACCGGCGGGGACCTGATGGACCAGCTGGCGGGCCGGGACCTGGGCCAGCGGCTGCTGATCCCGGTGAATATGCTTCGCCACGGGCAGGATGTGTTTCTGGACGACGTGACCATCGCCCAGGTGTCGGAGCGGCTGGGGGTGCGGGTGGTCCCGGTGAACCAGGACGGCTTTGATCTGTGCGACGCGATCTTTGAGAGTTGAGAGGTAGACTATGCGACCCTTAGTAGCCATCGTGGGCCGGCCCAACGTGGGCAAGTCCATGCTGTTCAACAAACTGACCGGGCAGCGCCTCTCCATCGTGGAGGACACCCCCGGCGTCACCCGCGACAGGCTGTACGCGCCCTGCGAGTGGGCGGGCCGGAAGTTCGACCTGGTGGACACCGGCGGCATCGAGCCGGGGACCGACGACGAGATCCTCCGCTTTATGCGCGCCCAGGCCGAGATCGCCATCGAGAACGCCACGGTCATCCTCTTTGTCTGCGACCTCCAGACCGGCCTTACCGCCTCGGACCAAGAGGTGGCTGATCTGCTGCTCAGATCCGGCAAGCCGGTGGTGCTCGCGGTGAACAAGGCCGACAGGACCGGCCACACCGACCCCGACATCTACGAGTTTTACAACCTGGGCCTGGGCGACCCCGTGGCCGTCTCCGCCGTCCACGGCCACGGCACCGGCGATCTGCTGGACCAGTGCCTGAAGCATTTCCCCGCCGAGGACCCTGTGGACGAGGACCCGGACGTGATCAAGGTCGCCATCATCGGCAAGCCCAACGTGGGGAAATCCAGCCTGGTCAACCGCATTCTGGGCCAGGAGCGGGTCATCGTCTCCGATGTGGCGGGCACCACGCGGGACGCGGTGGACAGCTACTTCGAAAACGAAAAGGGCAGATACCTCATCATCGACACCGCCGGGATGCGGAAAAAGTCCAAGGTGGAGGACAGGGTGGAGAAGTTCTCCGTCCTGCGGGGCACCATGGCCATCGAGCGGTGCGACGTGTGCCTGATCCTCCTGGACGCCAACGAGGGCGTCACCGAGCAGGACACCAAGGTGGCGGGTCTGGCCCACGAGGCGGGCAAGGCGTGCGTCATCGTGGTGAACAAGTGGGACGCGGTGGAAAAAGACGACAAGACCATGGACAAGATGCGCCAGGACATCCGCCGGGACCTGAGCTATATGACCTACGCCCCCATCCTCTTCATCTCGGCCCTGACGGGCCAGCGGGTGGACCGGCTCTTCGACCTCATCAACTACGTCAACGACCAGGCCAGCCTCCGGGTCACCACCGGGATGCTCAACACCGTCCTGGCCGACGCCACCGCGCGGGTCCAGCCGCCCACGGACAAGGGCAAACGGCTGAAGATCTACTACATGACCCAAGTGGGGGTCAAGCCGCCCCACTTCGTCTGCTTTTGCAACAACGCCCAGCTTTTCCATTTTTCCTACCAGCGCTATCTCGAAAACCAGATCCGGCAGACCTTTGGCCTGGAGGGTACGCCGGTGCGCCTCACCGTCCGGGAGCGGAGCGAGAAGGAGGGGTAAGACCATGTTGGAAAACTTTCGCGTCTTTGTCAACGGCGGCTCGGAGACCTGGTTTTTGGAGTGGTCCGCGCCAAATCCGGTCCTGATGCTGGCGCTGGGGCTGGTGGTGGGCCTGGTGGCCTATTTCCTGGGCTGTTTCAACGGCGCGGTGATCGTCTCCAAGTACATCTTCAAAGACGACATCCGCACCCACGGCTCCGGCAACGCGGGGCTGACCAACTTCCACCGCACCTTTGGCGGTGGGCTGACCCTGGTGGTCATTTTGCTGGACGTGGTCAAGGCGGTCCTGGCCGTCTGGTTCGGCCAGTTGGCCATCTGGCTGGTGGGCTGGCCGGGACTTGACGTGCTGGCCAAGTATTGGGCGGGGCTTTTCTGTCTGCTGGGACATATGTTTCCCTGTATGTTCGGCTTCCGCGGCGGCAAGGGCATCCTCTCCGGCGGCACCATCGCCATCATGATAGACTGGCGGGTCGCGCTGGTGGTGTGGGGCGGCTTTTTGATCCTGGCCGCGCTGACCCGATACGTCTCCCTGGGCTCCTGCTGGGCTGGGGTGAGCTTTCCTTTCGCCTCCTGGTTCGTGTTCCAGGACCCGCTGATCCTGGTCCTGGCGGTGGCCATCGGCGGGCTCATCGTGTGGAAGCACAGGGGCAATATCCAACGCATTTTGAAGGGCGAGGAGCGGAAATTTTCCCTCCGCCACAAGGAAAAGACATAAGCGAGGACGCCGGGCAGGGCCCGGCGTCCTGAGATTGTCAAAGAAGCGGCGAGGCCGCTTCTTTGACAATTTTTTTGCGGTCCGCCGCAACGAGTCCTTTTTTCAAAAAAAGTTTTGAAGTCCCTTGCGAAACGCGGGCCGATACAGTATAATGTATTTTGTGTAATTTTAGCCGGGAAAGACGGTTGGGACGGGAGGGACAAGGCATGGAGTGGGTGGCGCAAATGTTTCAAAACCTGGGCAATACCATCCAGGCTTTGGGCCCCGCGGACGTTGTCAGCAGTATTTTGGACATCGCGGTGGTGGCCTACCTCATCTACCGCCTCATGCTCCTGGTCTCCCGCACCAGCACTGCCAATGTGGCCCGGGCCATCGTGCTGCTGGTGGTGGTCTTGTGGGTGTCGGAACTGCTGCACCTGCGGGTCATCAACTTCATCCTGGGCCGCACGTTGGAACTGGGCTTTTTGGCCCTTGTGGTCATCTTCCAGCCTGAGCTTCGCAAGGGGTTGGAGCAGCTGGGCAACAACCGGCTGAAAAACCTCTTCACCAAAGAGGCCGAGACCTCGGAGTTGGACACGGCCATCACCCAGACCGTCACGGCCTACACCGCGCTGAGCAAGGACCGCGTGGGCGCGCTGATGGTCTTCGAGCGGGACATTTTGCTGGACGACGTGGTCCGGACCGGCACCGCCCTGGACTGCGCGGTGGAGGCCGCGCTGCTGAAAAATCTCTTTTGGAACAAGGCGCCCCTCCACGATGGCGCCGTCATCGTCCGCTCCGGCCGCATCGTGGGGGCGGGGTGTATGCTGCCCATGACCGCCTCCACCACGCTGAGCAAGGACCTGGGTATGCGCCACCGGGCCGCCGTGGGCGTCAGCGAGCGGTCTGACGCGGTGGTGGCCGTGGTCTCGGAGGAGACCGGCTCCATCTCCCTGGCCGTGGGCGGCAGCTTGATGCAGCACCTGGCCCCGGAGAAGCTGGAGCAGTTCCTCCGCAGTGAGCTGATGCCCCAGCAGAAAGAGGAGGAGCGCAAGGCGTTCTTCCTCAGCGGCCTGTTCAGATCCAGGAAGGGAGGTGAGGGCCGTGGAGAAGAAGACGAGACAGCCCAATAAACCTCTCTACATCATCTTCTCCATCCTCATGGCCGCCACGCTGTGGCTCTACGTCCGCAGTGTGGACGACTCCGACTACACCCGCACCATCTCCAACATCCCCGTCACCTTTGTGGGGGAGGACATTTTGCACGCCAACGGCCTGATGGTGGCCGCGGGCACCCAGGAGACCGTGGACCTCACCGTCCAGGGCCGCCAGAGCGTGGTGTCCCTGCTCCGCCGGGACAACGTCACCGTCCAGGTGGACCTTTCCCGCATCCCCGCCGAGGGGGAGCACCAGCGGGCGTATGACATCATCTGGCCCAGCAACGTCTCCACCAGCAGTTTTGACCTGGTGGACCGGGACCCCTTCTATGTGCCTGTCACCGTGGTCAAGCGCTCCACCCGCCCGGTGGAGATCAAGGGCGTGGTCAACGGCGACGTGGCCGACGGCTTCCAGGCCGGGGAGATGGTGTTCCAGCCCGCCGTCATCGAAGTCAGCGGCTCCGAGGCGGATGTGGCCCAGGTGGCTTACGCCCAGGTGACCCTGAATCTGGACGGCCAGAGGGAGACCATCCACGAGGATATGCCGTATGTGCTGGTGGGGCAGGACGGCGAGGCCCTGGAGACCGACGCCGTCAGCGCCTCGCCTGAGCTTGTGAACGTCACCTTGCCCGTGGCGATGACCAAGGAGGTGCCCCTGACGGTGGACTTCCAGCCCGGCGGCGGCGTCTCCGGCAAGGACGACGCCCATCTGAGCTACTCCATCACGCCCAAGTCCGTGGTCCTCTCCGGCGGCGAGACGGAGCTGGCGGCCTACGACTCCATCGACCTGGGCGTCATCGACCTGTCCAAAGTCATCCGCTCGGAGACCTTCACCCTGCCCATCCCCATCGGCCCGGAGGTGGAAAATCTCAGCGGCGTTCAGGAAGCGACGGTAAACGTGTCTGTCCGCAATCTGGAGGTCCGGAGCTTCGTCACGGAGAACATCGAGCTGACCGCCCCGGAGGACGTGGACGCGGTGGTGGTCACCAAGTCCCTGCCCGTCCAGGTCCGGGGCACCAGGGCCGCGCTGGACCAGGTATTGCCCCAGTCCATCCGGGTCCAGGTAGACCTGACGGACCTGTCCTCCGTGCCGGAGGGCCAGAGCCTGGTCCTGGCCAGGGTCACGCTCCGCGGCGTTGCCGACGCGGGCGTGGTGGGGGAGTATAAGGTCTCCGTGGCCGTGGGCGCGGCCGCGCGGCAGCTGTTGGAGGAAGGACAATGACCCAGCGGGCTGTTGTGCGCCGCCGGTTGAGCGGCGGCAAGGTGGAGGTGCAGGTCAAGCGTATGTCGGCGTGCAGCCACGACTGCGACAGCTGCGCCGGATGCGGCTCCATGGTCAACGCCGGCGAGGTCATCGCCGTGGCCCAGGACGACCTGGGGGCCAGGGTGGGCCAGAGCGTGACGGTGGAGACCGCCTCGTCCAGAGTGCTCAAGTTGGCCGCGGCGCTCTACCTGCTCCCTTTCGTGGGGCTCTTTGGGGCATATCTCCTCATGGGGAACGCCTCCGAGGGGGCCGCGGCGCTGGCCGCGGTGGGCGCCTTTTTCCTGGTGCTGTTGGGGGTCTGCATCCCGCTGGACCGCTACCTCCGCCGCCACCGGGCCGTCACCCTCCGGGTGGTGGCGCTGGAGGAGCCGTAGGATGTTCGGCTATGTGCGGCCTCTCCAGAGCAAGCTGTCCCAAGAGGAGCGGGAGACCTACCAGGCAGCCTACTGCGGGCTGTGCCACTGTCTGAAGCGGCGCTGTGGCTTTGGGGCGCGGTACACCTTGCAGTATGATTTCGTCTTTCTGGCCCTGTTGCTGGAGGACGCGCCGGAGTGGGAGACCTGCCGCCGCCGCTGTGCGGCTCATCCGGGCAAGCCCCGCCCCTGCGCGGCCCAGACCCCGGCCCTGGAGCTGTGCGCCGACGAGAGCGTGATCCTGGCCTACTACAAGCTGCGCGACAGCGTGGCTGACGAGGGCTTCTGGAAGGCCACAGGATGCCGCGTGGCCGCCGGACTGCTCCGGCGGACCTACCGAAAAGCCCGCCGGGCCAGGCCGGATTTTGACGACCATGTGGCCCGGTGCCTCCAGGAGTTGGACCAGCTGGAGCGGGAAAACTCTCCCCAGCTGGACCGCGTGGCCGACGCCTTTGCCCGGCTCCTCTCCGGCGCCGCCCCTGAGACCGGGGATCCGGCCCTGGACCGCGCCCGGCGGCAGCTGCTGTACCATCTGGGCCGGTGGATCTATCTGGTGGACGGCGTGGACGACTTGGCCCAGGATGTGGCCAGGGACCGTTACAACCCCATCGCCGCGCGGTTTGGACAGACGCCGGACCAGGACTATCTGACCACCACCATGCGCCACTCCCTGACCCTGGCCCAATCGGCCTTTCAGCTTTTGCCGACCACGGCCCAAAGTGGCATTTTGAACAATATTCTCTACCTCGGCCTCCCCAACGTCCAAGCACTGGTCCAAGCGGGCAAGTGGGGCCGGAAGGAAAGGAAATGACCGTATGAGCGATCCGTACAGCGTCCTGGGCGTCAGCCCCAACGCCAGCGATGAGGAGATCAAAAAAGCCTACCGCGAGCTGGCCCGCAAATACCATCCGGACAACTATCAGGACAATCCTCTGGCCGATCTGGCCGAGGAAAAGATGAAGGAGATCAACGAGGCCTATGACCTGATCACCCAGCAGCGTGGCCAGGGCGGACAGGCTTACCAGGCCCAGCCCGGCTACCAGCGGCAAAGCGCCGGCTACCAGACCTCCGCCGATCCCTTTTCCCAGCGGGTGCGCCAGCGCATCCAGGTGGGCGATCTGGCCGACGCGGAGCGTATTCTGACCCAGGAGGCCCCGGTGAAAAACGCCGAGTGGTACTTCCTGATGGGTTCTGTGTGCTACCGCAAGGGCTGGCTGGACGAGGCCCGGCAGAACTACCAGATGGCGGTCCAAATGGCGCCAAACAACATGGAGTACCAGCAGGCCTACGCCATGATGAGCCGGGGCGGGTACGCCTACCAGCCCTACGGCAACCAGAACATGGCCGGTACGGAGGCCTGTGACTGCTGTACCACCCTCATGTGCATGAACTGTCTGTGCGGCGGCGGAAGAGGTTGCTGAAATGAAAACGGGCAAGACCTTTTCGCTGACCCTCGGCGCCATTTTGTCCGCTCTGTCTCTGGCCGTGCTCTACCTCTCCTGTCTGGCGCCCACAGGCCGCTGGGGACTGGTGGCGGTGGCGGGGCTGTTCCCGGTGGCCGCCGTCATCTCCCTTGGGTGCAGGGGCGGCCTGGCTGTCTGGGCCGTGGCCGGACTTCTGGGGTTGCTGCTGTTGCCCGACAAGCTCAACGCCCTGCTCTTTGCGCTGTTTTTTGGGCCCTACGGCGTGGCCAAGAGCCTCTTGGAGCGCAAGCTGCCCCGCTGGGCGGCCTATTTGGGCAAGCTGGCTTTCTTCAACGCGGTTTTGGCGGTTTTTTCTCTGGCCCTGGCCCAGCTTTTCTTCCCGGTCCTGCCCCAGTGGTTGGCCCAGCGGGGCTGGCTGGTCTTTCCGCTGGGCAGCGCGGTGTTCCTGGTCTATGACCTCGGCCTGACCAGGCTCATCGCCTTCTACGTTCAGCACGTGGGAAAGCATCCCCGCGGGCACGGCATTTGAACAGACGAGGTGATCCAAAGGTGATCAGGAGTATGACCGGCTACGGCCGGAGCGAGACCCAGGCCAGCGGCCGCGTCATCGTGGCGGAGGTCCGGGCGGTGAACAACCGCTATCTGGACTGTTCTGTTAAGCTGCCCCGGGCCTACATCTTTGCCGAGGACGCGCTGAAAAAAGAAGTCCAGCGCAGAGTGGGCCGGGGCAAGGTGGATCTGTTTTTCACCATCAAGGAGGAGACGGGCCAGGGGCTTCAGGTCAAGGCGGACCTGGAACTGGCCAAGAGCTATCTGGACGCGCTGGCGGCGCTGGAGGACGGTCTCGCCCTCTCCGCCGGGGACGGCCAGCGGGCCAACATCGCCCGGCTCAAGCTCTGCGCCCGGTTTCCCGACGTGCTGACGGTGGAGAAGCCGGAGGAGGATCTGGACCAGGTCCAGGCCGACCTTCTGGCCGCGCTGGACGCGGCGCTGGCGGACTTTGACGCCATGCGCGCCCGGGAAGGGGAGAAGCTCCGCTCCGATATTCTCAGCCGGGCCGGGACCATCGAGGAGCTGGTGGGTCAGGTGGAGCGCCAGTCGCCGGAGACGGTGCGGGCCTACCGCCAGAAGTTGGAGGCGAAGCTCCGGGAAGTGCTGGAGAACAAGCAGTTCGACGAGGGGCGCATCCTCACCGAGTGCGCCATCTTTGCCGACAAGGTGGCCGTGGACGAGGAGACCGTCCGTCTGCGCTCCCACATCGCCCAGCTGCGGGAGTTGCTGGACAAGGGCGCGGGCGACAAGAACGGCGGCGTGGGCCGGAAGCTGGATTTTCTCATCCAGGAGTTCAACCGAGAGGCCAACACCATCGGCTCCAAGTGCGCCGATCTGAACGTCACCCGGCTGGTGGTGGACATGAAGGCGGAGATCGAAAAGATCCGCGAGCAGGTCCAGAACATCGAGTGAGGGGGCCTGGGCTGTGGAACTTGTGAACATCGGCTATGGCAACCTGGTCTCCGCCCGCCGGGTCATCGCCGTGGTCAGCCCGGACTCCGCGCCTGTCAAGCGCATGGTCCAGGACGGGCGGGACGCCGGACGGCTCATCGACGCCACGCTGGGCCGCAAGACCAGGGCCGTTCTGGTGATGGACTCGGGCCATATCGTCCTCTCCGCGCTGCAGACCAGCGCCGTGGAGGGCCGGATCATGGGCCGGGAGACCGAAGGGCTGGAGGAGGAAGAGGATCCATGACGCCAAAGAAAAAGACAAAGGGCACGCTGATCGTTCTGTCCGGGCCGTCGGGCGCGGGCAAATCCACTGTCACCGCCGAACTTTTGAGCGAGCGGGACGACATATACTTCTCCGTCTCCTTTACCACGCGCAAGCCCAGAGTGGGCGAGGCCGACGGCGTGAACTACCACTTTGTGTCCAAAGAGGAATTCGAGGGCATGATAGAGCGCGGCGAGCTGTTGGAATACGCCCAGTATGTGGAAAACTACTATGGCACGTCCCTGAAGGTCATCGAGGAGCACCTGAACGCGGGCACCGACGTCCTGCTGGAGATCGAGGTCCAGGGCGCGGCCACCGTCAAGCAAAAGTGCCCGGAGGCGGTGCTCATCTTTGTCATGCCGCCCAGCTTTGAGGAGCTCTCCCGACGTCTCCACGGACGGGCCACCGACGACGAGGCCGTCATCCAGGGACGCCTGGAGCGGGCGCTGGAGGAGTACAGGCAGATCCCGCTCTACGACTACCTCGTCATCAACGACAGCGTCCCCAACGCCACCCAGGAGATCATGTCCATCCTGGTGGCGGAGGGCTGCCGGGTGAAGCAACGCCTGCCCATGTTCCAGACGGGCGCCAATTGAACCGCCGCGAGAGCGAAAATATTTTTCAAGGAGTGACCCCATTATGATGCTCTATCCCGCCATGTCCGACCTTCTGCGCCAGGTGCCCAGCCGCTATATGCTGGTGAACGTGGTGGCCCAGCAGGCCCGGAAGATCGCCCAGGCCGCCGAGGACGAGGGCTATCCCCTGGACGATAAGCCCGTGACCATGGCCATCCGCCAGGTGGCTGAGGGCCAGGTCATTCTGTCCGAGTAAACCGTCCCGCCCATGGCCCAGCCGCTGACGGCGAAGCTGGCCCTGTCCTCGGCCACCTTCGCCATTGACAGACCCTTTGACTACTTGCTCCCCCAGGAGTTGGAAGGGCGCGTCGCCCCCGGTATGCGGGTGATGGCGCCCTTTGGCCGGGGCAACAAGGCCGTGGAGGGATTTGTCCTCGCCCTTGGCCCGGCCTCGGACCCCGCCAAGCGGCTGAAATCGGTCTTGACAGTGCTGGACGACCAGCCGGTGCTCACCCAGAGGGAACTGAAGCTCTGCCTGTGGATGTCCCGGCGGTATTTCTGCACCGTCTACCAGTGCGCCAAGGCCATGCTGCCCACGGGCCTCTGGTTCTCGATCCAGGATGTGTGCCGCCTGGCGGATGGGGTGGACCGGGAGAGGGCCTATGCCGCCGCGGGCCGGTCAAAAAACGCCCAGCGCCTGGCGGAACTGCTGCTGGCCCACCCAGCGGGCATGGAACTGCGGGAACTGCGCCTGGCCTTTGGCGCCACCGACCCCGCCGGCGCGATCAAGACCTTGGTCCAGGCCGGTGTGGCCCAGATCGTCGCCAGCGCCAGGCGAGCGGTGGGGGATAAGACCGAGCAGGTCTGTGCCCTGGCCATCCCCGCGGAGGAGGCCCTGGCCTCTGTGTCCCAGCGGCGCAAAAGCGCGCCGCTGCAGTACAACGTGGTGGAGCTTTTGTGCGCGGTGGGCCGCGGCGGAATGAAAGATGTGTGCTATCTCACCGGGGCCACTCCGGCTACCGTCCGCGCCCTGGCCAAGCGGGGCATCGTTGCCCTGGAGCGCCGCCAGGTCCTCCGCCGGCCCCAGTTCACAGAGCTTGGCAAGGGAGAGGACTTTACACTAAACGGCGACCAGCAACGGGCCTTTGAGGCCCTGGACGCCCAGGCCCGGACGGGCAGGCCCGGCGTGGCACTGCTCTACGGCGTCACCGGCTCAGGCAAGACCAAGGTCTACATCCGCCTGATCCAAGCGGCCCTGGACCGGGGCAGAACGGCCCTGGTGCTGGTGCCGGAGATCGCCCTGACGCCCCAGCTGACACGCATTTTCACCGGCTACTTTGGAGAGCTGGTGGCGGTGCTCCACTCCTCGCTCA
The DNA here is from genome assembly GCA_947599925.1 of uncultured Oscillospiraceae bacterium. Taxonomy (GTDB): domain Bacteria; phylum Bacillota; class Clostridia; order Oscillospirales; family Oscillospiraceae; genus MGBC124762. The sequence goes on along the minus strand of CANQFT010000005.1, from coordinate 49,411 downwards.
CCGAGGGCCAGCGCTATGACGAGTGGAAGCGGGTCCGCTCCGGCGCGGCCCGCGTGGTGGTAGGCGCCCGCAGCGCGGTGTTCGCCCCGCTGGAGAACATGGGCCTTGTGGTGCTGGACGAGGAGCAGGAGAGCTCTTACAAGTCGGAAAACGTGCCCCGCTATCACGCCCGCGAGGTGGCCCAGTACCGCGCCGCGGCAGAGGGGGCCCTGCTGGTCCTGGGCTCGGCCACGCCATCGGTGGAGAGTATGTACCAGGCCCAGCAGGGGCGGTACGCGTTGCAGACCCTGCCCGGCCGCTTCAACCAGCAGTCCTTGCCCCAGGTCATCGTCAGCGACATGAAAAAAGAGCTCCGCATGGGAAACGACACCGACGTCGGCCAGGAGCTGCGGGAAGAACTGCTGAAAAATCTGGAGCGCGGCGAGCAGAGCATCTTGCTCTTGAACCGCCGGGGCGCGCGGCAGAGAGTGGTCTGCCAGCGCTGTGGGGAGGCGCCCCAGTGTCCCCGCTGTTCGGTCTTTTTGACCTACCACTCGGCCAACAACCGCCTGATGTGCCACCACTGCGGCCACTCCCAACCCCTGCCGCAGCGGTGCCCCGCCTGCGGCGGCGAGCTGGCCTTTGTGGGCTCTGGGACCCAGCGGCTCCAGGAGACACTGCAGACCTTGTTTCCGGGCCGGGATATTTTCCGCATGGACGCCGACGTGGTGACCCCCAGCCGCTCCCACCAGTCCATCCTGGACAAGTTCGCCAAGAGCCGGACCGCCATCCTGCTGGGCACCCAGATGGTGGCCAAGGGGCTGGATTTTGAAAACGTGACCCTGGTGGGGGTGGTCAACGCCGACAGCGGGCTCTATGTGCCCGATTTCCGCTCCGCCGAGCGGACCTTCTCCCTGATCACGCAGGTGGTGGGGAGAGCGGGCCGGGGCAAAAAAGCGGGCCGGGCTGTGATCCAGACCTTTACCCCGGACAACGACGTCATCTCCGCGGCGGCCCGGCAGGATTACGACAGCTTTTACGCCCAGGAGGTGGCCCTCCGCCGGGCCATGGGCACGCCGCCCTTCCGGGAGATCTTCGTGCTCACCGGCTCCAGCCGGAACGAGACCGCCGTACTGCGCGCCTGCCACCGACTGCGGGAAAGTCTGGGCGCGGCGCTGGCCCAGGAGCCCTACAACGCCTGCCAGGCCGAGCTTTTGGGCCCCGCGCCCGCGGCGGTCTACAAGCTCAACGACCGCTACCGCTGTCAGCTGACCCTGTCCTGTCCCGCCGGACAGGGCGGACCGTTGCGGACGCTGTTGGCCCACTTCCTGCGCTGTGCCCAGCGGGACAGGGAAAATCGGGACGTGTCGCTGTTTGGGGACTACGACCCTATGGATTGACGGAGGGAACTGAAATGGCTACAAGAAAAATCATTGAGCAGGGCGACGGATCCTTGACCAAGGTGTGCCGCCCGGTGACCAGCTTCGACCAGCGGCTCCACGAACTGATCGACGATATGCGGGAGACCTTGGAGCAGGCCAACGGCTACGGCCTGGCCGCGCCCCAGGTCGGGATCCTGCGGCGGGTGTGTCTGGCCATGGGGCCCGACGGCAAGGTCATCGAGCTGGTGAATCCTGAGATCCTGGAGACCTCCGGCCAGCAGGAGGGTTACGAGGGCTGTCTGTCCGTGCCGGGGATGTACGGCTGGGTCAAGCGGCCCAGCTGGGCCAAGGTCCGGGCCCAGGACCGGGACGGCAAGGTCTTTGAGGTGGAGGGCGTGGGCATGACGGCCCGCTGTTTCTGCCATGAGATCGACCATCTGGACGGCCACCTCTTCACCGAGTTGGTCATCGGTGGGCTCTATACCGAGGCCGAACTGGACGCGGCCCAGGCCGAGAGCCAGCGGAAGAAGGGCAAGGGCCGAAAGGGGAAGTCGTGATGCGCGTCGGATTCATGGGCACGCCCGCCTTTGCCGTGGCCTCTCTGCGGGCGCTGGTGGAGGCCGGGCACGAGGTGGTCGGCGTCTTTTCCCAGCCGGACAAGCCCGTGGGACGGCACCAAAACGCCTTCCAGCCAACGCCTGTAAAGGAATATGCCTTGTCAAAGAATATCCCGGTGTTCCAGCCCGCCAAACTGCGGGACGGCACGGCGCTGGCGCTGTTGCGGGACCTGGCGCCGGAGCTGATCATTGTGGCGGCCTACGGGCGGATCCTGCCCGACGAGATCCTGGCCCTGCCGCCCATGGGCTGCGTCAATGTCCACTCCTCTCTGCTGCCCAAACTGCGGGGCGCGGCCCCCATCAACTGGGCCATTCTGAATGGCGACAGGGAGACCGGCGTCACCATCATGCACATGGCCCGCGACCTGGACGCCGGGGACATCATCTTGCAAGAGGCCACGGCCATCGGCCCGGAGGAAAACGCCGCCCAGCTCTACCAGCGCCTGGCCGCCATGGGCGGAGAACTGCTGGTCCGGGCGGTGGCCCAGATCGAGGACGGGACCGCCACGCGGACGCCCCAGGACCACAGCCTTGCGACCCTGGCCCCCATGCTGTCCAGAGACCTGTCCCCCATGGACTGGTCCAGATCCGCCTGGGAACTGCACTGTCAAGTGAGGGGCCTTTACCCCTGGCCGGCGGCTGTGACCCAGTTGGACGGCGTGCGGTGCAAGGTCCTGGAGACGGCCCTGACCTCGGAGACCAGCCGCCGTCCGGCGGGCGCGGTGGTCCAGGCGGACAAGCGGGGGCTGAAGCTCGTCTGCGGAGACGGCCAGGTGTTGGAGATCAAGACCCTGCAACCCGACGGGAAAAAGGCCATGGCCGCCACCGCCTTTTTGCAGGGCCATCCCATCCCGGTATGAGCGCCAGGGAAAGCGCCCTCCGGGTGCTCCACGCCTGCCACAGCGAGGGGGCCTGGGCCGACGGGGCGCTGAAGCGGGAGCTGGCCCAGGCCGGTCTGGACAGCCGGGACGCGGCCCTCGCCAGCCGTCTGGTCTATGGCGTGGAGCAAAACAGGCTCCTTTTGGACCACCATCTGGCCCATTTCGTGCCCCGGGGTCTGGACAGCCTGGAACCGCGGGTCCGGGACATTCTGCGCCTGGGGGCCTACCAGCTTTTGATGCTGGACAAGATCCCCCCCATGGCGGCGGTGAACGAGTCGGTGAATTTGGCCAAGGGGTGTTGCAAAACCCCCAAAACCGCCGGTTTTGTCAACGCCGTGCTCAGAAATCTGGACCGCAGCCGGTCCGACCTGCCGCCGCTGCCCGCGGACCCCATGGAGCGGCTCAGCGTGGCGTACAGCCACCCCCTCTGGCTTGTAAAGGAGTTTGCCTTGACACTTGACCCGGAGGAATTGGAGGCGCTTTTGGCGGCGGACAACGCCCCTGCGCCGGTGACGGCCCAGGTGAACACCTTGAAAACCACGGCCCAGGATCTGATCGCGCGGTTGGAGGCTGAGGGAGTGTCCGCCGTGGCCCATCCTGGGCTGGAGGACTGCCTGATTCTGGAAAATACTGGGAACATGGAGAGACTGCGCGCCTTTCAGGACGGGCTTTTTTACATCCAGGACCCGGCCTGCCGCATGGCGGTGCTGGCGGCGGAGCCCAGGGCCGGGGAGAGGGTCCTGGACCTGTGCGCCGCCCCCGGCGGCAAGTCCTTCGCCGCGGCGATGGCCATGGGGGACCAGGGCCGGATCGACAGCCGGGACCTCTATGACCGTAAAGTGAAAGAACTTGACACCGCCGCGGCCCGGCTGGGCCTCTCCTGCGTCCAGACCGCTGTGGCCGACGCCACCGAGCCCGTGGCCGGGCAGTACGACCTGGTCATTGCCGACGTGCCCTGTTCCGGCCTTGGCATCATCCGCAAGAAGCCGGACATCCGCTACAAGGACCCGAAGGAGCTGGACGGACTGCTGCCCATCCAGGCCAGGATACTGGAAAACGCCGCCGCCGCCGTGGTCCCCGGCGGACGGCTGCTGTACGCCACCTGCACCCTCCGAACCAAAGAAAACCAGGGGCAGGTGGAGCGGTTTCTCGCCGGGACCGGTGATTTCGCGGTAAAAACCATGGAGACCCTCTGGCCCCACCGCCACGGGACCGACGGGTTTTTCTACGCCGTGCTGGAGCGGAGGTGAGGACCCCATGCGGGATATAAAGTCCATGACGCTGGAGGAGCTGGGCGAACTGCTCAAGGACCTGGGCCAGCCCGCCTTTCGCGCCAGGCAGGTCTTTTCCTGGCTCCACCGGGGCGTCACCAGCTTTGAGGAGATGTCCGACATTCCCAAGGACCTGCGGGCGCGGCTGGCGGAGCGCTGCGTGATCTCCTTTCCCACGGTGGAGCGCAAGCAGGTCTCCAGAGAGGACGGCACCGTGAAATACCTGTGGCGTCTGCTGGACGGCAATTGCGTGGAGACGGTCCTGATGCGCTACCACCACGGCAACACCGTCTGCGTCTCCTCCCAGGTGGGCTGCCGCATGGGGTGTGCCTTCTGCGCCTCCACCCTGGGCGGCAAGGTGCGGGACCTGACGGCCGGGGAGATATTGGACCAGGTCCTTTTCACCCAGCTGGACTCCGGGGAGAAGCTGTCCAACATCGTGATGATGGGCATTGGGGAGCCGCTGGACAATTTCGACAATGTACTGCGGTTTCTGGAGCTGGTGAACTGCCCGGAAGGGCTGAACATCGGGATGCGCCACATCAGCCTGTCCACCTGCGGGCTCACCGAAAAAATTGACAAACTGGCCGGGTATGGGTTACAATTGACTTTAAGCGTTTCGCTCCACGCGCCGGACGACGCCACCCGCAGTTCCATCATGCCGGTGAACAAGAGCGTGGGGGTGGACAAGCTCATGGCGGCCTGCCGGCGCTATTTTGACCGCACAGGCCGGCGCGTCTCCTTTGAGTACGCGATGATCGACGGGGTCAACGACTCCGACGCCCAGGCCGACAGGCTGGCGGCGCTGTTGGCGGGGACGGGGAGCCATGTGAACCTCATCCCCCTCAACCATGTGTCCGAAAGCCCCTTGAAGCCCAGCCGCCGGGTGCGGCAGTTCCAGCGGCGGCTGGAGGGGCGGGGCCTGACCGTCACCGTCCGGCGCAAGCTGGGAGGCGACATTGACGCGTCCTGCGGCCAACTGCGGCGCAAGGCCGCCGCGGAGGACCCACGGGAAAGGAAGTGAGTGCCCAATGAATCTATGGGGTGTCAGCGATGTAGGCGCGGTCCGAACGCAAAACCAGGACGCCTACTACCTCACAGGACCGGAGGCCAAGGTGCCCTTTGCCGTGGTGTGCGACGGCATGGGCGGCGCCAAGGCGGGAAACGTGGCCAGCACCGTGGCGGTGGAGAGCTTTGCCGCCACCTTGTCCGAGGGCCTTGCCATATCCGGCGCCTCGGTGGAGCATCTCTTGTTCCAGGCGGTGGACCGGGCCAACGAGCTGGTGCGCTACCGCTCGGAGGTGGACCGGGACTGCCAGGGCATGGGCACCACGCTGGTGGCGGCGGTGGTGGAGCCGGAGTTGGTGCGCCTGATCAACGTGGGCGACAGCCGGGGCTACCGCATCGGCCCGGACGGGATCGTCCAGGTGACCCGCGACCACTCGGTGGTGGAGGACCTGGTGGAGCGCGGGGAGATCACCCACGAGCAGGCCCGTTCCCATCCCAAGAAAAACCTGATCACCAGGGCCCTGGGCGCGGAGGAGAATGTCCAGGCGGACCTGTATACCCTGGAGCGGCGGGAGGGCGAGCTGATCCTGCTCTGCTCCGACGGCCTCTCCAACGTGGTCACGGACCAGGAGATGCTCTTTGAGCTGATCCACGGCGGCCCGGCCCAGAAGGGCTGCCAACGGCTTTTGGACCTGGCCCTCAGCCGGGGCGCGCCGGACAACGTGACCGCGGTCCTGATTCAACTGTAAGGAGGGATTTTCCATGGACAAGTACATTGGTAAATTCCTGGACAACCGATATGAGCTTTTGGAGGTCATCGGCACCGGCGGCATGGCCGTGGTCTACAAGGCCCGCTGTCACCGGCTCAACCGGCTGGTGGCGGTGAAGATCCTGCGGACCGACTTGGCCCAGGACGCGGAGTTCCGCCGCCGCTTCCACGACGAGTCCCAGGCCGTTGCCATGCTCTCCCACCCCAATATCGTGGCCGTCTACGACGTGTCCCACTCCGACGACCTGGACTACATCGTCATGGAGCTCATCGACGGCATCACCCTCAAGCAGTATATGCAGAAAAAGGGCACTCCTTTGAACTGGCGTGAGGCCCTGCACTTCATCACCCAGATCGTCCGGGCCCTCTCCCACGCCCACAGCCGCGGCATCATCCACCGGGACATCAAGCCCCACAACATCATGGTCCTCCGGGACGGCAGCGTGAAGGTCTCCGACTTCGGCATCGCCCGCATCACCTCGGCCCACCAGTCTACGCTGACCCAGGAGGCGCTGGGCTCGGTACACTATATTTCGCCCGAGCAGGCCAGAGGCAGCCATATTGACGCCCGCAGCGACATATACTCTGCCGGTGTGGTACTCTACGAGATGATCACAGGCCGTCTGCCCTTTGAGGGGGATAGCCCCGTGGCCGTGGCCATTCAGCACATCAACTCCATCCCCCTCAGCCCCAGGGAGCTCAACGCCGACATCCCTGAGGCGCTGGAGGAGATCACCATGAAGGCCATGGCCCCCGACCCGGACGAGCGCTACCTCAACGCCGACGCCATGCTGACCGACCTGGAGGAGTTCCGCAAGAATCCCAACATCAACTTTGACTACAACGCCGGCGACCTGACGCCCTGCGACGAGCCGACCCGGCCCGTCCCCATGGGCGGCGCGAGCCGGGAGACGGAGGACCGGGAAGCCCGGCAACCGTCCCGGCGGAGAAGGGAGGAGGACGATCTGGAGCGGGATCACGACGACCAGCGGGGCCCGATCTGGCCGATCCTGCTGGCGGTGGGCGCTATCCTGGCCTTTATCGTCATCATCGTGGCGGTGGTCCTGGGCAGCATCTCCGGCGGCGGCGGCAGGGAAAACCGCGTGGAGGTCCCCGACCTCCAGGGCATGACCCTGTCCGAGCTCCGGGAAAACCAGGAGTACGCGGACAAGTTCGACATCGTTGAGGGCGAGCTGGTCTCCAGCGAGCTCTACGAGGTGGGAGAAGTGGTGAGCCAGGACCCGGCGCCCTACACCGTGCAGACCCCGGAAGATGGGGAGAAGGTGCGGATCGTGGTCTCCATCAGCTCCGGCGACGACCAGACCATGTCCATCCCCGCGGTGGAGAACATGGAGTACCGCATGGCGTTGGAGTTGCTGCGGGACCGCATGGGCCTCACCGTCAACATCCAGCGCGAGCCCCATGACGACATCACCGCGGGCTACGCCATCCGCACCGACTTGCCGGAGGGCACGCCGGTGAAAAAGGGCGATCTGGTGAACCTTGTCGTCTCCAGCGGCCCGGAGATGAAGCCTGTGAAGGTGATCGACTTTACCGGCCAGACGCTGGAGCGGGTCAAGGCCCAACTGGCGGAGATGGAGCTGACCCTGGGAGCCACCACCGACGACCCCACCGCCGACAGTGAGCCGGGAACCGTGACCTGGCAGAGCATCCCCGTGGGCACCACCGTGATCGCGGGCACCGTAGTCGATCTGAGGGTGGCCTCCGAGCCTGTGGTGGAGCCCAGCGTGGAGCCCAGCCCCTCCGCCGCCCCCGCCAGCGAGGCCCCTGTGACGCCGCCTCCGGCCAGCCAGGCCCCGCTGAACAGCAAGGCCATTTTCGTCCACCTGCCCGCCTCCGCCGAGAGCAAGACCTCGGTGCAGGTACGCATCGACGTGGACGGCCACACGGTCTACACCCAGACCGCCGAGACCGCGCTCTTCCCCATCTCCCCGCTGGTGTCCGGACGGGGCACACAGCAGGTGAGCATCTACGTGGACGGCGAACTGGTGGACCAGTCCATGGAGACCTTCAGCTGATGGCCCAAGGCGTCATTATGAAGGCCCTGTCCGGGTTTTACTATGTGGACCTGGACGGCCGGACCTTGACCTGCCGGGGCCGGGGCAAACTCCGCCACCAGAAGATCAAGCCCCTGGTGGGCGACAGGGTAGAGGTGACGACGCTGGCCGACGGCACCGGCGCTGTGGAGGGGGTACTGCCCCGGAAAAACCAGTTTTCCCGGCCCGCGGTGGCCAACGTGGACCAAATGGTCATCCTCTGCGCCAATGTGAACCCGGTCACCGACCCCTTTCTCATTGACCGCCTCACCGCCATGGCGGAGGGGAAGGACTGCCAAGTGGTCATCTGCCTCAATAAGTGCGATCTGGACAGCGCCCTGGACCTGCGGGCCATCTACCAGGCCGCGGGCTTTCCCGTGGTGGCCCTCAGCGCCGTCACCGGCGAGGGCGTGGCCGACCTGAAGGCCCTGCTCTCCGGCAAAGTATCTGTCTTTACCGGCAATTCAGGGGTGGGAAAGTCCAGTCTTTTGAACGCCCTGGAGCCCGCTTTCGCCCTGGAGACGGGAGAAGTCAGCGAGAAGCTGGGCCGTGGCCGCCACACCACGCGGCACGTGGAGCTCTTCCGCGTGGGCGATGGGCTGTGCGCCGATACGCCGGGTTTTTCCTCGCTGGACGGGGAGGGTCTGGAACTGCCGGACCGGGACGCCCTGGCCCGGAGCTTTCGGGAGTTCCGGCCCTACTTGGAGCGCTGCCGCTTCGTGGGCTGTTCCCACCGCAGGGAATCGGGCTGTGCCGTGCTGGAGGCGGTGGAGGCGGGGGCGGTCCCCGCCAGCCGCCATAAGAGCTACTGCCGCCTCTACGATGAGGCCGCCGGCGTGAAGCCCTGGGAGCGCAAGTAAATAACCAACCCGCCTCCTTTTGCGTATACTGGAGCAGTATATGGAAAAGGAGGCGTTTTTTATGAAAATTGTCGTGGTGCAGCCCCCCAAGGTACTGCGGGGCATCCTGGCCGCCATTTTCAAGGTGCGGTGACATAGAAAGAGGCCGAGCCTCATATAGTTTCTCCGGTAAGGAAAACGGAGGCCCCGTGGGGCACGGACAAGGAGAGGACGATATGGACTTGGAACTGAACAGGAGCCCCATGGAGGGCTATGCCTGCGCGCTGGACACCATCCTCTATCAAGAGGAGACCCAGGAGAGCATCGTGCCCGACGCCTGCCCGGACATCGGCGCCATCCTGTGTACCCAGACCCGGTGCCAACTGACGCGCAAGGAGAGCGGCGACGGGCGGTTGGAGGTGGGCGGAACGGTGCAGGTGACGGTGCTCTACCAGCCGGAGGAGGGGGACGGACCCTGCCGCGTGGAGCTGTCCGTGCCCTACCGGGCCGTGGCCCAGGGCCCGGTGGAGCCGGGCTGTCCGGCGGTGGTGACGCCCCAGGTGACGGCGGCGGAGACACGGGCGCTGAACCCCAGAAAGGTGCTGTGCCGACTGGAGCTGGCCATCGCCTGCCAGGTCTGGCGCGTCCAGGACGAGCAGCTGTGCCAGCCCTGCCAGGACAGCGCCTTCGCCCTTCAACAGCGGACGGAGGAGCTGGAGCTCTACCCGGTGATGGCGGTGTGTGAAAAGGGGTTTGCCTTTACAGACGAGATCGAACTCCCCGCGGGCCAGCCCCAGGCCGAGAGCCTCCTGGGGCACCGCTTGGAGCTGCGCTGTGGCGAGGCCAAGGTCATCGGCAGCAAGCTCATCTTCAAGGGCGAGGTACGGGTGTGCTGTCGGTATCTGACGGCGGAAAAGGCCCTGGCCCTGGGCCGGTGGAGCCTACCCTTCTCCCAGATCATGGAGGTCGAGACCGTGGAGGAGGAGGGGGCCTGCGAGGTAGAGGTGGTGGAGCGGGACAGCTCCCTGACCTTGACCCCAGGCGGAGACGGGCGGAGTCTGTCTCTCCACATGGAGCTGCTGGCCCAGGCCGTCGTCCGCCAAAGCCGCGCCACCAAGATCTTTTCCGACGCCTACTCCATCACCCACGACCTGACCGTGGAGCGCCGCGGCGTCAGCTTCGCCCAGCTGTGGGAGGAAAAGACCCTGAGCCAGAACTTTCGGGAGACGGTGGAGCTGTCCCAGGGCGTCCGGGAGATCAAGGACTGTTCCCTCACGCTCGGTCCGTGTCAGACGGCGCGGGAGGAGCAGGAGGCGGTGATGACCGTCCACGGCATGGCCCAGGCGATCTACCTGGACGAGACCGGCGCCCTCCGGGCCCTGAGCCGGAGCGTGACCTTCTCCTGCCGGACGCCCCTGCCCGCCAAGGGGGAATGCCGCTGCCGCTGTGCGGTGGACGACGAGGTCCAGGCCGTGGTCACCGCCGGCGGGCTGGAGCTTCGCTGTCCGGTGGCCTTCTCCTACCTGATCACGGTCCAGCAGCCTTGCCAGGTGGTCACCGCGCTGTCCTGCGAGGAGCGGGCCGAGGGCCAGGCGCGGCCATCGGTGCTGTTGCGCCTGGCCCAGCGCGGCGAGGGGCTGTGGGACATCGCCAAGTCCTGCGCCGCCACGCAGGAGAGTATCCTGCAGGCCAACGACCTGGACGCCGATCAGGACCTGGAGGGGAAGATGCTCCTGATCCCCAGAGGACGGTGACAACACTAAAAATGTCAAAGAAGCGGCGAGGCCGCTTCTTTGACATTTTTTTGCGGCCCGCCGCAGCGCACGACCCGGCCACCGAGGGTAGCCGGGCCGCACGTTTGCGGGCCGAGATGTCACGTCTCGCCTGTTCGCGACGCCCGGCTTCGCTGCGTTCGGGAAAAATCCGCTGGGCTTTGCCCAGCCTGTTTTTTCCCTCGCTCCGCTCCATCCGGGCTGCTCACGACGGCTCGGCGCTTCTCTGTATTTTTTTGCCAGGCGCATGTCCTGGCAAAAAATTTTTTATGACCCTTTCGCGCTGACGGCGCGAAACTCTGCGAGGCTTTGTTGACAAAGTGAAAGGGCCTACCCCAAATTGGGTCGGCTCTTGGTGTTGCGCCTCCATCTGGGTATGCCTTGACTTTCCGGCTGTATCAGCGTAAACTAAAGGCGCAAACTATCATGGAAATGGGGGATCGATGTGAGACAGCGGGAGAGGGAATTTCATCTGGATCTGGTCCCTGGCGATGTGGGGCGGTACTGTATCCTGCCCGGCGACCCAGGCCGGTGCGGGAAGATCGCCGCCTATCTGGACGGCGCGGTCCACGTCCGGTCCAACCGGGAGTACACCACCTACACCGGAACTCTGCTGGGGGAGAAGGTCAGCGTGGTGTCCACCGGCATCGGCGGCGCCAGCGCCTCGATCGCCATGGAAGAACTCGTCCACCTTGGCGCGGACACCTTCATCCGCGTGGGCACCTGCGGAGGCATGGCCCTGAAGGTCCAGAGCGACGACGTGGTCATCGCCACCGGCGCTATCCGCATGGAGGGGACCAGCCGGGAGTACGCGCCCCTGGAATTTCCCGCCGTGGCGGACCTCCAGGTGACCATGGCCTTGGTCCAGGCCGCCAAATCTCTGGGCAAGCCCTGGCACGCGGGCGTGGTGGAGTGCAAGGACTCCTTCTACGGCCAGCACGCGCCGGAGACCATGCCGGTGGACTATGAACTGCTGAACAAGTGGCAGGCGTGGCTGCGGCTGGGGACTTTGGCCAGCGAGATGGAGTCCGCCGCCCTCTTCACCGTGGCCGCCGCCCGCGGCGTGCGCTGCGGCAGTTGTTTCCATGTGATCTGGAACCAGGAGCGGGAGAAGGCCGGGCTGGACGTCAAGGAGAGCCACGACCTGTCCGCCGCCATCGAGGTGGGGGTGGAGGCCGTGAAAAACCTTATTTTGGAGGACCGGGGCAAATGACAGGACTTGTTTTGGAGGGCGGGGCCCTCCGCACCATCTACTCCAGCGGCGTCTGCGACGGCCTTTTGCACCAGGGCATCAGGGCCGACTATGTGGTGGGCGTCTCCGCCGGCATCGCCTACGGCGTCAGCTATGTCTCCGGGCAGGAGGGCCGGAATCTGGAGATCGTCACCCGCTACGTCCGGGACGGGCGGTATATGGGCGCGGGCAATATGCTGCGCCGCCGCAATCATTACAGCTATTTCGGCCTGGACTTCGTCTATGACGACATTCCAAACGTGCTGGTCCCATTTGATTACGACGCCTATAACGCCTTTCCCGGCTTGGTGGAGGCGGGGGTGACAAACCTGCTGACGGGCAAGACGGACTATTACACCATGGACTGCACCGACAGGCGCTTCATCTTGCTGCAGGCGTCCTGCGCCATGCCCTTGCTGTTCCCCACCTACAAAATCAACGGCATCCCCTATCTGGACGGCGGCGTGGGCGACGGCGTGCCCTTCCGCCAGGCCATGCGGCGGGGCTGTGACAAGCTCATTGTGGTGCTGACCCGGGAGCGGAGTTACTACCGCCGGCCGGAGAAGCTGGAGGCCGCCATCTGCCGGCGCTACGCCCAATACCCCGCCTTTTGCCAGGCCATCCGCACCAGGGCCCAGCGCTACAACGACGACCGGGCCCAGCTGCTGCGGCTGGAGCGAGAGGGTAGGGCGCTGATCTTCAGCCCCAAGAGCACCAGGGGCTTTTCCCGCACCGAGCGGGACATCGACAAGATCCGCGCCCTGTGGCGGGAGGGCTACGAAGAGGCCCTGGCGCGCGCCCAAGAGGTCCGCTCATTCCTCGCCGGTTGAGGGCGGACTGAGGGCCAGCAGGGCCAGGTCGTCCCCCAACACTTCGAAAAAGGCGGACAGCAGTTGGATGCACGCCGCGCTCTGCCCGCTGGCGAACTGTACCGCCGCGACCGCGGCCAGATAGACAAGGTTTTCCGGTGTGAGCCGATCCAGCATACCAAGCACCCCCACTCCCAGTATAGCGCGAAAGGGAGCGGGGTGCTATTTTTTTGCCCCTCTGATTTGAAACGCTCCGGCGCGCCGGGGCCGCCTTGTGGATGGCGCTCCCTCCCGCGTCCGAGTCAGGACTTCTGCCCATTTGCCGGCCCTCTCTTCCCGTGGGAACAGGGCGCCCGCAAACAGGCGGAGCTCCTATGTAGCGGTCCGCCGTTCGCGGACCGTTGGAATTGGCCTGCGCGCCACCGTTCAACGCTCCACGCCGGCGGCGCGGCCGTTGGCCGCTTCCAGGATGTCATACCAGGCCCAGTGGTCCGGGCCCACGTCGGAAAAGGTGTGGAGCTGGCGGGCGTGTTCCGCCAGATCGCGCCGGTCCGGCCGCCGCCCCAGCAGACGGTTGAGCGCGGCCACGCTCTGGGCCCGCGTCACCGTGCCGTGGGGGTCAAACCCCGCTCCGCCGCCCTCGGTCTGCCCCGTCCAAAAAACGGCCCGCAGACTTTGGAGCAGCTGTCCGTCCAGGCCCGGCACGCCCATGGCGGCGCGGAGACGGACCGCCAGGCCCACAAATTCCCCGCGGGTGACGGGCTCCGCCGGTGAAAAACCGCCGTCCTCGTCCGCCAGGTCAACGCCCCGGTCGGCCAGGTAGCGCAGAGCGCCTTGATACCAGCCGTTCTCCGCCGCGCCGGGGACGGCCTGGCCCGTTTTCTGGACGGGCTCCCTCCGCGCCTGGGCCAGCAGTCTGGCCAGCATCACCGCCGCCTCCGCGCGGGTCAGGGCCCGGTCCGGCTCAAAGGTCCCCGCCGGGGTCCCCAGAATATAGGCGCCGGGGTACTTCCACGCCCGCGTGGTCCCCGGCCTCCGCCTGGGCGTCGGCGCGGGTGCAGGTGTGGGCGTTGGTGCGGGTTCTGGCGTAGGTGTAGGCGTCGGCTCCGGCGTAGGTGTTGGCGTCGGCGTCGGCGTTGGTGTCGGCGTTGGCGTCGGTTCCGGTGTTGGAGTTGGTGTCGGCGTTGGCGTCGGTTCCGGTGTTGGAGTTGGTGTTGGCGTCGGCGTCGGTTCCGGCGTTGGCGTAGGCGTCGGCGTAGGTGTTGGTGTTGGCGTCGGCTCCAGCGTAGGTGTGGGTGTGGGCGTCGGTTCTGGTGTCGGTGTTGGTGTCGGCGTCGGCGTCGGCGTGGGTGTTGGCTCTGGCGTAGGCGTCGGCGCGGGCCGGGGCAGCGACTCCGTCTCCACCGCGCCGCACGCCTGACAGCTCCGGCTGCGAAGGCCCTCGCGCTCCGGCGTGGGCTCTCGCTCTGTCACCCAGGGACCGTAGCGGTGCCCGGCGGCTGGGGTCTCCTGGCCCTGGAAGCTGTACCCGCACAGCTCGCAGGTGAAGATGGTCCAGCCTCCCTCTGTGCAGGTGGGCTGGGTGACTTCGCCGTCCAAGGCGTGGGCCTCGGAGCGGAACACGTTTTGCCAATGCCTCTCGTCCTCTTTGGGCAGGTCGCCGTTGATGGCGCCGCAGTCCGGGTCCAGGCACATGGTCTCCATGCTGTGGACTTGGCCGTCTATGGGCAGATACATCACCCAGAACAGGCTCTCCTGCCCGCAAGCGTAGCACCATCGGGTCTCCCAGCGCTGGACCCAGTCCGCCGGGTCATCCTCGGACGCCTGGACCTCCGGCGCTCTGGCGGCGTCCCCGCCCAAGGTCAGGATCATGATCGCTGTGAACAGCAGCGTTGACCATCGGTGAGGCCGCGCCGCTTTCCATCTCATGGGTCTCCCTCCAATCCCAAGGATTGGGATGGCCGTCTCCCCATCGGGGGCAGATGGCCCCCAAAACAACCTATGCCGCCCCACCGGGAAAGGTGAGGCGCCTCTGCGGGAACGGAAAAGCGGCGCCCGGACCCTTGGCCCGAAGCGCCGCTTTGGTGAGGGACAGCGGAGAGATGTTCAGAACAGCCCCGTGATCCTGCCCGTCTCGTCCACGTCGATGCTCTCCGCGGCGGGGACCTTGGGCAGCCCCGGCATGGTCATGATGTCCCCGGTGAGGGCCACGATGAAGCCCGCTCCGGCGGAGACCTTCAGGTTCCGCACCGTGACGGTGAAACCGCTGGGCGCGCCCAGCAGGGCGGGGTCGTCGGAGAAGGAGTACTGGGTCTTGGCCATGCAGATGGGAAGACCGCCAAAGCCCAGATCCTCCAGCTGCTTGGCCTGTTTCTTGGCGCCCGCGGTGAGCTCCACGCCGTCGGCGTGGTAGATCCGCTTGCAGATCAGGGCCAGCTTTTCCTCGATGGAGGTCTCCAGGGGATAGCTGTACTGGAAATCGCTGGGCTGTTCGCACAGCCGGACCACCTCCTCGGCCAGCGCCGTACCGCCCTGGCCGCCCTTGGCCCACACTTCGCTGAGGGCCACGTTGACCCCCAGCTCTCTGCACTTTCGCTCCACCAGGTCCAGCTCGGCCCTGGTGTCGGTGGGGAAGGCGTTGATGGCCACCACGCAGGGCAGGCCGTACACATCCTTGATGTTGGAGACGTGCTGGAGGAGGTTGGGCAGACCCTTTTCCAGAGCCGGCAGGTCCTCCTTGTTCAAGTCGGCCTTGGCCACGCCGCCGTGATACTTGAGGGCGCGCACCGTGGCCACCATCACCACCGCGTTGGGCTTGAGGCCCGCCATGCGGCACTTGATGTCCAAAAACTTCTCCGCACCCAGATCGGCGGCAAAGCCCGCCTCGGTGACGGTGTAGTCCCCCAGCTTCAAGGCCATGCGGGTAGCGGTGACGCTGTTGCAGCCGTGGGCGATGTTGGCGAAGGGCCCGCCGTGGATAAAGACGGGGGTGCCCTCCAGGGTCTGGACCAGGTTGGGCTTGAGCGCGTCCTTCAAGAGCGCGGCCATAGCGCCCTCGGCCTTCAGGTCGTGGGCGGTAACGGGCTTGCCGTCGTAAGTGTAGCCCACGATGACGCGGGCCAGCCGGGCTTTCAGGTCGGGGATGTCGCCGGCCAGACACAAAACGGCCATGATCTCGCTGGCTACGGTGATGTCAAAGCCGTCCTCACGGGGCACGCCCTGGAGCCGTCCGCCCAGACCGTCTACGATGTGCCGCAGCTGGCGGTCGTTCATGTCCACACAGCGCTTCCAGGTGATGGCCTTGGGGTCGATGCCAAGGGCGTTGCCCTGCTGGATGTGGTTGTCCAGCATGGCCGCCAACAGGTTGTTGGCCGCGCCGATGGCGTGGAAGTCCCCGGTGAAGTGGAGGTTGATGTCCTCCATGGGCACCACCTGGGCGTAGCCGCCGCCGGCGGCGCCGCCCTTGATGCCGAACACGGGGCCCAGGGAGGGCTCCCGCAGGGCGGCCACGGCGTTTTTGCCGATCTTCCGCAGTCCGTCGGCCAGACCCACGCTGGTGGTGGTCTTGCCCTCTCCGGCGGGGGTGGGGGTGATGGCGGTGACCAGGATCAGCTTGCCGTCGGGCCTGTCTTTCAGGTCGGAGAGCATCCGGTAGTCCACCTTGGCCTTGTAGTTGCCGTACTGCTCCAGATACCTGCTGTCCACCCCCGCTTTGGCGGCGATGGCGGTGATGTGTTCCATCTGACAGCTCTGGGCGATCTCAATGTCGGTCATAGGGGCAAAACTCCTCTCTCGGATAATTGATACCATTTAACCATAGAGGGGAGAGCCTTGTCAAGCCGCGTCGGAAAAGATCTCCCTTTCCCGCCCCACCGCCGCGCCGCTGAAAGAGATCGCCCAGGGTCCGGGAGAATTTTTTTCAAACCCCCTTTACTTTCGTGCTTTATTGCGGTAAAATATAAAAGCCAAAAACCTGTTGGGAGGGGTCTGTTTTGACAAAGAATGAGCAGAAGGTCCACAGCGACATCCTCTACCGCACCATCCTGTCCCTCCAGACCGTGGAGGAGTGCAAGCGCTTTTTCCAGGACCTGTGTACCGTGGCGGAGCTGAAGGCCATGGAGCAGCGGTTCGAGGTCGCCCTGCTGCTGGATGAGGGGATGATCTACAACGACATCCTGGAGCGCACCGGCGCCTCCTCGGCCACCATCAGCCGGGTCAACCGGGCCCTTCACTACGGCGCGGACGGCTACCAGCAGGTGTTGCCGCGGGTACGGCCCATGTGGGCGGAGGAAAGGGCCAAGGCATGAATTACAGCTTTCTGGCGTCAAGCTATGATGCCCTGACCTGGGACGTGGACTATGTCCGCGCCTGCGACTATCTGGAGAGTTTCTTCTCCCAGGCCCGCTGTCCGGTCAAGACCGTGGTGGACCTGGGCTGTGGCACGGCCACTTTGACCTGGATGCTGGCGGAGCGGGGCTACGAGACCATCGGCGTGGACTTGTCCCAGGAAATGCTGGCCCAGGCCAGGAACAAGGGCGACGAGAATTTTGGCGGCACGCCGCCGCTGTTTTTGTGCCAGAGCATGGACCGGCTGGACCTCTACGGCACCATGGACGTGTGCGTCTCCTCTCTGGACAGCGTGAACTATGTGACCCGTGTGACCGAGCTTCGGCGGGCCTTTCGGCGGGTACACACCTTCCTTGTGCCCGGCGGTCTGTTCCTCTTTGACGTCCGCACGCCGGAGGCGTTGGCGGCCATGGACGGCCAGGTGTTCATGGACGAGACGGACAACACCTACTGCGTCTGGCAGGGCGAGTACTTTCCGCGCCGGAAGGTCTGCGCCTACTACATGGACATTTTCCGCCGCCGGAGCGAAGGCGGCTGGGAGCGGGGCGTTGAGGAGCACGAGGAGCGGGCCTATGAGCTGGAAGAACTGCGGGCCATGCTGACCCAGGCCGGATTCACCGCCGTGAAGACCTACGCCTGGGGCACGCGGCGGGCGCCCAGGACCGGCGACGACAGGGTGCTTTTTTTGGCGCGAAAGAAGGGGACGAGCCGTGGATGAAACCATCCGTGCAATAGATAAATCAGGCCATGTAAAGGCCATCGCCATTACAGCCAGAGAACTGGTGGAGCGGGCCCGGACCATCCACCGGATGGCCCCGCTGGCCACGGCGGCCCTGGGGCGGGCACTCATGGCCGCGTCCATGATGGGCAGCCAGCTCAAGGAGGAGCAAGGGGCCGTCACCCTCACCGTCAAAGGCGGCGGGCCGCTGGGCACGGTGATGGCGGTGTCCGACTGCAACGGCTGGGTCCGGGGCTATGTGGGCGACCCCGCGGTGGAACTGCCGCTGAAAGAACCGGGGAAGTTGGACGTGGGCCTGGGCGTGGGGCGGAGCGGCACGCTGACCGTGATCAAGGACATCGGCCTCAAGGAGCCCTATGTGGGCACCGTGCCTCTGGTCTCCGGCGAGATCGCCGAGGACGTGACCAGCTATTTCGCCGTCAGCGAGCAGGTCCCCACCGCCTGCGCCTTGGGGGTGCTGGTGGACACCGACTGCTCGGTGAAGAAGGCCGGGGGCTACCTGATCCAGCTGTTGCCCGGCGCCACGGACGCCGACATCGACCGCATTGAAGCGGGAGTGGCCGCCCTTGGTCCCATCACCGCCGCGCTGGAGGCGGGGCTGGACGGGGAAGGGGTCCTGCGCCGGGTCCTGTCCGGCTTTGAGCTGGAGATCCTGGAGCGGGGAGCGGTGAAGTACCACTGCCCCTGCAACCGCTACCGCATGGAGCGGGCTCTGGTGAGCCTGGGCGCCAAGGACCTGAGCGAGTTGATCCGGGACCAGGGCGAGGCGGAACTGACCTGTCAATTCTGTGACAAGGCTTATCACTTTACACGCTCTGAGTTGGAGGCGCTTCTGCCCGACAAATGAGACAGAGCGGCCCGGCAGGGGAGAGAGGTGGAGACCGTATGGCGGAGGATCGTCCGCGGAAAAAAGAGAAAACGCGCGCCTGGCGGGGGCCTCTGCTGGCCGCCAAGGTCCTCTACTGGCTGATCTTCGCCGTGTCGCTGGTCATCGTGGTGGGCTATTGGCACTTCGCGCGCCCGCCGGTGGTGGACAGGCAGACGTCCGCGCCCGCGGTGGAGGAGGAGAACGCCGCGCCGCCGGAGGCGGGCGAACCCCCGCGGCCCTCCGTGCCGCCGGTGGCGGACCAGGGCCGGACCTACAAGGACCAGTGCTATACCTTCCTCGTGATGGGCATGGACGCGGGCAACGGCAACACCGACACCATCATGGTGGCTACTTACGACGTGCCGGGCAAGCACGTCGGCGTGGTCAGCGTGCCCCGGGACACCCTGATGGACGTGCCCCGGACGGTGAAGAAGATCAACGCCGCCCACGGCGTGGGCGGTGTGGACGAGGTGAAGGAGGAGCTGTCCGGACTGCTGGGCTTTCCCATAGACTACTATATGACCGTGGACCTGAAAGGGCTCCGGACGCTGGTGGACGCCCTGGGCGGTGTGGACTTCGACGTGCCGGTGAACATGAACTACGACGACCCTATCCAGGACCTGCACATCCACTTGGACAAGGGGATGCAGCACCTCAACGGCGCCCAGGCCCTGCAGCTGGCGCGGTTCCGTTCCGGCTACGCCAACGCCGACATCGGCCGCATCCAGACCCAGCAGAAATTGCTGGTGGCCCTGGCCAAAAAGCTGGTGAGCTGGAACAGCGTGACCAGGGTCAACGAGTTCCTGGACATTTTCGCGGACAATGTAGAGACCGACCTGTCGGTCCGGGAACTGGGTTTTTTCGCTCTGTCGGCCCTGGAGCTGGACCTGGACGCCGACATCAGCTTTGGCGTTCTGCCCGGAGACGGCATGGTGACATACAAGGGCATCAAGTATTACTACCAGCTCTATCCCCAGCAGACCTTGGACCTGCTCAACGACCTGGGCATGAGCCCGTATCGCGACGCCCTCACCGCCCAGGACCTGAACATTTTTCAAGTACAATAATAGGTCAAAGAAGCGGCGAGGCCGCTTCTTTGACGATTTTTGCGGCCCGCGGCAGCGCACGCCCCGGCCACCGAAGTGGCCGGGCCGCACGTTTGCGGGCTGAGTTGTCACGCCTCGCCTGTTCGCGACGCCCGGCTTCGCTGCGACTTGGGCTGGTCTGCGGGGCCTATGGCCCCTCCGCTCGCCCTCGCTCCGCTCCATCCGGGCTGCTCACGACGGCTCGCCGCTTCGCTGTATTTTTTTCCGACGTACACGCCGCCGGAAAAATTTTCTATGTGTCTTTCGCACCTTACGGCGCGAAACTCTGCGAGGCTTTTTTGAGTTCAGTCGTCGCCGTCGGGGTTGGGGTAGTAGATGGAGCGGGGCAGGGCGTTGGACAGCAGTACCTTGGCCATGGAGAAGCCGCTGGGGTCCCGGCGGAGTATGGCGGGCCGGGAAAAGACGTTCTTGGGGATCTCGATGGGGAGGGACACTGTGACCCTGGCGCCCTGGTCGGAGGGGTTGACCATCACCGCGCCGTCGTGGGCGGCGGCGATGCGCTGGACCAGGGGCAGTCCCAGCCCCAGGCCCCGTCCGGGCAGAAGCCGCTGGGGTTCGCCCCAGAGGGGCCGGGACAGCAGGTCGGGCGAAAATCCCCCGCCGTTGTCGCACACGGAGATCACAGCCTGTTCCTGTTGCTCCTTCAGGCCCAGCGTCACCCGTCCGCCGGACTGGGGCAGGTGGGCCAGGGCGTTGGAGATCAGGCTCAGCACCAGAAACTTCACCTTGTCCTGGTCGGCGCACAAATAGAGTTCCCTCGGCTCCAGCTCCAGCTTCAGTTCCACCGCGCCCGGCCGGAACAGCTCCCGCAGTTCATCGGCCAGCTGGCTCAAAAGTTCCACCAGGTCAATGCACTCCAACCGGGTGAGGATGGCGGTGGAGTAGCTGCCCAGCTCCAATTCCTGGACCATGCGGAGCAGCCGGTAGAGCTCCTGGTTGACCCCGCTGAGACGGTCCCGCGCCTGGAAGTCAGAGCGGATGGGCGCCATCTGGCTCAGGTCCGCGGTGCAGCCAAAGGCGCCCTGGAGCCGCAGGCGCAGCTGGGTGGACACGTTCTCCGCGGCGTTGACAAAAAAAACGTCCAACCGCAAGATCAAAAGGGCCGCGCCGTCGATCCGCTGGTGGGAGACGTGATAAAACTGCCGGGCGATCCACGCCAGGGTATTTTCTTCCCAGTGTTCCAGCTGCTGGAGGCCCTTTTCCGACAGGCCCAGGCGCTGGGCGGCGGGATTGGCGATCCAGCCTCCGGCGTCGCGGAGGAGGATGGGGTCGGTGAACTGGTCAAATACCTGATGGAACGTCTCTGCCGTCAAGGTTTTCACCTCCTGGTGCAAATCCCATGGAACATAGTATGAGACAGGTGACCCTGCTGCTACTATACCAAATTCTGGGCCCAGGTACAAGCGAAATCGTCGAATTTTGACGAAAAAAACCTGCCCAACGGTGAAAAGAGCAAAAACGCTCCCCTCCGGCAGAGAAAATTTGTGAAAAAATTCCCAAAAGTTTTCTTTCCAAACGCCGCAAAATATGGTATCATGGGCACGTTAGCAAAGGCCCCCATCAAGAACGCAGAAAAGGAGAAATGAAACTATGAGCATCAAGGTTGGCATCAATGGCTTCGGCCGGATCGGCCGCCTGGTTTTCCGGGCCGGCATCCTCAGCGACGACATCGAGTTCGTCGGCATCAACGACCCCTTCATGACCCCGGACTATATGGCTTATATGCTGCGTTACGACACCGTACACGGCCAGTTCAAGGGCGACATCTCCTACGATGACCACTCCATCACCGTCAACGGCAAGAAGGTGGAGTTCTTCGCCGAGATGGAGCCCAAGAACATCCCCTGGGGCAAGGTCGGCGCGGAGTATGTGGTGGAGGCCACCGGCATCTTCCTGACCGCCGAGAAGGCCCAGGCCCACATCGACGCCGGCGCCAAGAAGGTCGTCATGACCGGCCCCTCCAAGGACGCCACCCCCATGTTCGTCTGCGGCGTCAACCTGGATAAGTACACCGCCGACATGACCTTTGTCTCCAACGCCTCCTGCACCACCAACTGCCTGGCCCCCATCGCCAAGGTCCTCAACGAGAACTGGGGCATCACCGACGGTCTGATGACCACCGTCCACTCCACCACCGCCACCCAGAAGACCGTGGACGGTCCCTCCAAGAAGGACTGGCGCGGTGGCCGCGCCGCCGCGGGCAACATCATCCCCTCCTCCACCGGCGCCGCCAAGGCCGTGGGCAAGGTCATCCCCGAACTCAACGGCAAGCTCACCGGTATGTCCATGCGTGTGCCCACCCTGGACGTGTCCGTGGTGGACCTGACGGTCAACCTGGCCAAGCCCGCCAAGTATGACGAGATCTGCGCCGCCATGAAGAAGGCCAGCGAGGGCGAGCTCAAGGGCATCCTGGGCTACACCGAGGACGCCGTGGTCTCCAGCGACTTCCTGGGCGACCCCCGCACCTCCATCTTTGACGCCAAGGCCGGCATCGCCCTGACCGACACCTTCGTGAAGGTGGTCTCCTGGTACGACAACGAGATGGGCTACTCCAACAAGGTCCTGGACCTGATCCGCCATATGTTCAAGGTGGACCACAAGTAAGCCTGTTTACCAACCTGCTCTTCCAGAGCCCGGAGAGGATCCCCTCTCCGGGCTCTTCGTTTGTCAAAGAAGCGGCGAGGCCGCTTCTTTTACAGTTTATATTTCGCGAAACTTGCAAACGGGGACAAAGCGTAGTATAATCAACTTGACTGGTTTCCACACCCAGTCCAACCGTTGGAGAGAATGCCGCCGGGAGAGACGCGCTTGCTCTTGGGAAGGGACCTCCAACGCTGTGCCAGGCGCGGGCACTCTAAACAAAAAATGGAGGTCTTTGTTGTTATGCGAAAATTCACTGTCCGGGAACTGACCCTGGCCGCTATGGTGGCGGCGCTGTACGCTGTGATGTGTTACTTTGGCGACGTCTTTGGTCTCACCTTTGGTCCGGTGCAGTTCCGCTTTGCCGAGGCGTTGACGGTGCTGCCCTTTCTCTTTCCCTGTACGGTCCCCGGCCTCTTTCTGGGCTGTCTGATCGCCAACCTGTTGAGTCCCTACGGCCCGCTGGACATCGTGGTGGGCTCGCTGGCCACGCTGATCGCCGCCCTCTGGACCAGCAAGGTCCCCAACCGCTTCCTGGCCCCGCTGCCGCCGGTGGTATGCAACGCCGTGCTGGTGGGCTTCACCATCGCCTGGACCGAAGTCGGCGGCTTCACCAGCGCCCTCCCCATGGCCTGGCTGGTGAACGGCCTGAGCGTGGGGGTGGGGGAGCTGTGCGTGTGTGTGGCGCTGGGATCGCTGCTACTGTATCTGCTGCCCCGTGTCAGCTATTTTCAATCTATGCCGCCGCGCAGGTAAGGAGGTCTTTGCATGAGAGTACGCAAAGCCGTCATCCCCGCCGCCGGGCTGGGGACCCGGATGCTTCCCGCCACCAAGACCGTGCCCAAGGAAATGCTGCCCATGGTGGACAAGCCCGCCATCCAGTACATCGTGGAAGAGGCGGTGGCCGCCGGGATCGAGGACATCCTCATCGTCACCAACCGGGCCAAGTCCGCCATGGACGACTACTTCGACTACTACCCAGAGCTGGAGGACCGGCTCAACGCCGCGGGCAAGGAGCGGGAGCTGGCGGAGGTGCGCCGCGCCGCCGACCTGGCCAACATCTTCTACGTCCGGCAAAAGGAGACCAAGGGCCTGGGCCACGCCATCGCGCGGGCCCGCCGCTTCGTGGGGAACGAGCCCTTCGCCGTGTTGCTGGGGGACGACATCATGCGGGCTGAGACCCCGGTGATCGGCCAGCTGATCCAGGCGGCGGAGAAGTACCAGTGCTCCGCCGTGGGGGTGCAGGAGGTGTCCACCGAGAGCATCAGCCGCTACTCCTCGGTGAAGATAGAGCCCCTGGAGGGCAACGTCTTCACCGTCAGCGACGTGGTGGAAAAGCCGCGCCGGGAGCAGATCTTCTCCAACTACGCCATCCTGGGCCGCTATGTGCTCTACCCCTGCATCTTCGACATTCTGGAGGATCTGAAGCCCGGCGTGGGGGGCGAGATCCAGCTCACCGACGGGCTCCGGCAGCTGTGCCACAGGAAAAATATGGTGGCGGTGGACTTTGAGGGCCGCCGGTACGACACGGGCAACATCCGGGGCTTTTTGGAGGCCTCCATCGACTTTGCCCTGGACCACCCCACGATCGGCCCCTGGCTCAAGGGCTTCCTCAAGGACAAGGTCAAGGAGATGTAAGAAAGGCTTGCGTTTTTCCCAAAGTGTGCTATACTGTTGTCGGAACAACTGAATACCAATGTCTTTGGGGCGGGGTGAAATTCCCCACCGGCGGTATAGTCCGCGACCCTTTTCCTCCGGGAAAAGGCTGACCCGGCGCGATTCCGGGACCGACAGTTACAGTCTGGATGGGAAAAGACGTGTGTGGAAGCGCGCTTTGTGGTAACACCTGAAAGGCATCTGGCTTTTCAGGTGTTACTTTTTTCAAAGGAGCGTTTTTTATGAACAAAACCAAGACCGACCATGTCCGTGCGGTGGTGGTCGCCGCCATGCTGTCCGCCGTGGCCTTCGTGCTGATGTTTCTGGACTTCTCCGTTCCATTCCTCATCCCCAACTTTGTGAAGATGGACTTCTCCGAGCTGCCCGCTCTGCTGGCCGCCTTTGCCCTCGGTCCTTTGTGGGGCGTGGTGGTGTGTCTGGTCAAAAACCTCATCCACCTGTTGTTCACCAGCACCGCCGGGGCAGGGGAGTTGGCCAATTTTCTGCTGGGCGTCTGCTTCGTGCTTCCGGCGGGCTGGCTCTACCGGGGCAACAAGACGCGGGGCAGGGCATTGGTGGGGGTGCTGGTGGGCGCTTGCTGTATGGCGGTGCTGTCCATCCCCATCAATTACTACATCACCTATCCCGTCTACTCCAACTTCATGCCCATCGACGCCATTTTGAATATGTACCGGGAACTCCGGCCCTCCGCCAACAGCCTGCTGGAGTGCCTGGCCATCTTCAACGCCCCCTTCACGCTCCTCAAGGGCGCGCTGACGGCGGCCCTGTGCTTCCTGGTCTACAAGCCCCTCTCGCCCATCCTCCACGGCGGGAAGCTGTGATTTTTTGTTGACATAATTCACCTTTCCTGGTATCATAGAGGGGAAGATACAAGAAAGGGTGATCGGATTGAAACGTCGGCTGTTGGCTCTTGGCTTGGTACTGGTGATGGCGCTGGCCGCCTGCGGGTCCCCGGCGGACCCGGTGCCCTCGGAAAGTCCCGCCCCCACGGCAACGCCCACGCCGGCGCCCACCCCAGAACCGACCCCGGAACCCATCGACCCTGAAAAGATCAACCCCTTGACGGGTCTGCCCCTTGCCGGGGAGGGCGCCGCGTCGCAACGCCCTGTGGCGGTGATGCTCAACAACATCAAGGCCGCCCTGCCCCAGCAGGGCAACTCCCAGGCCGACATTCTCTACGAGGCGCTGGCGGAGGGCGGCATCACCCGGCTGCTGGGGGTGTACCAGTCCATGGAGGGCGTGGGCGAGGTGGGCTCGGTCCGCTCGTCCCGGCCCTACTATCTGGAGCTGGCCCTGGGCCTGGACGCCATCTACCTCCACGCCGGCGGCAGTGAGGCGGCCTATGAGAACATCAAAAAGTGGAACGTCACCGCGCTGGACTGCGTACGCACCACGGCGTACAGCGCCATTTTCTGGCGGGACCCGGAGCGGCGGCGGAACAACGGCTATGAGCACAGCGTCCTGACCTCCGGCGACGCCATTTTGGAGCACTTCCCTGAATACTCCTTCCGCAAGGACCACGAGGCGGGGTATCACCTGCCCTACACCTTCGCCGAGGACGGCACCCCCGTGGATGGCCAAACGGCCAACGTGATCCGCGTCCCCTTCTCCAACTACAAGACCGGGGTCTTTACCTATGACCCGGAGCGGGGCAAGTACATGGTGGAGGAGTACGGCGCGCCCTTTGTGGACGGCAACACGGGGGAGCAGCTGGCCATGACCAACGTGGTGGTCATCCGGACCTCTTGCAAGGCCATCGACGACTACGGCCGTATGCGCGTGGACCTGAGCGGTTACGATGGTGACGGCTGGTTCGCCTGTGGCGGAAAGGCCGTGCCCATCCGCTGGTCCAAAGCCGACTTGAACGACCCCATCCTCTACACGCTGGAAGATGGCACGCCCCTGACCTTTGGCCAGGGCAACAGCTACGTCAACATCATCCCCCTCTCCAACGACATCACCGTGGAGTAAACAGCAAGTCAAAGGGCGGGACGACCCAGTGGGGCGTCCCGCCCTTTTTGTCTTTCAAAAGAACAGCCGCACAGCGAAAGCGGCGGCGAGAAACCCGACCAGATCGGCGCACAGGGCCGCGGGGATGGCGTAGCGGGTCTTTTTGATCTGGGCCGCGCCGAAGTAGACGGCGATGGTGTAGAAGGTGGTCTCGGTGGAGCCCATCATCACCGCGGCGGTCCGGCCCACGGTGGAGTCCGGCCCGTAGGTGGAGAGAATGTCCGCCCCCACGCCCAGAGCCGCCGAGCCGCTCACCGGCCGGACCAGCATCAGGGCCACCGTCTCCGGCGGAATGCCCAGCGCGTCCAGGACCGGCGCCAGGGCCTGGGCGCACAGCTCCAGGAATCCCGACGCCCGGAGCATGGATACCGCCGTCAAAAGGGCGATCAGCGGCGGCACGATGCGGTAGAGCACGCCCAGCCCGTCGCCCGCGCCGTGGATCACCGCGTCGTAGACGTCCACGCGGCGGACCATGCCGTAGAGGGCGATGCCCGCCAGCATCAGCGGCATGAGCAGATCAAACAGCAGTCCCATATCCGCCCCTCACCTGGGCCATAGCCGGGCCAGTATTTTGGCCGCGGCGACGCCCGCCAGAATGGACAGGGTAGAGGCCAGCCATGTGGCGGGTAGAATGTCAAAGGGGGTGGCGCAGCCCGCGGCGGAGCGGAGACTGGCCACGGTGGTGGGGATGAGCTGGATGGAGGCGGTGTTGCACACCACGAACATACAAAGGCTGTCCGAGGCCACGCCGGGGCTCTTGCGGGCCATGAGCCGGCTGGCCTCCAGGCCCAGGGGCGTAGCGGCGTTGCCAAGGCCCAGCAGATTGGCCGAGACATTGGCGGAGACGGTGTTCATCACAGCCTGGTCCTCCGCGAAGTCCGGGAACAGCCGCCGCAAAAGGGGCCGCAGCAGCCGGGAGAGTTTTTCGCTCAGCCCGGAGCGGCCCATGACCTCCATCACGCCCATCCAAAGGCACAGGATCCCCGCCATGGACAAACAGAGCTCCACCGCGTCTGCCGCGCCCGTCACCGCCGCCGCGGCCACGGCGTCGCCCCGTCCGGTACAGAGACCGCACAGGAGAGCGACGAGGATCATGCCCACCCAAAGCCCGCTCATGGCCATGTCCAACCACCGCCCTTTCGGTTTTCATGGATACGCTGGACGAGGTGCTGTTATACCAATTTTATTGTCATAGAAATTTGTGGAAAATTACATGGCGTTTGGGATTGACATTTTTCGCCCCAGTATGATATGATTCGCAAGCGCTGGGTATGATGATGTGAATATATGAGAGGAGCGTTCGACTGATGAAATCGACAGGTATCGTGCGGAAGGTGGATGAGTTGGGGCGGATCGTCCTCCCCATCGAACTGCGGCGAACGCTGGACATCGCGGAAAAGGACGCGCTGGAGATCTATGTGGACGGCAACTGCGTGGTGCTGAAAAAGTACCAGCCCGCCTGCGTCTTTTGCGGGGACGCCAGGGACATCAAGCCCTTCCACAGCAAGAACGTCTGCGCCAACTGTCTGCGGGAGCTCACCCGGTAAGGACTTTCTCTACATCCAACACGCCCGGCGTCTTGTGGAGACGCCGGGCGTGCTTTTTTCACTTCTCCGCGTCCAGCGCCGCGTTGTAGAGCTGGTTTCTGGGCAGGTCCAGCTCTCTGGACGCCTGTTTGACCGCGTCCTTGAGGGAGAGCCCCTGGGACCGAAGGGCCGCCACCCGCTCCAGGGCGTCCGCCGGGTCCGCCGCCTCCTCCGGCGCGGGCTGTGCCCCGGCCACCACCAGCACGAACTCCCCGCGGGGCGGCTCCGCCTCATACCGGGCCAGGGCCTGGCCCAAGGTGGTGCGGACCACCTCCTCGTGGAGCTTGGTCAGTTCCCGGCACAGGGCGATGGGCCGGTCCGGACCAAAGGTCTGGGCCAGGTCGGCGAGGGTGGAGACCAGCTTGTGGGGCGCCTCGTAAAAGATCATGGTGCGCGTTTCCCCCTCCAGGCTCCTCAGATGGTCCCGGCGGTTTTTCCGGTTCATGGCCAAAAACCCCTCAAAGGTGAAGCGGCCTGTGGGCAGGCCGGAGACCGACAGCGCCGTGGTCAGCGCGCAGGGTCCGGGCAGGGCGGAGACGGCAACGCCGTTTTCCACGCACAGCGCCACCAGCGCCTCTCCCGGGTCGCTGACCGCGGGGGTGCCCGCGTCGGAGACCAGCGCGCAGGTTTCCCCGGCCAGCAGCCGCCGCAGAATGGCCTGGCCTCCGGCCTCGGTGTTGTGGCGGTAATAGGCCACCAGGGGCTTTTTCAGCCCGAAATGGGTCAACAGCTTCAAGGTCACGCGGGTGTCCTCGGCGGCGATAAAGTCCGCCTGGGACAAGGCGTCCACCGCTCTGGGCGACAGATCGCCCAGATTGCCGATGGGTGTGGGCACCAGGGTCAGGGTCCCGGGCATGGTCAGTCCCTCCTTCGCAGTTTGACACCAGCATACCAAATTTTGCCCCTTTTGTCCAGAAGAGCGTTGCGTTTTTGTCCCGCGTCATATATAATGTTCTATTATGTATCCCGTGGAAAGGAGAGCTTGTCATGCTGAAACTTTTGCAGCTTCTGGAGGAGGACTGCACCCTCACCGACAGCCAGCTGGCGGCCATGGCCGACCTGAGCGTGGAGGAGGTCGCCCAACAGCGCAAGGCGCTGGAGGAGGACCGGGTCATCTTGGGCTACAAGGCCATTGTGGACTGGGACCGCACCCAGCGCGAGGCTGTCACCGCGCTCATCGAGGTCCGGGTCACGCCCCAGCGGGGAGAGGGCTTTGACCGCGTTGCCCAGCGCATCTACCAGTATGACGAGGTGGAGAGCGTCTATCTGATGAGCGGCGCCTATGACCTGACGGTCATCATCTCCGGCCGGACGCTCAAGGAAGTGGCCCAATTCGTGGGGGAAAAACTGGCCACCATCGAGGACGTCACCGGTACGGCCACCCACTTTATCCTGAAAAAATATAAGGAAAAGCACTTGATCTTTGAAAGGCAGGAACCCCAGGAGAGGGAGCTGATTTTTGTATGAACTACCAGACCATCCTCAACAAGCGCATCCAGGCGGTAAAGCCCTCCGGCATCCGCAAATTCTTCGACATCCTGGAGGAGATGAACGACGCCATCTCCCTCGGCATCGGCGAGCCGGACTTCGTCACGCCCTGGCACATCCGGGACGCGGGGATCTACTCTCTGGAAAAGGGCTACACCAAATACACCGGCAACGCCGGCCTCATGGACCTGCGGCGGGAGATCGCCAACTACCTGGCCCGCCGCTTTGACCTCCACTACGACCCCAAGGGCGAGATCGTCGTCACCGTGGGCGGTTCCGAGGCCCTGAACCTGGCCCTGTCCTGTCTGTTGGAGGCGGGAGAGGAGGTCATCATCCCAACTCCCAGCTTCGTGTGCTATGGGCCCCTGACCGAGATGGCGGGCGGCGTGCCCGTCTACCTCCAGCTCAAGGCGGAGAACCAGTTCCGCCTCACCGCCCAAGAGCTGAAAAGCGCCATCACGCCCAAGACCAAGGCCCTGGTCCTGCCCTTTCCCTGCAACCCCACCGGCGGCGTGATGGAGCGGGCGGACCTGGAGGCCATCGCGGCGGTTTTGGAGGGCACGGACATCATGGTCATCTCCGACGAGATCTACGCCGAGTTGACCTACGGCCAAAAGCACGTCTCCATCGCCAACCTCCCCGGTATGCGGGAGCGGACCATCCTGGTCAACGGCTTCTCCAAGTCCCACGCCATGACCGGCTGGCGCATGGGCTATACCTGCGGGCCCCAGCCGGTCATCAAGCAGATGCTCAAGCTCCACCAGTTCGGCATCATGTCCGCCCCCACCACCAGCCAGTACGCCGCCATCGAGGCCTTAAAAAACGGCGATGGCGACATTGAGAAAATGCGCGCGGAGTACGACGGGCGGCGGCGCTACCTGGTAGACGGGCTCAACCGGCTGGGCCTTCACTGCTTTGAGCCCAAGGGCGCCTTTTACGCCTTCCCCGACCTCCGCTCCACGGGCATGAGTTCCGACGACTTCTGCGAGCAGTTTTTGCGGACCCAGCGCGTGGCCATCATCCCCGGCACCGCCTTCGGCCCCGGCGGAGAGGGCTTTGCCAGGGTGTGCTACGCCACGGCCATGAAGGACATCGCCGAGGCCCTGGTGCGGCTGGAACGGTTCCTGGACGCCATAAAATAAGAAAGGGGACACAAGGACATGAACATCGTCTGTCTGGATATGGAGGGGGTACTGACCCCGGAGATATGGATCGCCTTCGCCCAGGCCAGCGGCATCCCTGAACTCAGGCGCACCACCAGGGACGAGCCCGACTACGACAAGCTGATGACCTGGCGGCTGGGCATCCTGAAAGAACACGGCCTGGGCCTGCGGGAGATCCAGGCGACCATTGAAACGATCGACCCACTGCCTGGGGCCAGAGAGTTCCTGGATCAGCTGCGGACGCTGACCCAGGTGGTGATCTTGAGCGATACCTTCGAGCAGTTCGCCAAACCCCTGATCGCCAAGCTGGGCTGGCCCTCCATCTTCTGCAACACCCTGGAGGTGGCGCCCGACGGCGCCATCACCGGCTATAAAATGCGCTGTCCCCAGTCCAAGCTCACCACGGTCAAGGCCCTGCAGTCCATCGGCTTTGACACCATCGCCGCCGGGGACAGCTTCAACGACCTGGGCATGATCCAGGCAAGCAAGGCCGGTTTCCTCTTCCGCAGTACCGACGCCATCAAGGCCGAGCATCCGGAGCTTCCCGCCTACGAGAGCTTCGACCAGCTCTTGGCGGGCATCCAGGCGGCGCTGTGATGGATACACGCTTCGCGCGCCTGGGCTTTGGCCCGGCGGATATTCTTCTGCCCCAGGGCTGCGATCTGTTCAAGTGGTCCGTGGTGGCCTGCGACCAGTATACCGCCCAGCCGGAGTATTGGCGGCGGGTGGACCGGACTGTGGGCGACGCGCCCTCCGCGCTGCGGCTGATCTTGCCTGAGAGCCGCTTGGGGGAGGCCGATGTGGACCGCCATATCCAAACCATCCACCAGACCATGGACCGCTATCTGGCCCAGGGGCGGTTCCGCGCGCTGTCCCAGGCCATGATCTACGTAGAGCGCACCCAGGCCAACGGCCGGACCCGCCGGGGCCTTGTGGGGGCGGCGGACCTGGAGCGGTACGACTTCCACGCCGGATCTCAGGCCCTGATCCGGGCCACCGAGGGCACCGTGCTGGAGCGCATCCCGCCTCGGACCAAAGTCCGCCAGGGCGCGGCGCTGGAGCTGCCCCATGTGATGCTGTTGGTGGACGACCTGGCGCGGACCGTCATCTCCCCTCTGGCGGAGCAGACAGGGGAGATGGAGCTCCTCTACGACTTCGATTTGATGGAAAAAGGCGGACACCTCAAGGGCTGGCGGTTGACGGAGGACCAGCTGGACCAGGTGGCCGCCGCTCTGACCGCTCTGGCGGATGAGGCCGGGTTCCAGGCGCGGTACCACGCGCCGGGCAAGCCGGTGTTGCTCTTCGCCGTGGGGGATGGCAACCACTCCCTGGCCACCGCCAGGGCCTGCCATCTGGCCGACCCCTCCAACCCTCTGGCCCGGTACGCCCTGGCGGAGTTGGTGGACCTGCACGACCCGGCCCTTGAATTTGAGCCCATCCACCGGGTCCTCTTTGGCGTGGAGCCGGAGGAGGTCCTGGAGGCTCTGCGGGCGTCCTGTCCCGGCGCCTTTGACGGCGAGGGCGAGGGCCACGTCCTGCGCTATGTCCACGCCGCCGGTTCCGGCGCCATCACCGTTCCCAGGCCGGAGCGCCAGCCCCCCGTGGGCCCCCTGCAGCGGTTTTTGGACGGCTACCTGGCCGCCAATTCCGGCGCGAGGCTGGACTACATCCACGGCGCCGATGTGACCGAGGCCCTGGCCCGCCAGCCGGGGAATCT
The DNA here is from genome assembly GCA_947599925.1 of uncultured Oscillospiraceae bacterium. GTDB lineage: Bacteria > Bacillota > Clostridia > Oscillospirales > Oscillospiraceae > MGBC124762. The sequence goes on along the minus strand of CANQFT010000005.1, from coordinate 17,455 downwards.
GGGCTTCTTGCTCCCCGCCATGGAGAAGTCCCAGCTCTTTCCCACCGTGATCTTCGACGGCGTCCTGCCCCGAAAGACCTTCTCCATGGGCGAGGCCCACGACAAGCGCTTTTATCTGGAGGCCAGAAGGATCAAATGAACGAAGAGCGGGCTTTTGCCAAGGTAAACCTGACCCTGGACGTGCTGGGCAGACGGCCGGACGGCTACCACGACCTCTCCATGGTCATGGAGACGGTGGATCTGTGTGACACCCTGCGCTTCACCCACGGCGGCGACGGGGTGAGGGTGAGCACCAACCTCCCCTATCTCCCCTCTGGGCCGGGCAATCTGGCGGCGGCGGCGGCCGCAGCCTTCCAGCGGGCCACGGGCATCGCCCTGGGCGGCCTCTCCATCCGCATCGAAAAGCGCATCCCCGTCTGCGCCGGAACAGCCGGTGGCAGCAGCGACGCCGCCGCCGTTTTGCGCTATCTGAACCGTCAGACCGGCGCCGGTCTGTCCCTGGAAGCCCTGCGGGACATCGCCCAGACTGTGGGCTCGGACGTGCCCTACTGCGTGGCCGGCGGCACGGCTCTGGCCCAGGGCCGCGGTGAGGTGTTGACGCCTCTGCCGCCGCTTCCGGGGTGCTTTTTCCTCCTCTGCAAGCCGTCCTTTTCCATCTCCACATCCGCCCTCTTTGGGCAGATCGACCGGCGCAGACTGCGCCGCCGCCCGGACACAAAGGGCGTGCTGGCGGCGCTGGAGGCCGGGGACCTGGCCGGTGTGGCCCGGCGGCTCTACAACGTGTTTGAGGACGTGCTGGCCCCTCGCCAGGGCCGCGTTGTCCAGGAGCTAAAAAACCGCCTGATCACCGCCGGAGCCCTGGGCGCGGTGATGACGGGCACCGGCTCCACCGTCTACGGCCTCTTTGACGCTGAGGCCGCCGCCCAGCGGGCCCGCGAGGAACTGCGCCAGAGCTGTGAGGAGACCTTTTTGTGCCGAAATGTATAAGATCCGCCGCCCCTGTCCATAACTCAGGTATCTGAATTGGACAGGGGCGATGCACGTTGTGGGCAAAACACACCTCAAACAAGCTGAAACGCTGGGAACTGGCCCTGATGCTGGCCGTGGCCGCCGCGGCCCTGCTGGGCGCCAGACTTGGCAAGGAGCAGGACGGCCTGGCGGAGAAGGTCATCCGCCTCCATGTGGTGGCCAATTCCGACAGCGAGGAGGACCAGGCCCTGAAGTTGAAGGTCCGGGACGCGGTGCTGGAGGAGGGGAGCCTGCGCCTGACCGGGCTGGACCGGGATCAGGCTGTGGGCGCCTTGACCGAGGCCCTGCCGGAGCTTGGCCGTGTGGCGGCCAACACCGTGGCGGCGGAGGGGTATGACTACCCCGTCCGCGTCACCCTGGGGCCGGACCAGTTCCCCACCAAGGAATACGCCGACTTTGCCCTGCCCGCCGGGGAGTACACCGCGCTGCGGGTGGAGCTGGGACAGGGTCAGGGCCAGAACTGGTGGTGTGTGGTCTTTCCGCCCCTCTGCCTGGACGCGGTGAGTGAGCGGACCGAAGAGACCCTGGCCCAGAGCGGCCTGACCCACAGCCAGGTGGCCCTGGTCACCGGAGAGACGGAGGGCTATGTGGTAAAATTCAAGGCCATAGAGCTCTGGGAGACGCTCAAAGAAGCGGTAAAGCCGCTTCTTTGAGAATTTTTTGCGGCCCGCCGCAGCGCACGACCCGGACGCCTGGCGTCCGGGTCGCACGTTTGCGGGCCGAGAAGTATTTTTTGCCAGGCGCGTGTCCTGGCAAAAAATTTTTTATGACCCTTTCGCGCCTGGCGGCGCGAAACTCTGCGAGGCTTTTGACAAACTGAGAGCCTGCCCCACCAGGGCAGGCTCTCTTGCTTGTTGTGCTTATACTCCCAGCGACAGCCAGAGGTCTTTGTAGAGGTCGCGGGTCTCCTTGGGCAGAACCAGATACATCTCGCACCGCTCCAGGGTCTCCGGTGGGGTCTGGATGATGCGGAAGGTCTCGTTGTCCAGCTCCTCGCCGTAGGCTTCGGCGTAGTAGGCCGGGTACTGCTCGATGGCCTCGGTGTTGGCCGTGCCGTACCAGATGAAGTCCAGGTTGGCCAGGCAGGAGTCGGTGGAGGCCATGAAGTTGATCCAGGCCATGGCCTCGTCATAGTGCCGGGCGCCCTTGAGCACGCACATGGCGTCCACGAACCAGTTGGAGCCCTCCTCCGGGACCACAAAGGCCAGGTCCTCGTTGTTTTCCAGCATGGTCAGGTAGTCCCCGGCGTAGTAGGCGGCGATGGCGGCGTTGCCGCCCTCCATCACCTGGAACACCTCGTCCATCACCTTGCCCTGATAGACGCCCTTGTCGTTGGCGTCGGACAGCAGTTGATAGGCCTGGCGGATCTCCTCTTCATCGGTGGTGTTCACCGAGTAGCCCAGATACATCAGCGCGATGCCCAGAGCGTCCCTGGAGTTGTTGATCAGCAAAACCTGCCCGGCGTACTTCTCGTCGAACATGGCCTCCCAGCTGGTGATCTCCCCGTCCACCATGGTGGTGTTGTAGATGATGCCCAGCGTGCCCCAGGCGTAGGGCACGGTGTATTTGTTCTCCGGGTCATAGGGCAGGTGTTTGAAGTCCTCGCCGATGAGGGAGAAGTTGGGGATCTGGCTGTAATCCAGCTCCTCCAGCATATCCTCTTCGATCAGCTGGGAGATCATGTAGTCCGAGGGAACGATCACGTCATAGTCCCCGCCGCCGCTTTTGAGCAGGGAATAGAGGGTCTCGTTGCTCTCCACGGTCTGATAGTTCACCCGGATGCCCGTCTCCTCCTCGAACTGGGTGATGAGATCGGTGTCGATATACTCGCCCCAGGAGCAGACGTTCACCACCCTCTGGGCGCTGGTGGCGGTGGCCAGGGCGAAGGTCACCACCAGCAGCGCCGCCGCCGAGACAAGGGCCACCGCCCGCCGGAACCACACCCGTTTGGTCACAGCCGGGGCCCTGCGGGGCGGCTTGACGGGGTGATACTCCGTGGTTTTCTGGAGCATCAGCTTCTTCTGGGCCGCCTTTTCCTGCCGGGCCTCCAGCACGTTGGACAGCACCAGCAGGGCCAGCACCGTCACAAACAGCAGGGTGGACACCGCGTTGATCTCCGGGCTCACCCGCTTTTTGGTCATGCCGTAGATGGTCATGGCCAGGGTAGAGGTGGACGACCCCGCGGTGAAGTAGGAGATGACAAAGTCATCCACGCTCATGGTGAAGGCGATGAGCGCCCCGGAGACCACGCCGGGCCTGATCTCCGGCAGAATGACCTTGCGGAAGGTCTGCATCCAGGTACAGCCCAGGTCCTGGGCCGCGTCGATGAGGTTTTTGTCCATCTGCCGCAGTTTGGGGGAGACGTTGAGGATGACGTAGGGGATGTCAAAGGCGATGTGGGCCAGCAGGAGCGTGGTAAAGCCCAGGGTCAACCGCGTGGGCAGTTCCACCACGTCCTGCACGCCGTTGAGCCACCGGGCAAAGACGCTCCAGCCCTGGAAACAGGCGGCAAAGAGCAGACACATGGAAACGCCCGTGACAATGTCGGCGTTCACCGTGGGGATGTTGCCCACCGTCATCAGCGGACTGCGCCAGCGGCGCTTCAGCCCGAAGAGCCCGATGGCGGCGAAAGTCCCGGCCACGGTGGAGATGACGGTGGCCAGAATGGACACCAGCAGAGTGGTGTATACGCTCTCCATGATCAGCCGGTTCTGGAAGAGCTTGACATACCAGTCGATGGAAAAACCCTTCCAGACTACGCTGGAGTCCCCGGCGTTGAAGGAAAAGACGCTCAGGAGGACAATGGGCGCGTAGAGGAAGAGGAAAGTCAGGGCGATGAGAAAGCGACCGCCGACGCTTCTACGGCTTTTCACAGCATCACCGCCTGTTCTTCGCCCTCACCGAAGTGATTCATGACCGCCATGCACACCACCACGACGACCATCATCACCAGAGCGATGGCCGCGCCCAGGTGCGGGTCATAGGCCCCGCCCAGGAACTGCTGCTCGATCAGGTCGCCCAGCATCATCTGTCTGCCGCCGCCCAGCAGCCGGGAGATGGCGAAGGTGGACACGCTCGGCACAAACACCATGGTCACGCCGGAGAGGATGCCCGGCAGGGACAGGGGAAAGATGACCTTGCGGAACACCCCGGCGGTGTTGGCGCCCAGGTCCCTGGCCGCTTCCAGCAGGGAGCCGTCCAGCTTGACGATGACGGAGTAGATGGGCAGGATCATAAAGGGCAGGTAGTTATACACCATCCCCAGCACCACCGCCCCTTGGGTGCGAATGAGCCGGATGTGATCCACCCCCAGCAGGTCCAGCACGCCAATGGCCCCCAAAAACTGGTTGATAAGCCCGTTGTTCTCCAAAATGGACATCCACGCGTAGGTCCGCAGGAGAAAGTTCATCCACATGGGCAGCATGATCAGCGCCATGGCGATCCGCTGGAACCGGGGCCCTTCCTTGGCCATGCAATAGGCCACGGGGTAGCCGACGAGCAGACACACCAGGGTCGCGATCAGGGCCAGTTCAAAGGAGCGGAGGAATACGTCCAGATAGGCGCCCATGCTGGTAAAGTTGTCCAGCGCCAGGCCGCCGCCCTCGGCGGTGAAGGCGTAGATGACCATCAGCACGATGGGGGCCACCACGAACAGGGCCATCCAGATGACATAGGGAATGGCGAGACGGCGCGACTTATTCTTCATCCCCGCTGTCCTCCTCGCCCGGCGCCATGGTGGCGTCGCCGATCTCGTCGTATTCCTCGGAGTAGGAGGAATAGTCGCCAAACATACCGGAGTAGGCGCTCTTTTTCATCACATGGATGCCGTCGGGGTCGATCTTGATGCCGATGTGACTGTCCACAGGGCAGTAGTCGGTGGTCTGAATGAGCCACTTGAAGCCGTAAAAGTCCACGATGGTGTCGTAGTGGACGCCCTTGAAAGTCACCTGGGTCACTGTGCCCTTGAGCTGGCCCTCGTCGGCGCTGACGATGTCCACGTCCTCCGGCCGGATGACCACATCCACCGGCTCGTCGGGGGCGAAGCCGCCGTCCAGGCACTGGAACCGGCGGCTGAAGATCTCCACCACGCCGTCGGCGCGCATCACGCCGTCAATGATGTTGCTCTCGCCGATGAAGTCGGCCACAAAGGCGTTCTTGGGCTCGTTGTAAATGTCCTCCGGCGTGCCGATCTGCTGGATGCGGCCCCCGTCCATCACCACCACCGTGTCGCTCATGGCCAGGGCCTCTTCCTGGTCGTGGGTGACGTAGACAAAGGTGATGCCCAACTCCTGCTGGATGCGCTTGAGCTCGGTCTGCATATCCTTGCGAAGCCGCATATCCAGCGCGCCCAGCGGCTCGTCCAGCAGCAGGACCTTGGGGCGGTTCACCAGGGCCCTGGCGATGGCCACGCGCTGCTGCTGACCGCCGGAGAGGGCGGAGATGGACCGCTTTTCAAAGCCCTTGAGGTTGACGATCTCCAGCATCTCCAGCACCCGCTGATGGACCTCGCCGTCGGGGACCTTGGCGATGCGCAGGCCAAAGGCCACGTTTTCGTAGACATTCAGATGGGGAAACAGGGCGTATTTTTGGAACACTGTGTTCACCTGGCGCTTGTTGGGCGGCAGGTCGTTGATGCGCTGGCCGTCGAAAAACACGTCTCCTGAGGTGGGGGCCAGAAACCCGCCGATGATGCGAAGGGTGGTGGTCTTGCCGCACCCGCTGGGACCCAGAAGCGTGAGAAATTCCCTGTCGTTGATGTAGAGGTTCAGTTGGTCGAGAATGATCTCGTCGTCGAATTTTACGACGCAGTCCGATAGACGGATCAACTCCTTGGGCATATATCCTCCCCCATTTCACAGTGTAGGATTTTGGAAAAAAAGGCGTACCCACCGTGCGGATGGGTACGCCTCGTGGCACATATCATAAACAAAACCGCCGCAAAAGTCAACAGGAAAACGGAGATTTTTCCACCTTTTACAAAAATTCCGCCGCGCCTGGGAAATATTCCTCCACAAAATCTACATCCCGCACCGTCCAGCTCCGGCCGTTCAGGGGCTCCAGCGGTCCGGCGGGGGTGGTGAAGGAAAAAACCAGCTTGTAGGACCACAGGCACTGCATGGTCCGCCCGTAGCGGCGGTTGAGCCGCCCGTCGCCATACTTGCCGTCTCCCAGCAGAGGGTGGCCCGCGTGGGCCATCTGCGCCCGAATCTGGTGGGTCCGGCCTGTGACCAGGCGGCACTCCACCAGCGACAGCCCGCCCGCCGAGGCTAGGGTCCTGTACTCCGTCACCGCGCTGCGGCCGCCGGGGATGGGCCTTGGGTGGACGCTGACCTGTTTTTTCGCCTCGTCCTTGAGCAAAAAGTTCTCCAGACGGCCCCGTTCCGGCTTGGGCGTGCCCGCCACCACGCAGAGGTAGAACTTCTCGATCTCCCGGTCTTGTATCTTCTGGTTCATCACCCGCAGGGTCTCCGCGTTCTTGGCGGCGATGACGATGCCGCCGGTGTTGCGGTCGATGCGGTTGCAGAGGGCGGGGGCAAAGGCGTTCTCCCTCCGGGGCGACCACTCCTTCTTCTGGTAGAGGTAGGCCTGGATGTGGGTGATGAGGGTGGAGACGTACTCTCCCTGGTCCGGGTGGCACAGCAGTCCCGGCCTCTTGTTGCAGAGGATGAGGTTCTCGTCTTCGTATACGATGTCCAGCTGTGGCGTGAACACCGAGAGGAAGGCGTTGTCCTCGGTGGGCGCGTCGAAGAACTCGTCGTTGATGTAGAGCTGAAGGAGGTCGCCCTCCTGGAGCCGGTAGTCCCGCTTGGCGCCCTTGCCGCCCACCTTGACCCGCTTCAGACGGATGTATTTCTGGGCCAGAGGGCCCGGTAGCAGGGGTATGGTCTTGCCCAGCCAGCGGTCCAGCCGCTGCCCGGCGTCGTTTTTCCCCACGGTGAACTCCCGCATCGCTCCGTCCTCCGATCCTCAGGCGTATCAAAAACAGGAGAGACACCGAATGGGTGTCTCTCCTGTTTGGTGCGGATGGCGGGACTCGAACCCGCACGTCCATCCGGACACTAGCACCTCAAGCTAGCCAGTCTACCAGTTCCAGCACATCCGCGCATACCTTTTCGTTCAAGGCATTAGCTATTATAGACGTTTGGCGGCTGTTTGTCAACCACCTTTTTCCGCGCCGCTCAGTAGGGCAAGAGCAGCCCTCTGCGGGTGTAGGAACGGGGCGGATGGCCCAGATCGTCCACCGTCAGATAGTCCCAGAGGGGCGTCAACTGGGCCGCCAGGTGCTTGGATATGCCCGGCAGGGCTTCCAACCGCCCAGGCGGGGGAGGGCCGGTCACGTCGTCCACGTGCTCGATGAGGACGCAGAAATTGGCCTCCACGGAGGTGGTGCGGTCAACCAGTTCCAGCAGGGTCAGCTGGTCAAACCTGTCATAGCGGTGGGTGGCAAGGACCGTAAAGACCCGGTCGGTGAGCACCAGCAGGAGTTGGCCCGGCGCCAGCGGGATGCGGAGCCGGTTGGACAGATAGTTCTCCACGTCCTGGGGCGTCTCCAACCGGAAACTTTCCACCCGCTGGGTCTGCCGGGCCATCTGGGTCATCAGTTCCGGGATGATGTTCAGAAAGTGGGCCGTGCATGGGCCCACGCCGGGGACCTGGCACAGCTCCTTCTCCGTCGCGTCCAGCACGCCCTGCACGGAGCCAAAGCGGTCCAGCAGGAGATGCGCCGTCTCGTTCACGTCCCGGCGGGGAATGGAGTAGTAGAGCAGGAATTCCAGCACCTCGTGGTCCTGAAACCCGTCGAGGCCGGAGACAAGGAACCGGTGGCGCATCCGGCTGCGGTGCCCGGCGTGGACCCCGCCGGGGCGGGGCTTCTTGGGCGTATCTCCCTTATCCATGGCGGCGCCCCACAAAGGAAAAGACGAAAAACAGCGCCAGCACCAGCGTGATGCAGGCCCCGGTGGAGGCCCCCAGATAATAGGACGCCAGCAGTCCCGCCAGCCCCGCGGCCAGCGCGTTGAGGACCGAGAGCAGGTGGTATTGCCGCACGTTGGAGGCCATGTTCCGGGCTCCGGCGGCCGGCAGGACCAGCAGGGAGTTGATGACCAAAAGTCCCACCCAGGTCATGGACAGCGTCACCGCCAGCGCCACCGCCGAGGTAAACAGCCACTCCTGCGCCCCAACGCGCACCCCTCGGCTGGCGGCCAGGGCCGGATGGACCGAAGAGAGCAGGATGGGGTTAAAAGAGGAGAGCCACAGCAGTGCCACCGCCAGCAAAACCGCCGCCAACAGGGCGATCATGGCGGGTTCCACGCTGAGGATGTCACCGATGAGATAGGAATTGAACTTGGCGAAGCTGCCGCCGCCCAACGTGGCGAAAAAGATGCCCAGAGCCACGGCGGTGGAGGAAAAGACGCCGATGACCGTGTCGCTGTGGAGCCGGGTCCGGCCCTTGACCCAGGTGAAGAGCCCCGCCAGGATCAGCGCCAGCGCCGCCGCGGCCCACATGGGGCTCGCCAGGCGGCACAGCACGCCGATGGCGATGCCGGTGAAGGCGCTGTGGCCCAGGGCGTCGGAGAAAAAGGACAGGTCGCTCTGGACCACCATGGTGGACAAGAGCCCGAACAGCGGCGAGATGACCAGCACCGCCAGCAGGGCGTTTTTCATAAACTCCGGCATCACCGCTCACCCTCTTTCCAGCCGCAGGTGAAAGACCTGGGCAAACTCCGGCGAATCCATCACTTCCTGGGCCGTGCCCACCTTCAGCACCGTCTCCTTCATCAAGACCACCTTGTCGGCGTAGTCGCCCAGGTTGGAAAAGTCGTGGGTGGAGAGCAGTACCGACAGATCAAAGGTCCGGCGCAGTTCGTCCAGCAGTCTCAAAAGCCGCAGTTCCCCCTCCACATCCACGCCGGAGAAGGGCTCGTCCAGGATCAGCACATGGGGCAGGGGCTCCAGCGCCAGCGCCAGCAGGACCCGTTGCAGCTCGCCGCCGGAGAGAGAGCCCAGCCGCTGGTCGATCAGCCCCTCGCCGTGGACACGGCCCAGGCACTCCTCCACCTTGGCCCGCAGGGCCTTGGGGATGGGCAGGAACACGGGCCATCTGGAAATGGCGGCGACAAAGAGATCCAGCACGCTCACCGGCTCGCCCTGGTCAAAGGCCGGGGACTGGGGCACATAGCCCACCAGGGGCCGGGTCCGCTTGCCGCCGGAGCGCTCAAACTGGATGGACCCGGTGTGGGGCTGTTGGCCCAAAATGGCTTTGAACAAGGTGGACTTTCCCGCGCCGTTGGGCCCGATGAGGGCCACGATCTGCCCGCAGTGGATGTGAAGGTCAATGCCTTGCAGGATGGTGCGTCCCTCAGCGGACACCCCAAGGTCTGTGACCCGCAGACAGCAGGCGCCCTTACAGCCCTCGCCGCTGTGTTTGTGCAGGTTTTCGCTCATGAAAGCGCCTCCAGTACAGCCTCCAGATTTCCCTCCATGGCCTCCAGATAGGGCTGGAGGCCATGGCCCTCTCCGCTCATGACCATGTCAAGCTCGACCACTTTACACCCAGTCTCGCGGGCGATCACGTCGGCGGAGCGGCGGGAGCCGTTTTTCTCTACAAAAATCGCCGGGATGTTCCGCTCCTCCACCAGCGCCACCAGCTCCATCAGCTCCTTGGCGCTTGCCTCGGCCCCCTCCTCCTCCTCGATGGAGGCCAGGAGCTCCAGGCCAAAGGCGTCGGCGAAGTATTGGAACCCGTCGTGGAAGGTGATAAGGCCGGTGGAGGCGCACACGGCGGAGAGGGACCGCGCCCCATCCGTGACACGGGTGGCCATGGCCTGGGCCGCGTCCCCGTCCTGGGCCTGATCGCCCAGACCTTGGGCCTGGGCGGCCAGGGCGTTGGACTGGTAGAGGTCCCGCTGGCGGCTGTCCAGCTCAGAGAGCTCGTCGGCGATGGTCTCCACCGCCTGAGCCGCCCGCCGTGGGTCCATCCAATAGTGGGGATCCGCCTCGTGTTCTTCCCCGTCCCCGTGGCGGTCCAGGGCGGGGAGGAGGGGGATGCCCTCCGAGCAGTCGATGACGGGCACGTCCCTCTGGGCCAGGGCGTCGGCCAGAAAGTCCTCCAGCCCCGCGCCGTTCATCACAATGGCGTCCGCCCGCTCAAGGGCCTTCATGTCCCGCACCGTCAGCGTGTAGTTGTGCAGGCAGGAGGTCTGCTGGTTGACCAGAAGCTCCACCTCCACGTCCTCCGCGTGCTGGGTGACGGCGGTGGTAAAGAGGTAGACGGGGTAGGTGGTGCAGAGGATATGGGTCTTGCCGTCGTCCGCCGTCTGAGGGGCACAGCCCGCCAACAGCGCCACCGCCGCCGCCAGGGCCAAAAGCCGCTTCACCGGGCTCCACCTCCCCAAAAAATGTCGTGTTTGCTATTATAGACCAAAAATCCCGCGGTGTAAATGAAAAGGCGTCAAATTTCCCGCTGGGGACAAATTTGGGGAGAAACAGGGGTATGTAGACAGGTAAAATGTAAAATTGCCCCTTTACGAGCGGGGAAATTTGGCGTATACTGTATCATGTATCGCGCAGGGGAGTGAGACCGTTCCCAGCGACCGCACCGAAGAAACGGAGGAGAGAGCCTTGGAGTGGACCAATGTGATCGCCCTGGCCGGCGCCATCGCCACATTCCTGTTTGGCATGACAACCATGACAAAAGGGTTGGAAAAGGTCTCCGGCGGCAAGTTGGAGAGCGTGTTGGAACGGCTGACCAGCAACGTGTTCATGGGCGTTCTCCTGGGCGCGCTGGTCACCGCCCTGATCCACTCCTCCGCCACCACCACGGTCATGTGCGTGGGCTTTGTCAACGCCGGCATCATGAAGCTGGAGCAGACGGTGGGCATCATCATGGGCGCCAACATCGGCACCACCATCACCGCCCAGATCCTCCGTCTGGCGGACATCAGCGACGACGGCAACGTGTTTTTGCGGCTTCTCCAGCCCGAGTGCCTGGGGCCCCTGCTCGCCCTGGTGGGCATCATCTTCTATATGTATATCTCCGGCGGCAAAAAAAAGGATGTGGGCCAGATCCTGCTTGGCATGGGACTGCTGTTCATCGGCATGAACTCCATGACCGCTGCCGTGCGGGGCGAGGGCGGTCTGATGGGAGCGCCGTGGCTGGAGGACGTATTCACCGCCGTGGCCGACATCCCTCCGCTGGGTCTGCTGGTGGGCGCGGGCTTCACCGCCCTGCTCCAAAGTTCCACCGCCTTCACCGGCATCCTCCTGTCCCTGAGCGCCACCGGGGCCATCACCTTTGGCGCCGCCGTGCCCATGATCCTGGGCCAGAACATCGGCACCACGCTGACGGCGCTGATCTCCAGCTCCGGCGCCAGCAAAAACGCCAAGCGCACCGCTTTCATCCACCTGATCTTCAATGTCTTTGGCTCGGTCTTTTTCCTGATCGTGCTCTACGCGGGAAATGCCCTGTTCCACTTTGAGATATGGAACAGCCGGGTAGACATGGGCATCATCGCCAACTTCCACCTCATCTTCAACCTGGCCTGCACCGCGCTGCTGCTGCCCTTCCGCAAACAGCTGGTGCGGCTGGTGGAGCGGCTGGTGCCCGGCGACAAGGAGGAGATCGAGACCTCCATCCTGGACGAGCGCTTTCTGGCCTCTCCCTCTCTGGCCCTGGAAAAATCCCACGACGCCGTCATCCAGATGGGCACGCTGGCCCAGGAGAACTTCAAGCGCTCGGTGGAACTGCTGATGGATTTTGACGCCAAGCGCTTCGAGCGTCTGCAAGAGGTGGAGGACGTCATCGACAAGCTGGAGACCAACCTGGACAACTACCTGGTCCGCCTGTCCAACCGCTCCCTCAACAGCGCCGACTCCAACCGGGTCTCTGAACTTCTGCACACCCTGTCCGACTTTGAACGCATCGGGGACTATGTGGTCAACGTGGCCGAGTGCGCCCAGACCATGGACGAGGCGGGCCTGGAATTTTCCGACGAGGCCAAGGGCGAACTCAAGCAGCTCACCGCCGCGGTGGGCAACATCATCCGCCTGACCCTGGACTGTTACGCCCACCGGGACGACCGCATCGCCCGCGAGGTGGAGCCGCTGGAAGAGGTCATCGACCTGATGCGGGACGAGCTCCGCAGCCGCCACATCGAGCGGCTCAAGAGCGGTGACTGCACCATCGAGATCGGCACCCAGTTCCTGGAACTGCTCATCAATCTGGAGCGTGTGGCCGACCACTGCTCCAACGTGGCCATGTATATCCTCCGGGAAGACGCCAAGAGCGGCGACCCAGTGCGGGAGAACGCCCATCTCTACTTCCACCAGCTCCACGAGGGCGGAAGCGACGCCAACTTCGACCAGCTCTACGCCCAGTACCGGGGCAAATACTACGAACCGCTCAAGCGGGCCCTGCCCGGCCAGGAGGTCCCGCCCATGTTCCAGACCGGCGGCGTGGAGAGCTGAAAAGTTTTTTGAAAAAAGCGGGAAAACGGTTGCAATCTTTTCCTTGAGATGTTAAGATAAAGGAAAGTCCGGCACACCTCGCCGGAGCGGAATACATTCGAGGAGTGATTACATGGTCAAAGTTATCATGGGCGTGAAGGGCAGCGGCAAGACCAAGCAGATGATCGACCTTATCAACAGCGCCGTCAACAACGAGCATGGCAACGTGATCTGCATCGAAAAGGGCCGTAAACTCACCTATGACATCCACAGCCGGATCCGTCTGGTGGAGGCCGAGCCATATAACCTCAACACCTTTGAGGTCATGCGTGGTTTCATTTCCGGCCTTTACGCCGGAAACTTTGACATCACCCACATCTTCATCGACAGCCTGTGCAAGATCGTCCCCAGCGACTGCGGTCCCCAGCTGGACAGCTTCCTGGCCTGGCTGGACAACTTCTCGGAGAAAAACAACATCAAGTTCACCATCACGATCTCCGCCGACGAGTCCCTGGCCTCGGAGGATGTGAAACGGTTCTTCTGAGCTCCCGCACAAAAATAAAGATCCCCTGACCGCCTGGTCAGGGGATTTTTGCGGCCCGAACGTCTCAGAGATGGGCCTCGATCATCTGGCAGAACCGGTCCTTGGGCAGCACGCCCACCAGCCTGTCCACCTCGTTGCCCCGCTGGAACAGAATGACCGTGGGAATGTTCATCACGCCGTATTTCATCGCCAGTTCCTGGCTGTCGTCCACATCCACCTTGCCAACAGTGACCACGCCGTCATACTGCGCCGCCAGCTCCTCGATCACCGGTCCCAGCATCTTGCACGGCCCGCACCAGCCGGCCCAGAAGTCCACCAGCATGGTCCCTCCGGCCTCCAGCAGCTTTTGGAAGCCCTCGCTGTTCAGATGAAGCACCGCCATAGGTTCAAACCTCCTTTCCCGTTGCTTTCACCATAGTAGTTTTTCCCCCATTTGTCAAGAGGGCCGGGCCAAAGATTGACAAATGGGAGAAACTGTGGTAAAATCCACCCGTTGCAAAGGCGTTGATGGGGAGGAGTACCCCGCGGGGGCCGGTCAAGAGAGGAAGCGGACGGTGTGAGCTTTCCCGGTCAGCGGTGGGAAGGTGGCCCCGGAGCCGCGGCGCTGAAATGTCAGTAAGCCCGCCGTCTCCCGCGTTAAGGGAACAAGGAGACCCAATTCAGGTGGTACCGCGGAGCGATTCGCCCTGAGCCGTGCGCTCAGGGCGCTTTTTGTCAGGAGGGAGAAGATGTATCAGTTTCGCTTCCAACTGGAGTTTCAGGATATGCTCACCCTGAATTTGATCCACGAGAAGGTCCACCGCCGCTGGTGGAGCGGGCTCCTCCGGGTACTGGGGATCGCCCTGGGCGCGGCGGCTCTGCTGGAGGCGGCGCTGATGCTGATCTTCCTCCGGGAGAAGGTGGGGCTGGCCCTCGTCCTGGCCCTGCTGGGGGCGGCCATGGTCACCGCGCCCTGCTGGCGGCCCCGGCTCAACGCCTGGCAAAGCCAGAGGATGCTGGTGCGGGGCGGGGGAGAGCAGACCGTCACCCTGGCCGACGACGGCATTCACGGCCACGACGAAAAGGGGGAGGGCGTCTCTCCCTGGTCCGCGGTGGAGGAGGCGTACCACGCCCGGGGGCTCTATCTACTCTTTGTGGACCGCAAGCACGCGCTGATCCTCCCAGAGCGGGCGCTGGAGCGGGGAGACGCGGCTGCGTTGAAAGCATTTTTGGAGGAGAAACTACAACGGAACATCAAAGAACTTTGACCGCCAGGGAATAAGGAGGAAGAAGCTATGAAAAAGGAACTGCCCAAGACCTACGAGCCCCAGGAGGTGGAGGGGCGTATTTACGCCGCCTGGGAACAGGCGGGCTGCTTCAAGACCGTCCGCGACCCGGACAAAAAGCCCTTTACCATCGTCATCCCGCCGCCCAACGTCACCGGCCAACTCCACATGGGCCACGCCATGGACTCCACCTTGCAGGACACCCTCATCCGCTTCAAGCGGATGCAGGGCTACGCCGCGCTGTGGGTCCCCGGCACCGACCACGCCGGCATCGCCACCCAGATCAAGGTGGAAGAGGACCTGCGGGTGAACGAGGGCAGGACCCGCTACGACCTGGGCCGGGAGAAATTCCTGGAACGGGTCTGGGCCTGGAAGGAGAAATACGGCGGCCGCATCGTGGAACAGCAGAAGAAGCTGGGCGCCTCCTGCGACTGGGACCGGGCCCGCTTCACCATGGACGAGGGCCTCTCCGCCGCCGTGCGGCACGTGTTCGTCAGCCTCTACAACAAGGGCCTCATCTACAAGGGCTCGCGCATCGTCAACTGGTGCCCCCACTGCACCACCGCCCTCAGTGACGCCGAGGTGGAGTATAAGGACAAGCCCGGCAAGCTCTGGCACATCCGCTACCCCATCGTGGGGGAGGCGGACAAGTACGTCATCGTGGCCACCACGCGGCCGGAGACCATGCTTGGCGACAGCGGCGTGGCCGTCCATCCTGAGGACGAGCGGTACGCCGACATCGTGGGCAAGACCTGCCTGCTGCCCCTGGTGGAGCGGGAGATCCCCATCGTGGCCGACGAGTATGTGGACCGGGCCTTTGGCACCGGCTGTGTCAAAATGACCCCGGCCCACGACCCCAACGACTTTGAGGTGGGTCTGCGCCACAGCCTGGAAAACATCCGGGTCATCGAGGACGACGGCACCATCTCCCAGGGCTACGGCAAATACTCCGGCCTGGACCGCTACGAGGCCCGCAAGGCCATCCTGGCCGACCTGGAGGCGGGCGGCTACCTGGTCAAGACGGAGGACCACCAGCACAACGTGGGCACCTGCTACCGCTGTGGCAGCGACGTGGAGCCCCTGATCTCCGCCCAGTGGTTCGTGAAGATGGAGCCCCTGGCCAGAGAGGCCCTGCGGGTGGTCCAGGACGGGGAACTGAAGTTCGTCCCCGACCGCTTCGCCAAGATCTACACCAACTGGATGGAAAACGTCCACGACTGGTGCATCTCCCGCCAGCTCTGGTGGGGCCACCGCATCCCCGCCTGGACCTGCGACGACTGCGGCCAGATGACCGTGGCCGAGACCGACCCCACCGAGTGCGCCCACTGCCACTCCAAGCGCATCCGCCAGGAGGAGGACGTGCTGGACACCTGGTTCTCCTCCGCCCTCTGGCCCTTCTCTACCCTGGGCTGGCCGGACGAGAACTCGGAGGACCTGAAATACTTCTACCCCACCAACGTGCTGGTGACGGGGTACGACATCATCTTCTTCTGGGTGGCCCGGATGGTCTTTTCCGGCTGTGAGCACACGGGCAGGAGCCCCTTCCACACCGTGCTCATCCACGGCCTGGTCCGGGATGAAAAGGGCCGCAAGATGTCCAAGTCCCTGGGCAACGGCATCGACCCGCTGGAGATCATCGACCAGTACGGCTGCGACGCCCTGCGCTTCAACCTCGTCAGCGGCAATTCCCCGGGAAATGATATGCGCTTTTTCACGGAGCGGTGCGAGGCGTACCGCAACTTCGCCAACAAGATCTGGAACGCCAGCCGCTTTCTGATGATGAACCTCACCATCGACCGGTGCGCCCTGCCTGACCGGCTGGAGCTGGAGGACAAGTGGATCCTCTCCAGGCTGAACCGCCTCATCGCCGAGGTCACGGAAAACATGGAAAAATACGAGTTGGGCGTGGCCGCCGCCAAGATCTACGACTTCATCTGGGACGACTACTGCGACTGGTATATCGAGCTCACCAAGTCCCGTCTCCAGGGCCAGGACGAGGAGGCCAAGACCAGCGCCCAGCAGGTGCTGTGCCATGTGCTGACCCAGGTTTTGAAGCTCCTGCACCCCTTTATGCCCTTCATCACCGAGGAGGTCTGGCAGGCCCTGCCCCACGGCGCCGAGGTGGGGGAGGGGACCTTCCTCATGCTCCAGAGCTGGCCCGCCGTGGACCCCCATCTGGACTTCCCGGAGGAGGAAAAGTCCATGGCCCTGATCATGGAGGCCATCGGCGCGGTGCGGACCCGCCGCAGTGAGATGAATGTGCCCCCGTCCAAAAAGACCCATCTGACCCTTGTCACCGCCGACGCCCCGATTTTCCGCCAGGGCGAGGCCCACCTCAAACGGCTGGCCTACGCCGACCAGGTCACCATCACCACCGACGCTCCCGCCGACCAGACCGGTATGGTCAGCGTAGTGACCCACGCCGCCCAGATGCTGATCCCCCTCGCGGAGTTGGTGGACTTGGAGCAGGAAAAGGCCCGGCTGGACAGGGAACTGGCCAAGGTCCAAAAGGACCTGGACGGGTTGAAAACAAAGCTGGGCAACCCCAATTTCGTGGAAAAAGCCCCCGCCAACGTGGTCCAGGCCGAGCGCGACCGCCAGGAGAAGCTGGAGGCCCTGCTTGAGAAGCTGACCCAGCAGCGGCAGGGGATGTAAAGGGAAAACACATGACAGCGCGGGGAGGGAGACGGCGGTGAACATCCAGTGGTATCCGGGCCACATGACCAAGACCCGGCGGCAGATCGAGGCCGATCTGAAGAACGTAGACATGGTGGCCGAGATCATTGACGCCCGCATCCCCATCTCCTCTCGAAACCCGGACATCGACAGCATCGTAGGCGCCAAGCCCCGGCTGATCGTCCTCAACCGCACCGACCAGGCCGACCCGGAGGCCACGGCGCGCTGGGCGGCCTTCTTCAAGGCCAAGGGCTGGGCGATCTTGACCACGGACGCCAGAACGGGAAAGGGTGTAAAGGATTTTTCCTTCACAGTCAAAGAGGCCCTGGCGCCCCAGATCGCCCGCTGGCAGGAGAAGGGCATGGTGGGCCGGAAGGTCCGGGTGATGGTGGTGGGGGTGCCCAACGTGGGCAAATCCACCTTCATCAACCAGGTGGCTGGCCGCAAGTCCGCCAAGGCCGGGGATCGGCCCGGCGTCACCCGGGGCAAGCAGTGG